>CAZVMM010000005.1:0-118395 GCA_964628205.1 uncultured Muribaculaceae bacterium
TGAAATCGGTTCTTCGAACCGCTTGCGTCTTCGACGCATTCCCCGGACAGTAATAATTCGCATCTTTTCTGGATTCAACCGCCCCAAACAGAAAAGCCCCGAGGCACTTTTGCGTTGCCTTTCGGGGCCATGAAGCTGTCACTGATTGCTGCTCTGCTGCCGCAATCACAGATGCTGACACTGATTACTTCAGGTAGTCGTCGAAGTAGCGGGTGATGCGCTCGTGCAGGTGAACGCTCTGGTGGCCGCGCATATTGTGACCCTGACCCGGATACACATAGAAGTCGGGCTGCGTACCGGCTGCGATACAGGCCTTCAGGAAACTGTAAGCGTGCTGGGGCACGACGGTCGGGTCATTGAGGCCGATGATGATCTGCAGGCGGCCCTTCAGGTCGGCGGCCTTGTTGAGCAGGCTGGTCTGGGCATAGCCCTCGGGATTGGTCTGAGGCGTGTCCATGTAGCGCTCGCCATACATCACCTCATACCACTTCCAGTCAATCACGGGCCCGCCGGCCACGCCTACCTTGAACACGTCAGGATAGTTGGTCATCAGGCTGATGGTCATAAAGCCGCCAAAACTCCAGCCGTGCACACCCAGGCGCGCAGTATCCACATAGTTGAGCGTGCGCAGGTAGTCGACGCCTCGCATCTGGTCCTGCATCTCCACTTGCCCCAGCTGGCGGAATGTGGCCTGCTCGAAGTCTCGGCCACGGTTCTCGCTGCCCCGGTTGTCCAGAATGAACAGAAGGTAACCACGCTGGGCCATATAGGTCTCCCAGCTGCGGCTGTCCCAGTGCCAGCGGGCATCCACGTTATGGGCATGAGGTCCGCCATAGACATAGACCACCGCGGGATACTTCCTGGACGGGTCAAAGCCCACGGGCATCACCATGCGGTAATACAGGTCAGTGCTGTCGTCGGCGGCCTTGATGGTGCCGCTCCGGTACTCAGGCACAGCATACCCCTGCCAGGGGTCGGGAGCCGTGAAGTAGCGCAGCTGTTTCACGTTACGGGTGTCCACAATAGCGATATTACGGGGCACATCGGGTTCCTGATAGTTGTCGATCAGGTAACGGCCACTGGCGCTCAGCGTGCCCGTGTGCCAGCCACGGCCGCCCTCGTCCACGCGGACCATCTTGCCAGTGGCAACGTCCACGCGGTACAGATTCTGCTGGATAGCATTCTCGGCATTGGCACTGATGATGACCGACTGCTTTGCGGCGTCAAAACCCAGCAAATCCATCACCACCCAGTGGCCGCTGGTAAGCTGCTTCAGCTGGTGGCCGCTGGTGTCTAGCAGATACAGGTGGTTATAACCGTCCTTCTCGCTCCACAGGATGAATTTCTCCTTGTCCCAAGGCAGGAACGTGATGGGATGCTGCGGCTCCACATATTTGGGGTGGGACTCGTGGTACAACGTGGCGATGCGGTCACCGGTCACGGCATCATAGGCCACCAGGTCCACAACGTTCTGGTCACGGTTGCCCTCCATCATGTAGATGATGCGACCGTCGGGATGCCACGAGATGTTGGAGAAGTAACGGTCGGTGGGATCGCCGGCCTTGAGATACACGGTGTCGCCCGTGGCCACGTCGAGCACGCCCACCCACACCAAGTGAGACGTCTGGCCTGCCATCGGGTATTTCTCGGGTGCCGGGGCGGCAATCACACGGGTCGTGTCGTCGAGCTCAGGCACGTCGACCAGCGGATAATCGGTCACCATGCTCTGGTCCATGCGGTAGAAGGCCAGGCGCGTGCCCTGCGGATTCCAGAACAGACCGCCCTCGATGCCAAACTCGTTACGGTGCACACTCTGGCCGTAGACCATGTCACGCGAGCCGTCATGGGTCACCTGGCGGATCGTGCCAGCCCCATCGGCGACAAACAGGTTGTCGTCCTTGACATAGGCGGTGGCACGGCTCGCGGCGTTCCATTCGCTGGCTTGGGTAGTGCCAAGCGCAGGCTGGCTCCAGACCACCTTACCCGTCTTGATGTTAACGAGCATGCGGCCCTTGTTCCAAGCCACAGCCAGCGGCTCTCCAGGATAGGGCAACGACTCAACAAACATGATTCGCTGCGAGTCATCACCCAAGCGACCGCCCTTCTTGTCGAGCTGATTCACGGTGAACAGCAGTTTTTCCTTGCCATTGGCGGGATTCACCGTCCAGCAGCTGTCACGCTGGCTCGAGAACCGCACCAGCTGGTCACCCCACCAGGCGAGGGTACGGTTCTGCGGTATCATCTGCCGGTAATTATGTCCGCCGAAGTTCAGGTCCTCGAGCGTGAACTGCTTTTGTGCCGCAATGGGCAGCGTCATGAGCGCCATCAATAACAGCGCCATGCCATGTCGTCTGTTGATTCTCATTGTCAATGTGATATCTGTGTTGGGTTTTCTCTTTTGCTCGCAAAGGTAGCCTTTTCTAGTGAGATTTCAAAAGATTTCGTATTTTTGCAGCCATGAAAAAGTTTATCCTGACCATCTCCTCACTTCTTGCCCTAATGGCCATCACGGGCTGCGACAATCGTCCTCGGGGCATCGACTACCGCGTCACCTGCAACGTCGACAAGCAGTTGCGCCACGACAGCGCGACCCTGCTCGTGCTCGAGGGGACCTACAATCGGCTCAGGCTCTCCGGGGCTGCGAGAATCCACAACGGCAGCTTCACGTTCACAGGCCAGACCGACCAGCCTAAGGTGGCCATCATCCGCTGGGACAACGACACCACCCAGCCCTTCTATTTCGTCCTCGAGAGTGGTGACACACACATCAGCATCAACCCCTCGTCCTGGACCATCACCGGCAGCCCCAGCAACAGTCAGTACCTGCATTACATCAACCAGCGCAATGGCATCATGGATGCCCGGCTCGCCACCTGGCAGGAGTACCTCAACATGGCCGCCGACTCATCGCTCAAGCGCGATGACGAGTTGCGCATGGTGCGTCAGGACAGCCTGCTCAACGACTCGCTCCAGCGCATCACCATCGACCGCATCAACCGCGGAGACCCCGTCGGACTCATCATCAAGGAACGTTACGGCAGCTCGCTCGACCAGTCACACCTCAGAATGCTCAACCCCTAAAAAGCCTAAAGGCTGTTAGGAGTTAGCCTCCTAGGCGCGAGACCAAAAAAATCAACCCCGCCGACGTTTGTCAGCGGGGCGATTTTTTTGTTTAACCGTCGGTTCGATCGGTCAACGTCAGGAATTACTTCTTAACGATGAGCTCGCAGATCGATACGCGGTTCCAGCTCAGCTCCTGGAACATGTCGGTCTCACCACAGCCCTGAGCCTTGATGCGGTTGGCATCAATCTTGTACTTGTTGATGAGCATGTTCTTCACAGCCTCGGCACGGCCATTGGCCAGACGGATGTTGTTGTCCTTGGGACCCTCGGGAGAAGCATAACCCTTGATGTCAACAGTGGCAGTGGGGTTGTTCTTCAGATACATGGCAACGCGCTCAACATTGGGCTGCTGGTCAGCAGTGATGTTGGTCTTGTTAACCTTGAAGTGAACGAGGACGTTCATGTACTGAGCGCTCTTGTCAACAACCTGAGTCTCGGGCTTGGGAGCCTTGCGAGCAGCATCCAGGTCGCGCTGCAGCTGAGCGTTGCGAGCGTTAGCGGCATCCAGGTCACCCTGCAGGCCGTTGAGCTGGCTACGCAGACCGTTGATCTGACCATTCAGAGCGTCGATGTCATCCTGGCTGTACTTGTAGGGGCAGAAGGTAATGTAACGCTCGCCGTTGCTACCCTTGAAGTGGTAGGTGATACCAGCCTCGAGCTCTACAGCTGCGTGGTTAGCATTCATCTGGCTCTTGCCGTTACGGGGCTCACCCTCCCAAGTCTGACGTGCGGGCAGGTTGTAGCGATAAGGAATCATGATGTCGCCATTCATGTCCCAAACAACAGCGGGCTTCAAGCTGAAGGTCCAAGCACGGCTCTCACCGAAGTTGAAGTTCAGGTTGGCACCAGCCTTGGTGTACCAGCTGTTGTAGTCGTTGCCATAGAAGTTGGCCGACTCAGTGCGGTGGAAGGCGTGCAGCCAACCAGCACCGATAACGCCCTCGAGCTCAAATACGCGGGGCTTGCCCTTGTAACCACCGAAGAGGTTGCTCAGGTTAACGGTACCAAACATACCGGCCATGGTGTGGTCGATGATGTTCGGGCTCTTGGGACCCCAGAAGTTGGGCTCCTTCTGCCAGCTGGTGGTGTTGATGGTGGCCTCACCCTCAACGCCCAGACCAAAGACCGGAGTCAGCTGCTTCTTGATCTCCATACCGAAGATGCCGCGAGCACTGGGCCAGAATGCGTAACCCTGGAACGGGGTGATTGCGCCACCCTTCAAGGTTACCGACCAGTTGTCAAAGAACTTGTTCTGCTCCAGCGACTGAGCTTGGGCAGCAAACACGCCCATAAGAAGGGCTAAAGTCAAGATAATCTTTTTCATTTTAACTAAATTTTAAAAAAACTATATTAGACAAAATTTTCGGCAAAAGTAATACAAATTTCTAATACGGCCAAAATTTAACGTTCATTAAGAAAAAAATATCGACAAAACCGCCATTAATAGCGACATTTCATCTTTTCTCCCCCTAAAATGAAGCGCAATTTGGCCTAACGATAAGAAATCAAGCAAAAGTACAATAAAAAATCGAATGATGCAAATTTTCACAAAAATTATTACTTGTTTTTGCATAATTCCACATTTTCATAACATCTGACCTACTGCAGGATGACGTCGATCACGGCATTGGCATCGGCAACACTCACCTCGCCGTCGCCGTTCACATCGGGCATCACGTCACCACTGGCAACGCCACTAAGTATCACATCGATCACGGCATTGGCATCGGCAACACTTACCTCACCGTCCTGGTTCACATCCCCCTTCAGCACGGCTGTCGCCAGGATCTGACGGACAGCACCGCAACTGTACACGTCGGCATCCCACGAGGCGAAACGCAGCCTGGCAGACCGCAGCCCACGAGGTACGGTGATTTCCAGGTTCACCGTGTTGGTGCGGCTCACGCTGGTCGGCACCCAAGTCACCGAGTCGACTGACACGCCGCCATCATCGATCAGGGCCGCGGTAAGGGCCACCTTGCTCATGACAAAGGTGCTCTTGTTCCACTGGTCGGTGATCCAGGTTATCTTCATACCGATGGTCTCGCCTGGCCAGCAATCAAACTGGGGTGACGTGAGCATGAAGGTGTGCCCCACGCTTGTGGTATACAGCACAATCTCATTGGCCAGGATAGTACTGGTGTTGACTTCAGTCACGGGGCTATTATAGAGCCAGCCGTCGTAGGACTGGGATGTGAATTGCGGCACTTGACCTTGAACTGCAAGGGCTGCCAGCAAGGCGGCGACAGCCACAAAGGTCCTTATCATAACAATCTTCATACTCGGTCTAATTCAGGGTTAACACACATATTCTGTCATGTCTTAACACATTCGCTAAGACGGGACAAAGTTAACACGATTCCTCCATCCGTGCAACATCTATGACACGAAAAGAGACGAGGTGGGCTCAAGGGAGTGGGGGTGCTACTAATCCGCGTTAATCTGCGGAATCCGTGTTTAAGCAGTGAGAGCGGCTCCCTGTGGTGGGGGAGCCGCTCTGAGTCATCTAGGAGACAAATAGAATCTCCTGGTAGATTTCTTTTCTTACTTCACAACCTTAACAGCGCTGGTGGTGCCGTCGGTGTAGGTGGTAACAACGATCGTCAGACCGTTAGCCTCCTGCATCTCCTGGCCAGCCAGGTTGTAGTAGCGTACGCCAGCTACGCTCTTGGCATTGAGCTCGTCGATGCTGGTGTAGCCAGCCTGAGCTACGTAAGCATACATGTCACCCTGCGGGCCAAATGCGATACCTATGTTGTAGTTGTAACCTACGGGGATGGTGTAGAAGCCATTAGCGTCGTACAGAGGATTCTCCAGAGCCTGACCCAGGTTAGCTACCTGCTCACCCTGCTCAGCACCATAGCGAACGCCGTTCACGAGGAAGTAGAAGGGAACCATGGGACGCTCATCAGCCTGAGGATCTACGGGACCAAATACGTTGTAGTTCAGGGCAACGGTGGTGGTGTAGTCACCATTGTCACCGGGCAGCAGCTGGTAGGGAACGGGGTTGCCGTTCATGTCCATAATCATCAGCCAGTAACCCTCGGCATAGGGATTCTCGGGATCGATGGGCTCGTCGCCACCCTCCTCATAGGTGAAGGCCGCCATGGGCAAGAAGTCAAGGGGGTACTCGGTCCAACCGCCAAAGCTATTGTAGCCATAGTACGATGAGTTAGAGCCTTCCTCGGTTCCAGCGCCGTAGAAAAAAGTCGTGCCATAAGAACCGGTCTCGATAACCTTGCACTCAAGCAGCAGGTTGCCACCCTCATAAACGAAGGGCTCGTCGAGAACGAACGTCATGTTGTCGTCACCGACAGTGGGAACCGTGGTAGCTACAGCGGTGGCGCCCTCGATCAGCGTCTCAATGCCAGTCTCATCAACGACCTTCATCGACAACTGGATCGTGGCATTGGCAAAAGAGATGTAGGCGCTATTGCCGGCCTGAGTGGGATCACCATAGTTCTGATACCAGTAGGCGGTCGTGAAGAACTTCACCTCACTGATTTCGCTGCCAACCATCTCCTCAAGCATCTCGGCGGGATAAATCATTTGGCCCATTGTCCCCTCGGTGTCGGCCCACAGGCCATACACGGGAATAACTGCTGACTGGTAGCCATCTTCGGCTCCAGGATCACAAACGGTTAACACATTGGCTTGGGCGGCAAGTGCCAGCGCAGCCACTGAAATTAAAGTAAAGAGTTTTTTCATAACTACATAATTTATAAGTTAACAAATAAATGGATATACTCCTAGTCTCTTTTCAGTCCTAGCTGAAATTTCTTTGCGCAAAAATACTCAATTTTTTTTAAACTGCCATAATAATAACGCATATTTTTGATAAAAAAACATAAAAAAGCTACCATTGGCAAGGAGACACATTACCTATCCCCCAGCCAATGGCTCTTTCTGAAACAAAACCGAAATGCGCTCCCAAAAGATCTGAACAAAACAAACTTTTGGGAGCGCATTTGATCATGACACAGACCACAACCAACATTCTCATGTGGTCGGTCGTAGTATAATCTACTTGAGCAAGCCGATGGAGCGCTTCAAGAAGCGGTCTAGACCCTCGCCCTTAAGCATGCCGTTGCTCAGCAGGGCAATGTCAATGAGCTGGTGGACGCGGCTCTCGCCGGCGGCGTAAGCGGTAATCAGGTTTTCTTTCTTCTTGTGCAACTCATCGAGCTGTTTCTCACTGGTCTCGAGTTCTTTCTTCTTGTCCTCGGGCACGCCCTTGTTGTCCTTGTCCAGGTCGCGGATGGCATTCACCACGTTCTGGGTGGCTTTGATCTCGTCATCCACGGGCTTGAGCTCGGCATCGAGCGCGGTCTCGGCTTCTTCGACGATCTTCTGGACCAGCGGGTGCTTGGTGTTGAGCACCATGCCATACATATCGGGCATCTCGCCATAGAAACTCATGCCTGGCTGGAAGCGGGCCATGTCCTTCATGCGACGCATATACTCGGCCTGTGTAATGACCACGGGCTTGTCGTCGGCAGCCATGGCGGCAAAGCTGACCATGAACTCGGCTTTCTCGACATGGGGTATCTGGCTCTTGAACAGCGTCTGCGCGATTTCCTGCTGCTCCAAGCTAAACTGGGGCTTGTCCTCGTCCTGCTTGCGGATGAGGTTGTCGAGCACATCGCTGTCGACGCGCACAAAGCGCATCTTCTCCTGTTTCTGCTCCAGCATGCCCACAAATGGGGTGTCCAGCTCGCCGTTCATCAGCAGCACGTCATAGCCCTTGTCAATGGCCCCCTTGATATAGGAGTACTGTGCCTCCTTGTCGGTGGCATACAGGCAGATGAGATTACCGTCCTTGTCGGTCTGACCGCCTTCGATGAGTTTGCGGTAATCTTCAATCTTGAAATACTTGCCGTCGCAATTCTCGAGCAAGGCGAACTTCAGGCCCGACTCGCAGAACTTCTCATCGCTCAGCATGCCATACTCGATAAAGATCTTGATGTCGTTCCACTTCTTCTCGAACTCGTCGGGCTGGTTTTTGGCGATCTCCTCGAGGCGCGAAGCCACCTTCTTGGTGATATAGGTCGAGATTTTCTTCACGGCACGGTCGCTCTGCAGGTAGCTGCGCGACACGTTCAGCGGGATGTCGGGGCTGTCGATAACACCTTGCAGCAGCATCAGCCAGTCGGGGACAACGCCCTCGACGCTGTCAGTGACATAGACCTGGTTGCAGTAGAGCTGGATACGGTCCTTGCGGATGTCCAGATTGTTCTTGATCTTGGGGAAGTAGAGGATACCCGTCAGCGTGAAGGGGTAGTCCACGTTGAGGTGGATCCAGAACAGGGGATCGTCCTGGCCCGGCTCGATGGCGTGGTAGAACTTCAGGTAATCCTCGTCCTTGAGGTCGGCAGGCATGCGCGACCACAGGGGTTCCACGTCGTTGATGACCTTGTCGCGGTCGGTGTCCTGGTACTTGCCGTCCTTCCACTCCTGTTCCTTGCCGAAGATGATGGGCACGGGCAGGAAGCGGCAATACTTCCTCAGCAGGCCCTCGATGCGGGCTGTCTCCAGAAATTCCTTCTCATCGTCGTCGATGGTGAGGATGATGTCGGTGCCGCGCTCGGCCTTGTCACACTCCTCCATCTCAAATTCGGGTGAGCCATCACAGGTCCAACGCATGGCCTTGGCGCCCTCCTGCCAACTCAGTGTGCGGATTTCCACCTTCTTGGCGACCATGAAGGCCGAGTAGAAGCCCAGACCGAAGTGACCGATGATGGCATTGGCACTGTCCTTATATTTCTCGAGGAACTCCTCGGCCCCCGAGAATGCAATCTGGTTGATATACTTGTCGATTTCCTCGGCAGTCATGCCGATGCCGCTGTCGCTCACGGTCAGCGTGCCGGCTTCCTTATCCACGGCGACGGTCACACGCAGGCCCTCGGTCGATCCCTTGAACTCGCCAGCGCCCGACAGGGTTTTGAGCTTCTGGGTGGCGTCAACGGCATTGCTCACCAGCTCACGCAGGAAAATCTCATGATCACTGTAAAGAAATTTCTTGATGACGGGGAAGATGTTGTTAGTTGTTACCCCAATAGTTCCTTTTGGCATAGTATTTTTTATTTTTCAGTTATTGTATCAATAAGTGAGGTGGAGGGAGGCCACTGCCCCACTCCTCCTCAAAAGGTATGCCATTATATAATAAGGTGACAAATCGTCACCCCCGACTGCCAATCCGAGTCACCCCGCAACATTCAGTTCCCTGACCGTAGGCCGCCCACGAGGTCATCGTTCTCGACGGTCTTGCCGATCTGCTTGACGCGGGTGTTACTGGAACCGAAAGCATAACTCACGCTGAGCCTCACATTGCGCTCGTTGAAGCGGGACACTTCTGTGTTGATAAAGTCGCCCTGGGTGATATACCCCTTGGAGACTTGATACTTGTGCAGGATGGAGTTGGCCGACAGTTGAACCGTCAAGCGGTTATCCTTGAGGAAAGAGCGCGACAGGCCCAGCATGATGGTCGGATCGGGCATCGTGCTGTAGCCATACACATGGCGCACGTCGTGCCCGATGCCATACCACATGCAAGCCGCCGTTGCTCTCAACTTCCACGGCAATTGCTGCGACAACTGGGCATACAGATTGCCGCCCCAGCCGCTGTTAGTCAAGTCCTGGGAGGGATTGCGGTAACGCTTGTAAGCCACCTCGCCGTTCACGACAAGAGTCGTCTTGGCTGTCATCATCCATTGCAGGAAGCCGCCCACGCCTGCCATCAGGTAACGGCAGTCGTTGGTGGTGGTTATATAGACGATGCCGTCATGGGCAGTGCGAGAAGTGCCAATGAGGTTATTGGTGATAGTGAGGCTTGGCTTGACGTTAAAGGTCAAGCGATTACCCGTGTGCTGAAAGTTGATGCTTACCATATTGTTACGGGCACTTGAAAGGCGGGGATTGCCATACTCTACCGACGTGGTATAGCGTTTTACCGCAGGGTTCAGGTAATGGATACCCGGGCGGTTGAGGCTCGTCGCCCACGACAGCCGCAGGCTGTTGGACGGCGACAGTTGCCAGTGCACGCTGGCAGAGGGCACCACGTCGTGCAGGTCGCGCCCGAAGGCCTCACCGTCGCCATTGGGGTAACTGGCGCGGAAATGGCTGTACTCGTAGCGCACACCGCCGCGCAGGGTGAACTTGCCCACTTGATATCTCCACGAGGCATAGGCGGCACCCACGTGCATGTCATGCTTAAAGCGGGTGTCGGTGTCCAGTTCTGGAGCGCCGTCATAATTCATGCGGTTGTGGCTCTTGTTCAGGCGCAGAATGTACTTGCCGCCCACTTCCAGCAGGTGATGCTCCCATAGCGGCACTTGGTAATCAATCTGCCAAGTGTGCTCAACAAAACGCTCCTTGCCCCACTTGCTGTAACCCGTGTAGGGGAACGGCTGATTGACCAGATTCAGGAGCGAGTCATATTGTTCTTCGAGCTGGCCTGTGGTCGAGAACATATAGGAGGCGGTCAGCACCTCGTCTTTGCGGCGGGTGCGATGCTCCCAGTCGGCACGTCCGTTCCATGACATACCGCCATACTGCGGTACCTCAAACGGATTGTCATAGGAAGTGAGCAACTGCCCCGTTGCGTCATGATACTCGATGTGGCTGTCACCATAGATTTTCAGGCCATACCGGTAACCGCCAAAGGAGGCTGTTATCAGATTTAACGAGTCCAATTCCAGACTGGCGTTTAGATTGAGGCTATACACCCATGCTGGTTGATCGGGATTTGTAAAGTTATACCTCGTTGAACCCGTGTCGTTGAAGGTAGTCCACGACTCGGTATAGTGCTTGAACATGCGTCGCGTCTGTTTCTGATAGAAACCCGTCGCGCCCAGGGTCAACTTGCCAGCCCGGGCGGCGACGTATGCATTGGCATTGGGCGACCCGAAGGTGTTGATCGAAGCCGACATGGTACCGTTCACGCCCTCGATGCGCACGCCCTCGACGGTGACGATATTCAATATAGCGGTAGCCCCCTCGGCATCGTAGCGGGCACCGGGTTCGGTGATGACCTCGATGCGCTTGATCATGCTGGCAGGCATGGCACGCAGCACCTCGCGCGGGTTAGACGACAAGGCTGGGTCGGGATGCCCGTTCTTGTATATCTTGAAACTTCCGCCATTGACGCGCACGTTGTCCTCGGCGTCAACGCTCACCAGCGGCACCTTGCGCAGCATGTCGAGCACGGTGCTCGTGCGGGCCTCGGGGTCGGCCTGCACGTTGTAACTCACACGGTCGTCCAGCGTCTTGACCAGCTGGCGCATCGTCACCACTTCCACATCCTGCAACTGCAACGTGTCGCCCCACTCCACGGCCACACTATCCTGTCCAGCGGCATCCTGGGCCAGGGCACTGGCAACTGAACCTGTCAATGCAACCAGCGCCATCACAATCTTTACCATTCGTTTCATTTCATTCACTTATGTTCTACTTTTTCGGCGGCAAAAATATCCTCAATTCCTTGCCCTGCTCTCATAACTCGACTTACCAAGTCTTAACACAAAACTTATTTAGTCTTAACGAAATCGAAAGGGTAAAATAGGGACGGTTCTTTTGATGTAAAAAACCTGATTATATAGGTCGATCACTGGTGACCAGTTCCCTTCAAAAACTTATTTAGTCTTAACGGTTTTGCCCATGTATCAGAATAATGTGTACATTTGCGAGCAATGAATAGGAGACTGAAATATATCGGGGCACTGGTGATTGTGGCACTGCTGGCTGTAGCTGCCTATCAAGCCTATTGGCTCGAGCAACTACACTTCACCATAGGCGAACAGATGGATAACGACATTCGCGAAGCCATGCGGGTTGCCGACCTCAAGGAGATGTTCCTGCGCCTGAAGGGCATCGAGGAAAAAGGCCCTCACGGCACGATGGACGTGAGGGCTGGCATCGAGGAGGATGGCAGCATCACAACCCAAAGTGTCACTACGACCCAAGTCACAGTCGGCGACCATACGCTTGAGCAGAAAACGGGTGTGGTGTTGCGCTCAAGTCCACAGGCCGACAGCACAGCTGATGACAATGCCTTCATGAATATGCTGGAGGAGCAGATCTCGGTCACAGAGCTGGCCTCGATGATCCAGAAGGGGCTGCACCTGGGCGTTGACCGCTTTGAGGGCACACGATATGAGAAATATGATTCCTTGCTCACTGCTGAGTTACAACAGCTGGGCTTGAGCGGCAAGCACCAGTTGTTATGTATCAAGACCGATACCGTGTTCAAGTACACGACCCCTGGTTATACCCCAAGCAAATGGCCACGAAAATTCACCTATGACTGGGACAATTATGGCCGCTATGAACTCACCATCGAGCCAACCACAGGCCTTGTGTTGCGGGAAATGATGGGCATACTCATTGCTTCCGCACTAATCATCTTGCTGCTGGGTATTGCCTTCTACTGTCTCGTCAAGACCATCCTCAAGCAACGCACGCTCGACGAGATGAAGACCGACTTCACTAACAACATCACCCATGAATTGAAGACGCCCATTGCTGTGGCCTACGCCGCCAACGATGCAGTGCTCAACTTCGGCGTAGAGGTCGATGAGAGCAAGAGGAGGCATTACTTGACATTATGCCGCCAACAACTGGAGCGGCTGAGCGGCATGGTTGAGCAAATCCTGTCGATGAGCATGGAACGCCGACGCCAATTCAAGCTCAAGATAGAGACAATTAGCCTTAATGAGCTATTGCAACCCGTCATCGAGCAACATAAGGTGAAGGCCAACAAGCCTATCTCCATCACAACCCGTATCGAACCTGACAACTTGACAATTGAAGCCGACAGAGCACACCTAAGCAACATCCTGAACAACCTCATCGACAATGCCATCAAGTATTCGCCCGATGAAGCCGTTGTCGAGATTGCAGCAACACCAACCACCATCAGCGTCACAGACCACGGTATGGGTATCGCCGCCGACAAGTTGGAGCACATCTACGACAAGTTCTACCGCGTACCCACAGGCGACCTGCATGACATCAAGGGGTATGGTCTGGGGCTGTTCTATGCAAAAACGATGGTCGAGCGACACGGCTGGAGCATCGACGCCAACAGCACTGTGGGCCAGGGGACCACATTCACAATAACGATGAGATGAGCGAAACGATCAAAATATTGCTGGCCGAGGATGAGCAAACGCTGGCCATGATCATCAAGGACACCCTGGATAGTCAAGGCTTTGACGTGACCGTGGCAGGTGACGGAGAAGAAGCTCTGGGTCTATTCGCTGCAAGCAAGCCCGACGTCCTCGTGGCCGACGTCATGATGCCGAGGCTGGACGGCTACGAGCTCGTTAGGCGCATCCGCAAACACGACCAACAGACGCCCGTCATCTTCCTCACGGCCCGCTCGGCTGTGGGCGATGTGGTACACGGCTTTGAGATGGGAGCCAACGATTACTTGAAAAAGCCTTTCGGGATGCAGGAACTCATCGTTAGGATCAAGGCGCTGCTAGGCCGTGCCAGCACCGTCACACCACAGGTCGTTGAAACAACTCGCTTCACCATCGGTCAATATCTATTTGATGCTGTCAGCCAACGGCTCACCCATGTTCCTACCAATACGCGCACCGAGTTATCCTATCGCGAGAGCGAGATCCTGAGGCGACTGTGTCTGAATCTCAACGAGGTTGTTACCTCTCAGTCATTGCTGCTGGAGTTGTGGGGCGACGACAGCTTTTTCAACAACAAGAGCCTGCACGTGTTCATCACCAAGCTGCGCCACCGCCTAGCTCAAGACCCATTGCTACGCATCGTCAACGTTCGCGGTATCGGCTACAAGCTTCTTACCGGCAACTAACCTTCCAGCAGGCGCACATAGCCGTAGATTCCTTCCTCGCGGTTGATGACGCAATAGAAGGAGGGCTCGTCAGTCAGTTCGCAGGCAGTCGGGTCGACGGCATGCTCGAGACTGTCGCGCAACTCGGCAAACTTGTCGCGGGCCGCCTGCTCGTCCTGGCAGTTATACACGTCGCTCATCGCCGAGTCCTCGCTCTGGAACTCAAAAACCACACGATACTTCATGATCTTGTAGCATTATCGGTTGCCATACATCTCGTCGTAGTAACGCTGGTAGTCACCGCTGGTGACACTCTGCACCCAGGGCTGGTGGTCCAGGTTCCAGCGGATGGTCTTCTCGATGCCCACGGTGAACGGGGTCTCGGGATACCAGCCAAGCTCACGGGCAATCTTGCTCGGGTCGATGGCATAGCGCATGTCGTGACCCGGACGGTCGGTGACAAACTCGATGAGGTCATCGTTGATCACCTCGGGGTCACACTTGAGCAGTTGCCGGTACTCGGGCTCCTCACGCATGATGCGGGCGATGATGGCGATGACTTGCTTGACGATATTGATGTTGCTCTCCTCGTTAAATCCACCGATGTTGTACACCTCGCCCACAGTGCCTTGACGCAGCACCAGATCAATGCCCTTGCAGTGGTCCTCGACGTAGAGCCAGTCGCGCACATTCTCGCCCTTGCCATACACGGGCAGTTTCTTGCCCTCGAGGATATTCTTGATGATGAGCGGGATGAGTTTCTCGGGGAAGTGATAGGGGCCGTAGTTGTTGCTGCAACGTGTGATGTTCACGGGCAGGCCGTAGGTCTCGTGATAGGCCATCGTGATCAGGTCAGCGCTGGTCTTGCTGGCTGAGTAGGGCGAGCGGGGAGCCAGCGGGGTCTCCTCGGTGAAGAAACGGCGCCCGTAGGTCTTGAGGTCGGTGCGGCCCTGAATCACCTCGCGCACGTCATCACTCACCTGCAGCTCGTGGGGCTCTTCATAGTCCTTGCTGAGCGAACCATAGACCTCGTCGGTCGAGATCTGCAGGTACTTCTTGCCCGGAGCGTAGGTGTTGTGGCCCTGCGCGTCCTTGCCCGTGAACCAGGCCTCGCGGGCACAGTCAAGCATGTTCTGGGTGCCCAGGATGTTGACCTCGAGAAACAGCCTGGGGTTGGTGATGCTGCGGTCCACGTGGCTCTCGGCAGCAAAGTTAACGATGTAGTCCACATCGTTGTCGCGCATGATCTGCTGCACAAGCTCTCGGTCACGCACGTCGCCTCGGATAAAGGTAACATTGGAGCGCTCTATCTCCCCCTTGATCGAGGCCAAGTTGCCGGCATAGGTCAGCGCATCGAGGATGATAACCTCGATGTTGTCACCATACTTACCGAGGATGTATTTCACGAAGTTTGAGCCTATAAAACCAGCGGCTCCCGTAACGAGATAAGTCTTCATTGCATTCCAGATTATAAGTTTATGCGCAAAGGTAACAAAAAAAGATGTAACTTTGCGGAATAATAGCAAAAAGTCATATGAAAAGGACCCTTTCAATTCTCATTGTCCTGTTGACAGCGTTGGGCATAGTTGCCCAGCCGATCGCGCAAGAGCGCAAAAAAGTGGCCGTCGTGCTCTGTGGCGGCGGTGCACTGGGCACATGCCACATCGGCGCCCTCAAGGTGCTCGAAGAGGCAGGCATCCCCATCGACATTGTCACCGGCACATCCATGGGAAGCATCATCGGCGGCATGTATGCCGTCGGATACAATGCAGCGGACATCGAGGCCTTTGTCAACTCAGTCGACTGGGCAGACATCCTGCGGGACCGCATTTCCATGAGAAACCAGACGCTGGATGAGCGCGAGCGGCAAAATATCTACCTGCTCGACTACCGGCTCTTTCTGGACCACAGCCAGGACTCGCTGGCGGGCGGACTGATCCGCGGCACCAACGTCGAGAAGACACTGAGGCACGTCTTGCGGCAACCCGGCGACATTGACTTCACTAAGCTACCACGAGCCTTTGGCTGCATCGCCACCGACCTGATCACTGACAGCGAGGTGCAGCTCACGCACGGTTCGCTGCCCCAGGCCATCCGCGCCAGCATGGCCATTCCCGGGGTTTTCTCTCCGGTCAGGGTGGACCCTTACATCCTGGTTGACGGCGGGACCAAGAACAACTTCCCCGCCGACCTGGCACGCCAGCTGGGTGCGGACATCGTTATCGGCATCAGGACCGACCTGGGCCTCAACGAGGAGTTCTACTCCACCTCCGACATTCTGGAGCGGTCGGTAGGCGCTGACATCCATAACCGCAGCGACGAGAACGAGAAATACTGCGACCTGGTAATCCGCGTCCCCGTCAGGGGCTACTCGGCCGCCCACTTCTACCGTTCGGCCATCAACAAGCTGATCGACCGCGGAGAGGATGCCGCCAGGGCCAAGATGGACTCGATACTCATCCTCAAGCGGCAGGCTGGCGTACCCGCCGACTACAAGCCCGAGTACAGCATCATCCACCTGAGCGACATCGCGGGCAACGAGACCCGCAAACTCGTGGAGGAAGAGAATGCCAGCAACTCCATCAAGGCCAGCCTGGGATTGAGGTATGACAACGAGGAGCTGGCAGCGGCCCAGATCGGCGCAACATACTATTACGGCAAAAAGCTGGAGAAAAAAGTGGACCTCACGCTGCGACTGGGCAAGCGCACAATGCTCAAGCTCGCTTGGGACATTATGCCCAGGATCCACCGGCATGCCGGCCTCTCCTACGAGATATGGCACGAGGACATCAACCTGTATCACCACCGGCACCGTAGCGACAACGTGCAGTTCCTCTACCAGAAGGCTAACGCCACCCTGCTCTCGGTCGATGCGCTGAATCTGAACCTGGACATGGGCATCGGGTGGGAATACTACTACAACTACGACGTGCTCACCAGCCAATACAGCAACTGCCCGTTCAAGAAGCATGAGTATTACTTCAATTACCACATCGGAGCACAATACAACACCGAGGACAACTGGTATTTCACCCGCCGAGGCATGCGCGCCGAGGCCAAATACGCCTACTACACCGACAACTTCGCCCAGTGGAAAGGGCACGCGGGACTGAGCGAGGTTACCGCCCAGTGGCGCCTGACCCTGCCGCTGAGCCCCACGACCCACGTGCAGCCCATGGTCTATGGCAGGCTGATGTTTGGCAAGGATGTGCCGGCAACCGCCATGAACATGCTGGGCGGCAACCGTTTCGGCATCTACTATCCACAGCAGCTGCCCTTCGCGGGCTTCGGCCGATGCCAAGCGATGCAGAGCAAATTGCTTGTCGCTGGCATCAAGTTGCAACAACGCCTGTTCCAGGAGCACTACATCACGCTTAGGGGGCACGTGGCCGAACACAATGACAAGCTGGGAGACTTGTTCGACGGCAAGCCCATCTGGGGCGCTCAAATCGGTTACTGCTACAACAGCATCGTCGGCCCCCTGGGGGCAGCACTGAGTTGGAGCAACTACACGCGCAAAGTGTACCCCACGATCACCCTGGGCTTCGACTTCTAAGCCACATTGTGATTACCTAAGGTTAAAAGTCAATTACTGACTATCCAGAACTTTTTTTTGTAAATTTATCTGCCATGCTTGAACAAATGCCTTATTTTTGCATCAAGCATCTAAGACTGATCTTCAAGTTACCCAAGAAAGGGAAAATCATCAAGTCGCTTACCCCGGAGGACATTTCTGCCTTTGCCCGCAACCTGCTGGCAACAGGCCACATGCTCGAGATTGTCATGACACCCGAGTGAGCCGCAAGTGAATATCATACATGCACAAGCACAATAAATACAATTTATTGATAACCATATTTGTATTTATTGTGCTTGTTGTTTTCCCTTTTGCTGTCGTGTGGGGTGTCGTCAGGACTTGCGCAGGAGTTGGACGATACGGCTCATCTGGTTGGGAATGCGGATCTGCTGAGGGCACTTGGACAGGCAAGCCTCGCAATCGACACACTGGTTGGCGCGGGCATCGGCAGGCAAGGCTTCGCGATAGCCCGAAAGGAATCGCTCCTTGCGCTCGGCATAATTGGGCGCTGAGGGTTCAGGCAGGGGCAGGACATGCTGATTAATGGCCTCGTTATAGAAGCTGAAGTTGCCAGGAATGTCGACCCCATAGGGGCACGGCATGCAATAGGCACATGCAGTGCATGGAATAACGGGGACGCCAGCCATGCCATCGGCGATCTTCTCGAGCAGGGCGTTCTCGGCATCGGTGCACGGGTCGAGAGGCGAATGGGTGCGCACGTTCTGCTCCAAATGCTCCATCTGGTTCATGCCGCTCAACGTGGTCAGGATATTGGGATGGGAACCCACCCAGCGGAAGGCCCATTCTGCCGGCAGGGCATCGGGGCGAACAGCCCGCAGCTGGCTGGCATATTCATCGGCCATATTAGCTAGCGACCCGCCACGCAGGGGCTCCATCACCACGACCTGAATGCCTGCTTTCTCGAGTTTGCCATAGAGGTATTCGGCATCAGCATCACGCTTGCGACCTTCCTTGTTGAGTGAGGCGTGACGCCAATCGAGGAAATTCATCTGAATCTGCACAAAGTCCCAGTGATACTTGTCATTGTGGTCGATGAGCCAGTCAAAGACCTCCACGTTGCCGTGATAGGAGAATCCCAAATGACGAATTCGGCCCGCCTCGCGCTCGCCGACAAGGAAATCGAGCAGGCCATTGTCGATGAAGCGGCTGTTCAAATTGTCCATTCCTCCCTGCCCCACACCGTGCAACAGGTAATAGTCGATGTAATCGACCCGGAGCTGCTTGAAAGAATTCTCGTACATCTTCTTGGCTTCGTCGAGAGCCCACAAGCTTTCGTTGTAATTCGACATCTTTGTCGCCACAAAGTATTTATCACGGGGATGACGACTCAGGGCAGCTCCAGTAATGCCCTCGTTCAGGCCGCCGCCATACATCGGCGCGGTGTCAAAGTAGTTGACGCCATGAGCGATAGCATAGTCTACCAGCTGATTGACCAGCTCCTGATTGTCACGCGGCAAGCGCATCATGCCGAAGCCCAGCAGCGACACCTGCTCGCCCGTGCCACGCTGCACACGATAGGTCATGCGCCCAGTCTGGTCGCCAGCGTTGGCAGGAATCTGACGACTACTGGTAACGCCTGCCAGAGCGCTGAACGGCTCAAGGGCTGCCAATGCCGCAGCCGAACCGGTCGCGATGCCGAGTCGGCGCAAGAATTCACGTCTATTGATATCCATAGTGAGTAGGTTTTGGTTACTTTTTTAAGTGCAAATATACACAATTATCTTCACAATCATCCTCATTCCTCCCAAAATCAACGCACACAGGCAACGACTATCTGCCTTTCTTAAAAACGCTGCGGGAGTGCCAACTCATGGGGCACTCCCGCAGGAATTATGTGTGTACGTTTTAGATAATACAGTTTCTTAACATTTCATCATTTGTGGATTACTTCTCGAGTGGATTGTTCTCGGCAAAGATAGCCATGCGCTGGTCCAGGATGTCGTACTGGTGGTCCTGAATGAACGAGGTGCACACGCGCAGTCCCTCCTGCCATGAGCCCGTAGTGGCCAGACAGATGGCGCTCACGCCGTAGTACATCAACTCGCGCGCCAGCTCACCGCTGGTCATCTTGCCGTAACCGATAGTAAAGTAGAAGCCATCGGCGATAGGCTGGTCTCCGTCCATGCCATAGACGATGCGGAAACCATGACGGGTGAAGATCTCCTTAAGCCTGTGTGCACGCTCACCGTAGACGATGACGTCGTCGCGGAAGTCATACTCGCCATTGCTGGCGGCATCCATGATGGCCGCCAAGGCATACTGGGCACTGTGGCTCGTTCCTGATGACAAGGCATACAGGGTGCGGGTGATGAACACCTTGCCGAAGGGCAGACCGTCGTAGCGGGCCGACAAGTCGGGATAGTGGCGGTTGAAGATGGCCGGGCTGATGCAGGTCATAGCGATACGCTCGCCGGCATAGGAGAAGGCCTTGCTGCCGCTGATGTGCATGATGTAGTTGTCGGTATACTTGGCCACGGTGGGCTGGAACGGCGGCTCAAAGGGCTTACTCAAGTCGATGCGGAAGTCCATGGCAAAGTATGCCAGGTCCTCGAGCACGATCACGTCATATTTGGTGGCCAGTTCACCGATGTCCCTCAACTCGTCCTCGGTAAGGCAGATCCATGCGGGGTTGTTGGGATTGCTGTAAATCAGGCAGCAAACGTCACCCTTTGACATATACTCCTCGAGCTTAGCACGCAGCTTGGGACCGCGGAACTCATAGATGTCGAACGTCTCGTAGGGGACATCCTGAATCTCGAGTTGAAGCTTCTGAACGGGGAAGCCAGGGTCGATAAACAACGCCTTGTTCTTCTTCTTGTTGCTCTGGGTAATGGTGAGCAACGAGGCAAAGGTGCCCTGCATCGAGCCGACGGTGGGCACACAGCACTCGGCGGGAACATCGACGTCGATAAACGCCTTGATGAACCTCGAAGTGGCCTCCTTGATCATGGGCTCACCGGGCAGAGCGGGATACAGGCGGGCACAACCGTTCTGCAACGCCTTGATTTGAGCCTCAACGCCAATCTTGGCAGCGGGCAGACCGGGAATGCCCATCTCCATCTTGATGAACTCCTGGCCCGACTCACGCTCAGCGCGCTCGGCAATAGCCTTTACCTCACGGATGGTGGCGTTGGCATAATCGATGATGCCATACTCGTCAATCGCGCGGTCAATGATCTCGCGGCTAATGGGGGTGGGCTTCATCGCTGAGCCTCCTTTCCGATGGCAAGTGCCTTGAGGTTGGCCTCGACCACAGCATCGCCCTTGCGTCCGAAGACACGGCGGATGGCATTCTCGAGCTTATCGTACTCGATATTCAGGGCCTTCTGTGCAGCACCGAGCAAGATCACGTTGGCCGAGCGGGGAATCTCATTATCCTTAGCCAGCTGCTCGATGTCGAGGATGATCACATTCTTGATCTTGTTCAAGTCGGCCATCACGGTATCCACATCGGGATAGTTGGGGATGTTGACAAAGGGCTTGCTCGACGTGATGATCCAGCCCTCCTTGCTCAGGTAGGGCAAGTAGCGCAGAGCCTCCATGGGTTCCATGGATATGATCACATCGGCCGATCCCAGGGCGATCAAATCACTGTTGATGGGATTGCTGCTGATGCGCAGGTTGGACTGCACATCGCCTCCACGCTGTGACATGCCGTGTACCTCGGCCTGCTTGATATAAAGGTTCTCGTGCATGGCTGCTTCGCCAATCACGGTGGCGATGGAGAGGATACCTTGTCCACCCACGCCGCAAAGGATGATATCAGTTTTCATTGCTTTGCCTCCTGTGCTTTCTTTTGTTTGAGATGACGTTGTAATGTTTGCATGCACTCGCGGCGCGGAATGATCACGCTGGTGCCGCGGTACTCAATCTCCTCACGCAACATCTGCGTGATTTCGGGCATGTTCTTGGGCAGGGGAACGACCACGCGCAGGTGCTCCTCGGGCAGGCCCAAGCCACGGCAGATGGCCTCGAACTTGCCAGTACCGGCCGAATCCTGACCGCCGGTCATACCCGTGGTAAGGTTATCACTGATGATGACGGTGATATTGGCATTCTCGTTAATGGCATCGAGCAGACCCGTCATACCCGAGTGGGTGAAGGTCGAGTCGCCAATGATGGCGACAGCAGGCCACTGGCCGGCATCGCTGGCACCCTTAGCCATGGTGATGCTGGCGCCCATGTCAACACAGGAGTGGATGGCCTTGAAGGGAGGCATGAAGCCCAGGGTATAGCAACCGATGTCGCCAAACACGCGGGCATTGGGATAGTCCTTCAGCACCTCGTTCAGAGCGGTGTACACATCGCGGTGGCCACAACCCTGGCACAATGCGGGGGGACGCGGAGCGACATCCTCACAGCTATCGTAGCCCTCACAGACCTCAACACCCAGGGCACGCTTTAGTGCGTCGGGGCTGAGCTCGCCGGTACGGGGCAGTTCGCCTGTGAGGCGTCCCTTGATCACGGCATTGCCGGGCATCACGCCGCGCACGAGGTCCTCGATGAAGGGTTGGCCCTCCTCGGCAATGAGGACGGAATCACACTCAGCAGTCATGCGGCGGATGAGCTCCTTGGGCATGGGATACTGGCTGATCTTGAGCACGGGATAGGGGCAACCGTCGGGATAGCACTCCATCAGGTAGTTGTAAGCGATACCCGAAGCAATAACACCCATCGAGTGGTCACCACCGTCGACATACTTGTTGTACTCGCTCTCGACGGCACGCTGCTCGAGCTCGGCCTGCTGGCCTGTAACAGTGATATTACGCTTGATGGCATTGCCAGGAAGCAACACCCAGTGGCTTGCCTGGGCATTATAGTTCAATTCGTTCTCGGCACGCGGGGTCTCCTTGACCTCAACGACGGCACGGCTGTGGGCCATGCGGGTCGTCACGCGCATGAGCACGGGCAGACAAACCTCCTCACTCAGCGCATAGGCCTTCTCCATCATGTCATAGGCCTCTTGCTGCGTGCTAGGCTCCAGCGTGGGAATCATGGCGAACTTACCATAGAAGCGGCTGTCCTGCTCGTCTTGTGACGAGTGCATCGAGGGGTCATCGGCCACGAGGACCACCAGACCGCCATTGACACCTGTCATGCCCGAGTTAACAAACGGGTCGGCGCACACGTTCAGGCCCACATGCTTCATGCAGACAAGGGCACGCTTACCCATGAAGGACATACCCAGAGCAGCTTCCATAGCTGTCTTTTCATTAGTACACCAGCGGCGATGAACGTTGCGTTCCACCGCTAACTTGGAATTCTGAATGTACTCCGTGATCTCGGTCGAGGGAGTACCAGGATAGGCATACACACCACTCAGGCCCGCATCAAGCGCACCCTGGGCGATAGCCTCATCACCTAACAGTAATTTTCTCATTATGATAAGGTTTAGATAGTATTATCTATTATTAAATATGTATTAGAAGCAAATTTCAACTCACAAAGTTACACATTAATCTGCATCCCACAAAATTTTTAAGCATTTTTGTCCAAAATACAGTTAGGTTTTAGGTTTTAGTTCCTAGTACGCTAACTCCTAACTCCTAACTTCTAACCCCTAACGCCTAATAGGGTAAAGTCTAAAGCCTGAAATATAAAAAATTGCTGTTGCGTTTCATATAGTTAATTATTATTCTTACCTTTGCGGGCGACAAATGAGTGCATCAACCTACGGCTCAAATCCAAACACAACATAAAAACATCATCGACAACCCAAACACTTAAAACTAGATATTAAAACAATGATTAATCAGCAATTACTGAATCCCAAGAGTATTGTCGTCATCGGCGGCAGCAACAATGAGAGCAAGCCCGGCGGCGCCATCGTGCGCAACATCAAGCAGGGCGGTTTCAAGGGCGACCTCTACATCCTGAACCCCAAGGAAGACGAGGTGCAGGGCATCAAGGCCTACCATGACATGAAAGATCTGCCCAACGCCGACCTGGCCATCATGGTGGTGGCGGCCAAGTATTGCCCCGACTACGTTGACTACCTGACCGAGCACAAGGGCGTCAGGGCATTCATCATCATCAGCGCCGGCTTTGGCGAGGAGACCCACGAGGGTGCCATGCTGGAACAGCGCATCCTGGACACCTGTGAGAAATATGGCGCAGCTCTGATCGGCCCCAACTGCATCGGGTTGTTGACCCCCAACCACCACAGCGTGTTCACCCTGCCCATCCCCGCCCTGGACCCCAAGGGTGCAGACTTTATCAGCGGCTCGGGAGCCACCGCCGTGTTTATCATCGACTCGGGCGTGAGCAAGGGCTTGCAGTTCAACAGTGTCTGGTCGATCGGCAACGGCAAGCAGATCGGTATCGAGGATGTGCTGGAATATATGGACGAGCACTTTGACCCCGAGCGCAGCTCACGGGTCAAGCTGCTCTATATCGAGAATATCTCTAACCCGCAGCGCCTGCTCAAGCATGCCCGCTCGCTCATCAGCAAGGGGTGCCGCATCGCCGCCATCAAGTCTGGCTCGAGCGAGAGCGGCAGCCGTGCCGCATCGAGCCACACGGGAGCCATCGCGTCGAGCGACACCGCCGTCGACGCACTGTTCCGCAAGGCAGGTATCGTGCGCTGCTACTCCCGCGAGGAGCTGACCACCGTGGGATGCGTGCTCACCCTTCCCGAGGTCACTGGCCGCAACGTCGCCATCATTACTCATGCCGGTGGTCCTGGCGTAATGATGACCGATGCCCTGAGCAAGGGTGGCATGAGCGTTCCCATGCTCGACAAGACAATCGGCGAGGAACTCAAGGAGCAGCTCTACCCCGGTTCTTCTGTAGCCAATCCCATCGACTTCCTGGCCACGGGTACACCCGAGCACCTGGGCATCTGCATCGACTACTGCGACAAGCGCTTCGACAACGTGGACGCCATCGTGGTTATCTTTGGCACGCCAGGTTTGGTTCCCTGTGACGAGGCCTACAACGTGCTGCATGAGAAGATGCTTACCTGCAAGAAGCCCATCTTCCCCGTAATGCCCAGCCAGATTATCGCCGGCCGAGAGGTAAAGGACTTCGTCAACAAGGGCCACGTCAACTTTGCCGACGAGTCCCTGCTCGCTGATGCCATTATCCGCGTCATCGACACGCCCAAGCCCGCCACGACCGACAACCTGTGTCCCGAGGTCGACGTCAAGGCTGTCCGCGACATTATCGACGGCATCAAGGAAGACGGCTACATCGCTCCCGACCAGGTTCGCGCCCTGCTCCAGGCGGCTGCCATCCCTGTTGTGCCCGAGAAGGTGTCAAGCAACCGTGACGAACTCGTCGCCGCAGCCCGCGAGATGGGCTACCCCATTGTGGTCAAGGTCGTTGGCCCCGTGCACAAGAGCGACGTGGGCGGTGTAACCCTGAATGTCAAGGACGACGCCCAGCTCGAGGCAGAATTTGACCGCATGATGCAGATTCCCGATGCCACTGCAGTAATGATCCAGAAGATGATCAGCGGCACAGAGCTGTTTATCGGTGCCAAGTATGAGAAGAACTTTGGCCACAACGTGCTGTGCGGTCTGGGCGGAATCTTTGTCGAGGTGCTCAAGGACGTGCAGTTCGGTCTGGCGCCCCTATCGCAACCCGAGGCCGAGCGCATGGTACGCTCCCTTAAGGGTTACAAGATCATCCAGGGCACCCGTGGCAAGAAGGGTCTGAACGAGGAGCTGTATGTCAAGATCATCATGCGCCTCTCGACCATGCTGTATCACGCCCCCGAGATCAAGGAGATGGACATCAACCCGCTGCTGGCCGACAGCGACCACGTGACAGCCGTCGATGCCCGCATCCGCGTCGAGAAGTAACAGAACAATCACCAGGGCAGAGCCTCGGACTAAGGGACAACGCTGTGTCAGCATGTCCAGTGGGCCGAGGCTCTGCCTCATTTTTTATTATAATGGATGCGATGGCGCAAGCGCTTTGGGAGCGCTTTACGACAGTTAAAAAATACTTGCAACTCAACGAAAAAGGAAAGAAGTAGGTGGTTAAAGAAAAAAACGTTAATTTTGCGAAGTTATTGATATGACCAATAGTAATATGATGAAAAAAGAATTCCTAATCAAAGCATTTGCTCTCATGGCCTGTCTCATGTGCTCAACCGGCGCTATGGCACAAGAGGCTTATGCGAACTTCACACCATCGGATTCCACGCTGACGTTCTACTTCGACACTCAGCGCAGCTCCCGCCCAGGCACCACCTATTCGCTAAACACGGGCGAGAGTTATCCCGATTGGTCCTATTACAGCAGCATCGTTTACCACTTGGCATTCGACCCATCCTTTGCCGCTGCCCGCCCCACAACCACTAGCAGCTGGTTCCGCGGGATGGATAAGCTAACCACCATCACCGGCATCCACTATCTGAACACCAGCCTGGTGACAGACATGGAACACATGTTTCATGGGTGCACCTTATTGAGATCGATTGACCTGAGTGCATTCGACACCAGAAATGTGGCAGACATGAACAGCATGTTCGTGGGCTGCAAGTCGTTGATATCTCTGGATCTGAGTGCACTCGACACTAGGAATGTGACAGACATGAACTGTATGTTCGCTGGCTGTACCACCTTGACATCTCTGGATCTGAGTACTCTCGATACTGGGAATGTGACAGACATGAATGGCATGTTCGATACCTGTACTGCATTGACATCCATAGACTTAAGCCCTCTCAACACGGGAAATGTGACCAATATGAGTCGTCTGTTCTATGAATGCAGATCGTTGACATCCGTAAACTTAAGCGGCATCAACACAGGGAATGTGACAGACATGAATAGCATGTTCACAAGATGCAGCTCACTGTTATCCATGGACCTGAGCGGCCTTAACACGGGGAATGTGATAAACATGGCTGAAATGTTCTTGGGCTGCAGCACTTTGACATCCGTAAACATGAGCGGCCTCAACACCAGCAATGTGATAAATATGGGTGGCATGTTCATGGAATGTACTTCTCTGACAACCATTGACTTAAGCACTATCGACACTGGAAAGGTGACAAATATGGCCAGCATGTTCATGGGATGCAAGGCCTTGACTTCCATAGACCTAAGCGGCCTTAACACCGGAAATGTAACCAATATGTCCACCATGTTCTATGGCTGCGCTGCTTTGACATCCGCGAACATAAGCGACCTTAACACCGGAAATGTGACCAATATGGCCGGCATGTTCTATGGCTGCACGGCCTTGACATCCATAGACCTAAGCGGCCTTAACACCGGAAATGTGACCAATATGGCCTATATGTTCCACGGCTGCTCCGCTTTGGCATCCGCGAACCTAAGCGGCCTTAACACCGGAAATGTGACCAATATGGCCTATATGTTCTACGGCTGCTCCGCTTTGGCATCAATCGCTCTTACAGGCATCAACACCGAGAGCGTGGCAGACATGTCCAACATGTTCAGTTACTGCACATCATTGGCCTCACTGGACTTGAGTGAGTGGAGCAACTCGAATCTAATCCAAATGGCCGGAATGTTCAGCGACTGCAGGGCGCTGACGACACTTGACTTGAGCGAATTTGGCACTGAGAATGTGGTAAACATGGCCGGAGCTTTCTATGGTTGTTCTTCTCTGAAATCCCTCGACCTGAGCGGCCTCAACACCCAGAACGTGGTGTACATGACCAGCTTGATACGTGATTGCCGGGCATTGACCACGCTCGATCTGAGCGGCTTCAACACCAAGAGCGCAAAGTTCATGGCACACATGTTCTCGGGTTGCAATAACCTGTCGACAATCTATGCTGGTAATGAATGGTCAACAGATAGCGTGACTCAATCAAGCGAGATGTTCTATGGCTGCACCCATCTCATTGGCGGCCAGGGTACAACATATGACGAGAGTCAAGTGGATGCCGCCCGCGCCCACATCGATGGTGGTCCGATCAATCCGGGCTATCTCTCGATCAAGAATGGCCCTGCTCCCAGTATTGCCTACGCACTGCTCTCCACTGATGGGGCGACGCTGACGTTCTACTGCGATAGCCTGCGCTCCACACGCCAGGGCACCACTTATTTGCTGAACACGAGCGGGCCCAATCCGGGCTGGGCAGATGCTGCTATGGGCATTACGCATGTGGTGTTCGACTCTACATGCGTCGACGCACGTCCCTCTTCCACCCGCAACTGGTTCAGCCAGATGAACAGGCTCGACTCGATCACTGGCATTACCTATCTCAACACCAGCTTCGTGACCGACATGAGAAAAATGTTCGCGGGTTGCACGTCGCTGACAACGCTCGACGTGAGTGGCTTCAGCACCGAGAATGTGACCAACATGTGGGCCATGTTTGATGGCTGCGAGTCCTTGACTGCACTGGACGTGAGAGGCTTCAACACCTCAAGGGTGACAAACATGGCGCGCATGTTCTCGGGGTGCCGGTCGCTGGCCGCACTGGATGTGAGCAGCATGAGCACCGCGAGTGCCACAGACCTGGCGGGCATATTCGCGGGTTGTGAATCCCTGACCAGCCTCGACGTGAGCAGCTTCTCCACGGGTAGCGTGAAATACATGGGCTGGATGTTTTCGGGCTGCAAATCCCTGACATCTCTCGACATGGGCAGCCTGAGCACCGCGAAGGTGACTGAAATGGAATACATGTTCGAGGGTTGTGAATCGCTGACTTCACTGGACCTGAGCGGTTTCAGCACCGCGAATGTGCGTAACATGGAAGCCATGTTCGATGGCGGCAACCGTCTGGAGACAATCGATGCCAGCAGCGCATGGCACACCGACGCCGTGGTAGAATCCAGCAATATGTTCAGGGGGTGCACCCGTCTTGTAGGCGGCATGGGCACAACACATGACGAGAACCATGTGGATGCCACCCGTGCCCGCATCGACGGCGGCCCAGACCAGCCAGGCTACTTCACAGGAAAAGCCGCCAGGCTGCGTGGCGATGTGAATGCTGATGGCGAGGTGAACATCGCTGATGTGAATTGCATCATCAGTGCCATCCAGGGCGACGTCGACACCTATGAGGGACGGGCCGACGTGAACGACGATGGCGAGGTGACTGTCGCCGACATCAACGCCATCATCGAAATCATCCTTGGCGATTACACGCCGACTCCTGGCCAAAGTGAACACAAGTACGTGGACCTGGGCCTTCCCAGTGGCACGCTGTGGGCTACGTGCAACATCGGAGCCAGCAGACCCGAGGACAACGGAGACTATTTCTCATGGGGCGAGACCGTTCCTAAGGATTACTATTCCTGGAGCACCTACAAGTGGTGCAACGGCCTATCAACGATGACCAAATACAACAACGAAAGTGGCTTCGGCACTGTTGACAACAAGATCCAGCTCGATGCCGAAGACGATGCGGCCTACGTGAACTGGGGTCCACAGTGGCGCATGCCGACCCACGAGCAGCAACAAGAGTTAATCGATCAGTGCACTTGGACCCAGAAGACGCAGAACGGCGTGGTTGGCCACTTGGTCACAGGCCCCAACGGCAATACCATCTTCCTGCCAGCCGCGGGATTCCGCGTCGATGAGACAACCCCCAGCCTCAATGGTAACGGCAACTATTGGTCCCGCACACTCAGCCAGTCCAGCTCCTCAAAGGCCTGCAGCATGAGCACCATTACACATTCCTATTCCAACCCCGCACTCTGCGGCAGCATTGATCGCTTGGCTGGGCATACTGTCCGCGCTGTGCGTGTGCCATAGCATGAGAATCTATTCGATCACCATACTAAGCCGCCATATCGCTAAGAAAAAACTACGCGAAATGGCGGCCTAGCGTGACTTTTGGGGCGAGGGCATACAGGCTGAGCAGTTATTTATTTGTTAACTTTTGTTAATTATTGTGAAATCCGGGCTTTTTTCAGCTGGTTAGCGATTGGAAAGGAAGAAAAGTTTTGGCCATGAAAATGAAAAGCAGTACCTTTGCGCGCCGATTATATCCAAAGTATGAGCCCATTAGGGCAATGTCGTGTGGGATTTGGCCGTCCTGCAGGATGTTGCTTGGGCAATTAACTAACTATTAATTAGGATTTTAAAAAAGTGGATACTTTAAGTTACAAAACCATTTCGGCAAATGCCGAAACCGTTCAAAAGGAATGGGTGGTAGTGGATGCTACCGACCAGATCCTGGGTCGCTTGTGCTCCAAGGTGGCTAAGCTGCTTCGCGGCAAGTACAAGCCCAATTACACCCCGCACGTTGACTGCGGTGACAACGTGATCATCATCAATGCTGACAAGGCCAAGATGACCGGCAAGAAGTGGACCGAGCATCAGTACGTACGCTACACTGGCTATCCCGGTGGCCAGCGCTTCACCACTCCCGCCGCCCTTCAGGCCAAGAGCGAGAAGAAGAAAGACCTGCGCAAGGGTATGCACCCCCTGTATCTGCAAGTTCTCAAAGGCATGCTGCCCAAGACCCGTCTGGGCGCACAGTTGCTCAAGAACGTGCACATCTACAACGGCCCCGAGCATCCGCACGAGGCCCAGCAGCCCAAAGTTATTGACATTAACAAACTGAAATAAGAAGTATGGAACAGATTAATGCAGTAGGTCGCCGCAAAGCCGCTATCGCTCGCGTGTATGTGAAAGAAGGTAATGGCGAGATCACAGTGAACAAACGCCCGTTGGCAGACTACTTCCCCAACCCCATCCTGCAATACATCATTAAGCAGCCGCTTAACACGCTGGATGCCGCTGAGAAGTATGACATCAAGGTTAACCTCGTTGGTGGTGGTTACAAGGGACAGGCCGAGGCCCTGCGTCTGGCTATTGCCCGCGCCCTGGTAAAGATCAACCCCGAGGACAAGAGTGCCCTGCGCAAGGAGGGTTTCATGACCCGCGACCCGCGTGCCGTAGAGCGCAAGAAACCCGGTCAGCCCAAGGCCCGCAAGAGATTCCAGTTCAGCAAGCGCTAATCGCCGCATGACGATGGTCCACGGCCGTGTGCTGTGGCCAATGCTTGCTCTACATTATATAATAGGATGGGCCTCACGTGTTGGGGCAAGCCTATTGAAGAGTTTAGTATCCAAATCGCATAGACTCACACTGGGAACTGCGGTGGCTACTATGCGATTGACCAGGGCCGCATGTTGAGGCATCAACGCTGGACCCTGATTAAAGTTGAATGTAAACAATTTATTAAAAAAACAAAAAACAATGCAGACACCTAATTTTGACCAACTGCTGGAGGCTACTTGCCACTTTGGTCACCTGAAACGCAAATGGAACCCCGCTATGGCGCCCTACATCTTCATGGAGCGTAACGGTATCCACATCATCGACTTATACAAGACCAGCGCCAAGCTGGAAGAGGCAGCAAACGCACTGAAGAACATTGCCAAGAGCGGCAAGCGCATTCTCTTTGTTGCCACCAAGAAGCAGGCCAAGGACGTGACCCGCGAGCGTGCCACAAGCGTTGATATGCCCTACGTGATCGAGCGTTGGCCCGGCGGTATGCTGACCAACTTCACCACGATCCGCAAGGCCGTGAAGAAGATGGACACCATCGACAAGATGGAGACCGACGGAACCATGGCTAACATGTCGAAGCGCGAGAAGCTGCAGCTGAGCCGCCAGCGCGCTAAGCTGGAGAAGAACCTCGGTTCGATCAAGAACCTGAATCGTCTTCCCAGCGCACTGTTCGTCATCGACGTGCACAAGGAGCATATCGCTGTTGCCGAGGCTAACCGCCTGGGCATCCCCGTGTTTGGTATCGTTGATACCAACAGCGACCCCAGCAACGTTGACTTTGTTATCCCCGCTAACGACGATGCCAGCAAGTCGATCGACATCATCCTGGCTACCGTGTGCGAGGCTATCAAGGAAGGTCTGGAAGAGCGCAAGGTTGAGCAGATCGACAACAAGGACGCCGAGGGTGACACCGAGGAGGTAAAAGAGGCTCCCAAGCCCCGCCGTCAGCGTGTTCGCCGTCCCGCCGCTGCTGCCGAGGACGCTCCCAAGGCCGAGGAGGCTCCCAAGGCCGAGGAGTAATCGAGGAATAATTCCAAAAAATAACAACTAACCAATTAGTTAATCAAAACAGAATTATGGCTGTAACCATCAATGACATCAAGAAACTGCGCGACATGACCGGCGCAGGCTTGAGCGACTGCAAGAAGGCGCTCATCGAGAGCGACAACGACATCACCAAGGCTATGGAGCTGATCCGCAAGCGCGGCCAGGCCATCGCCGCCAAGCGTGAAGACCGTCAGGCAGCCCAGGGCATCGCCATCGGCAAGACCGACGGCAAGTTCGCTGCCATCATCGCCCTCAAGTGTGAGACCGACTTCGTTGCCAAGAACGAGAAGTTTGTCACCCTCGCCAAGAGCATCCTGGACCTCGCTATGGCCCAGAAGCCCGCTACCCTCGACGAGCTCAATGCCCTCCAGATGGATGGTAAGAGCGTGAGCGAGCAGATCACCGTCCTGAGCGGTATCACTGGCGAGAAGATGGAATTGGGCGCTTACGAGTGCCTGAACGCCCCCTCGACCGTCGTTTACAACCACTTCAATGGTATGCTGGCAGCTGCTGTTGCCTTCAATCAGGAGAACGTGGCTGAGGACGTAGCCAAGGCTATAGCCATGCAGGTTGCCTCGATGAATCCCATCAAGGCCACCCGCGAGCAGATTCCCCAGGAGACTATCGACGAGGAGCTGCGCATGGCTATCGACAAGACCCGTGCTGAGCAGGTAAGCAAGGCCGTTGAGAATGCCCTCAAGAAGGCAGGCTTCAACCCCTACTACTGCGCTACCGAGGAGCACCGCGACGAGGCCATCCGTAAGGGTTACATGACCGAGGAGCAGGTTGCCCAGGCTCTGAAGCTCATGGACGAGACCGCCAAGCAGAAGGAGGCCAACATGCCCGAGCAGATGATTCAGAACATCGCACAGGGTCGCCTGAACAAGTTCTACCAGGAGAACGTCCTGATGGAGCAGATCTACGAGGCTGGCGAGAACAAGGAGACTGTTGCTCAGTTCCTCGCTGCTGCCAACAAGGACCTCAAGGCCATCGATCTGAAGCGCGTCAACCTCAACGTCGACTAATCTCTCGACTACAGCGAGAGACGCTGTCTCGATAAACTGCGCCAGTGCCCCCAACGGGTGCTGGCGCTTGTTTATGGAAGGGAAAATGTAAGGTGAAAACCGTGATTTTGAGAAACTTTTATCATCCTAAGCATTGTCAGCTGAGAAAAATGTTGTAACTTTGCCGCGCTTTTTTGAAGTTTTCCATAAACTTGGCTGCATCTCAGCAAATCTGAACAAGTTCATTTGCATTCGATTTGCACAAGTTTTCCATAAACTTGGCTGCATCTCAGCAAATCTGAACAAGTTCATTTGCATTCGATTTGCACAAGTTTTCCATAAACTTGGCTGCATCTCAGCAAATCCGAACAAGTTCATTTGCATTCGATTTGCACAAGTTTTCCAGTGTGATGGGAAATTAAAGGGAGCGTTTTTATAACCAATTACTTTAATTTTGAGTAACACAATTTATTAAAAAATGAAGACTTATCAATTGAACGCAGAGGCTCGTACTGACCTCGGCAAGAAGGCCGCTAAGGCCCTCCGCAAGGAGAACAAGATTCCCGTTGTCCTCAATGGCGGCAAGCTCGTTGAGCTCGACAAGGATGGTAACTACAATGGCAAGCTGCTGGCTGGCGAGAAGGTCGTAGCTATCGGCCGTGACGGCAAGGGTATCATCACCACTGACCTGGTAGTGAACTTCGCCGACGTGCGCAAGCTCATCTACAGCACTGACGTGTATGTTATCGAGTTGACCTATGACGGCCAGACCCGCAAGGCCGTGCTGAAGGACCTTCAGTTCCACCCCGTGAGCGACGCCGTGCTGCACATGGACCTGCTCGAGGTTACTGATGACAAGCCCGTTGTTGTTTCTATCCCCGTTCATCTCGAGGGTCACGCCGTCGGTGTTAAGGCTGGTGGTAAGCTCTACCTGAGCATGAAGAAGGTGAAGGTTAAGGGCCTGTACAAGGACATTCCCGAGACCATCATCCTCAACGTGGACAACCTGGAGATTGGCAAGACCATCAAGGTTCGCGACTGCAAGTTCGACAACATCGAGCTCGTTAGCGCTGCCGACCTGGTAATTGCTGGCGTTCGCACCACCCGTGCTGCCGCTAACGCTGTTACCGAGGAGGAAGGCGAGGCTGCTGAAGGCGAGGCTGCTGCCGAATAAAGTTCAACCCATGATATTGCAACGGCCTGCTTGTTGCAATACATTCCACACAACCTATGAAGTATCTCATTGTCGGACTGGGAAATATTGGTACCGAGTACCAGGGGACCCGCCACAACATAGGATTTACAATATTGGATGCTCTCGCCGAGGCATCCAATATTGTTTATAGCACACAACGCTATGGCGCTGTGGCTGAGATGCGCCTCAAGAACCAGCAACTGGTGCTCCTGAAGCCATCGACCTACATGAACCTGAGCGGCGAGGCGGTTAGGTACTGGATGATCAAGGAAAAGATCGACCTTGACCACCTGCTCGTCATCGTTGACGATATCGCCCTGCCCTTTGGCCAGATACGCATCCGTCCCAAGGGGGCCGATGGCGGACACAACGGCCTGAAGAATATCACCGATATGCTGCAGAGCCAACAATGGGCCCGGCTGCGGTTTGGCGTTGGCAATGATTTCCCGCCTGGAGCCCAAGTGGACTATGTGCTGGGCTACCCCACCCCCGAGGAGCTTGCAGTTCTACCCGAGCGCGCCAAAGTCGCCATCGACGCCATCAAGGCCTTCTGCCTGTCAGGGGTAACATTTGCGATGAACAATTATAATAATAAATAGGCTTTACTTTAGGCTTTAGGCTCTAGGTTTTAGAAGAGACAAACTCCTAACTCCTAACTCCTAACTCCTAAAGACTGATGAGATTGAATACTGCAGAATGAAGGAAGTGAGAATCGACAAGTGGTTGTGGGCCACACGCGTGTTCAAGACGCGCACTATCGCCACAACGGCCTGTAAACTGGGACGCGTAACCATCGGCGGCATGCCCGTCAAGCCATCACACAATATCAAGGTGGGTGACCGCATCGACGTGCGCAAGCCTCCTGTAACCTACACCTTTGAAGTCATCGCATTGCTCAATAACCGCGTGGGTGCCAAGCTGGTTCCACTCTATCTCAAGAACATTACTAGCGCTGATCAACTGCGCCTGCTCGAGATGGTCAAAATCGACGGCTTTGTCAACCGCCAGCGCGGCATGGGCCGCCCTACCAAGAAGGAAGGCCGCGAGCTGCATGAGTTTACCGACGATGCTTTCTTTGGCTTTGACGACCCCACACCGATCGACGATGCCTTTGACTGGGAAGAGGATGACAATCCCCTGTGGACCCAAGATGACGAAGACCGCCTGAATGCTGATATTGCCCGGCACAATAGCCGGCATGACGACACACCGCCTAACGACGACTAATAGTCGTCCTTCTTGGCTGGCATGCGGCGGCAGAAGTCCAGGAATCGGCAATACTTGCAGGCATACCCGTCCTCCTGACACTGCTCAAACCCCTTGGAGAACATATCCTGAAGGATTGCAGCCATGCGTGAGATAAATTGCTGACTGCGTTCGTCTCCTGCATCGAGCGAGAAGGTTACTTGCTCGGGGTCATCGTACTTACCAGGCTTCCACCACACGCCGCTCTGCTGCATGGATGACACCTTGTAGATGAGCGGCGTCACTTTTTCCACTTCAGGGAACTCATGGAGATAGGCATAGCTGTAGAGGAACAACTGCAGGATGGCTGACCGGTGCTTGTTTTTACCGGCGACGAACACATCGTCCAGGCTAGCAAACCGGGTCTCGTCGCTACCAGTCTTGTAATCCACGATGCGCACCGTGCCATCGCTGAGACGGTCCACACGGTCTGGCTTATAGGTAAAGTTAAACTTGACTCCATTCATTTCCACCTGTTCCCGATTGTGGGTCGTCTCGCACTCGAGAACGGTAAACGGGCCCTCACTCCTGATCTTGTCAAGGTCATAATCCAGCACAAACTTGACATAACTCCTGATGGTATCGACCAGCATGAGCGCATCGCCACGCAGCTTGGCGGTATCGGTGGCCAGCTTTTCTTGGGGCACATGCAGGTAAGTCTTCTTGATATTCAGCTCGATACATCTCTCAAGGGCTTGCTTCTCAAACCACTTAATGTAATCCTCATCGATGAGTCCGCCGCGTTCTCTTGACTGCTGGCTATAGTAGCAATCGTCGAGCGTGTCGTGCACGATTGTGCCAAAGGTGCTCGAGTCCATGAAGTCGCCAGTCTCACTGTCATCGTTTAGGCCCTGGACATAATGCAGATAGAACTGCAGCGGGCACAAGACATACTTGTTGATGGCGCTGGCCGACAAATACCAGTCGGTGGCATAGTTGTGGTGCTTCAGGTAACGCTTACGCAGGTCCTCATAGCCCTTATTGGGGGCAACTATGCTCACTGCCGATGAGGTTTCGACGACAGGATTGACTTCAATATAGTCCAGTTTCCTGCCATAGACCTGCTCGAGCTGCGTGATGTAGCGTGACCGCTCCGAGGAGCCCAACGCCTGCACGCTGGAGTCATAGACCATCGTCACGTTACGCGAACGGTTCAGTAACCGATAGAAGTTGTATGCCATGATCGCTTCTTGCTGCTCGATGGTGGACATGCCATGGGCACGACGGATATAGTTGGGAATAAACGAGTTGATGCTGCGATGACGTGGAAATATCCGCTCATTCATCGACAGGATCACAATATTGTCAAAATCCAGGCCGCGCGTCTCGAGCAGGCCCATGACCTGCAAGCCGCGCAGCGGTTCGCCCGTGAAGGGGACTATCGCTGCCGAGGCGAGTCGGTCAATCAGGTAAAACACCGTGGAGCGCAGCAGGGGTCGGGTGTTGCCCGCGAGCGAGTGCTTGAGCTGATTGAGCACATCGGTATACATCGTCAAGAAAGCCTGCTGCAAGGGCAACTCAACGGTCTGTCCACCCTCAACGCTGCCCTCATCAGAATTCCCTTCCTGACTGACGGTGGCACGGGTCATCCTGTCCATCAACAGATTGCAGAAAGCCGACAGGCGGTCCAGATAATCGCACTGCTGTTGCTGTTCCGTGCTAGCCTCGCTGCTGTCCATCGCCGGTGTGAACAGGTCATGGAAACTCAATGAGGCGAACTCACTTGCGGGAATCCTGAAGCGGTTAGTGACCGAGAGGCGCGCCACCATGGCGAGAGATTCATCGGTAAAAAAGGTCTTGATGAGCGGGTGAGACAGGATATCGAACACGTCCTCGCGGTAATAAGTCCATTCGGCATCCTCCCTAGCAGCCTGATGATGCAGACGGGCAACAATGTGCATGAGCGACACGATGCCCGAGCTGCGCAAGGGATAACCCAGCGTGACGTTAAGAGTACTAGCATCGTGCACCGAGTGCAATAGAGGCACCAGCAGGTTCTCGTCGGGGAGCACAATCGCAGTGTCGATGCCACTGCTCTGCCGCTTGCCACCCCACATGCGCACCACCTCATCAAAGGCGATTTTTGCCTGCCCCACTCCCGAGGGGACGGACACGACACGCAGCGTCTGGCCTTCATGCTGCAACGGCTCAAGCGGTTTGGCCTTGAAGCGCTTGCAATAGCCATCGATGAGCACAGCGCCGGGATCATGTGGAGCTTTGCTGAGCAACTGGTCCAGCCCCGCATTGTCCCACCAGAAATCGGCATTCCCGTCCTGATTGAAGCGGTCCAGCAGCTTGACCTCGGCGGCCGACAGGACGCCAAAGCCCACAAAGACCAACCTGCGGTATCGGTAATCGAGCCGTGACACCTCGGCAGCCATACGCAACTGTTTGCCAGGGGAGACGAGCCCCTTGTCAGCAAGAGCCTCATGGTAGTAGCGGTAGATCGTTGCCAAATTGTTCCACAAGCTCATGAACTCCTGACGCACCTCGCCATCCTTGCCAGACTGGGCCTGGGTGCGGCGCTGCCACAAGTCGGCCTCGGCCGACGAATCGAAGAACGACAGAAACAGTCCGTCACCAAATATCCTCTTGACCTGCTCCTGCACCTCGGGCGACAAGTAATTGCTTCCCAGGCTATGCAGATCGTCCAGAATGCGGTAAATCTCTACAGCATCGCTCAGCGACTTGTCGATGTCATTAAAATCGCTGATAATGAGTTGCGCCCAGTAGACAAACTGATCGAACTCCTGCGCCTTGTCGCCCATTGCCTTACAGTAGGCTTCATACAGGGCAAACATCATCTCGATATCGGTTGCGACACTGGTACCAGTCAATTCGGCGAGCAGGTCGTTGACCGACGTCACACAGGGCATGAGATGGGGGCGCACCTGGCGCCGCTTCAGGTCCTCGGCCACCAGCATCTGGCGCAGGTAGTGGGCAAAGAACTGACCGCCACGGCGGTTGGGAAAGACAAAGCAATAGTCCTCAATATCTTGTGCCCCAAGGTAATGGCAGGCCACTTGCTGCAAGAATGGCGTATTGTTCATATCTGTTGCTTGATGTCAAGTAAGATTATTTCCTGATAAGAATCGAGAGGCGTATCGTCAAGTCGAACAAGACAATCTTGGCGTTACCATTGCCTGCGATATCGGCACTGGCACGCTCCATCTCGCTGACAATACCCTCGACGTTGCGCTCATTGATGAACGGAGAGAAACGGGTCGAGAAAGCCTCCTCCTCTCTCGTGAGGTAATTAAGCTCGGGGTTATGCAGGTTGTAGATGAAATTCTCACGAACCTGACGGATAGCATAGTCAAGGAATCGGCGAGACTTCTCGCGTTTCATGTCGGCAACCGCCTCGCTCCAGGCCTTGAGTTTAACCAGGTCATGCTGATAGGACAGGCGCATCAACTCGATGAAACGCTCACGGAACTCATGGAACTCACTGCCCGTCTGCACCATACGCTCGGCCATATTGACGTTTCCGTCGGCCGGTGCCGCAAGAGCGAGTGCATCCTGCATGTCCATGCCATAGCGGCTGGCAAGATACTGAGCGACCATCGGCGTGGAGGGGCGGCGCAACTCTATGCGCTGGCACCTCGACAAGATGGTACCCAGAATGCCTTTCTCATTATCACTGACGAAGATGAACTTACAATCGTCATAAGGCTCCTCGATGAGTTTCAGCAACTTGTTGGCCGCCTCGTCCTTCAGTTTCTCGGGTAGCCACATGATTAAGACCTTATACTTCGCCGTATAGGCGCTCAAAGTCATCTTGCGCATGATGCTGTCGGCCTCACGGACAAATATCTGAGGTTGAGCGTTCTCATTCTTGAGCAACCCCAGCCATGCCTGGTAGTCCTCAACAGGATATTTCGAGACAAATTCCCTCCACTCGTCGATGTAGTCATCAGCATCACAGGGGTTGGAACTGTCACCCTTACGGTTAGTGAACGGATAGCTATAGTGGGTATCCACCTGGTTAAAGGACTGGTGCTGACGGCACATGGGGCACACTCCACACGAGTCGCCATCAACGTGGTTCCTGCAATGCAGGTACTGTGCAGCTGCCATTGCCAGGCCCAACTTGGGCACGCCCGGGTCGCCATATAGCAGTAAGGCATGAGGCAAGCGGTCGCTGTCGATCATGTGCCGCAACTGGGCAATAGCTTGCTCATTGCCGAGGACTTCGCTGAATTTCATGATTTCCTTCTTTATTGTATTTGGGAGTGTAAAGATAATACATTTTCTGCAATTAACCCAACACGGCTGCTATTTTCTACTCAAAAAAATCCCAGGCAAGGCTTGTCTGTTGACCGGGAAATAGTAACTTTGCAGTAAGCATGGCCGACAGAATGACACCGGAACAGCGGCATCGTTGCATGAGCCGCATCAGGGGACGCGACACTAAACCCGAACTGGTGGTGCGCCGCTGGTTGTGGCGCCAAGGATTCCGTTATAGGCTCTATGTCAAGTCATTACCAGGACGCCCCGACATCGTGATGAGAAAATGGAAGACGGTAATACTGGTCAACGGCTGTTTCTGGCACGGGCACGACTGCAACAAGCGGCGGCCAGCGACCAATGCCCAGTTCTGGCAGGAAAAGATTGACCGCAATCGCGAGCGCGATGCCCGCAACCAAGCCCTGCTACAAGCCGCGGGATGGAACGTGATCGTCATCTGGGAGTGCCAGCTCACATCCAAACGGCGCATGGACACACTGCGAAAACTGGACCTGATCATGAGCCGCATCGTGCTGGAACAAATCCATGCGGCACCACGCCAATATGCGCAGCCGACGGGCGATCAGGATGCCCCTGCCATCGCTGCCGAGCCGATGATGGGCCACCATACCCCTCCATGAGATTACCACTGTCACACAATCGCCCGCATCATTCTTATAGCGAATCGAGAAAAAATGCCTACATTTGCAGCAACAAAACAAGCACTGAACCAATGGACACAAGACGCAACTATTTTCAACCTCTTGCTTCACTGCAACTCTTCGCGATCATTGCTGTGGTTATGGGCCATCTGTGGGTAGATGATGCCAACATGATGAACAGCTTGTGTGTGAGCTTCTGCTTTGTGTATAGCGGTTTCTTTACTGCCATGTTCCATCGGTTTGACAATTCCTACGGGCTGAAAGACCACGCCCGGTTCATGTGGAACAAGCTGGCCAAGCTCTACCCGCTCTTCGTCCTGTCACTCATCATCAATTATGTCTCAATGGTCGTGTGGGATGGCATTATCGGGTTGTCGCCCAGCGTATTGCTTGGTCACCTGACCATGCTCAACACGTGGATTCCCGACTCTCATTACTACTTTGGCTACAATGCCGTAGCCTGGTTTGTGTGCGACCTATTCTTCTTGTACCTGATGGCTCCGCTGGTGGTCAGGTTGTTAAGACGGCTGGCGATCGCCTGGCAGGTCGTGATGCTCATTGCGTTGCTCATACTGGAACTTGTGGGAGGATACACCCACGATCTGCAGTCCGAAAGCAAGTTCCTGAGTTTCTACCACCTGTATCTGTTCCCACCCATCCGTTTACTGGATTTCGCCGCTGGTATCATTATCTATAACATCACCACGACCGCAGGCTGGAAACGCCTGCAAGCCAGGCTGACACCCGCCCGGTCCACATGTGTCGAGGCAGCTGGCGTGCTGCTGTTTGCCGCGCTCTACTGGATAGAGAAAAACTACTGGTTCGAGCACTGCTTCAGGGCCTTCTGCGTCCACGCGCCGGCCATTGTGGCACTGTTCACCCCCTTTGTGCTCACCAGCAACAGGCCAGGGCTGATTTCCAGACTGTTATCCATGCAACCGCTCCCCGTGCTGTCCCAAATAGGATTTGAAATCTATATCCTGCAGATTGTCATCTTCTTCCTGTTCAAGCCGCTGTGTGTCATGGCAGGAGTGGACCAGCATCCCGTCTTGTATTTTATGGTGCAGAACACCATCCTCGTGATAACCGCATGGCTCATCCACCGCTACTACGTCAAGCCGCTTGACCAACGCCTGAAGGCGCTCCCCAAGAGTTTCTAATATCGAAATTCATCAAAAGCGGACAAAACTGACAAAGTGAAAGATAAAAAGTCGGTTTTGGCGTCATTTCTCACATTTGCAACTTGAAAACCGAGCTTTTCAAACCGCCTAAAAACTAGGGCATTTGATTGCAGTGTGAGGTGTCAAAAAAATATCCCGAAAATATTTTGCCAATAATAAAATAATACCTAATTTTGAGCGCTTTTTAAGCGACTAACTAATTGACTACATTAACGAACTTTTATTAATAACTAAAAACGTTTTTTTAATCTAACAAATGGAGATCAAAACGGCAATGGCCGGAACGCTCGAATCCGGCGACATTTTCATCCAGATTGCGCCCAACGACAACGCTGGACTGCACATTGATCTTGACAGCACGGTAGCCTACCAGTTTGGCGACCAAATCAAGAAAGTTATCACCGAGACCCTGCAGGGCCTGGGCATCGACCAAGCCGAGGTGAAAGCCACGGACAAGGGAGCCCTGGACTGCACCATCCGCGCCCGCGTGACGGCAGCCGCCGTTCGCGCAACCGGCAAAGACGTGTGGGCCGACTAATTAACACAAAAAACCATCTAAAAACGAGAAAATTGTTATGCAACGACTCAGAAGAACAATGATGTTTGTCCCTGGTAACAACCCGGGAATGATGGCCGACGCTCACATCTACGGTCCCGACTCAATCATGCTCGACCTCGAAGACTCCGTGTCGATGGCCGAGAAGGACGCAGCGCGTCTGCTCGTTCACAACGCACTCAAGACCATCGACTACGGCAAGACCGAGATGGTGGTACGTATCAACCCGCTGAGCACCCCTTATGGCAAGAAGGACGTTGAGGCAGTGGTAAAGGCTGGCGTTCACGTCATCCGCATGCCCAAGACCGAGACCGCCGAGGAGGTAGTGGAGCTTGAGCAGGAAATCATCAAGGTGGAGACCGAGCTGGGCTGCGTGGGCCGCACCCAGATCATGGCCGCCATCGAGAGCACACTGGGCGCACTCAACGCCTATGCTATCGCAACAGCTAGCAAGCGCATGATGGGTATCGCCCTGGGCGCCGAGGACTACTGCGCTAACCTGAAGGCACAGCGCACGACGGGCGACTCGCCCTTCTTCGGCATGGAACTGCAAATGGCTCGCCAGTGCATCGTGACTGCAGCCCGTGCTGCCGGCATCGACGCTCTTGACACCGTGTTCAGCAACCTCAACGACATGGACACCTTCCGTCGCGAGGTGGAGATGATCAAGGCTATGGGCTTCGACGGCAAGTCCATCATCAATCCCCGCCAAATCGAGGTTGTCAACGAGATTTTCGCTCCCAAGGAGAAAGAGATTGAGAAGGCCAAGACCATCCTCGCCGCTATCAAGGAAGCCGAGAAGCGCGGCAGTGGCGTTATTGCCGTTAACGGCAAAATGGTTGACCGCCCCGTGGTTATCAGAGCACAACGTACCATCGACCTGGCCATCGCGTCGGGCATCTTGACAAAGGAGGACTTAGCATGAACAGTATCAAAGATAGAGCAGCCCAGATTGCAGAGGTTGCAAAGCAGATGAATAAGGAAGTCTATAACGACTCCAAGATGAAAAAAGATCCGACCCCCCGTTTCGAGTTGCAGCACAAGTGCAACAAGGTGGTTACCCTCGAGGAAGCCATCAAGAAGAGCGGCCTGAAGGACGGTATGACCATTTCGTTCCACCACCACTTCCGCGGCGGTGACAAGGTGATCAACATGGTAGTGGCAAAACTCGCCGAAATGGGTTTCAAAAACCTGACCCTGGCTTCTTCGAGCCTTATCGACGTGCATGAGCCCCTGATCGAGCACATCAAGAACGGTGTTATCACCCAGTTGCACACCAGCGGTCTGCGCGGTGCCCTCGCCACCGAGGTATCGCACGGCCTGATGGAGAAGCCCGTCATTTTCCGCAGCCACGGTTCGCGCGGCTATGCCATCAAGAGTGGTGAGCTGCACATCGATGTCGCCTTCCTGGGCGCCTCGTCATGTGACCCCATGGGCAACGCTGCCGGTTTCTCGACCAGCGAGAATGCCAAGAGCATCTGCGGTTCTCTGGGCTATGCCCTCCCCGATGCCAAGTATGCCGACAAGACCGTCATCCTCACCGACGACCTGGTTAACTATCCCAACCAGCACAACGCCATCAGCGAGGCCGACGTGGACTATGTTGTCGTTGTTGACTCGGTAGGTGACTCGAGCAAGATCTCCTCGGGTGCCATCCGTGACACCAAGAACCCCCGCGACATCCTGCTGGCCAAGCAGGCTGCCAAGGTGGTCATGAACAGTGGCTACTTTGAGAACGGGTTCTCACTGCAGACTGGCTCGGGCGGTGCTTCGCTCGCCGTGACCAAGTACCTGCGCCAGGGCATGATCGACAAGGGCATCAAGGCCAGCTTCGCCCTCGGTGGCATCACCAGCCACATGGTCAAGCTGCATCAGGAAGGCCTGATCGGCCGTCTGATCGACGTTCAGTCGTTTGACAAGGTAGCTGCCGAGTCGCTGATGAACGACCCGTTGCACAAGTGCGTGTCGGCCAACGAGTATGCCGCCATGCTGGAGCCGGGTTCAGCAACCCACTTCCTGGATGTTGTCATCCTGTCGGCCCTCGAGGTTGACGTCAACTTCAACGTGAACGTGCTCGTCGGCAGCGACGGTATCATCCGCGGTGCCATCGGCGGTCACCCCGACACCGCTCAGGACAGCGCCCTGTCAGTCATCGTTTGCCCGCTGCTGCGCGGCCGCATCCCCTGCGTCGTTGACGAGGTAACCACGCTGATCACCCCGGGCAGCAACGTTGACGTTGTCGTTACCGAGTATGGTATCGCTGTTAACCCCAACCGTCCCGAGATCAAGGAGCGTCTGGAGGCTGCCGGCCTGAACATCGTGGACATCCACGACCTGGCTGCCAAGGCCCGCTCGATTATCGGCGATCCCGCTCCCCTGCCCTTCGGCGACAAGGTTGTCGGTGTCGTGCTCAACCGCGACGGTTCCGTTCAGGATGTTATCAAGAACATTGTGGGCTAATCTCTCACAATCAATTGAGAACAAGCCCATAAAACTATAAGAAACTAGCGATGGAGATTACGCTCGACGCCCTACTGCAAAGTCGTGACAACCGTCACGCGTTACAGCAGCAGTTGCTACAGCAACACCCTGGCCGCACCCTGGTGTGCCTGACGGTGGTGATGCCTGGCAGCGTCAAGCGTAATCTCTACTCGGTAGTTACCGCACAAGCGGCCGTGACCGCCCTGCTCGACCGACTGGGCGAACACGTGCAGGCGACACGCGCTAGGGACCTGCAGACCGGCTATGAGGCCTATCTCATCACCGATTTGCCAGCCCTCGAGACCAAACGTGTGACTTGTGATATTGAAGACAGCCACCCGCTTGGGCGGCTGTTCGACATTGATGTCATGGGTGACGATGGCATGCCCATCAGCCGCCAGGCTGTCGGTGGCGAGCCTCGCCGATGCCTGCTGTGTGAACACGAATCCCGCTGGTGCATGCGCAACCATAGCCACACGCAACAAGAGCTGATGGCACACATTGAGAAACTGGTCAACGACTATGTACGATAACAACTTTGAAATCTGCGACATGCCGCTTTCGCTCAAGTCCAACAGGACCCGGGTGGAGCGCTTTCTTGCCGACAGTGGCCTGCGCTTGGAGGACGTGGACTACTATGCTGCCGTCACCGATGAGGATGGCAACATCATCGCCGGCGGGGGGTTGCAGGGCAACGTTATCAAGTGCATAGCCGTGGGCGAAGCGGCTCGCGAGACAGGATTGAGCAATCGCTTGATCAGCCACCTCATCGGCATGGCCACGCAACACGGATCAGCTACTGTCAAGGTCTACACCAAGCCTGGCAACAGCGCCATCTTCCAGAGCATGGGGTTCACAATCATCGCCAGTGCTCCACAAGCTATCTTGATGGAGAATGGCGTGAGAGGCATCGGTGCCTACACGAGCTACCTGCGCGGCATGCGGGGTAACCGTCCTGATGGCGCTGCAGCCATCGTGATGAATGCCAACCCCTTCACTCTGGGCCACCTCTACCTAGTCAAGCAAGCCGCTGCCGCAGCGTCGACGCTCTATGTCATTGCTGTGCGCGAGGACCGTTCGACCTTCAGCTACGCAGAGCGCCTGGCGATGATACAGGCCGGATGCAAGGGGTTAGACAACGTCGTGGTGGTTGAGGGAAGCGACTACGCAATCAGCGAGTTGACCTTCCCCACCTATTTTCTCAAGCAGGTTACTGACGCCACCGATACCCACATCACGCTGGACCTGGACCTGTTTGCACGCCACATCGCTCCTGCCCTGGGAGTGACGACACGATACGTGGGCAGCGAGCCCATCGATGCGCTGACGGCCCGATACAACGAGCTCATGCTGGAGCAATTACCGCAGCGTGGCATCCAGGTCGAAACCATCGAGCGCCTGGTGCTTGACGGAGAGCCCGTGAGCGCCTCACGCATGCGACAAGCGCTAGCTTGCGGTTCCCTGACCAACGCTGCCGCGCTGGTGCCCCAGACCACTGAGCCCTATCTCATCGCCCACCTGGCATGTGATGCCCTGCGTGCCGAACTCGATACCACGCCCAAGCCCGGTCTGGTCGACCGCCACGACAATGGCGCCCACCAGGATATGGACATGGCGCTGATGACCCGCAGCATCGATGCGCTGGCCCCCTACATGGTGGAGTTGGCACTCGACGGATACCGCTGCGGCGACAATTACGATTTACCCGATGCCACGGCCACGCGCCGCACCGGCATCGAGGCCGAGAAGGCAATGCTCAATGCCACTGGCGGTGTGAACACCCACCGCGGCGCCCTGTTTGCGATGGGGCTGACCACACTGGCCGCCAGCTGGTGCATGGCTCGCGACGGCATCGTGAGCAGCAAGCAGTTGAGGGAAATCATCATGCAGGTTGCCTCGCAATTTGCCCCCACAGCAGGCACTCACGGCAACAAGGCCGTGAATGCCCATCACGTGGCAGGAGCGCTCGACCTGGCCAAGGGAGGCTATGCGCAGCTATTCAGTAGCTGGCTTCCTGCCTATCGCGGTTATCTGGAGCAGGACCCCGCCACTGCGCGCCACCGCCTGCTGCTGCTCATCATGAGCCAGCTCGATGACACCAACGTTATCCACCGCGTGGGCTATGACCAGGCCCAGCAGGTGAAGCAAGAAGCTGCCGCGCTGCTGACCAGCTACAGCACCACTGGCATGGAGGAGATGAATCGCGACTACGTTGGCCGCAACATCTCTCCTGGTGGCAGTGCTGACATGGTTGCGCTCACATTATTTATTCACTCGATATTGAATTAATCACTCTATATATCAATTAACATTTAGATTTTATCATGGTAGAATTAATCAAACAAGGAGTTTACTTAATCAACGGTAACGAAATTCGCACTGATGCTACTGGTCTTCCCACGCCTGACGAGGCTCGTGAGAACACCATCACCTACGGCATCCTGCGCTCTCACGACGTAGATGGCAGCAAGGGTAAGAAAATGCGCATCCGCTTCGATGCCATGATGTCACACGACATTACCTACGTGGGCATCATCCAGACTGCTCGTGCCAGTGGTCTCGAGAAGTTCCCCCTGCCCTATGCTATGACCAACTGCCACAACTCGCTGTGCGCTGTCGGTGGCACCATCAACGAGGATGACCACGTGTTCGGTCTCTCGGCTGCCAAGAAGTATGGCGGCATCTACGTTCCTGCCAACCAGGCCGTCATCCACCAGTTTGCCCGCGAGGCCATGGTGAAGTGCGGTAACATGATCCTGGGTAGCGACAGCCACACCCGCTACGGTTCGCTCGGTAATATGGGCGTCGGCGAGGGCGGTGGTGAGCTCGTGAAGCAGCTGCTGCGCAACACTTGGGACATCAACGCTCCCGAGGTTGTCCTCGTGTGGTTGGAAGGTGCTCCCCGCAAGGGTGTAGGTCCCCACGATGTTGCCATCTCGCTGGTTAAGGCCACCTTTGAGAGCGGCTTTGTAAAGAACAAGGTCCTCGAGTTTGCCGGTCCTGGCGTGAAGAACCTGCCCATCGACTTCCGTAACGGCATCGACATCATGACCACCGAGACCACCTGCTTGAGCTCGATCTGGGTTACTGATGACGAGGTTAAGCACCACTACGAGATCCACAAGCGTCCCGAGGACTTCCGCGTGCTGCAACCCGGTGAAGTGGCTTACTATGACAGCATGATCAAGATCGATCTGAGCACTCAGGAGTGCATGATTGCCCTTCCCTACCACCCCAGCAACGCCTTTACCATCCACGAGCTGCAGGCCAATCCCGTCGAGATTCTGCGCAAGGTCGAGGAGGACACCAAGAAGCGTTTTGGCGACAAGGTGCAGTGTGACCTCGTTGACAAGGTGATGAAGGACGGTAAGGTACAGGCCGATCAGGGTATCATCGCCGGTTGCTCGGGCGGTACCTATGACAACCTGAGCGCTGCTGCCAGCATCATGCGCGGCAAGAGCATCGGTAACGACTACTTCACCATGAGCGCTTATCCCCAGTCGGTTCCCGTCTACATGGCAGCCGTTCGTCAGCACATCGTTGAGGAGTTGCTCGAGACCGGTACGATCATCAAGCCCGCCTTCTGCGGTCCTTGCTTCGGTGCCGGCGACGTGCCCAGCAACAATGGTCTGTCAATCCGCCACACCACCCGCAACTTCCCCAACCGCGAGGGTTCCAAGCCCGGCCAGGGTCAGATCTCGCTGGTTGCCCTGATGGATGCCCGCTCGATTGCTGCCACCGCAGCTAACGGAGGTGTCATCACCGCTGCCACCGACGTTGACTACACCGACGACCACAAGCCCTACGAGTATGACGCCAAGATCTATGAGCGTCGCGTATACTACGGCTACGGCAAGGCCGAGGCCGACGTCGAGCTGCGCTATGGTCCCAACATCAAGGACTGGCCCAAGATGTACCGCATGGAGGACAACATGCTGCTCGAGCTGGCAGCCGTTATCCACGACAGCGTAACCACCACCGACGAGTTGATCCCCAGCGGTGAGACCTCGAGCTACCGCTCGAACCCGCTGAAGCTCTCTGAGTTCGCCCTGTCACGCCGCGTGCCTGAGTACGTTGGCCTGAGCAAGCGCATCCAGGAGCAGGATCACGAGCGCCGCGACGGCAAGTGCCCGCAGCACGTGCTCGACGCTCTGGCCAAGGTAGGCGCTAGCGCCGACAACACCTCGTTTGGTTCTTGCGTATTCGCCCACAAGCCCGGTGACGGTTCTGCACGTGAGCAGGCCGCATCGTGCCAGAAGGTGCTCGGCGGCGACGCCAACATCTGCTACGAGTACGCCACCAAGCGTTACCGCAGCAACTGCATCAACTGGGGTATCGTTCCCTTCACCATCGCTGCCGATGTTGAGTTCAACTACAACCCCGGTGACATGGTATTTGTTCCCGGCATCCGTGAGGCCATCGTCAGTGGCAAGGAGGAAATCGATGCCAAGGTTATCGCAGCCGACGGCGTGCATGACCTGCACCTGTACTTCCAGAACCTGACCCAGGACGAGCGCACCATCCTGGCCGAGGGCTGCCTGATGAACTTCTACGCATCGCAGAAGAAGTAATATCTATTCTGGTTCTGGGGTTCTCCCAGAACCAGAAGTTTAGAGTTTAGTGGTTAGGGGTTAGAGACCTGCTCACTGAACTACAAAACACAAAAAACAACAATTTATCAATCATTTATAAACGCAACTGATTTTATTCAATTAAAATGGAAAAAATTAAGATGACGACCCCCATCGTGGAGATGGACGGCGACGAGATGACCCGCATCCTGTGGAAGATGATTAAGGACGACCTGATTCTTCCGTTTGTTGACCTCAAGAGTGAGTACTATGACCTGGGTCTGGTAAAGCGCGACGAGACTGGTGACAAGATCACCGTCGAGGCTGCCGAGGCTACCAAGAAGTATGGTGTTGCCGTGAAGTGCGCCACCATCACGCCCAACCTGAAGCGTATGGACGAGTACAAGCTGCACGAGATGTGGAAGAGCCCCAACGGCACCATCCGTTCGATCCTCGACGGTACCGTATTCCGCGCTCCCATCACCATCCCGAGCATCCACCCCGTTGTAAAGAACTGGGAGAAGCCCATCACCATCGCTCGTCACGCCTATGGCGACGTTTACAAGAGCGTTGAGTTGCGTGCCGACGAGCCCGGTACCGCCAAGTTGGTCTTTGACGGCGTTAGCGGTAAGCACGAGGAGATCGTGATCCACGAGTTCAAGGGCGAGGGCGTCCTCCAAGGCATGCACAACCTGGACAAGTCCATCCGTTCGTTTGCTCACAGCTGCTTCAAGTATGCTATCGACACCAAGCAGGATCTGTGGTTCTCGACCAAGGACACCATCAGCAAGAAGTATGACGCTCAGTTCCGCATCATCTTTGAGGAGGTTTACGAGCAGAACTACAAGGCTGAATTCGAGAAGTTGGGTCTGGAATACTTCTACACCCTGATCGACGACGCTGTTGCTCGCGTGATCCGCAGCAAGGGTGGTTACATCTGGGCTTGCAAGAACTATGACGGCGACGTGATGAGCGACATGGTCAGCACCGCCTTCGGTTCACTGGCTATGATGACCAGCGTGCTGGTTAGCCCTGACGGCAACTACGAGTATGAGGCTGCCCACGGTACCGTAACCCGCCACTACTACAAGTACCTCAACGGCGAGGAGACCTCGACCAACCCCATGGCTACCATCTTTGCATGGAGCGGCGCCCTGCGCAAGCGCGGTGAGAAGGACGGTCTGAAGGACCTCATGAACTTTGGTGACCAGCTCGAGGCTGCTTGCTTCGACACCCTGAACGCAGGCATCGTTACCAAGGACCTCGTTAACCTGATGGAAGGTGTTGAGGCTAAGGCTGTGAACAGCGCCGACTTCATCAAGGCCATCCGTGCCAACCTCGAGAAGCGTCTGGGCTGCTAATCCCGCCTGTAAACGTTTCTACACACTATCTCAACAACAAAGGCTGCAGCGCGTGTGCTGCAGCCTTTGTTGTTGGTAGTGTACTCTCTATCCTCGTATTACAAGGCATCCAGTCCATGGAGCATGCCACTGTAGGAGATAGCATCGCGTCCGCGTGGGTCAACGTCGATAGTGGTCTTGCCATTGAAGAAGACCTCGACGTGGAAGCGGTAATGATCATCACCGTTATTGACCACAAACGAGATACGGGCCCGATCGTCCTTGGGATACTCGACCTTGTAATCGGATATGGGGCTCGAGAAGTTAAGGGCCTTATAGCCGCTGGCGCCATAGCCCACGTTCTGGCCTGATCCGGCATAGGGCAAGTAACACGTTACCGTGCCATCGCGGACAATCATCTTTTGTCCCTGGCTAACACTCATGGTAGGAGCCGACAAGGGACGCATGGAGCCCACCATAACCACATACTGCTGCTGTTCGAGCAGGGCTTTGATGGCCTGTGCCCTAGCGGGATCCACAACCTGCTTACTGGAGCCACATGCCATCAGCAGGACTGCCAGTGCCATCATTACGAACCAAGTAAACTTTTTCATAGTTAGTCTAGTATTAAAAAAACATCTTATGTTATTTTGAACTCATCAGGGTGTGTACTCAGCGCTTACACAACGATCAGAAGACCATCTCGCCGTCGAATGAGATCGCATCACGGTCCCGGGCAATGACATCGATGATGGCCTTGCCATTAGTGAACATGTCGATGCGGTAATGGTATGTGTCCTCGTCGTTGGTCACATCAAACTCGATGACCAACCGGTTGCTGGTAGGCTTGGCTAAAGTGTAATTGTCAATCTTCCCCTTGAAGTTGAGACCCTTGCCACCGCCGTATGGGACACGATAGGCCTCGCCCACATAGGGGAGATAGCTGTCCACCTGATCCCCGTTGACCTTAAGTTCATAGCTCGAGGTCACATGCCTCGGCATGCCGCCAAGCGGCTTCATCCAGTCGACAGCAATGGTGTAGCTGCGATTCTCCACGGCTGATACGACCTGTTGCACACGCTGAGCCTCCTGCTCTGCACGCGACAGATTGCTAGCGGTACCACACGATGACATCAGCGTGGCCATGGCAATTACTGCAATTAACAATATCTGTTTCATAACGATCATGGATATCTGTTTCTTAGATTTTATCATAAGCCTTGGGAAAGCTCTTCGCGAAGCACTACCGGATAACCGCTATCTTGGTTACCACGGACTCGCTACCCCCGTTGGAGCGCGAGCACAACACCATGTACACACCCGTCTTGACACGCTGCCCATAGTGGTCACAGCAATCCCAGGTGGCCATGCCGCCAGTGGACTTGAGCTGGCGAATCACGTTGCCGCTGGCATCCGCAATCTTGATGAGCGTGCCGTCCATCATGCCCGTGATGGTCACGTCACCCGTGAACTCGGGACGAACAGGATTGGGATAGGCATAGATGTCACTATAGTCGGGCTCTGCAGGGCTGCTGTCACTGAAGTACTCATACACGCCGACGGGTGTGGTGATGTATACAGAGTTGCTGTTCGGATTACAGCACACGCGGAACACCGTGTTAGACGTCAAGGGGCTGTTAGTGGTATTGAACTTGTTGATGACCTCGGTGCCATCGGGGCTGACCAGGAACAGGCCCGAAGTCTGCGTGGCAATCCACTTGCGGTTTGCGCCATCGACAGCAATGTCGTTGACCTGGATACCATTGAGCAGATAGTCGGCCATACCCGTGCCGTCGTTACGTGGCACCTTGATGTGGTTGATTCTGAAGTCGGTTGAGAATGCCTGCGCGGGATTAAACGCGATGACGCCCTCGGTGCTGCCCATCCACACCAGACCATTGAGATCCTCGGTCAGGCACATGATATAGAGCCACGTAAAGGGTTGGCCATCCTGGTCAACGAGGCGGTCATACATCACCTGTTGCGGCCGCGATGAGTAATCGCCTGCCGAGTTCCAGAACACGAGCGGCATCTGATAGTCACCGTCGGTAAACACCTTGATGTCATACTGGCTGTTGTGCGTCGAGATGAAGCTGGCCGTCTTGGTGTGACCGCTGTTCAGGCCATCAATTGATGGTATGATCCAGTCGCTCGTGGTCACAGTATTCTGGCGGGCCTTGGCCGCCGGCAGTACCATCACAGGGCACTCTGGATTCTCAAAAGACTGCACGACCCACACGTTGCCGTTGCGGTCGATACTGGTGATGGGGTGCATGGCTCCCTGCTCTCGCCTCATCGGGCTATTGGTGGCATTATAGGTCAGAACGATCTCGCCATCAGTGACCTTGAGCAGGCCTTCACGCCAAGTGCTCAACAAGTAGGTATTGGGATCATCGGGCATGAAATGGATGTTGAACGAGCCCCGCTGGGGAGCACCCTCGGGCGTGACATCGCGCCATGTCATGCCATCATAGGTATTGACCCATGTGGGCGTGTCATCGTAGTAGAAGTAGTTGGTTGCGGGACTGGAGACATAGAGCTTGTCTTGTGACTTGTTATAGGCCATCCAGAAGGGGCGCCCGAACGTCAGTGCATTGGGCAAGTAATAGCTGGCTTCGCCCTGATGATGCAAACCCTGCGGGCCCACAGCCCACAAGGTGCCATTGCCATCGGGGTGGGCGCTAAAGAGTTCACTGCCTGCGTCATATTCCTCGACGATAGCACCTGTGGCATCAGCACGATAGCACTTTTGCAGATTGGGGATATTGAGCAGAAAACCGCCAGGTGTCTTCTGAGCCAGTGTAGTGCGGTTCTCGACAAGTGTCTTCATGGTAAAACGCGGGTTGCCATTGCCACTGACTCTCATCGTGCACAGCATTGTCCATCCCGTTAGGCTGTAATACGTGGAGTCGTTGATGGGGAACAGCCGACTGTCGCCGCTGATAAAGTCCGTCTTGGTAAACGACTCGAGTTGCTCGTGATACTGGCTGGCCAAGCCATAATAGCCAGCGCTGGGCGTGCTCACCAACAACATCTGCCCTAGGCGGGCCACACTGGTCACGGGCTCGCCATAGACGTGCGATTCCTTGATAACAAACTTGACATCATCGATCACGACATAACCAAAGTCCGTTGCGACATAAATCTCGCCGGGGGCAAAGGTCACAAAGTTAACGTTCTTGCTCGATGTCATTACCGCATTCTTGATCTCGGGCATATTGATGACTGAACCATCGCTCTTGATCACATCGATGTTGGAGTTGGCATAGATCAGCACCAAGTAGTCTTTGTCGCTGTTGTAAAACGCCTGGGCGATTGACATGTCCGACAGGTAGTTCATGGGGCTGAGCGCCTCGTTCTCCTGCGTCTGCTTGTCTAAGCGGAACAGATTACCGCCAGCGACATAATAGACCCAGTCTTCGGCCTCAGCGATGAAGCCGATGTCACTGCTGACAAACGAGGTATGGATAATCCAATCACCGACGGCATTCTGCGCTCCAGCACTTAACGCCATCATTGTAACCATGAGCAAAAATATCTTCTTTATCATCATAATAAAATGCTATTGAGTCTTATTCTCTATTTCTTATTCAAATGTATTGGGTCACTTGATGACCATGACAGTGGCTTGAGGCTCGACGTTGGTCGCGGGTTGGCCACCCTGAGTGGCATAGATGTTATACACGCCTGTTACCACACGCTCGCCACTGGCATCACAGACATCCCACAGGACACTTCCGCTCACGGGACCCATCTGGGCTACGACATTGCCATTGCGATCGGTGATAGTGACATAGCTACCCTCCATTAGGCCGGCAATCTTAACCAGGCCCGTGAAATCGGGCTCCACAGGACTGGGGAATGCATAGACCGACGAGAAGTCGAGGGCCGCAGCATCGCCTTCAACGACATACTCGGCAAAGCCACCATCGGTAAAGATATAGACACGTCCGTGCTCGTTGTCACACTCCACGCTGTAGACCATGTCTCCGGGGATGTCGCTGTTAGCCATGGTGAAGTGGTCATAGATCTTCGTGCCATCGGGCGAGACATAAAAGATGCCGCTATTGGTGGCAATCCACTTGTTGTGGTCGGCATCCTCGGCGATGTCAAGTACGGAGTAGCCTTCGCACAAATTACCATTGCACTCACTATAGTTGGTCACATAGGGTCGCACTGCCCTAGGTGGATCGTCAAAAACCACATCTGGGTCAAAGTAGAACAGGCCTGTGCTTGTTCCAACCCATATATTGCCATCACTCATCTGCTCCATGTGGACGAGGTAGGGCCACTCCACCTGCTGGTTGTTCTGGTCGACAAAGCGCGGAATCGCTGTCAGCTGATAGGTACCAGCCCTAAGATCCTCGTTGAAGTTGTCCCAACACAAGATGCTGCGCTTAAATTCACAGTCGGCATAGATCTTGACATTGTTCTTCTTGGAGATGATGAAGCGCGAGCGCTGCATCGCACCCGTTTGAAGCGATAACAGGCCATCAGGCTGAAACCAATCAGACTTGGAAATCGAAGTTTGTCCCACTTTATCACTAGGTAGCGCAGCCACTGGGCATGTGCTGTTACCATAGGATTGCACTACCCACAGGTTTCCATACTTGTCAAATGCGGGATGTGCTTTGGATCCAAAATACATAGGGAATGGTGAATTATTGCCAGCAATAGTGAGATTGAGCACATCATTGGTGACACGGTGCAGACCATTCTGCCAAGTGGTACGGAAGTAGGTTGTGGAATCAGCAGGATTGAACACAAACTCATAACCCGATCCGTCAGCGACCATGCCAAGAGGTGTGGCATTATGCCAATTCTCACCATCATAGTAGTTGATGACATTGTCGGCCATATTGTCGGGGAATGTACGGTTCAGGGCGTTGAGGGCAGAAGTGCAGACGTAGAGCCTGTCCATAGCCGTGTTATACTTGAGCCAGTAGGGCTCGTCGGTGGTCAGGCAGCTCAGCTTGTAGCTCACAGTGCTGCCCTTCATGCGCAGGCCGGCGCCATCGTTGATCCACACCGTGCCATCGCCAGTGGGGTCGCTCGTGGCAAAGCCCAGCGTCGAGGATGCCTTGGTAGCGGTCGTTCCCGCATCATTGATGGTGTAGTAGAACTTCTGGCCCGCAAAGTTGGCAATGAAGCCCGTCTGGGCCTTCTGGACCGACGTGGGCGCGGACGAGACGAGGGTGGTCACTGCAGGCGTGGCTGACGAGAAATTGTAGCGCTGCAGAGACCCCGAGAGCAAGACAAACGTGCTCGTGGCATCGATGGGATACATCTTGGCACCCTTGAAAGAGCCCGACTTGCGGCTGAACTGATTCAGCGGGTCGGTGCTGTCGATGGGGCCATAATAGCAATTCTCATCGGTGAGGAACACCAGCTTGTCGCCGACAACGGCCACCGAGTTGACATTGAGCATCTTGGTAAGGGTCACATTCCGCTTAATGGTCTTGGTGGCTTCATCGATGGTCACGTATCCATAGTCCACAGCGACATAGGCGGTGCCGTCGGCAAACGTGATGTCGTTGATGGTCTTGCCCGTGTAGGACGTGTAACTATATTTGGCAAAGACGACGTTGTGGACAGTTGAAATCACGTCCTTCAGGCGACTGACGTTATAGACGTGCCCGGCCTCGTCCACGATGTCGATGTTGCAATCCAGATAGGCGATAAAGAGCAGTTTGTTCTGCCAGTCATAATAGATTTGAGAAACTTCATTGTCGCTCAAGATGTTGGAGTTATTGAGAATCACTGTTGTCCGTGTCGACTTGTCGAAACGGAACAAGCTGACGTCGTTCAGGTAATAGACCTTATCGCCAGTGTCATAGACATTCTTGATGCGATTAGTATAATAGCAGCTGTGACGTTTCCACGTCGAAGCGTCGGCGCTAACGCAGCAAAGCCACATCAGCATCAACAGGAATAGGTGTTTTTTTCTCATCATGAAGCGCGGTCGGTGTTTGTTTCTCTCCTATTTACAGCTCTCTTATCCAATGGTCCAAGGGGCAACTACAGCTCACTTGTGACTGAATTGCCAATCCTCTATTATCTATAACGTCGAAACCTCTGTTTTATTATCCCGATAGCATATCTCTTCGCCGCCACGATGGCTATCGGCTAGATATTGAGTTTTACAACCCGAGGTGTTGCAGATGTGGTATCGAGGGTAAAGGTTGCCCAGGCACTTGTCAGCTGGCTCTCGTAGCGCATGCGATAACGTGCTCCCGGGCGCAGGCACTTCACTGTGACCTCGCCCGTGACAGGCTCGCCCTGCGCACGACGCCGCTTGATGCCCTTCTTCTCGACAATGGAACACTGGTCCCCGCGGATTGTGAAAACCAGATTGACGGTCTCCTCCTGGCCAATATACAAGCCCGTGCGCGACAGGCGCACCCGCCCGCCATCCAGGGGTTCGATGCACAACAGGTTCTCAGCATCCTCTCCGGTGGCAGGTGTCGTCAGCATCTGAAAGATGTGGGTACTGGCAGGCTGTTTCTCGCTGCGGCCCATGAGCAGTGCCACCAGCGCCATTGCCACGACAAAGGCTATCGTGTAGAACTCAACCGAGTTAATGTCTATCATCAATACCATCACAGCACATGTTTAAATCAGGCTAAAAACAAAGCGAGGACCAGCCCGTGTGATTCAAAGCCTGCCCTCGCTTGATTACCTTAATGCCACATGGCCGCCGTCGGTCATCACCTGATAACCATGACGGTGGCTTGGGGCTCGCCGACGGTGGCGGGTTGGCCACCCTGAGCGGCATAGATGTTATAGACACCTGTTGCCACGCGCTCGCCACTGGCATCACAGACATCCCACAGGGCGCTACCGTTCACGGGACCCATCTGGGCCACGACATTGCCATTGTGGTCGGTGATAGTGACATAGCTGCCCTCCATCAGGCCGGCAATCTTAACCAGGCCCGTGAAATCGGGCTCCACAGGACTGGGGAATGCATAGACCGACGAGAAGTCGATGGCCGCAGCATCACCTTCAGCGACATATTCAGCAAAGCCGTTGTCGGTAAAGATGTAGACGCGTCCGTGCTCGTTGTCACACTCCACGCTGTAAACCAGGTCGCTGGGAATGTCACTGTAGGCTGTTGTGAAGTGGTTATAGACCTTGGTGCCATCGGGCGAGACAAAGTAAACGCCGTTACTGGTGGCGATCCACTTGTTGTGGTCGGCGTCCTCGGCGATGTCATAGACGGTGTAGCCCTCACACAGGTTACCAACACCCTCACTGAATTCCGTCACATAGGGTCGCACTGCCCTGGGGTGCTCGTCAAAGACCACATCAGGGTCGAAGTAGAACAAGCCTGTGGTTGTTCCCACCCAGATCATACCATCGCTAGCCTCCTCCATATGAATGAGGTAGGTCCAGTCGACCTGCTGGTTGTTCTGGTCGATAAAGCGCGGAATCATCGTCAGCTGATAGGAGCCGGCACTGAGATCCTCGTTGAAGTTGTCCCAACACAGGATATTGCGCTTGTAATCACCGTCACAGTAAATCTTGACATTGTTCTTCTTGGAGATGATGAAGCGCGAGCGCTGCATCGCACCCGTGTTGAGTGCCAGCAGGCCACTAGGCAGGAACCAGTCGGACTTGGTCACCGATTCCTTGGCCACTTTGTCGCGCGGTAGCACGGCAACAGGAGACGAAGCGCTGCCATAGGAGCTGACAATCCACAGGTTGCCATAGTTGTCAAATGCAGGATGGGCCTTGTACGTTCCCATCAGAGAGTTACTGCTCGTATAGGTAAACTTGAGCACATCGTTGGTGACACGGTGCAGACCATTCTGCCAACTGGTGCGGAAGTAAGTCGTCGAGTCTTCGGGATAGAACACGAATTGGTAACCCGATCCCTTGGCCGTGTAGCAGGTGGCGTTGTGCCAGTTCTCACCATCATAGTAGTTGATGGCATTTTCGGCCATGTTGTTGGCGTGAGTGCGGTTCAGAGCGTTGAGGGCAGATGAGCAGACGTAGAGCCTGTCCATAGCCGTGTTATACTTGAGCCAGTAAGGCTCATCGGTGGTCAGGCAGCTCAGCTTGTAGCTCACGGTGCTGCCCTTCAAGCGCAGGCCATCGGCATCGTTGATCCACACGGAGCCATCACCAGTGGGATCGCTCGTGGCAAAGCCCAGCGTCGAGGATGCCTTGGTAGCGGTCGTTCCCGCATCATTGATGGTGTAGTAGAACTTCTGGCCCGCAAAGTTGGCAATGAAGCCCGTCTGGGCCTTCTGGACCGACGTGGGCGCGGACGAGACGAGGGTGGTCACTGCAGGCGTGGCTGACGAGAAATTGTAGCGCTGCAGAGACCCCGAGAGCAAGACAAACGTGCTCGTGGCATCGATGGGATACATCTTGGCACCCTTGAAAGAGCCCGACTTGCGGCTGAACTGATTCAGCGGGTCGGTGCTGTCGATGGGGCCATAATAGCAATTCTCATCGGTGAGGAACACCAGCTTGTCGCCGACAACGGCCACCGAGTTGACATTGAGCATCTTGGTAAGGGTCACATTCCGCTTAATGGTCTTGGTGGCTTCATCGATGGTCACGTATCCATAGTCCACAGCGACATAGGCGGTGCCGTCGGCAAACGTGATGTCGTTGATGGTCTTGCCCGTGTAGGACGAGTAACCATATTCGGCGGGGACGATGTGGTGGGCACTTGAAATCACGTCCTTCAGGCGATTGACGTTATATACTTGGCCTGCCTCATCCACGATGTCGATGTTGCAATCCAGATAAGCGATAAAGAGCAACTTGTTCTGCCAGTCATAATAGATCTGGGAGATATTGTTGTCGCTCAGCAGGTTGGAATTGTTCAGGGCCACGGTCGACTCGGTCGACTTGTCGAAACGGAACAAGCCGCCATCGTTCAGGTAATAGACCTTGTCGCCAGTGTCATAGACATTCTGGATTTTGCTGGTCACATAGTAACTGAAACGCTTCCACGTCGAAGCGTCGGCGCTAACGCAGCAAAGCCACATCAGCATCAATAGGAATAGTTGTTTTCTTATCATCACAAAGCGCGTTTTGTATTTGTTTCTATCTTAATTCTTATGAATATTTCCTTACTCAATGTAGCAAGGGGGGCCAGTAATTGAGTTTCAACACAAAGCGAGAACCGTACCCAAGTGATTTAAGGCCCGCCCTCGCTCGATTATCTCTCCGCCGCATGGCCACTACCGGTCATCACTTGATGACCATGACGGTAGCTTGGGGCTCACCCGAGATGACGGGATAAGCGCCCTGAGCGGCATAGATGTTATAGATACCTGTTGACACACGCTCGCCAGTGGCATCATAGCTGGCATCCCACAGGCAGCTGCCCATGACGGGGCCTCTCTGAGCCACGATGTTGCCATTGCGGTCAGTAATGGTAACATAGGAATCCTCCATCAGTCCAGTGATCTTGACCATGCCGGTAAAGTCGGGCTCCACGGGGTTGGGGAACGCATAGACCGATGAGAAGTCGAGGGCCGAAGCATCGCCATCGGCGACATACTCGGCAAAGCCATTGTCGGTGAAGATGTAGACGCGGTTGTTGATCGTGTCACACTCCACACTGTAGACCGTGTTGCTGGGGATATCACTGTTGCTGGTGGTGAAGTGGTTATAGATCTCACTGCCATCAGGCGACACAAAGTAGACACCATTGACACCGGCAATCCACTTGTTGTTGTCGCGGTCAACGCCGATATCATAGATGGTGTAACCCTCACAAAGGTTACCACGTCCCTCGCTGGAGTTGGCGACATAGGGGCGGATGGCCCGAGGGTACTCGTCAAAGAGCGTCTCGGGGTCGATCACGAACAGCCCCGATGCACCACCTACCCAGATCATGCCTTCCTTGTCCTCCTCCATGTGCCAGAGGTAGGTCCACTCAATCTGCTTGTTATTCTGATCGACAAAATGCGAGAGGATGGCCAACTTGTAGTTGTCCACCTTGGGATTCTCGTTAAAGTTGTCCCAGCACAAGATCTCGTGCTCATAGTCACAGTCAGCATATATCTTGACGTTATTCTTCTTGGAGATGATGAAGCGCGAGCGCTGCATCGAGCCCGTATTGAGGGCGGTCAAGCCACTGGGCTGGAACCAGTCGGACTTGCTGACACTGGCCTTGGCCACCTTGTCACGCGTGAGCACGGCGACAGGGCCACTTGACATATTGAAGGAGCTCACCGTCCACAGGTTGCCATACTTGTCAAAGGCGGGGTGAGCCTTATAGGTACCGATAGTCGAGTTGGTGCTGTTGTAAGTGTAGGCCAGAGCATCGTTGGTCACTTTGTGGATTCCGTTCTTCCAGCTGGGGCGGTAATAAGTTGTGGGATCGTCGGGATGGAAGACGAAATTGTAGCCCGAACCCGTGGCAGAATAGGGTGTGGCGTTGTGCCACATCTCACCGTCATAGTAATTGATGACATTGGTGGCCATATTGTCCGGCAGGGTGCGGGTAAGGCCGTTAAGGGCCGATGTGCACACATACAGGCGGTCAAGGCCAGCGTTATACTTGAGCCAGAAAGGCTCGTCGGTGGTCATCGCATTAACCCTGTAGCTGACAGTCGATCCGCTCATACGCAAGCCCGAGCCATCGCTAATCCATGTGGAGGAGCCGTCGCCGTTGGGGTCACACGAGGCAAAACCCAGCGTCGAGGAGGCCTTGGTAGCTGTCGTTCCCGTGGGGTCGATCTTATAATAGAAATTCTGACCTGAGAAATTGGCAATAAAGCCGCTAGGAGTCTTCTGCACCGACGTGGGAGCTGCATTCACGAGCTTAGACAGACTCACAGGATTTGCAGACAAATCGCAGCGATACAATCCACTCGGCAGCAATATGAACACCGAGTGATCGTCGATGGGATATGTCTTGGCTCCTGCGTATGAGCCAGAGCGCTTCTGGTAAGTCGACACGGGATTCTCAGCGCCCAGCGGGCCGTGATACAAGAAGGAATTGGACATGAACATCATCTTATCCCCGATAACCGCTACTGAGTTAACATTGGCCGACTTGGTAAGAACCACATCACTGGTCAGCGTCTTGGTCTCCTCGTCAATAGTCACGTAGCCGTAGTTTACCGTAACATAGGCCGTGCCGCCGGCAAATGTGATATCGTTGATTGCCTTGCCCGCATAGTCCGTGAGCACACCGCTCTCCAGGGTGTAGTTGCGCACATCGACCACAATATCCTTGAGTTTGCTGATGTTATACACAGCGCCCTCGTTATCGATGATGTCGATGTTGGAATTAAGATAGGCGATGAACAATAGCTTATTCTCCCAGTCATAGTAGATTTGGGAAATCTTGTCGCCAGACAACTTGTTCTGGCTTGTCAGAGCAACGGTCTTGGTCGTGGCCTTGTCAAACTCATAAAGACTACCGCTGTTCAGATAGTAGACCTTGTCGCCCGTGTCAAACACGTTCTGGATCTTACTCGTCACATAGTAGTTGTGCTTCTTCCACGTGCCGGCACTCATGCTCAACGATGCTATGATCATGAGCAACAGTGCGAGGATAAGATGTTTTCTAGACATATCGCGTAAAAAATCATTTAATGTTCACACAAATATTAACATTATGATTTACAGCGAGATAAGCCGAAAAACGGCAAAAACCCACTGAATCAAATGTCAAAGATATAAAAATCCATCGACAAGAGTGGCATTTTTGGTCCTAGAAGTGCGAAAAAAGTTTCTTAAAAATTACTAATTCAATTCTCAGAACCTATGCCCCCAGGAAAAAGAAGAACAGGGATTAGCGATCAGAGAACGAGTTATCCACTTGCGAAACATAAATCACTCATACACAGGGTCAGGAAGGGAACCAGTGAAAATAGCCAGGCGCACCGCTCATGGTACGCCTGGCAGAGCCCAAGACATCTGGGATATGTGTAAGTTCAGTGTCGTGTATCAGTAGAGGTCACGCCTGGGCAGCAGCAGCCTCGACCCAGCGTTTCACCTCGTCGACAACGGGCACTTTGTAGCCGAGCTTGTACTTCTTGTTGATGTCGAGCAGGTCCTGGAAGAGTTTACCTGGTTTCTCCAGGGCTCCCAGTGCAGCTACGGTCAGGAATCCGGCCTTCTGGATCGGAGCTACCCACTCCTCGGGGATGCCGATGGCGGTGAAGGCCTCCACCTTATCACGGGCGGGCACTTTCTCGGGGCGCATCTGCGGGAAGAGCAGCACATCCTGGATGTAGCTGTTGCCCGTCATGAGCATGACCAGACGGTCGATGCCGATGCCGATGCCGCTCGTGGGAGGCATGCCATACTGCAGGGCCCGCAAGAAGTCCTGATCGATGATCATGGCCTCGTCATCGCCCTTGTCGGCCAGACGCATCTGCTCCTTGAAGCGCTCTTCCTGGTCGATGGGATCGTTGAGCTCACTGTACGCGTTGGCCAGCTCCTTGCCATTAACCATGAGCTCGAATCGCTCGGTCAGGCCCGGCTTGGAACGGTGCATCTTGGTCAGCGGGGACATCTCTACGGGATAATCGATGATGAAGGTGGGCTGAATGAAAGTTCCCTCGCAGAACTCGCCAAAGATCTCGTCGATCAGCTTGCCCTTACCCATCGTGTCATCGACCTCGAGCTTAAGTTCCTTGCACACGGCGCGGATTTCGTCCTCGGTCTTGCCTTCCAAGTCGTGTCCTGTCTTCTCCTTGATGGCATCGAGGATGGGCAGGCGGCGGTAGGGGGCCTTGAAGCTGATGACCTGACCGTCGATCTCGGTCTCGGGCTTGCCATTGACGGCAGTGCAGATGGTCTCGAGCAGCTGCTCGGTGAACGACATCATCCAGTTGTAGTCCTTGTACTGCACATAAAGCTCCATGCAGGTAAACTCGGGGTTGTGGTTGCGGTCCATGCCCTCGTTGCGGAAGTTCTTGCCAATCTCATACACGCCCTCAAAGCCGCCGACAATGAGCCTCTTGAGATAAAGCTCGGTTGCGATGCGCATGTACATGGGAATGTTGAGCGCATTGAAGTGCGTGATGAACGGACGTGCCGTGGCACCTCCGGCGATAGCCTGCAATGTGGGTGTCTCGACCTCGGTGTAGCCTGCATCGTCGAGCACCTGACGCATGGTCTTGACGACCTGTGCACGCTTGAGGAAGGTCTCCTTGACACCCTGGTTGACCACGAGGTCGACATAACGCTGACGATAGCGCAACTCGGGATCCTCGAAGGCATCATAGGTCACACCGTCCTTCTGCTTAACCACGGGCAGCGGCTTCAGCGACTTGCTGAGCAGTTTCAGCGACTGAGCATGCACACTGATTTCGCCCGTCTGGGTGCGGAAGACATATCCCTGGACACCGACAAAGTCGCCCATGTCGAGCAATTTCTTGAACACGGTATTGTACAGGTCCTTATCCTCACCAGGGCACAAGTCATCGCGGCTCACATAGACCTGAATGCGTCCCTTGGAGTCCTGTAACTCAAAGAAGGAGGCCTTGCCCATGATGCGGCGGTTCATCATACGCCCGGCAATGCTTACCTGACGCGGCTCGGCATCGTCGTCAAAGTTGGCCAGGATATCCTCACTATAGGCATTGACCACATACTCATCGGCGGGATAGGGGTTAATACCCATGGCCTTGAGTTGCTCAAGACTGTTACGGCGGATAATTTCTTGTTCGCTTAATTCAAGTACGTTCATGTTATGACAGTTTTGATGATGTTTCTATTTAAACTGCAAAGGTACGAAAAAGTTTTCAGACTATTGGCCAATAGCCACTAGACTTTTGTGTCAGCCTGCCCTTTTGCCAAGCATCCACGGCAGATAACGCTCAACTGCCAGGGCCAGGGGATACAGGACAGCCATGACAATGATGGCGATGAGCGTCTTCAAGATGATGTTGTCGTCAAGGAAGGCCGGACCAGCTATTTTGGCCACAAGCATCTTGATGATACCGATGAGATAGTTCTGCATGGCCAGATAAGATATGCTCGTAATCGCGACATTCTGGGCGATGCGGCCCATGCTGCCATGACGGTCACACCACTTGCACACAGCCGTGTACATGGGCAGCACAAGGATGACGGCCTCGGGAGCCAAAACATAGGCGACACCCCGGTCGATGTTCAATGGAGCGATGATGAGGAAACCGAGTCCGATGATTGCCAACAACATCCACAACAATGAGCGCACCGGAGTGGAGAAGTCGATCTGGTCAGCCCACGGGCGGCAGGTGTTGCCCACGGCATAGATGGGCATGTAGAGTATGGCCTTGTCCAGATTCCAGTACCGCAACCATGGCACATCAGGCATGACGAGCATCGACAGATTCAGGAGCAGCGCGACAACAAGCGGCCAGTATCCTGACAGGAAACGCCTGAGGGGATAATAGATGACCTGCAGGGTGAACAGCGCTGCGAGAAACCAGAAGGGCCCCAAAACGACATCGGGCGTGCCCTGGACAAATTGCCAAAGCGGGGTAATGGGATTGATAGCCATTTCCTCGGGGCCTGCCATGCGTCGCCCCACAGCGAGCCACAGGGCATAAAAGACGGCAAAAAAAGTGGCATACGGCACCAGAATGCGACGCATGCGGTGCAGCAAGAAAGTGAAAAAATCCTTCTGCTTGGCGATATTAAAGAGATAGCCGGCAGCAAAGAAGAACACTGGCGCACCCATGTTGAACAGCGCCACCTCATGGTCGCTGTCGTATCGCGACGGACAATGGTAGAGCACCACCAAGAACATCGCGAAGAACTTGATATAGTCGAGCCAGCCTTTCCTTTTCATTATTAATGATTTTAGGCTCTAGGCTTCAAGCTTTAGGAATCCATATCACTACCCAAAGCCTGAAACCTAAAGCCTAGAGCCTATTTCACAATCAGTCGATGATGTCAAATCCCGTGTAGCGCTGCAGGGCGGCAGGGATGCGGATGCCCTCAGGCGTCTGGTTGTTCTCGAGCAGGGCGGCTACGATGCGCGGCAATGCCAGGGCCGACCCGTTGAGGGTGTGGCAAAGGTGCGTCTTCTTGTCATCGCCACGATAACGGCACTTGAGACGGTTGGCCTGATAGGTCTCGAAGTTGGAGACACTGCTCACCTCGAGCCAACGCTGCTGAGCGGCCGACCACACCTCGAAGTCGAAGGTGATGGCGCTCGTAAAGCTCATGTCACCACCACACAGTCGCAGGATGTGCCAGGGGAGTTCCAGCTTGTCGAGCAAGCCCTGCACGTGGTCCTTCATCTCCTCGAGGGCGGCATAGGAGTTCTCGGGTTTCTCGATGCGCACGATCTCAACTTTGTCGAACTGATGCAGGCGGTTCAAGCCACGCACGTCCTTGCCATAGGAGCCGGCCTCACGACGGAAACAAGCCGAGTAGGCGCAATTCTTCTTGGGCAGTTCCTCTTGAGGAATGATCACGTCGCGGTACATGTTAGTCACGGGCACCTCGGCAGTGGGGATGAGATAAAAGTTGTCGACCTGGCAGTGATACATCTGACCCTCCTTGTCGGGCAACTGACCCGTGCCCAGACCCGAAGCCTCATTGACTACCAGCGGCGGCTCGATCTCAAGGTAACCGGCCTTGCCAGCCTCGTCGAGGAAGAACTGGATGAGAGCGCGTTGCAGCCGTGCTCCCTTGCCCACATAGACGGGGAAGCCAGCGCCCGTGATCTTGACGCCCAGATCAAAGTCAATCAGGTTATATTTCTTGGCCAGTTCCCAGTGAGGCAGCGCGTCGTCACCAAGCTCGGGCATCTTGCCACCCGTCTTCTCGACCACGTTGTCCTCGGCGGTCTTGCCCTCGGGGACGCCACTGTAAGGCACATTGGGGACACTGAGCAGGATGTCGGTAATCTCGTCCTGAGCCGCAGTGAGGTTGTCGTCAATCTCCTTGTTGGTAGTCTTGAGGGCTGCCACCTGAGCCTTGACGTTCTCGGCCTCGTCGCGATTGCCCTGCTTCATGAGAGCGCCAATCTGGGCGGCCATCTTATTGAGTACTGCGGCGTTGTCGTCGCGTTGTTTTTGCAGTGCACGGCGCTGCTTATCCAGTTCCACGATGCGCATGATGGGCTCACGGCCATCAAACTGCTTGACGGCAAGGCGGCGGATCACCTCCTCGGGGTCCTGGTTGATGAGTTGTAATGTCAGCATTATCTCGTTTCTGGTTTCTTGTCTTCCACCGACAGGTCGGGAGGAGGACATTCACATTATATTAATATAATACGTTATTGTGACTAGAGGTTGCCCCATGATAGCAGGGACAACCTCGGTTTTCCTATATTAATCCATATCGAAGTCAATGGTCTGAGAATCGCCGGAAGCGCTATTGCGCTTAACGGTCTTGGGGACCTCGACGGGGCGTTCCTGGCTCATGGCCTGCTGGCGCTCCTTGATCTGGTTGCGGAAGTCGGGCTTGCGCTTGTAGGTAGGCGACTTCTCAATCATGTCGATGACATCGTCATCGTCCATCTCCTCGGGCGACAACACGATGTAGCGGGCGCGGTTCTGGGCCAGCGTCTGCTTGGTGATTGCCTCCTCGCCGTAGGTGGTCCTGAGCCTCTCAGAATCCGAAACCGACGAATGCGTCGAGATGGGCTCACGACGAGGCGACACGCTCTGCACGGGAGCTTCCTTGTCAAGCGACACATTGAAGCCCGCAGCGAGCACGGTCACCTTGATCTGCTCCTCGAGCGAGAGATCGTGGGCGGTACCCCAGATGACATCGACCTCCTGGTCAAAGTTTGCCATGAACTCCTGAATCTCGTTGAGCTCCTTCATCAGCAGGGGCGAACCACTGTTGGGGTTGAAGTATACGTTCATCAAAATCTTGCGGGAGCCGTAAACGTCGCGGTTCTTGAGCAGCGGCGACTCCAGGGCGTCCTCGATAGCCTTGGTCACGCGGCGCTCACCCGTGCCATAACCCGAACTGATGATGGCGGCGCCACCATTGCGCAGGGTGGTGTTCACATCGTTGAAGTCGAGGTTGATCACACCGCGCACGGTAATCAGGTCACTGATACTGCGGGCAGCAGTGGTCAGCGTATCATCGGCCTTACCGAAGGCATTGGTAAAGTCAAGGTCACTGTAAATCTCGGTGAGTCGCTGGTTGTTGATGATGAGCAGGGCATCGACATACTTGCCCATCTCGTCGGCACCAGCCAGAGCCTTGAGAATCTTCTTGGGTCCCTCGAACAGGAAGGGGATGGTCACGATACCGATGGTGAGGACACCCTTCTCGTGAGCAATGCGTGCCACAACAGGGGCGGCACCCGTACCTGTACCACCACCCATACCAGCAGTGATGAACACCATCTTGGTGTCGTCATCGAAGAGCTGTGCGATCTCGGCCTCGCTCTCCTCGGCGGCGCGCTTTGCCGTCTCGGGGATATTACCGGCTCCCAGGCCGTGGGTGGTATTCGGTCCCAGCAGCACCCGGTTGGGCACCGGAGACTCGTTGAGCTGCTGACGGTCGGTATTGAGGACGACAAACGAGACGCCCTCGATATTCTGCATATACATGTGGTTGATGGCGTTGTTGCCACCGCCACCGACACCCATCACCTTGATGATGGTGGGCCCGTTTGCTTTATCCTGGAAACCCGAATTCTGTTCCAGAGTTGACATGATGTCCTGCCCGGACTGCGGAGCACCAAAAATGTCTTTTCCTTCTTCCATATTGTGTTGTATTTATTTTAATGATTGGGTAAATGAGTACACTGTTTCACGCGATTTTTACTGCTCGTCGTCGGTCGGTTCATCCTCAGACATCAGGTTCTTGAGCTTCTCCATCCACTTGGAGCCCCAGCCACTCTGCTTCTTGGGCGACCGGGCAGGCTTAACGGGGTTCTCGGAATGCTCAGGTTCGGGTTTAGGAGCCGGGAACGAGCCCTCAAAGGTGGGATCCTCGTATCGGTTGAGCTCGACACAGGTCTCCTCGGCGGGAATCATTTCGGCGGCCTTGGCCAGGAGCGAGAACACCTCGATGTACTCCATACGGTTGATCTCGTTGCTGAGAATATTGAGCGAAGAGGGGTTCTGTCCCATCCTCACCTTGATCTTGATTGTCTCCTCGAGTTTCTGCTGCAATCCGCCCAGATGTGCGCTGCCACCGATGAGCACGATGCTCTGGATGCTATCAGACGACACGCCAGCGTCGGCAAGCTGCTGGTTGATGTTGGCAATGATCTCACCGGTCCGGGCAGCGATGTAGTTAGCTGCCTCGCGTGCGCTGACGCCCTCGATGACAACGTTGCTCACGTTGGTGGGGTCGAGCGGATTGTTGATATTCTTCTTGACATTCTCGGCGGTTTCCTCGAGAACGCTCAAGCCATTCATGACGTCGCGGGTAAGGTTACGTCCACCCAGGGGCAGGGTATTCAGGAAGACGAGGGCACCGTTCTTATAGATCGAGACGGTGGTCGTCTCGGCGCCCATGTCCACGAGCATGCAGCCGAGCTCGCGATCGCTATCGGTCAGAATCTGCTCTGCCACCGCCAGCGGGGTAACGATATAGTCCCTGGTGGGCACGCCGAAGGTCATCAATCTGTTCAAGTTCAACTTGAGAGCGGGCTTGGCGACAATCAGGTTGACCTTGATTTTAATGGACGAACCGAATTGGCCGACGGGGTTAGTGGTCTCCACCTTGTCGACATAGTAAGCACGCGGCACGATGTCCACCGTGTCATGATTGCGTATGGGTTGGCTCGTGGCATCGTGGATGATGCGGTCGATGAGTTCGCTGGTGATAGGCTCTGTGGAGCCGACGCTGCGGTTCACCTCACTGACGCTGCTGTGAAGAGACCTGCCGCTGACGCCCATATAGACCTGGGTGATGCGGCCGTCAACCATTCCCTCCAAGTTCTTGAGGATGCGGTTAATGCTGCTCTTGATGTTCTCCACATTCTGCACGATTCCATATCTCACGCTATTGAGATGTTTCTCCTCTTGCAAGTGCTTAACACTCAAGTATCCAGCCGAAGACTTCTCGGCAATAGCTCCAACAATCTTGGAACTCCCGATTTCAAGTGCTACAATGTATTGGTTCTTTTCCATAAAAACTGATTGATATGTATCTTAACTTATAGTTGTATTAATTGTTAATTACTCTTTTTCTTGCTCTGGTCAGGCTTGTCCTGCTTGGTATTTCCCTGGGCGGACTCCTGCTTGGTGTCGGATTTCTCCTGCTGGTCGGCCTTCTTGGCATCGGGCGCGGCGCCCAGAGTCACCGTCTGGATGTCAGGAGCCTGCTCATCATCCTCGGGGTCATACTTCACATCCTGTACCACAGCCTTGACACGGCGCGTTGCGACAATCTGGTGATTCCACTTAACCGAGATGGTGTCATAGGTGTTCCACCCCTTCTTGGGCATCACTTCCTTATAGAATAGCTTGAGCTTGGCGAACTTGTTCTCAAAGCCATCAGCTTGTCCGATATTGATAACATGGCCACTCATGTTGGGCACGAGGACGATGTTGTTGGTGTCCCGCATCTGGTACATTGTTATCAGCGAGTGCAGCAACGAGTCCTGCTCCACGTAGTCGATGAGCGGCACCAGTCGCGTGGGGGGATACTTGCGCGTGAAGTGGCCCTGCACAACGGGGACATCACAGTGATAGTAGCTCGTTACCGCCATGCGCTTGCCGGCACGGTTCACATAGTAAGACGACTCGCCGTCAAACACGCGCAGCACGGGCACCAGTTGGCTCACGCGGATGAGCAGACGCCCACCCTGGCACTTGATGCAATCAGCGCTCTCGAGATAAGGCGACTGGCACAGGGACTCCTCGATGTCATCGGCATCGATCTCACCCATGCGCTTGCCCACGACCTTGATGCCCTGTCCCTGGAGGTCGCTCAGCACGCCCTGGGGCGTGACAAATGAGGTGCTGTCGGCATTGATGACCTCGACATCGACGCGCTCGCAGATCTCGCCCAACGACTTGTTGCGCGCCCACACGATGCCCGTGGTGAGCGCGATTGCCAGGACCAGCAGAATGCTATTTTGTATCAGTCGTTTCAATGCTCTTGCCTCTTAAATTCAGTGCATATCTGTGGCAGCAGATTGGCGATATCGCCAGCACCCGCTGTCAATAAAACGTCAAAATTACTCAAATGAATTGACTTAATCAAATTTTCTTTCGAGTAAATGATTTTTTTAGCACTTGTTATATTTTCCAACAGCATTTCGCTGGTCACTCCAGGGATGGGTTGCTCGCGAGCGGGATAGATGGGGAGCAGGATCACCTCATCGGCCAGTGAGAGCGCGGCGGCAAAGCCGTCAGCGAAATCGCGGGTGCGCGTATACAGGTGAGGTTGGAAAATAACCGTCAAGCGTCTGTCGGGATAAAGGTCGCGCACCGAAGTGATGCTGGCCCGCAACTCATCGGGGTGGTGGGCATAGTCGTCGATCATCACCTTGCCTCGCTCGCCAGGCTCCTTGAGCCAGAACTCAAATCGGCGTTTAGGTCCCTGGAAGGTGGCCACGGCGTCGCGCATGGCCTGCAACGGGGTGTCGACCAGGCGGCATGCCGCCATAGCAGCGATGGCATTCTCGACGTTGATGTCCACTGGCACGCCCAGGCTGATGTCCTGTAACGTCTCCCACGGGGTCACCAGGTCGAAGGTGATTTCGCCATCACCCTTACGCACGTTAGCGGCATGGAAATCGCCAGCGTCGCGACCGTAGGTGTATGTCTTCACGTTCTCTCCCACCCTGGGTTTCAGGGCCAATCCCGTGTGCACGATGAGTGCGCCGCCAGGGCGAATGAGCTCAGTGAAATGCGCAAAACTCTCCAGATAGTTCTCAGTGGTGCCATAGATATCCAAGTGATCGGGGTCGGTCGACGTGACCACTGCCACATGGGGGCGCAGATGATGAAACGAGCGGTCAAACTCATCAGCCTCGATAACTGAATAAGGGCTGGTTGCCGACAACAGGAAATTGCTGTTGTAGTTGCGCAGCACCCCACCTAGGAATGCATTGCAGCCGATGCCAGAGCTGTGCAAGATGTGGGCGGCCATGCTCGATGTCGTGGTCTTGCCATGGGTGCCAGCGAAACACAAGCCCATCGAGTGCTCGGTAACGATACCCAGCAGGGCCGCACGCTTAAGGACCTGGAAAGCGTTCTCGCGGAAATAGGTCAGCCCCCTGTGGCTATCGGGGACAGCAGGAGTATACACAACGAGCGTGCGCTCGGGGTCGCGGCAGTAGTCGGGGATGAGCGCGGGGTCCTCATCAAAGTCGATGTGCACCCCCTCGTGCTGCAGTGCGTCGGTCAACTCGCTGGGAGTTCGGTCATATCCCGCCACACGCTTGCCCTTGGCGAGGAAGTACCTCTCCAGGGCAGCCATTCCGATGCCCCCGGCACCGACAAAGTACAAAGCATCAAAATCCTTCATTTCACTAAATATCGTTACGCGTTATGTTGTTCTTATTTCAGTCCGATAATCTTCTCCACCTCGTCGACGATGTGCTCGGCAGCGTCGCGCAGCGCCATCTGCTCAACATTAGCACCCAGCTGGGCAATCTTGCCGCTGTCGCCAACGGTACTGAGCATGGTGTCCACGAGCTGGTCCATGGCATCGGCGTCGCGCACCATGATGGCGGCATCGCGCTCGACCAGGGCCAGGGCGTTCTTGGTCTGATGATCCTCGGCCACGTTGGGCGAGGGCACCAGAATGGCAGCCTTGCCCAGCAGCTGCAACTCAGAAATCGAGCTGGCGCCAGCGCGCGAAACGACCAGGTCGGCAGCGCGATAGGCCATGTCCATATTGCTGATGAAGGGCATCTGGACCACATTCTTCACACCTGATGCCTGCAAAGCCTCGGCACACTGCTGGTCATAGATCTTACCCGTCTGCCAGACGACCTGCACATTGTAGGCCTGCCCGATCTTCTCCAGCCCGGCAGCAATCGCGTTGTTGATGGTGCGAGCACCCAGACTGCCACCGATGATGAGGATGGTCTTCTTGTTGGGATCCACGCCCATCGCCTGTCGAGCCTGTTCGGGTGTGGCCCCGCAGTCCAGCAGATTGCGCCTGACGGGGTTCCCCGTGAGCACGATTTTGTCGGCGGGGAAGAAGCGTTCCATGCCCTCATAGGCCACACAGATGCGTTCGGCCTTAGCGGCAAGCAGCTTGTTTGTCACCCCGGCAAAGGAGTTCTGCTCCTGCAACAGCGTGGGGATACCCTGCTTCTGGGCAGCCTTGAGCATCGGCCCACTGGCATATCCGCCCACACCGATAGCGATGTCGGGCTTGAAATCCTTGAGGATGCCACGCGCCATGCCCATGCTCTTGAACAAGCGGGCCATGACCTTGAAATTGCGCAAAAGGTGCCTGCGGTCAAATCCGCTCACGGGCAGACCGATGATCTTGTAGCCCGCAGCAGGCACTTTTTCCATCTCCATGCGCCCCTCGGCGCCGACAAACAGGATGTTAGCGTCGGGATAGCGGCGACGCACCTCGTTGGCGATGGACAACGCGGGGAAGATATGCCCGCCAGTGCCTCCACCGCTCACCAGCACATTGATTGTTTTATGATTATTTCCAGACATTTTTAGGAGGTATTTCAGTTGGGTTTACGGCATCGAGGCCCTCGATAATGGGAGTGTCCTCGACCTTATTTTTCTTGTTACCATAATTGGCGATGGTGCGGCTCACGCTAAGCATCACACCAAAGGCCACACTAATTACCAGAATCGACGTTCCGCCCTTGGAAATCAAGGGCAAGGGCTGTCCCGACACGGGGAACACGCCCACGTTGATGGCCATGTGGAACAGGGCCTGGAACGTGATGAACGACGCCATACCGATGACCAGCAGCGATGGCAAGACACGCTTGCTGCGCCGCACAATCATCGCGGCACGTCCCAGCAACGACAGGTAGAGCAGCAGCACAAAGATGCCGCCCACGAGGCCCGTTTCCTCGACAATAATCGAGTAGATATAGTCACTGAATGCCAATGGCAGACGGCTGCACTCACGCGACTTGCCGATGCCACACCCCACGAGCCCGCCATGAGCCTGTGCCATGCGTGAGAACATCTCCTGCTGGTTCTTGGGCGTGATGTCATAGTACACGAGCGAGTCGCTGTTCCACCAGCGCTTGATGCGGTTGACCCAGGTGGCCTCACGCCCCACGTCATTGCCGCTGCCTGCCGATATGGCCACACTATCGGCTCCGGGCGCAGGAGCCTCGACCTGAAACTCGTTCATGGCATCCGTCTTCTTGTCGTTGTTGCTCTTGACGATAAACATACCGCCCAACAGGACCCCGAAGAACACCATGATGATGCCTATCTTCTTGAGCCTCGCGCCGCCGATAAGCAGCATCGATCCACTGATGGCGACCAGCAGCAGTGTGTTGGTCAAGCCACTGCGGAACATCAGACCGCCATAGAAGGCCACCGCCACGGCGGCCCCTACCAGGCCCGAATTGCTGATATCCTGGTTCTTCTGAGACTTGGCAAAGATGTAAGAGAGCAGGGTGACTATCGAGAGTTTGGCCAGCTCGGCCGGCTGCAGGGTGAGCAATCCCGGAATGATGGTCATGGCACGCCGGGCTCCGTTGATGGTCTCGCCAAAGAACATCACATACACGAGGCTGATGACCGTTATCACCGCCAGTCCAGGAATCATCAGGTACAGGAACAACGGCTTGTTGTAATCCAGGCGCTGAAGCCACAGCACGGCAACCAAGCCGAGTCCCAAAAAGACACACTGCTTGATGATGGGCATGTAGATGCCCTGAGCCATAATCTCTCGGCTCGATGCGCTGTAACTCTCGACAATCGAGATAATGATGAGCATGATGTAGATGCCCCATATCCATGGGTCACCATACTTCTGGGAAATCTCGTTGTACCTATTTACCTTTTCGTTTTGAGACATATTCTAGAATGAGGGGTATTGATGTGTCGATTAATGCAGTTTCACGTGCTCAGGATTTCATCTTCCTGACGCACTCCTTGAACTGATTGCCACGGTCGGCCATGCCATTGAACAGGTCGAAGCTCGCGCAGCACGGTGATAGCAGCACCGTGGACCCCTCACTGGCCAGCTGACGGCACTTGTCCATGCACTCAGGCATGCTGGTGGCATCGGTAACCACGGGCACCTTTCCGTCGAAGAAATCGTGCAGCTTGGCATTGTCCTTACCCAGGCACACGATGGCGGTCACCTTCTGCTTTACCAGGGGCTCGATCTGGCTATAGTCATTGCCCTTGTCGATGCCGCCCAGAATGAGCACGCAAGGCTCATTGACGCTCTCCAGGGCATACCAGCAGGCATCCACATTGGTGGCCTTGCTGTCGTTGATGTAACGCACGCCATCCACCGTATCGACGTATTCCAGACGATGGGGCACGGCCTCGAAGTCGGCCAGCGCCTCGCGGATGACGTCCTTGCGGATATCGAACACCTGAGCCGACAAGCCGGCTGCCATCGTGTTGTACACATTGTGCAGCCCCTTGAGCGACAACTGCTCGCGGGGAATGTCCCAACGGTCGCCATCGACATTGAACTGCAGCACACCGTCGTGCACCCATGCGGCATGGGAATCATCGTCATCGGCAGTGAAGCTGAGCAGTCTGGACTCGAGGTTGTGCTGGCGCAGCTGCGAGGCGATGATGGGGTCGTTGTGCCAGAAGATGAACGAGTCCTCGCGGGTCTGGTTCTGCGTGATGCGGAACTTGGCGGCGGCATAGTTCTCCATCTTGTAGTCGTAACGGTCCAGATGGTCAGGAGTGATGTTGAGCAGCACGGCCACATTGGCCTTGAACTCGTACATATTGTCGAGCTGGAAACTGCTCAGCTCGATCACATACACGTCGTGGTGCTCGGTAGCCACCTGCAAGGCCAGACTGCGGCCCACATTACCGGCGAGGCCCACGTTGAGGCCAGCCTTCTTGAAGATGTGATAGGTGAGCTTGGTGGTCGTGGTCTTGCCGTTGCTGCCCGTGATGCACACCATCTTGGCGTCGGTGTACCGGCCGGCAAACTCGATCTCACTCACGATGGGAATACCCCGCTGGATGGCCTGTGCCACCATGGGTGCCGTGTCAGGGATGCCGGGACTCTTGACGATCTCATCGGCATTGAGTATCTTCTCGGGAGTGTGTCCGCCCTCTTCCCACGCAATCTCGTGCTGATTGAGCAGGTCCTTGTAAGCCTGGCCGATGTTTCCCGCATCGCTCAGGAAGACGTCCATGCCTTTCACCTTGGCCAGGACAGCGGCACCCGCGCCGCTCTCGCCACCACCCAGTACTACTAATCTTTTTGTCATTGTCTTTATTATCGGGGGTTAATCTGTTTTTGGTTTAACGAATCTTGAGTGTCACAAACGTCAGTGCCGCGAGCAGAATGCTCACCAGGAAGAAGCGCATCACAATCTTGGCCTCGGGGATGCGGTGGTCAGGAGTCTTGACCTTGTAGTCCCATGTGATCTTGGCCGGATCGATGGTGAAGTGATGATGCAGCGGGGTCATCTTGAACAGGCGGTGAGACGCGCCATGGCGCTTAACATACCATACCTGCAGGATGACCGACAGCTCCTCGACGAGGAAGATGCCACACAACAGGGGGATGAGCCACTCCTTGCGGATGAGGACGGCAAAAACGGCAATGATGCCGCCCAGGCACAAGCTGCCCGTATCGCCCATGAACACCTGGGCCGGGAAGGAGTTATACCACAGGAAGCCAATAGTGGCTCCGATAAATGCTGCGGCGTACACCACCAGTTCACTGCTATCCGGGATATACATGATGTTGAGGTAGGACGAGTAGATGACGTTACCCCCCAGATAGCACATGATGGCCAGGGCAACGCCAATAATCGCCGAGGTGCCTGTCGCGAGTCCGTCCACTCCGTCGGTCAGGTTAGCGCCATTGCTCACCGCGGTGATCACAAAGATGGTCACCAGGATGAACAAGATCCAGCCGCCCAGCTGCTTGTACTTGCCCATCCAGCCGGTGAAGTAGGCATAGTCAAAGTTGTGGTTCTTGACAAAGGGCAGTGTGGTCTTAGTTGCCTTGACCGCCTGAGACTTATGGATCTCGACGAGCTCGGGCGTCTCGCTTCGTCCCGTCACATGCACGTTCTCATTCATCACGATAGCCGGACTCAGATACATGGTCAAGCCCACAATGATGCCCAGACCCACCTGGCCAACAATCTTGAATTTGCCCTTAAGGCCCTCCTTGTTGTGGTGGAAGACCTTGATATAGTCGTCGGCAAAGCCCAATGCGCCACACCACAGTGTGGACACAATCATGAGCAGCATGTACACGTTATTGAGCTTGCCCAACAGCAGGCAAGGGATCAATATCGAGATAATGATGATGATACCGCCCATGGTGGGTGTTCCCTGCTTGGCACTGTTTCCGCCCAACTTCTCATCGCGCTCCTTGTCACACATCTGGTGGTTCTTGAGCCTGAAGATAATGCGACGGCCGATAACGATGCCGATGAACAGCGACAAGATAAAGGCAAAACCCGACCTGAAGGTGATGTACTCGAACAGGCGTGCGCCACTCACGTGGTGGTATTGCTCCAGATAATGGAAAAGATGATATAACATATCCTGCTTATTGTGAAAGTGTTAATAATCAATTGGTTTCGGACGCAAAGACCTCGAGCAGCTGTTCGCGGTCGTCGAAGTGATGCTTCACGCCCTGAATCTCCTGATAGTCCTCATGGCCCTTGCCGGCCACGAGCACCACATCACCAGGCTGTGCCAGCTGGCAGGCCGTGCGGATGGCCTGACGCCGGTCGGTAATGGTCAATGTCGCGGGACGAGACTCGTCGGGCAAGCCCGCCTCCATCTGCCGCAGAATCTCGTCGGGGTCCTCAAAACGCGGGTTGTCGCTGGTGAGGATCACGCGATCGCTGCGCACTGCAGCCTCATGGGCCATGATGGGGCGCTTGCCGGAATCACGATTGCCGCCACAGCCACACACCGTGATGATGCGTCCCGACGTGCCTACCACCTCACGGATGGCATTCAGCACATTGACCAAGGCGTCGGGCGTGTGGGCATAGTCCACGATGGCCGTGTAGCCGCGACGTGAGCGCAGCGTCTGGAAGCGTCCTGCAACGGGTTCGAGCAGGCTCATCTTGACGAGCACCTGCTGTGGGTCAAAGCCCAACAGCAGCGACGCCCCATAGACCGACAGCAAGTTGTAGGCATTGAAACGGCCCGTGAACAACACCTCGACCTGGTTGCCGTTGAGTTCCAGGGTGGTGCCATCGAGTCGCGACTCCACGATGCGGCCCTTGTAGTCGGCCATCGACCGCAAGGAGTAGCGGTACTTGTCGGCCTTGGTGTTCTGCAACATGACCTCACCCACCTTGTCGTCGGCATTTACCAGGGCAAACGCCCCCTGAGGCAGGGCGTCAAAGAACATCTTCTTGGCCGCGATGTAGTTGTCTACCGTCTTATGGAAGTCCATGTGGTCGCGCGTCAGGTTGGTGAAGATGCCGCCGGCAAAGCTGATGCCCTCGATGCGTCGCTGCACGCACGCGTGTGAGCTAACCTCCATGAAGGCAAACTCACAGCCTGCCTGCACCATCTCGTGCAAGAGCCTGTTGAGGGTCAAGTGATCGGGCGTGGTCTGCTTGGCCACCTCCTCGCGGGTGTCGATGATGTTTTTCACCGTGGACAGCAGACCTGCCTTGTAACCCATGAGGCGCGCCATCTCATAGAGCAGCGTGGCGGTCGTGGTCTTGCCGTTGGTGCCGGTGACGCCCACCAGGCGCAGGTTGCGCGACGGGTGGTCAAACCACTCATCGGCGATGTGGGCCAGCGCGATTACACTGTTCTCGACCTGAACATAGGCCACACCAGGGGCCAGCGTCTCGGGCAAGGTCTCGCAAACGATAGCGTGAGCGCCTGCCTCAATGACGTCGGGGATGAAGCGGTGTGAATCCACAGCAACGCCCTTGACGGCGACAAAGAGCACGCCCTGCCGAGCCTGCCGCGAATCGTTGATGACATCGGTGATGTCGATATTGTTGTCTCCCATCACCTGGATGGGACGGATCGACGTGAGTAGTTGTGATAACTTCTTCATGATGATTGTTGTGATTTTAGGAGTTTCTAAGTCTTAAATTAATGCGTTGCCCGCGGGCATAGTTCGATCCAGCCGACAGGCTCTGCCCCGTCACCATGCCCGAGCCCGTGAAATTCACGATGAGGCCCGCGTCCTCGAGCACCTTGATGGCTTCGCGCACGCTCAGGCCTATCACGTTGGGCACGCCCTTCTCGGTCCGTGCCGGACGGGCATAGGAGTGGGCATTCTTCACGCCCAGTCCGCGGCGGATGTTGCCCGCGTTGCGGTCGCTCATCGAGGCGAAGAGCGTGGGATAGTCCTTGACATCCTTCTTGTCACTGCCGGCGGCATAGTCGGGCGCGATATCGAGCAGTCCCATGGCATACATCTTGCGGGCGACATTCTTGAGCACCATGCCGCTGCTTGCGCCAGCACCACGGTCGGCTCCCAGCATGAGCACGATGCAGGAGTACTTGGGCTTGTCATAGGGGAAGAAGCCGCAGAAGGCGAGACGCTTCTTGGCACTGTATTTTCCCCCCGACACATCAAAGGCGGTACCCGTCTTACCGGCGATTTCCACCTTGTCGTCCTGCACCCAGTGGCGGGCGGTACCGTGATCGCCCCACACTACGTCGTGCAACATGATGCGCAGCTTGCGGGCATTCTCAGGTGAGCACACCTGCTTGCGGATATAGGTCACGGGGATGATCGAGTCGGGCATACCCTCGCGGGACAGTTTCTTGAACAAGTGGGGACGCACGTACTTGCCGTCGTTGGCAATGGCGTTATACATCGCCAGGGTGCACAATGGCGGGATGCGGGAACCGTATCCGTAGGCCTGACGCGACAACGTCACGCGGCCACCGTTCTTGATGGCGGCATCCTGGAACCAAGGCGTGGTCTCGCCCGCGATACCCGAGTGGAAGGGCTCAAAGAAGCCCATCTGCTCCAGACGCTGACGGAACCCCTGCGGGTTCTTGTCATACTTGCGCACGATGATCTTGGCCATACCGATGTTGGACGACGTTTCGATGATCTGCCGTGGGGTGCGGGTTGCGCCACCATGGCTGTCGGTGATGGGGTTGCCGCCTGCGTAGGTCCAAACCGACCCCGTGGGGATGGGTTCCTCGATGTTGCTGATGATGCCGTCCTCGAGAGCCACCATCATCGAGATGGTCTTGACCACCGAGCCCGGCTCGTAGCCCAGCACAGCGTGGTTGACACCCTCGATATACTCGCCCGTCTTGGGATTGCGCTCCAGATTGCTGATGGCCTTGATCTCACCGGTCGCCACCTCCATGAGCACGCAGGTGCCCCACTCTGCCCCGGTCTCGAGGCACATGTCGTTGAGTTCGTTCTCCACGATGTCCTGCAGCTGCACATTGATGGTCGTGGTGATATCATAACCCTTGACTGCAGGCACGCTCTCGGCGCTGACGATGCCGTTGGTGAGCTGGATATTCTTGGACACACCAGGCTTGCCATAGAGCAGCGAGTCAAGAGCCATCTCCAAGCCCGAGTGGCCATGGATGCTGCTGCTCTTCTCGTTCTGGCCCACGTTGCCGATACTACGCGCCGCCATGTTGCCATAGGGCTTGATGCGGCGATTGTGCATCTCGTAGTAGAATCCGTTCTTGTTCTTGGGACGGCTCAGGAACGGGAAATGACGAAGGCGCTCATACTCCTTGTGGGTGAGCATATAGGGCAGTAGCTTGTAGGCACGGTTCTTGCGGGGCTTCTTGCCCGGCGCGGGCTTCTCGTAGGCATCGAGGATGCGCCTGCGGTCTCCTAGAATCTTCTGCCTCCACTGCTCGGCTGTCATCGAGTTGTCGAAAACGGCAAGGCTGTCGCACAGGGGGCCGATGTCCTTCATCAGGGTAGAATCCTGAATACCGTCGGTAAACCAGTCGATGCGAGGCACATAGTACTGCAGATTAGCAGCCAGCACCGACCCGTTGTCGGCCAGCAACTTGCCACGCTCGGGCTCAATGGGTGTGGTGGTCATCAGCACCGAGTTGGCCTTGTCGTTCCATGCGGCGGCCTGAATGGTCGTCGTCTTGAGCAGGTCCCACACGATGACGGTGGAGAATAACAACATGAAACCCACCACGATTCCGTATCTGACGAGAATATGCCGCTTGTTGTTCTGTTTCATTGCCATGACATGTACGCGTGTTAAGTATTGGGGTAAAATCTAATCAATTGCCCGATTTGAGTTCATAGGGCGGGTCAAGGGGTGAACTCAGCCCGATGTGGCGCTCGCGCATGAGCTTGCTCATCTCGCTCTCGAGAATCATCGAGTTGTAGTCGGCACTGGCCTTGACCAGGTCGGTCTGCGAGTTGGCCAGCTCGGTCTTGAGAGTCATAACCTCCTGCATGCTGCTCTGGCACACAAACTTGTTGGCGATATAGGCCAGGGTCATGACCACCAGCGCGATAATGTACACCGCGTTGTGTTTGAAAAACTCCAGCGAGAAAAAGCGGCCCTGGATAAAGTCCTTGCCTGCTTTCTTGCCTGTTGATGTCGTATTATTTTTCTCACTCATCGGTTCACTGTGGTGTTTTTGCGGATGATTGTTTCATTTGTTGACGTTCACGCTTAGCGATTGAGGTCAGGGCGGGTGACAAGCTCGGCGACGCGCAACTTGGCGCTGCGAGAGCGGGGATTACGGGCCACCTCGTCCTCACTCGGGACGATGACCTTGTTGTTGACCGTACGCCACGGCGTATCCACCCGGCCGTAGAAGTCTTTCTCCAGACGCCCCTCGATGTTACCCGTGCGCATGAAGTTCTTGACCAAGCGGTCCTCAAGCGAGTGGTAAGTGATAATGGCCAGCCGGCCTCCGGGATTGAGTACCTGGAGCGACTGGGACAACAGTTTGCGCAGCGCATTGAGCTCGCCATTGACCTCGATGCGCAGGGCCTGGAAGACCATCGACAGCTCCTTCTTCTCCTGCGAAGCCTTCAGCAACGGGTGCACGGCATCGGCCAGCTGCCCCGTGGTGGACAAGGGACGCGCCTTAACGATGGCGGCGGCCAGGCGGCGCGACTGGCGCAACTCGCCGTACAAGTACAGGACACTGGCCAGTCTCTCCTCGTCATAGGTGTTGAGCAACTCGCTCGCAGTAAACGACGCGTTGCGGTTCATGCGCATGTCGAGCGGCGCGTCGGCGCGGAATGTGAAACCTCGCTCCACATCGTCGAAGTGATGGAACGACACGCCAAGATCGGCCAGGATGCCATCCACAGCGGTGATGCCATAGTAACGCAGAAAATTCTTAAGGTAGGCGAAATTACCGTGTGCAAATGTAAACCTGGGGTCCGTCAAGCGGTTGGCCCAAGCGTCCATATCCTGGTCCATACCCACTAGGCGCCCGCCTGCCCCCAGGCGCTCAAGGATGGCACGGCTATGGCCGCCGCCACCGAAGGTGACGTCGACATACGTGCCATCAGACTTGATGGCAAGCCCAGCGATTGTCTCACTGAGCAGGGCAGGTATGTGATAAATATTTTGTTCCATCGCTATCGAGTGTGTCTCAACTTTTGCTCGCTTTCTTTTTTGGGACTCCAAAGGTACAACTTTTTTCTGAAAAATTTGCAATCTCAAACCTAAAGTTTACAATTTCGAAAATAAAAATTGTTAACAACCCTTGTTAATAACTTTATCACACCTGTATCCCAACTATTTACGCAAAAGTTTACAAGTGCAAAGAGCAACATGGCAGAGGACTTTGAGCCACCTACATAATAAGCTGGTTTACAAAAGCTTACGACAACAATTAACAGTATTTATAAATTATACACATGTTTTTAATAATTTTTTTAATAATTTTGCCTTCATAATCGGGTCGGCACGAGACCTGCCGCCGGGTTGTAAAGTTGATTTAAGGTGTCTGGCACATTGCCCGAAAGGGCAGTCATCCAGCCTAATTTTTGAACTGTTTTTCAATAAGAGATTGTTATGGGCAACACAACACTTCAGTGGGGTTATGCGATGGAAATCGCGAAGCAGCAGCGCACGCCATTTTACTATTACGACATGGAGCTGTTGCAGACCACACTTCAGGAAATCAACCGTCAAACAGCGGGCTTCCCCTACAAGGTTCACTACGCCGTCAAGGCAAATGGTAATCGCCGTATTCTCAACGAGATAAAGCAGCATGGGCTGGGAGTTGACCTCGTGAGCGGAGGCGAGATGAGCGAAGCGCTGGAGGCTGGTTTTTCGCCCAGCGAGATGAACTTCTCGGGCGTGGGAAAAGCCGATTGGGAGATACGTCTGGGAGTGGATCATGAGATAGGTTGCTTCAACGTGGAATCGGTGCCCGAACTCGATGTCATCAATGAACTTGCCAGCGAGGTGGGCAAGACAGCCCATATCGCCTTCAGGGTAAATCCCGACATTGATGCACACACCCACAAATACATCACCACCGGCACGGCAGACAACAAATTCGGCATCAAGATCGCGGACCTGGACGACATCATCAGGCACGCCCAGCAACTGTCCCACATCCATCTCATGGGCATGCACTTCCACATCGGATCTCAGATTACCTCGATGCAGCCGTTCGCCATGTTGTGCGAGACCATCAACGGCCTATTGGACCACTACGAACGACAGAATATCCATTTCGAGATGATCAACGTGGGTGGCGGACTGGGCATCGATTATCATGATCCCGATGGTCATCCTATGGCCGATTTCGCCGACTACTTCGGCACCTTTAAGCAACACCTGAATCTGCGTCCTAACCAGCAGCTACACTTCGAGTTAGGCCGTTCTATCGTTGCCGCATGCGGTTCGCTCATCTCACGCGTGTTGTTTGTCAAGGAGAACAGCAAGAAGTTCATCATCCTGGATGCCGGCATGAACGACCTGATCAGGCCCGCCCTTTATCAGGCCCACCACGAAATTCAGAATCTGACCTCACGCGAAACGGCCACAGAGACCTATGACGTGGTGGGTCCCGTGTGTGAATCAAGCGATGTGTTTGCCCACGACTGCCTCCTGCCCGTTACCCGTCGAGGCGACCTCGTTGCCCTGCGTTCGGCGGGCGCTTATGGCGAGTCGATGGCCTCGACCTACAACATGCGCCCCCTGCCCGCCAGCGTCTTTCACTGATTTTCACCTCACTTACATCGCCTTGCGACATTTTGCGCGCCCAACTAGCATAACAGCCTAACCTGTTATGCCATAACTAGTTAATCCATTCTTGAGATTTTTTTTGAAAAATATTTACCGAAACCTATAGCGAGATAGAAAAATCTTTTTTAAATTTGCAAGACCATATAAATCTCTCGTTTCATGGAAAAAATTGATACTCTGGACAAGAAAATTCTTGAGATTGTGATGAACAACGCACGCATCCCCAGCAAGGATGTCGCCCAGGTATGCGGTGTCTCTCGCGCTGCCGTTCATCAACGCATCCAGCGTCTCATCGACGATGGCGTCATCACTGGATCGGGCTATAACGTAAATCCCAAACTGCTGGGATACTCCACTTGCACATTTATCGGCCTAACCTTGGAACGCGGCTCCATGTACCGCACCGTGGTTCCCGAGCTACTGAAGATCAAGGAAGTGGTCGAGTGCCACTTTACCACAGGCCACTACACGATGATGATCAAGGTGTATGCCCGTGACAATGAACACCTCATGTCCCTGGTCAATGACCACATACAGCACATCGAGGGCGTCGCCGCCACCGAGACGCTCATCTCACTAGAACAGAGCATTAGCCGCACGTTGCCCATTTATTATAATGAGTAACAGCATCCATTAAGCTGATACAGAATCAGAAGAGGGCACGGAACCGGAGACGGTGTGCCCTCTTCTTACTTTTCGTCACCCGATACAAGCCCTCTTTATTTTTTTATTTGTATCTTTGCCCCAGTATTCTAAACAAGACACTGCATTATCATCAAACTAAAGAAACTCTCAATCATGGATAACAACCGATTTTGCGTTATCATGTGCGGTGGTGTCGGAAGCCGCTTCTGGCCCTTCAGCAAAGCCGCCAAGCCTAAGCAGTTCATCGATTTCTTTGGCACCGGCAGGAGCCTGTTGCAGATGGCGTTTGACCGCATGCAAGGCATCGTACCCGTCGATAACATCATCCTGATCACCAATGAGAACTATGAGCCGCTCATCAAGGAGCAACTGCCTGAAATCAAGCCTAACCAGATACTGCTCGAGCCCGTTCGGCGCAACACCGCGCCGTGTATTGCATGGGCCGCCCATCACATCAAGGCCATCAACGCCAACGCCAAGATGATGGTCGCTCCAAGTGACCACCTGATCCTGAATGTCGAGCGATTCAGGGAGAGCGTTGTCAAGGCCTTTGACTTCATCGAGAATCATGACGCGCTGGTGACGATGGGCATCAAGCCCAGCCGTCCCGAAACCGGCTATGGGTACATCCAGGTTGGTGAGCAGGTCGAGGGTAACTTCGCATCGGTCAAGACATTCACCGAAAAGCCTAACGAGGAGTTAGCACGGGTGTTTGTCAAGTCGGGTGAATTCTTCTGGAACTCGGGCATGTTCTTCTGGAGTGCCGACAGCATCCTCAGAGCCCTCAACGACTGCGCTCCCGAGGTCAATGCCGTCTTTGAGCGCGGACAGCAATACTTTGGCACCGCGCAGGAAATGGAATACATCGAGGCCAACTTCGAGGCCAGTCCCAGCATCAGCATCGACTTCGCGGTAATGGAGAAGGCGCCCAACGTGTATGTCGAGACTGTCGACTTCGGATGGAACGACCTGGGCACTTGGCGTTCCCTCTACGACCACTCGCCCAAGAACAGGGACGGCAATGTCACACAGAATTGCAAAGCCCTGATGCTCAATAGCCATAACAACATTGTAGCCATCAAGGGCGACAAACTCATTGTGGCCTCGGGCCTGGAGGGGTATATTGTGGCCGATGTGGATGATGCACTGCTCATCGTACCGCTCGAGGAGGAGCAACGCATCAAGCAGTACGTCAACGACGTGAAGACCAAGTACGGCGACAAGTACCTGTAATCACCACAACCTGACACCGCTATAACAAATGAGGTTCCAGCAACTGATGCCGGAACCTCATTTGTATTATTCACCACTTGCCTCCAGACTACAGAGGCTGAGCAGGAGTTTGAGGTTGCGCCTGGCTAACAGGACGCGCCAGCAGCTCAAACGTGTCAACATAGATTTCGGTCGTGTAGCGCTTCACTTGGTTGCGGTCCTCCCAAGCCCTGGTGCGCAGGCGTCCTTCCAGGTAGATCTGGGTCCCCTTGCGGATATAGCGCTCTGCTACCTCGGCGTTCTTACCCCACATGACGATATTGTGCCACTCGGTGCGCTCAGGGACCTGCACGCCGTTGGCGTTGGTATAAGCCCTGTCGGTTGTGGCTAGTGTAAACGATGCTACGGGCTGATTTTGTGCAACATAGCGCACATCTGGGTCTTTGCCCACACGGCCCAACAGAATGACTTTATTTACAGACATAGATTTGAATGGTATTTAGTTTTACTTATATATATTATAATGTATACCCAAAATTTCTTTTTTCTCAGCTAGCAACCTGTCGCCTTGAGTGAGAGCCCCACCCGCTCGTGAAGGCCAAAAAGCAGGTTCATCGCATGCACCGCTGTTCCGACACACCCCTTGAGCAACAAGTCCATGACAGCATTCACGGTCAAGACGCCACTGGACTCATCCCTGTCAAGGCTGATCAGGCACTTATTGGTGTTCTCGACATCAGCAGCCACTATAGGGCGGTCCACCATGAACACAAAGTTGTGATCGCTGTAGTACTGATCATACAGCTGGCGGATCATATCACTATCGACACCGCACTGTAACCGCGCTGTCACGGCCAATGTGCGCCGTTCGGCCAGTGTAGACAATGACAATGACACCGGTTGATTGAAACTGGACTGGCATTGGGTCAGTGCCAGACTCACCTCCTGTTGTTGCTGCTGAGTCCACTGGTCAACATCCAAGCCATCGAGTGTCAGCGGTCGTGCCGTGTCACCGCAGGGCCACGCCAGGGGACCCATTGCCACCTGGAGCGACACAGGACTATTGATCAGCAGGTTACGCGCCATGGGCATCAAGGCCAGCAAAGAGGCCATCGCCGCATTACCCGGTACGGTGACCAGATGAGCGTCGTGCACCAGCACTCGTCGCTGCATCTCGCTCATGCCATATTTCCACGGCCTATCCGGGCCATGATCCAGGTTGTGACTGCCGCTCAAGTCCACGACATAGACCCGATCAGGCAACTGAAGGGCATCGATATCACGCTGCGCCACATCACGCGGTCCGCAGGCAAAAACGATGTCAACATCATCATTGTCGCCCTCACCCGAAGCTTCGCGCGAGTTAAGCACGAGGTCACAGTCCCCTATGATGCCAGGAACGACCTGGTCGATACGCTGAACCTCACGGGAGTTGCTTAGAGCCCACTTCAACTCCACATCGGGATGGTTGACGAGGACTCTAATCAGTTCTGCCGCGCGCAGATTGTCACATCCGATTACACCGACATTAATCATCTGCGGTCATCGCCAATCCATGAGGGGCATTCTTCGGCATGAACTGCTCAAAAGCCGCTCTAGCCTGCTCTTGTGTGACGCCCTCGGCAAGGATAGCAACCACGGTATCGGCACCGGCAATGGTTCCGAGGACCTCGGGCGGACGGCTCATGTCAATGTCATAAGCCAAACCGGGAGCATATCCGTTGCGCGTCTTGATGACAGCGATGTTGCCCGAGAATGTGATCGACACCAGTCCCACCTGCTTTGCGGCGTGGGCATCGGTCTGGCGCATACTCAAGAGCCTATCCTGCAACTGATTGCTATCAGGAATAATATACATGTAAGTGTTACGGTCAGTAGCAACCTTAGAAATCTTCAAAGCCTTTAAGTCGCGAGACAAAGTAGCCTGAGTCACATTGATATTGTGCTCACGCAACATGTCGGCAAGCTCGCTTTGACTGCCGATGCAGTTCGTCTTGATCAAGTCAGTGATCAATTGTAAACGGTCACGTTTTCTTTTCACGAGTTCTTTCTTTTTTCTTGGTTTCTTGGTTAATGTTGTCGTCTCCATAGAACTATATACTAAAAAGTTGGTTAATGACGCAAAGATAGTGACAATCTTCCGAATTGTACAACATATTTATAGATTTTTTTAAATGAAAATTCAATTTAAGGGCACTCCTGGTGCAATATTCATCAAATCTGGTAAGTTGCATATTGATTTAATAATACTATTCTGTAATACGCAAAAACCTGAGCTCTATAATACAAGCCCAGCTCGAGAAAAGCATCAGTCCGGGAAGAGGAACCGTAGCAGCGCTGAGGCTCAAACCAGCTTGGGGACCATCCAGTGCGGATCGCGCTGGAACTTGGTCCAAGCATCGAGCAACTGGGGCTTGCAGTCAACTATCAGCTCATGGGCATCGGTGAGGTTTGTGGGATCTTTCTCGATTTGCTCTATGTAGACCAGCAGATTATAGCATGCGGTATATTGTCCCGCTGCCAGCAGAGCCTGTGGCATGCCGGCGGCCTTATCCTGTGCCGTAAACCATAGCGTCGTGCCCATGCCGGCGGCAAGGGCACTGTTCTGCTGAACGGACTCGCTGGGGGCGAGATGCCCGGGCAGAGCCCCACTGCCACACATCGACTGCCAGCGCTCTCCAGGCCTTAACTCATAGACCGTGCTCGTCAACACACGGTTGCGCCACTGCGGGTCGTCATAGATGGTGCCATAGTTCATCTGCCGCTGTCGCTTGAGGAACACCTCGCTGGTGAGCATGACGAGCGACTTGGCGCGATTCATGATCATGGCCTCGATCGAGGCAAACTTCAAGTGATTCAGGAAACCAGCCCGGTTACCGACAAAGGTCTTGCTGATTGCTGTGAACAGTTTGTTCTTGACCATCGCACCGACGATATTGGCCACGGTCACGATGACCAGCAGCACCGACATCACGCCGAGCCAGAAATTGCTACCCAGCACCAGGGCCAAGATGAACAGCACCATCATCAGCGCCTCGGCTATCAGGCCATAGTTGCGCAATCGGCCCAGCGTCAACTTGCCCAGGCCTCGCGAGATCATCTGGTCACAGGGCGCATAGCCCTCCATGTAGGGGCTGGCCACGTCGCTGACGATGACCAGGTCGAGCGCCTTGTCGGTGCGTGAATCATCCTCGCGGTACTTGCTGAGGCGCTGCTCGGCCAGCACGATGGGGTCGATGCCCTGATTGTCGACCACCCCGCCATCCATGATGCCAAACTCCGTCTTGATGCCGTCGGCCACATCGGGCAATTGCGACACCCTGAAGTCGCGCGGATACATCATCGGCTCAAAGCCGCTCGGGAAGCATGACGAGCAAGCCATCGCCTCGCCAGCGGTGATGTGACGCACCACACTGCGGCCGATGCTGTGCTTCTGGTTGCCAAAGACGCCATAAGTCATCCGTGACCCATCGGTCATGCGGCCCTCGGTCAAGCGGAAACGGAATGGCAACGAGTTGTCAAAGTCGGCCGCCAGCGCAGTGTAATCCTTGACGGGAATATGGTCAAAGTTGTCGATGATGTAGCCCATATCGGCGTTGCCGAACAACAGCCGGTCATACACACCGGCCATGATACGGATGCTCGACGCCTCGCGGTTGGCCCGCTGGTCGCTCAACTCTTGCAGGGCGTGGGTCATCAGGTCCTCGTTGCACAAGAAACCGAATAACTCATTGACCATCTCATCGGCGCGCTGCCCCCGTGCGCACGCGAGCATATACTTCATGGCCGGTATCGTGCCGCCCGACACCGAAGACAGTGCCGTCACACAATCGAGTAACGAACGGCCGTCCTGCAGGCGCACCGAATTCAAGAAGGATAATGTGCCCAGACTGAAGGTTGCGGCCCTGTAGCCTCCACCCGAGAATGACATACCGATTTTGAGATCTTTTTCCATGCTGATGCAATGTGTTGATGATTGGCAAAGTTAATCATTATTCATAATAGCCACAAATTCTTGCCACATAATAATTCAAGTTCTGAGATGAAAAGCACCTCAGAACTTGAATTAATTATCCAGGGCTCATCGTCCTCCTGACGGCAATCACATGCCGAGCAGATAGTCAATCAGAGCCGACACATCGCCGATGGCCACATCGCCGTCCTCATCCATGTCGCCCTCGACAGGAGCCAGCGTGGGGTCGTTCAGCAGATAGTCGATCAGAGCGGACACGTCGGCAATAGTCACGTCACCGTCATGGTTCACATCACCGCGCCGATAGGTGGGCTCAGTGCTTCCGGCCAGGGTCACGGTAATTGTGGTGAATCGGGCCTGCTTGTTGACCTTAAAGGCCACAAAGTTGGCGTTCCCTTCCCACACACCATTGTTACCGCTGGTGGTATAGGTACCCTCGTTGCCCTCGGCCTTAGAGAGATTGCTGGCCGTGTAGCCGCTCATTCCATTGAACTCAATCTTGATGATTGGGGCACCCACCGAAGTGAAGTTAAGCGCGGCACTATCGCTGGAGTACACGCGGTAATGGTCACTATAAACCGTACCATCGCCCACATACATCGTCACGCCATCCTTAACCACGGTAAAGTGGCTGCGGCTGGTGTCGCCATCGCCCTTATCTACCGCACCATCGAAGGTAAGCTCGACCGTTGTGGCGGGGCTCTTGGTATAGGTAGCACTCACGACCTCGCTCTCCACATCACCCATCACGGCCTTGGCCCAGATGGTGATATCGTCGGTCACGGGAATGGCATCCACATACTCGCTCCACAATTCGTGGTCCAGGCTATAGTAAATCTTGGCACCTGCCGTGGCACAGGTCAGCGTCACGTCCAGCCGGTCGTCGAACGCGCACGAGGCAGGCGTGAACACGGGAGCCTCGACTGTGGGCTCCACCTTGGTGAAGGTAACAGTCACATAGTCACTGATCTCACCGCCCTTGCTCGAATAGGCGGTATAGGTCTTGGTCTCGGTCACATAGAAGGGGCCGTCATAGTACTTGAAATTGCTCCAATCACCATCGACGTCGCCCTCGAAATAGAAGATCTCGGCGTTCTGGGTGGCACACGTCAGCGTTACCTCGAGGCTACCGCTGAATTCTCCACCATTGGGATGGAAGACGGGATCGACAAGCTCAGTCACAATTTCCTCAGCAATGGTCACGACAATCTTGGTGGCACGCACCTGCGAAGCCGCGGTGAGCGTTACCTCACTGGTATCGCCCTGCCAGATGCCCACATTGCTGCCTGAATGGGCCTCATAACCATCGCCATAGAAATCGGGACCATAAGTTTTTCCGAAGCTTCCCACACAGGTAAACTCCACTTTCTTGATATTGCCCACGGTCGAGGTGATCGTGGTCACACTCCTGCCGCCGAAGCGGTAAGGATCGGCCTTGAACGCCCCCTGATTGCACGCAATGGTCACGCCATCGAGCGACATCTCGTCAGGATCACTGGCCGCAAGGTTTTCGCCAACAGTCTCACCGGGGATAAAGGTCACAGTCACATCGGCCCGAGCCGACATCGCCAGCAGGGCAACAAAGAGGAGAGATAAAACTTTTTTCATAAAAAAACTATATTAAATTAATAATTAATGAGGTGAATCATGTTATTTCAGATTTCCATTCAAGTGAAGTGGCAGTTCAGAGCGGAGAAATCAAGGCTAGGGTCATGGCCAAAATTCTCGCTACAAAGATATAACAATTTACCTAAATTCCATCAACATCGGATAACTAAATGGCGACAAAACAAAAGAAAAAGCTATGGCATAGCTGCCGCCCCACTAGTAATAAATGTCATAAAAAGTTCATTATTCAAAACTTTTATGCATTTTTGCGCAAGCAAGACCTTCCCAAAAAGTAATAATACCGCAGCCGCAGCCCGACCCTAACATAAATAGTGGCGATGCCTCTGGCCTCAACCTTAACAAAAGTGGCTTAACCAATTATAATTCAACCAACTAAAATAAGTCCTGAAAAAATACCCATTGAATACATTTTAAAAAAACAGTAGGCCAACTTCTGCATCTTTGTCAAAAAAATATTACCTTTGCATATTCTTTAAAAAAATGTGGCTATCTATAATCAAGCAAATGGATATTATCGTTATGAGTAGAAACACAATCAGTCAATGGGTGTGGTTAATCATGGTGTTCCTAGTTATGGATTCTTGTGGCGTCGATATGCCCAAAGAAAAACAGTCGTCCTACGAAACGATGACCGTACAAAAATCCGATATTGAGGTGCCCGTGAAATTCAGCGCCAAGATGAAGGGCCTGGCCGACGTGACCATCATGCCTCAAGTAAGCGGCCAATTGATGAAGATTTACGTGACCGAGGGCCAGCAGGTGCGCAAGGGGCAGACCCTCTTTGTCATCGACTCGCGCAATGCTCAGCATGAACTGGAGTCGGCCAGGGCCAACCTCCAAGCCGCCAATGCCAATCTCCAGGCTGCTATGTCCCAGGCCAACAGCGCCAAGCTGGAGTATGAGAGCAACAAGAACCTGTATGAGAAACAAATCGTGAGCAATTACATGCTGGAGAGTTCCCTGAACACCTACAAGCAAGCGCAGGCCACCGTCAGCCAGGCAAGGGCATCGGTCAGCCAAGCCCAGGCAGCAGTGAACCATGCTAAGGTGAACCTCGGTTTCTGCACAATCAAGTCGCCAGTGGCTGGAGTGATTGGCGAGATCACAGTCAACGCCGGCGATCAGGTGACTCCGATGACACAACTGACCATCGTCAGCGGCAACAAGCAGATGGAGGCCGAGTTCTCGGTTCCCGAGTCAATCATCGAGGAGATGGCTTCGTCGGGCGTGTCGCAAAACGAAAAGGCTAAGCTGATAGCCCAAATACCAGAAGTGACATTCATCATGAAGAATGGCACCGAGTATCAGCACAAGGGCCGCGTGTCGAGCTTGACAGGCATGGTGAACGCCACCACGGGTACCTTGGCTTGCAAAGCCACATTTCCTAACCCCGAGGGGCATCTGTTCTCGGGCATACAGGGCACGCTGGTCTTGCCCTATAGCGTGAAGGACGTAATGGTGATTCCACAAGCGGCTGTAGTGCGTCTGCAAGACAAGTCCCTGGTATATAAGGTGAAGTCCGACAGTACTGCGACCGCCGTCGCTGTGCTGACGACCGACATCGGCAATGGCAAGTATGTCATCGTGACCGAGGGCCTGAATGTGGGAGACCGCATCGTGACCATCGGCGCAGGCAACGTGCAGGAAGGACAGCGCGTCCTTTTCCCTGCTGAACCCCAAAAAGAAAAATAAAGGACTATGAAGAACAACATCTTCATCAACCGGTATGTGATGGCATGTGCGATATCGATTGTCATCACGCTGGTGGGTGCCATCTGCATTGGCACACTGCCCATCGAGCAGTATCCCAACATCGCTCCGCCCACTGTCCAAGTCGCCACCTCCTACACCGGCGCCGACGCCAACACGATCATGAAGTCGGTGATTCAACCACTCGAAGAAAACATCAATGGTGTGCCGGGCATGACCTATATCACCAGTTCGGCATCGGCATCGGGTGATGTATCGATTCAGGTCTATTTTGAGCAGGGTACCGACCCCGACCTGGCAGCCGTGAACGTGCAAAACCGCGTCAGCCGAGCCACAGCTCTGCTGCCCGCTGAGGTGGCAAAGGTGGGTGTCCAGGTAATGAAACAACAGAACAACATCCTGCACATTGGCTCCCTGAAGAGCGTGGACGGCAAGTATGATGCCGACTTCATCGCCAACTACATCGATATCAACGTTCGCCCCCGATTGATGCGTATCACTGGCGTGGGCGATGTGATGTCGCTGGGTAACACCTATGCCCTGCGCATCTGGCTCAAGCCTGATGTGATGGCACAATATGGGCTGGAGCCCAACGACGTGTTCGCGGCCATCGGCGGCCAGAGTTTCGTTGCCGCAACGGGTTCGCTGGGAGAGCAGTCCGAGAACGCCTACCAGTACTCCATGGAGTACAAGGGCACATTGAAGACCGTGGAGGAATTTAACGATATCGTGTTGCGGACAAGCGATGGCGGACACCTGCTGCACCTGAGCGATGTGGCCGAGGTGGAGATTGGGGCCGTGAGCTACAACTACTCGTCGAACATCGACGGCAAGCCAGGCACCATCTACATGGTATTCCAGGCACCGGGTGCCAATGCCACCGAAGTCAACGCCCGCATCAACAAACTCTACGAGGAACTGAAGCCCACGATGCCTGCCGGCCTGGAGTTCGAGATCCTGGAGACCAGCGACGACTTCCTCTTTGCCGCCATCCACAACGTGGTCGAGACGCTCGTCATCGCTATCATCCTGGTCATCCTCGTGGTCTATTTCTTCTTGCAGAACTTCAAGGCGACGATTATCCCCTCGTTGTCGATCATCGTGTCGCTGCTGGGTACGTTTGCTATTGTAAAACTCGCCGGGTTCTCGCTCAATATCCTCACGCTATTTGCACTGGTACTGGCCATCGGTACCGTGGTGGATGATGCCATTGTCGTCGTCGAGGCGGTCATGGCAAAAATGGAGGGCGGCATCACAGATGCCCACCGCGCCACCCGCGAGGCCATGAGCGAAGTGTCGGTTGCCGTCATCTCGTGTACACTGGTGTTTATGGCGGTGTTTATCCCCGTGGCCTTTATGCCCGGCACTTCGGGGTCGTTCTTCACTCAGTTTGGCGTCACGCTGGCATCATCAGTGGGCCTGTCGTGTGTGTCGGCCCTGACGCTGTGTCCTGCCCTGTGCGCCATCATGATGCGCTACTCCAAGGGCAACAAGGAGAAAAAGAACCTGAACTACTATGTCACCAAGGCCTATACCGCCAGCTATACCGCTATCCTCAAGAAGTACAAGAAGAGCGTGGGCGGATTCATCAAACGCCCCAAACTGGCATGGGCACTGCTCGCCGTCGCTGCCGTGCTGCTCGTCTTCTTCATGCGTGGTCTGCCGTCGGGTCTTGTTCCCGAAGAGGACCAGGGCGTGTTCTTTGCCGAGGTGCGAGCCCCCGAGGGCAGCACCCTGCATGAGACACAGGAGATTGTCAAGAAGGTGGAGGAGAAGGTCAAGAAGATTCCCGAGCTGGAGAGCTATGCTGTGGTCAGCGGTTACGGCATGATGGCCGGACGCTCCAGCAGCTGCTATGCCACGTTCATCGTCCGCCTGAAGAACTGGGGCGACCGACCGGGTCTGAACCACAACATCATGTTCGTCTTCGGGCGATTCGCCATGGACTGCAGCGATATCAAGAATGCCATTGTCATCCCATTCCAGATGCCTCAGGTTCCTGGATACGGATCCAACAGTGGCGTCAATCTGGTGCTCCAGGACATCCAGGACCGACCGATGTCTGAATTCAACGTCGACGCCACCAAGTTCCTGGCCAAACTCAATGAACGGCCTGAGATCATGATGGCCATGTCGGCCTACTCTGAGCGTTTCCCGAAGTATCAGGTCAGCGTCGATGCTACGCAGTGTGACCGTGCAGGCGTGACGCCCGCTTCGGTGCTCAATACGCTTGGTGCCTATTGCGGCGGTGCCTATGTGGGCAACTTCAACCAGTTTGGTAAGGTGTACCGCATCATGGCCAATGCTGCGCCCGAATACCGTCTCGACCCCTCGGCGCTCAACAACATCTTTGTTCGCGTGCAGGGGGGCAACATGGCTCCAATATCCGAGTTCGTCACGTTGACCGAAGTCGTGGGTTCGGCATCGGTCGAGCATTTCAACCTGTTCCAGAGCATCACCTGTGGCATCATGCCCGCCAGCGGATACTCGGAGGGCGACGTCCACAAGGCCATCGCCGAGGTCTTCAAGCAGGAGATGCCCAGCGGATACTCCTATGAGTACGGCGGCATGTCGCGTGAGGTGGAAGAGACTTCTGGCTCCAATGCCACAGCGCTGATCTATGTCATCTGCGTCATCCTCATCTTCCTTATCCTGGCCTCACTCTATAACTCATGGTTTACCCCATGGGCGGTATTGTTCAGCGTGCCTTTCGGACTGATGGGCTCGTTTGGCGCCATTTGGCTGGTTTCGCTGCTCCACCTGCCTGGTATGGAGAACAACATCTACTTGCAGACGGGTGTCATCATGCTTATCGGTCTGCTGGCCAAGACGGCCATCCTGATTACCGAGTATGCCTCGGAGCGGCGTGCTCAAGGCCTTAGCATCCGTGATGCGGCATTTGCCGCATGTGAGGAGCGCCTGCGCCCCGTACTGATGACCGTCATCTCGATGATAGCGGGAATGATTCCGCTCATCATTGCCGGTGGCGCCGGAGCTAACGGCAATCGCGTGCTCGCCCTGGGCGTTACCGCTGGTATGGCAGTGGGCACCCTCGCTCTGCTCTATGTCGTACCTGTGTTCTTCATGTTCTTCCAGCACCTGCATGAAAAGTATCAGGGCGGGGGACCAAGCCAGGCTACCAATTCAGATAATAACGACGTGATGACTCAAAAGTGAACAAGCATATGAAGAAATCATTCAATATCATAATCTTGTGGATGGCCGCATTGTCCCTCGTGGGCTGCAGCACCATCAAGAGCCTACACAGCGAGTACAAGTCCCAAGCGACGGTACCTGCCGATGTTTTCGGCAATGACCTCAACATGACCACCGACAGCACATCGCTGGCCGAGCTGTCATGGCGCGAGTTCTTCACCGATCCGCTGCTGCAGCGACTCATCGACACCGCCCTGGTGCGTAACACCGACCTCAACTCGGCCCGTATCGCGATACAGCAGTCCGAAGCAGCGCTCACGGCAGCCAAGCAAGCCTTTTTCCCGACGGTGGTATTCGCGCCGTCAGGCTCCATCTCTTCTTTCGGTAGTAGCAAGGCTATCAAGACCTACAACGTGCCTCTACAGGTCAATTGGGACATTGACGCCTTCGGATCGATCAAGAGCAACAAACGCAAGTCCGAGATGCTGCTCATGCAAGCCACAACTGCTGAACAAGCCGTCAAGGCCAACATCATCTCGGCAGTGGCACAACAATACTGCACACTGCTGCTGCTCGACCAGCAGCTGGAAATCCTCATGTCTACTGACAGCTTGTGGAATATCTCGCTCGAGACCCAGAAGATACTTTGGGAAAACGGCAAGTCTTACTCCACGGCCGTTAACCAGATGGAGTCCTCCTACCTGAATGTGAAAACATCGATTGTCGACACGCGGCGCAACATCCGCCAAGTGGAGAATGCCATCTGCCGCCTGCTGGCGATAACGCCGCAGCACATCGAGCGCAGCCACCTGGGCAATTATGCCCTGCCCAAGAATTTTGCAACCGGAGTGCCGGCCATGCTGCTGCAGAACCGCCCCGATGTCAAGCTGGCCGACTACGCTATGGCCGAGGCCTACTACGACACCCAAGCCGCCCGGGCCGCATTCTTTCCGTCCATCAGTCTGCAAGGGTTAGCCGGATGGACCAACGACGCTGGCGTTATTGTTAATCCCGGGAAGATACTACTCAATGCCGTGGCTTCGCTGACGCAACCCATCTATGCACAAGGAAAATTAAAGGCAAACCTGAAGATCAGCCAGCTGGAACAAGAGAAACTGATGAACCAATATGTGCAGACTGTTATCGATGCAGGAAATCAGGTTAATGAGGCCCTGGCCGACTGCCAAGCCGCAATCGAGAAGCAGGGCTACTATCATCGCCAAGTGCAGGTATTGAAGGATGCCTACCGCGGTACCCATGAACTCATGGACAACGGCAAGGCTATCTACCTCGAGGTGCTCACCGCACAAGAGACCCTCCTCAATGCGCAGCTCAACGAAGCCGTGAACATGTACAACGGAGCCCAGGGCATCATCGCACTCTACATCGCGCTGGGTGGCGCCACCCATTGAGAAAATGTAATTTTGTAACGATATTCTCGGGTCGCACCGGCAGGTCATCATGAGTTCATCCCCTATGCGGCCCAGACCGAGAATAGACATAACTCACTAACAAACTGACAAATAAATGAAAAGAAACCTTCACATTATCGTTTGGGCCATCATGGCTGCGGCAATAATGAGCAGCTGCGATGACCCGGAAATCGCCTTCAACGAGGAAACGTACTACATTCCCTACCTCTTCTCGGAAGGCTATCAGGACACCATCAGGCATCCCTACGAATTCTCCACGCCTCCATCAGACTGGCTCTCTATGGTGAAGGATGATACGAAGGTGTGCAAGCTGAGCATTCCGGGCACACACGACTCCATGACAGGAATGGGGTTCTATCTGCCCGAGCTCATGAGCATCTCAAACATTACCGCAATCAGCCAGCTCTGCACCTTTGACGAGCAAATGAACAACGGTATCCGATTCTTTGACTTACGCCCGGTGGTGGCAATCGACACCCTCGCCACAACCCCTGCCGAGCGGCAAATACTGAGGCTCGCACACGGATTTACCGAAATCAATGTGAAGTTTGAGGAGTCACTCGACTGGATGAAGGAATTCCTCGCCAAACACCCCTCTGAGTTCTTTATCATCAAGATCCAGGCCGACAATGGTATGGAAAGCCAGCAAAACTGGACATTGCTCCTCCACCAGCTCCTGTCCAAACCCAAGTATGACGGCTTCTTTGTCAAGAACTGGAGGCCCGACATCACCGTGGGTGAGATGCGTGGTAAGGTTTTGATCCTGAGCCGATACAACCTCGTTCCGCTGAACGATGCATTCCACTACCCCATCGCCTACTGCGACTGGCCCGACGAGGATCCGGATATCAACGAAGAGATTGACCCCGCGGCCCAACGCTCATGCGCCATCTACAATATGGAAGACCTTACTATCAAGGCCACGCTCTACAAGCAGGACTACTACAAGACCACTACCGAGAAGCGTATGGAAACAAAGAAGAAAACCGTCATCGACATGATGCACAGTGCACGCGAAGCAACGGCTGGCGACCAGGACATCTGGATCGTGAACCACTGCTCAGCCTACACCGAGGTGTCGCCCCGAGGCTACATCACCAACGCCAGCAACCTGCACCCGCTGGTGATTGACGACCTGCTCAACAACGAGGGGACTGTCGGCATCATGCCGATGGACATGGCCTGCCACGACTACGTGCACGCCATCGTCAACGGCGGTACGCCCTACACGAGCGACTACCTGTACGGATTCCGTCCCCTGACGCAGTCACTTACCAACCTCCTCATCAAATCGAATAAAAAATTCTTCAAATAGGACTCTCTATGAAACTCAAGATATTCTTCCTCGCGCTCCTCGCCATTGCCCTCGGTGCGATGAACGCCTCCGCTCAGAGCGAAACGGATAACAACAACAAACTGCACTCGCCCCACGGGTTGTTCAACCACCTGTCAATCGGTATCAACACCGGAACCTCGGGCTCGGGTATCGACGTTACTATGCCCGTACACCGGCTCATCACTGTGCGTACCGGATACACGGGACATCACTTCGGCGAGATCAAGTTCAAGTCCATCAACACGGCCAGTGACCTCTCGGGCACGGCTCTCGTTGAGGACGACGCCGTGCGCAGGGCTCAGATGGCCGACAAGATAGAGCTTGCCGCCAAACCCAACTTCTGGAACGTGTTCCTGCTCGCTGAGATTCATCCCTTCACCAACGAGAGCTTCCACTTCACCGCCGGTTTGTATTTTGGCAGCAAAAATTTCGTCCACCTCCGCAACACCAACGAGGGTGCACTTGAATTCCTCTATGACGCCAACAACAAGGTGACCGACTACAACCGCGCCTTCCGCACCAACTTCAGCCCCATCGGAATCAAGTTCGGTGACTACGTCTTCACCGCCGACGAGCATGGCAACATCGATGTGATGATGAAGACCAACGTTGTGAAGCCCTACCTTGGAGTCGGTGTCGGCAAGCACATCGCCCAGCAGCACCGCCTCAGCTTCGCCGTTGACCTCGGCCTTATCTTCTGGGGCTCTCCTAAATTCATCCTCAACAACGGCGTTGAGATCAAGTCTTCGGGCAAAGAGGCAGGCATCACCCAAGTGCTCTCCTGGCTCAAGGCTTGGCCCAACTTGCAGGTGAAACTCGCCTACAAGATTTTCTGAGTCAGTGGCCCGGCCTCATTACCCGCATCTCAGCATTCCCATCCCTGACGCGGCATGCTGCAACCAACGATGCAATCGGTTGCCTGGTGCCCATCATTACCGTTGCTGATATGAATTTGAGGCCAAAGTGAAACAAGTGTTACCCTTGCGGCATCAGTCTAAAAAAAAGATTTTATATATCATATCATGATTAAATTCTGCGTGCGATTAGTGCAACGTTGGTTGCCCGAACCGTTTATATTCGCCATACTGCTCACCTTCGTGGCAGCGCTGGTGGCGATGCCATTGTGTCACCAGAGCCCCCTCGAGGTAGTTGAACACTGGGGTGGCGGCGTATGGAACCTGTTGGCATTTGCCATGCAGATGGCACTGGTTCTTGTCTGCGGGTCGACCTTGGCAGCAGCTCCGATTGTCAGACGAGCCATCGATACCATGGCCCGTTTGCCCAAGAGTGCCCCCGCTGCAATAGCGCTCGTGACTGTCGTGTCGGCATTATGCTGCTGCCTCAACTGGGGCTTTGGCCTCATCGTGGGTGTCGTGTTCGCCAAGGCAATAGCACGGCAGCGTTCAGACGTCGATTATCGGCTTCTTATCGCATCGGCCTACAGTGGCTTCGTCGTGTGGCATGCCGGAATCTCCGGCTCCATCCCCTTGACCATGGCCACTCCTGGCGAAGCCCTCGCCATGGCTACCAACGGCGCACTGACCGACCCTGTACCACTGGCTCAAACCATATTTGACTGGCACAATCTGGCGACCGTGCTGCTTGTGATCGTCGGCATTACCGTCGCAAACACCGTGATGCACCCCAAGCAAGGTATCCTCACCATCGACCCCGCGCTCCTGAAGGACGGTGACACTCCTGTCACGTCCAGCGATTCCACCTCGGCCAAAACGCCGGCCCAGCGGCTCGAGCAAAGCCGATTACTCTCATGGTTAGTGGCCCTGATGCTCGTGGCCTATCTCGCGATTCATCTCGGTGTGCGCGGCGCCGGTTTAGACCTTGGCGGAGTCATCATGGTATTCCTCGCGCTGGGACTCATGCTGCATCCCACCCCAGTCGACTACGTGCGTGCCTTCGGCAAAGCTACCACCGGTGCCGCCGGCATCATTTTGCAGTTCCCCTTCTATGCCGGCATCATGGGCATCATTACGGGCATCGGCGCCAGCGGCATCAGCCTGGGAGGCGTCATGGCCGAGGCATGCATCCGCATCAGCAATCCCGTCACCTATCCCCTGCTCACCTTCCTGTGTGCCGCGGTACTCAACATGTTTGTGCCTAGCGGCGGTGGCCATTGGGCTGTGCAGGCACCAATCATGTTCACCGCTGGAGCCAACCTCGGTGTGGACCCCGGCTTGACAGGCATGGCCATTGCATGGGGTGACGCATGGACCAACCTCATCCAGCCATTTTGGGCGCTCCCGGCCTTGGCTATTGCCCGCCTTGATGCGAAAGACATTATGGGCTATTGCCTCATCGATCTGCTCATTACCGGTGTCATTATCTGCGCTGGACTGCTGTTTTGGGCAATGTAGAGGGAGGTGTCAGTACCGCCCTTCGTTCCTCTCCTGAAGTGGCACTCCACATGGCATATAGCCGCCAGACCATAAAAATCCCCCACACCCAGTAGGGGCATGAGGGAAAGATTACGAGCATTGTTTAGCGGTTATTGCCATGTGCCATTCAGCAGGAAGTCGATCAGAGCGGACACGTCGGCAATGCTCACGTCGGTGTCAAGGTTGCAGTCGGCGGCCTGCAAGTTGACGTTAGTAGCATCATTGCTCAGCAGATAGTCAATCAAGGCACTCACATCGGCAATATCCACCAGGGTATTGTTATTCACATCGCCGCGCAGGGCAGCAGGTTCCACATATTTCTCGAATGCGACTGGATTGAACTTCAATGCGCCGCCATCCTTGCAAATAATACCATAGATATTGTAATTGCCTGAAGCGGGCTGATTCATGGCCCACAAGACTTCGGTCCGACCAATGGTCGTTCCATCAGGCAGCGGGAATGAGCGGAGGGGGAACAAGCCCTTAGGTACATTCTCGATGACCACATAGGCGTTGAGCATGCTCTCATCCACGGCACCAGTGAGCTTTTGGGCTGCTGCCAGTGTGGCATCGGTCTCACCGCTTGCGCTGAGACCTGAAGCATCGGCAAACTTAACCCAGCCGTCATCGCTGGTCTTGGTGGCACCCCAACCGGGACTCAGCACCTGACCGTTCTCGAAGGTGCCGTCAACGACGTTACGAATCTGGCCGCAACCTGTCGCGTCACGCACAAACAGGTAACCATTACTGTAGACGGTAACAACAGCGTTGCCGTTGAACACGAAGTTGGTGTTGTCCTCGAGCTCATTGGCCTGGGAGATGAGGTCTACAGCAGTTTGAACACTTGCCTCCTCATAGGTAAAGGTTGTCTTGGGATAGAACGCCTCGGTAAAATATTGATTCCCTCCATAGACGGCACTGGGCACACTGGTTTTCACGCCATAGAAATAGCCGGTTTCTGAAAACGTTCCAGCTTGAGTTACCGAAACCATGAGTGCAAGGTTACCTCCCTCATAGGCAAAGGGTGTCTCGAAGTTGACAACGATCTCTGGGCCGCCCGGAGTCATCGGCTGCGCACCCACCAGCGTAAGGTTACTCTCTGGAATGCGGAAGGGCGAGATTGTGGAAAATTCCGATTCATCGACCACACCCAGGCGGAATGAGAGTTCACCACCATTCATCACATTACCGTTCTCGTTAGCAATATAGAACGTCAGCCCGGTAATGTCCTTACCCTGCAGTTGGGTGAGTTGGTCAGCAGGATAAATCACCTGCCCGAAATAGGGCGGATAGTTGAAGTAAGTGGAGCGGAAAGGAATGTACTGGTTAATATCAGTACCATCGGCAACAGTCAATTCGGCAGCTTGAGCAGCAAATGCAAGAGCCGCTACAGCCATTAGAGTAAAAATTTTTTTCATTTTATTGCACAACAATTTTTAGTTAATAATTAGTTGGATTCTCTGTAAATCAATTCGTTCTTTCAAAAACGACGGTCAATAAACAATTTTTGCACATTTCTGATAATCAGCAACCTAATAATCACAGGACACTGCTATTGATAAGGTCTATTCACAAACACATGACCAACACTTGATCATCTGCAAGGAAGAATTGCACTTTCACGCTACAAATATAGGCAAAAATTCTGACAATCAGCAAAACATGCTAATTATTTAAGGGGACCTCTATTCCTGGGTCAATGAAATATATATCTAATCTAATTATTCATGAAGAATGTTGCACAAGCATACAATGGTACGTTGTACATCCATTGTTGGTCGCGGAAGTCGCTCATTGAGAATCGTAATCCTGTAAGTGACGGATTATTCTTGACATAAGTGCTCAACGATTTTGATCTTAGGTTTTCCTCTGCTTTTATTTCAATGGGCCAAATGTTGCTCCTCTCTTGAAGAAGCATGTCAATTTCAAGGGTATGGTTCTCGTTGCTATAGTAGCACATCGTCACATCGCGCATAGTTGCTATCTGGGTTACAACATAATTCTCGGTAATAGCACCTTTGCTGCCATAGAGTTCGTTATCCTTGGTCAACAACTGTTCAGGAGGCACATTTCCCAATGCCCCCAACATGCCAACATCAAGCATATATAGCTTGAATGCAGACGGGTCTTCATAGAATTTCAGTGGCAAATTTGGCTTAGAGGCACGATTCACTCGAATTACTAACCCAGCATCTTGCAACCATTGGATAGCCAGTTCAAACTCACGTGCGCGTGCTCCCGATTTGATGGCTCTATAGATAAATTTTTTGTTCTCACGTGCAAGTTGCGAGGGTATAGATTGCCACACCTGTGTGATACGCACTACTTCTTGTGGAGTGGCATGTTTAGACATGTCGCTTCGGTAAATGGCCAGAATATTATTCTGCACCTCTCTTACTGACATCGTGTCGCGGGTTTCAATATATTTCAGTACTGACTCTGGCATCCCACCTACAAAATAATAAATGCGCAGGTACTTGATGAAATCGTATTTCAGCATCTGGATAGTTTTCCAATCGTTAGACTTCAAGACCTGCACCAATTGTTCCTGGCCTAAAGCTTGGAGAAATTCTGTATATGTCAACGGATACATATTGAGTATATCAACCTTTCCGACAGGTGCCGATTCTCCATGGTGCATAGTGATGCCCAACAACGAACCCGCCACTGCCACGTGGTGCTGCGATGCCTGTTCGCAGAAGTATTTCAATGCAGTCAAACCATTCTTCAGTTCCTGTATTTCATCGAGGATAATCAAGGTCTTTCCCGCTATGATGGGTACACTGGTTATAGCACCTATGGCAAGTATTATGCGCTCCATGTCATAATCCTCTGTAAACAGATTAGCAACGCGAGGGTTGTTGTCACAGTTGATATAGGCAACATGGTCATAGTGGTTGTTTCCAAACTGCTGTAACAGATAGGTTTTTCCCACTTGTCTTGCGCCCATAACAATCAAAGGCTTGCGAGCGGAATTATTCTTCCACGCTAACAGTTTGCTCTCAAGTTCTCTTTTCATCTTGTCAACTAATTATTTACGCCGCAAAATTACACTTTTCTAGGGGAACTTCCATGTAATTCCTACACTTTTCTAGGGGAACTTTAATGCAATATTGCCATTTTTCTAGACGAACTTTGCTTTTTGCACCAGACATCTTAAGTATAGAGGGGGTGTGTCATAATGAAATGGACCCCAAAAGTTTTTTGTCCAACTTTTGGGGTCCATTTCACAGTGACACCACTTCCAGTTCCTTTTCCGTCAAGAGGTCGAGCGCTTCTTTGCCCGCTTTTTTTTTGGACTTTTTCGCTCCACCCTTCAGCCGCCTATTCTCCTGCTTGGCGGCCTTGAGCCGTTCCGAAAGTCTCTCGTTTTTCTTGCGCTCATCGCGCAAAGCCTTTTTCACGCGTTTCAGTTCCTCGTTTTTGTCAACTTCACTCATATTTTTATGCATAATAAAATATTTGCAAAGTTACTAAAAAACAACCAATTAAACAAATATTATTATATAAAAATACGTTAAATACAAATAAACATCCGCAATTAGAAAAGAAAATACAAAAATTAGGCTGCCATTCGGCAGCCCAAAACTTATCGTTAACTTAACAGCCTAGAACCGTCCCCATTTTCTTCTAAGGCAGGCGCACAGGACGGACGGCTTCACCGATGTAGCGATCGTTGTAGTGGTCCCAGGTCGCGCTAGCCGGATAAGCCGGATACAACAGGTCGGAGGCATTGTCGGATTGGTTCGTGCGGAGCGTGCGCGACCAATAGAAGGCCCAGGTGCCCCAGGTGCCCGTGCCCCAGGGCGACTCTTGAACGCTGCTGTGGGAGGAGGGCAAGAAGATGGTATTGCCATTCGGCCCGGTTACCAACTGACCTTTTACACCGACAAGGGTATGCCCTATCCAGGTGCACTGTTCTACCAACTCCCGCTGCTGCTCATGGGTCGGCATGCGCCACGACGGCCCCCAATTGACATAAGCGGCATCATCCTCAGGGTCCAACTCCGTCTTGCCATCGGTAAAGCCGTTGGAACCATAACCGCTATCTGTGCAGTACTTTGTCATGGAGTCGAAACGGCCCTCGCACCATTTGTAGTTTTCCCATGTATAGGTCTCTTTGGGCTCGGTCTCGCCCCATGCGAAGTAGTCGCCGTACTCTTCTGGGGCGCTGGCGCCGATGTTGCATGTCGCCCACAGCGTGCCGCTGGGCAAGCCCAGGTCAACGTACTCATGATTCTCTTCAGGCATGCGCACAGCACGGACGGAGCCCCCGTGGGGGCGCATCCAACTGCTGTGGCAAGACACGCCACCCGAATTCATGTACAGAAAGGAAGCGTGGAAGTTCGAGCATACCATGCGCGACAAATAGAAGCCGCCGGTGCCCGCGTTGTCGAGCGAATCGGCCAAGCGGCGGCCAGCAGCGGGCAAGAAGATGGTATTGCCATTCGGCCCGGTTACCAACTGACCGAACACGCCGTTACGGGTCGTCCATGTCCAGGTGCAATGTTCGACCAACTCCCGCTGCTGCTCACTGGTCGGCATGCGCCAAAACAGGCTCCAATTGACGTAGGCCGCATCATCCTCAGGATCCAACACCGTATTGCCATCTGCTGGTACAATGTAACTGCCCGAGTCATCGTAATACGCTACATCCCCATGGTATTTCGTAAAACTACGGTGGTCGTGGTCATACCACTTGTAAGTGTTCCAGTCGTAGTTGTCTTTAGGTTCGGTCTCGCCCCAGGCGAAGTAGTCGCCGTACTCTTCGGGAGCGTTTGCACCGATATTACATGTCGCCCAGAGTGTGCCACTAGGCAACCCTAAATCAACATATTCATGAGTATCTTCTAAGGCAGGTACTACGAAGGTCTGCTCAACCGTATCACTATTCTGCAAATTGACGCCATAGCCATAACCCGACACTACAATGGTCTGTTGCTTGTAGGTTTGAGTAATCGTATAAGGTAGAATTGTTTCAATACCATTAACGTATGCTTTATAGGGATTGGCGCATTTTGCTGTGATTTCAAAGTTCTCGTTCATTGCAAAAACGGGAGCCTCAGCTATGGGCGTTGGCTCTGGCCCATCATCACTACATGATGTAAGAGATGCCAGCCCTACAGCAAACGACAATAATAAAATCAATAGCTTAATTGTTTTCATTGAGTGAATCATAAAATAATAAATTGTGAATTCAATTAAGTGATGTCTTGTTTATATATCATTGAGCGTTGCAAAGGTAGAAAATATTATTGCCAAACACTTCATTTTCTCCACTTTTTTAGGTGGTTGATAAATCGTTCTCCCTCGACAATGCTCATGCAAGCATGGCATTGCACTCATTTATTCGCATGTTTCGAGGAAGGACTGGGGAAATCCCACCTCGAAGAAACGTCCTTTGGCACGCAGCGGCACTGCCTTGGACCATTGTTCTTATCAATTCGTATAATTCGCGTAATTGGCTTCGCCGATCTAAAGGTTCGCATTAGCCCCGCAGGGATAAGCCGATGATTGACACAACGAAAAAGCCAAACGGCTCATTACAAGTCATTTGGCTTTCCTTCTCGTGACCTCGGTGGGCTCTGATTCTTAACATAGCATGACAGTAATTGACACTCTAACCGCCTGATTCCCATGAATTTCTAATGTTGGCACTATGTCATCGGGTGTCAACGGGTGTCATTAGGTATCAATCTCGGTTGCCATTCTTGACAACCACCCATAGAGAGTTTTTTATCGCATTTTCATTATTTTGAGCCATTATATTTGTTTGAATTTATCAAAAAATGTGTAACTTTGCGCCAAAAGTCGGTAGTAAAATGTGTGTAATTACTGAAAAAGTGGGCATTAAAACGTGTTTACATGTATAAACGTAAGATAGAAAAGGTATTCAAATCGTGGATAGATGACAGCTCTCACAAACCCCTAGTTGTGAAGGGTGTTCGCCAGTGTGGCAAAACCAGCAGTGTGATGGATTTTGCAAGCAAGCATTTTAAAAACGTTGTCTATCTGGATTTTCGTGAACATCCTGAGTATAAGAAATTCTTTACCCCAAATCTGGATGTGGATTCTATCATCATGCGCATCACTGCTGCCATGCCAAGCGTTGAGGTGGAGGCTGGTAAGACTTGCTTTATCTTTGACGAGATACAGGATTGTCCCAAGGCAAGAGGTTCGCTGAAGTATTTTCACCTGGATGGGCGCTATGAAGTTATCTGTACAGGCTCTCTGCTTGGTGTCAACGGTTACAAGACCCCTGGAGAGAGAGCCGAGGAAGAAGAAGCCTCAATTCCGGTCGGATTTGAGGACATTGTCAATATGTACCCCATGGATTTCGAAGAGTGGTTATGGGCCAACGGCATCAAGAACGTGCACATCGAGTACCTGAAGAAATGCCTGAACAACGAAACTCCTGTTAATGATGCGCTGCATGATCGCTTCAGTGACCTGCTGAATCAATATATCGTTGTGGGCGGTATGCCTGAGGTCATTTCCACATTCATGGAGACGAGGCAGATCGGAAAAGTGCTTGCCGTGCAGAGGCGTATCGTTGATGATTATAAAGCAGATATGGTGAAGTATGCTCTTCCTGCTGACAAATCACGCATTCGTGAGTGTTTTGAGTCGATACCTGCACAGTTGGCACGCGAGTACAAGAAATTCAGCTACACCGTGGTGCGTCCAGGAGGACGGGGACGTGACTACACGGGAAGCCTGCAATGGATTGAAGACGCAGGCATCATTCGCAGATGCTATAACACTTTAATCACCGAATTGCCTCTTGACGGGAACAGGATCCAAAGTGAGTTTAAAGTGTATATGGCCGATATTGGCTTGCTCGTATCAATGTTAGAAGAAGGTACCCAGTCAAGCATCTTAGAGGGCAATCTGCTTAGTTATAAAGGTGCCATCATTGAGAACCTTGTAGCCGACATTTTCGGCAAGATGGGTCGCAAACTCTATTATTATCATAAAAATAGCGGAGTGGAACTCGATTTCTTAATCCGCTATAAGGGCCTATGTACTCCTGTGGAATGTAAGGCAACAACAGGCAATGCCAAATCCCTGAGAACAGTATTGAAACATCCCGAAAAATACCACGTCAAGAGCGCCATTAAATTGGGTAACTACAACATCGGGCGCAACGAAGCGTTGTTGACAATGCCATTATATCTAGCATTCCTGCTGACTGAGGTATAAACAGGTATTCCATTCCTATGGTGGTAACCTTGATGTTGGTTCCTCTGCAAGCAAATGGTAGGGGAATAGGCCAACGGTAGGCACAACGAAAAAGCCAAACGGCTCATTACAAGTCATTTGGCTTTCCTTCTCGTGACCCCGGTGGGACTCGAACCCACGACCCATTGATTAAGAGTCAATTGCTCTACCAACTGAGCTACGGAGTCATCGCTCATTCAATTGCGGTGCAAAGGTACTGCTTTTTTCCGAACCACCAACTATTTTGGAGGTTTTTTTTCAAAAAAAAAGATTTTTTTCGGAGCTAGTTTGTGAAGGTAAATCACAATCAACTAGAAACTAGACAATTACGGGAATCAGCATTTTGGGGTGAATTTTGGGGTTTAGGACATTTTGGTTAATTTTGTGACATCATTACAACCAGATAAAGGCAATTGACAATATGAAGAGGAAATATGATTTTGACCGAGTGATAGACCGCCAGGGCAGCGGCAGCGTGATGTATGACAGGCGCCGTGAGATGTTCGGGCGCGAGGATGTGCTGCCATTGTGGGTGGCCGACATGGGTTTCGCGGCTTGCCCTGACATCACGCAGGCACTGGCCGACCGCATCACAGGTCACCCCATCTACGGCTATAGCGTGCCACTGGACGATTACTGGCAGTCGATTATTGACTGGCAGCGCGACCGCAATGGGTTGGAATTCACTCAAGACGAGGCCTGCTTCATCGGCGGCATCGTCAATGGTTTTGGTCTGGTTGTCAATCACTTCACTCGCCCAGGCGAGAAGGTGGTTATCCAGGAGCCTGTGTACCACCCCTTCAGGAACGTAATCACGGGCAACAACCGCATGGTGGTCAATAATGCGCTGGAACGAACCAGAGACGGCTTCTACGAGATGGATCTCGAAGGGCTGGAGCGCATCTTCAAGGAGCAGGAGCCCCGCATGATGGTGTTGTGCAACCCTCACAACCCCATCGGCATCGCATGGGAGGCCGATGTGCTGCGCCAAGTGGCCTCGCTGGCCCGGCGATATGGCGTGGTGGTGTTCAGCGACGAAATCCATGGCGACCTGGTGCTGAAGGGTCGCCGCCACACGTCGTTTCTCACGGTGAGCGACGACGCGCGTGCCGTGGGCGTTGTCATGGGTGCTCCGAGCAAGACCTTCAATATCGCGGGCATTGTGAGCTCATGGTGCGTGATCAAAAATCCCGAACTGAGGCTACCGTTCTTCCACTATCTGGAGGCTAACGAGCAGTGCTCACCCAATTTCCTGTCGATGACAGCGACACGTGCCGCATATCGTCACGGCGGCGAATGGCTAGCCCAGTGCCTGGACTACATTGAGGGCAACATCGACATGGTGGTGGACTACTGCCGTCAGCACATTCCTGGCGTCTCCGCCATCAAGCCACAGGCGTCGTTCCTCGTGTGGCTCGACTGCACCAGCCTGGGCCTGGACCACGATGCGCTCATCGACCTGTTTGTCAACAAGGCCCGCATTGGCCTTAATGATGGTGCGATGTTCGGTCAGGGTGGCAGCGGATTCATGCGGCTGAACGTAGCTGTGCCCCGCTCCATCCTCACACAGGGCATGAAACAGCTAGCCGAAGCCGTCGAGCAGTTAGCAGATAACAGATAACATATTGGGGTAATCACACACTCAGGATGTGAAACGAAAAAAACAGCCCTATGTTTGACTTTGATGATGCAAACATAGGGCCTGTTTTTTATTGTTTTCCCTTATCTCGTCGTAGTGTTAGGCGAGCTTAGCGAGGGCAGCTGCGATGCGCTTGGCGGCTTCGCGCAGGTTATCGTCGCTTGTGGCATAGCTCAAGCGGATGTAACCCGGGCAGCAGAATGCGGTGCCGGCCACTGTGGCCACGTGGGCCTCGTTGAGCAGATACAGGGCGAGGTCGTTGTCATCGTTGATGACGGTGTCGCCGCAGCGCTTGCCGTAGTAAGAGTCGATCTTGGGGAAGGCGTAGAAGGCGCCATCAGGCATATTGAGCTCGATGCCGGGAATCTCCTGCAGCAGGCTGACGATGAGGTTGCGGCGGCGCTCAAAGGCCACACGCATCTGCTCAACACACTCCTGCGGTCCGTTATATGCGGCTTCGGCGGCTTTCTGTGCAATCGAGGAAACGCCGCTGGTGTATTGTCCCTGCATCTTGGTCACAGCCTTGGCAATCCAGGCGGGAGCAGCGATATAACCGATGCGGTAACCGGTCATGGCATAGGCCTTGGACACACCATTGATGATGACTACCTGCTCCTTGATATCCGTGAACTGGGCCAGCGACTCGTGGTGACCCACATAATTGATGTGCTCATAAATCTCGTCGGCAATCACCATCACCTCGGGGTGACGGGCCAGCATGTCGGCAATCGCCTTGAGCTCGTCGCGGGTGTAGATGGCACCGCTGGGGTTGCTGGGCGAGCAGATGACGATGAGGCGTGTGTTGCTGGTGATAGCAGCCTCGAGCTCGGCAGCTGTCACCTTGAAGTTCTTATCCATGCTCGATGGCAGCAACACGCTCTTTCCACCAGCCAGGTTGACCATCTGCACGTAGCTGACCCATGCGGGAGTGGGTATGATCACCTCGTCGCCGGGGTTGATGAGTGCCATAATGACGTTGCACAGCTCGTGCTTGGCACCATTACCGACCACAATCTGGTCGGGAGTGTATTCCAAGCCATTCTCGCGGTGCAGTTTCTCACACACGGCTTGACGCAGCGACAGATATCCGGGGACGGGAGAATAGAATGAGAAGTTGTCGTCAACAGCCTGCTTGGCAGCAGCCTTGATGTGGTCGGGGGTAAAGAAGTCGGGCTCACCCACCGAGAGGTTAATCACATCCACACCCTGTGCGCGCAGCTCGCTGCTCTTCTGGGACATGGCAAGGGTGGCACTAGGTGCCAGTGCGTTAATTCGGTCCGAAAGTCGGTTCATTGCTTTTTATCAGTTTTTAAGTTAATTAGTTTTTCGTTACCGCAAAGGTAGGGCTTTTTGTTTGAATAAAAAAATTTTGGCTAAAAATGGCAACCTGCCACTGCGAAACATCAAGCCTGGTTCAGTGCCGCCCAGAGCACTCGTGAGGCAAAAAGTATGCCGATAGAGCAGGAACAAGCCGCGGGAAATTGTGACTTGGCTCAAAAATTATTAATTTTGCGGCTGCTATGAAGGCGATTATCACATTTCTGAAGAATTGGACGCTGCCCAGCGCGATTGTGGCGGGCACTGTTATCTATTTGATATTTTATTGGGTACCTGCTCTGGACCCCGTGAGCGAGGTGATGGAACCGATTTTTGATACCATCCTGCCGCTGTTCATGAGTCTGATTCTGTTCACGACATTCCTGCGTGTTGACTTCCACAAGATGCGGCCCACGATGTGGCACTTGTGGGTGTCGGTGTTCCAGGTGGTGTTTGTGGTGCTGATTGTGGCGCTGATCATGGGCTTTGACATGAAGGGCAAGGACTTGATCCTGATGGAGGGAATCCTGACGTGTGTCATCTGCCCGGGTGCCAGCGCTGCGCCCGTGGTAACGGGCAAGTTGGGCGGAGACCTGGAAACGATGACCAGCTACGTTTTCTTGTCCAACCTGGTCACTGTGGTTGCCGTCCCCGTGGTGTTCCCGCTGATTGACCAGAACGTGGATATCAGCTTCTGGGCGGCGTTCGGCATGATCATGTACAAGGTGTTCCTCGTACTGGTGCTGCCGCTGATTGCCGCCTATCTCGTCAAGCACTACCTGCCACGCTTGCAGCAACGGCTGGTGGCCATCCAGGACCTGTCATTCTACATGTGGGGAGTGTCGCTGACCATTGTCACGGGCTGCACGGTCAAGAACATCATCAACAGCGGCGCTCCCATGGTGTTCCTAATAACCATTGCCCTGGTGTCGCTGCTCATCTGCCTGGCTCAATTTGCCGTGGGCAGGTACATCGGGCACTTCTTTGGCACCGTCATCGAGAGCGGCCAGGGACTGGGACAGAAAAACACCGCCTTTGCCGTGTGGATTGCCTACACCTACCTCAGTCCGCTGTCGGTGGCCGGGCCTGGTTGCTACATCCTGTGGCAAAACGCTATCAACAGCTTGGAAATCTGGCACCACCGCCGCCAGCAAGAGTCTCACGCTAAGGCGCTAAGGCACTAAGTTTTATCATTCAATTCAACTCATGGCATGAAGAAACTGATCAATCCATATCTCAACAAGGAGGGTTACAACTGCTTTGGCTGCAGTCCCACCAATCCCATCGGCCTGCACCTGGAGTTCTGGGAAGACGGTGAGGACATCGTGGCCACATGGTCGCCCAGTGTCAACTATGACGGCTGGGTCGAGACACTGCACGGAGGCATCATCAGCACGCTTATCGACGAGGTCGCCAACTGGGTGCTCTCACGGCGCCTGCAAGCTGCCGGTGTCACCACCAAGCTCGAAGTGAAATACCGCCGCCCCGTCTCCACCCGCGATCCGCTCATCACCCTGCGCGGCCACCTGGAGGGCAACGTCCGTAACTACTACACGGTCCACGTTACGCTGCACGACAGCAAGGGGCAGCTATGTGACGAGGGTCATGTGACCTACTGCATGTTTGACAAGCAGCGGTCCCAGCAGATGGGCTTCACCGCATGCCTGACCGAGGACGAGAGCCAAGCTGCCGGGTAACAACAAGACCATTGCACGTGATGCACCGATGAACAGCAAGACACGACATAGCATCCTTCTCGGCACATTCCTGACAGTGGTTGCGGCTATCATCTTTGGGCTCAACTACTTCACGCCCCTGTCGTGTGACGACTGGGCGTATGTCTTCATCTTCGGGTCGGACGGCGAGCGCATTCATCATCTGAGCGACGTCATCCAGAGCCAGTACTACCACTACTTCAATTGGAATGGCCGAGCCGTGGTGCACTTCCTGGTTCAGACGGTGGACAGTTTTGTGGGCAAGGGCGGCTTCAATGTCCTCAACACGGCGATGTTTCTTGCATTCCTCTATGCCATCGCCATCAACACCACCGACAAGAAAAAGAATCACTATAAGATTCTCTCCGTAGCCTTCCTGCTGATTTTCCTGCTGTATCCGGGATTCAGCTTGGGTGTGCTGTGGCTCAGCGGCTCGTTCAACTACCTGTGGACCGCAACGGCGTTGCTGTTCTTCCACTACATGCTCGAGAAGAAGCGATACCCGCGCTGGGCGCTTGTGCCGATGTTTGTCTACAGCTTCTTGTGCGGATGGACCAACGAGGCCTTTGTCGTCGGGTTGGCAGGCGCCTACTTCTTCTACTACGCGACGCATCTCAAATCACTGACCACCCAGCGTTGCGCCATGCTGGCAGGCTTTTTCCTGGGCACCCTGTTCCTGGTATTCGCACCCGCTTCCATTCACCGCGCCCTGGACAGCGGCCCTGGTTTCAGCATGGATGTGATGTTCCATGCGCTGGTGTCCATGAGTTGGTTGAGGATGACATTCATTCTGCTGCTTCTTGTCCCGGCGCTAGCGCTTTTCAGGCAGTTGAGCATGCGGCAATGGCTTAGGCAACAGACGCTTCTCATCCTGGCCTGGCTCATCTCGTTTCTGTTCATCTGGTTCACCCGCCACTCGTCGGCCCACTCTTGCTTCGGCATCGAATTATTTGCCTTGCTGTTGATTCTAAGGGCAATCCCGTGTGACAAATTGAGCTGGACGTTGGCCACCGTGGCTAATGTCGTCGCCATCGCCGTCGGCATCATGGCGCTAGATGTCAGCCACAAGTGCTATATCGAGAACGAGAACGAGTTTGCCCAAATCCGCAATCACCAGTACCCCATCAAGACCCGCATGGCTGATTATCACCCTTATTTCGACCGCTTTGTTGTCGGTTACGAGCATTACGGGTTTGGCGGACACTATAAGTTTTATGGCTCTAGTGCTGGCATCAACGCCTACTTCGAGAGCGACAGCATTTATTTCCTGCCACGGGATTTCGTCGAGAGCGCAACATCCTACCCCGAGCGCTTCGCCACTGTCCAGACTCAGGATCTGTGGCCCTTTTATGCGATTCTCAGCACCGACAATGACAGCACAGCGGTGAGTGGTGTCCTGGAACTGAAGCCCATCGACTACAGCAAGTACATCTGGCCATTCAACAGGCTGGTTTCCAAAGTGCCTGCCTATACCAATTACGACATCCAAGTCAGCACCGAGCAGGTCATTATTGGTGGCCACAAGTACATCCTTATCACCAAGATTCCTGTTCTTGCCGACCGGGTCAAGGCCATCACGCTGAAAAAAGCCATATAAACAACTATGGGAACTCGTGCTATAAATACCGTCTTCGTCGTGCTGCTCCTGGGCATTGCAGCCGTCATCTACGCACTCAACCGCTTCACGCCGCTGGCCAGCGACGACTGGAACTACGTCTTCATCTTCGGCACCGACGACTACATCCGCAATTTGTGGGACGTGGCCAGGAGCCAGTACAACCACTACTTCGGCATGAACGGGCGCGTTACCGCCCAGAGCATGGTTCAGATTGCCGACAGCCTGCTGGGCAAGACAGTGTTCGACGCGGTCAACACCCTGGCGTTCTTGGCGTTCCTGTACCTGATTGCCCTCAATGTGACATCCGACAGGAGGCATTACGCCAACATTGTGCTTCTGGCCTTCGTGCTCGTCTTCCTGCTGATTCCCGAGTTCAACATGTCCTGCCTGTGGCTGAGCGGAGCGGGCAATTACCTGTGGACGGCAATGCTGTTGCTGCTGTTTCACTTCCTGCTCGAGCAACGGCAGTCCAGGGGCAAGGCGGTCCAGGCGTTGCTGTTCGTCTACGGCGTGATTTGCGGATGGACTAACGAGGCCTTTGTCGTCGGCATGGCAGGAGCCTATTTCATCTACTACGCCATCCACTGGAGGCGCCTGACCCGCCACAAGGTCATCATGCTAGCAGGCTTCTTTATCGGTGCTGCGCTGCTGGTTTTCTCGCCAAGTTCCATCCACCGGGCATCCACCGACATGATCGCTCACAGCAAGCAGCAGGTTTTGGAGTTGCTGCTCTCGATGGGTAACCTGCGGCTGATGTTTATCGCACTCCTCGTGATTCCACTGTTGGCCCTGTTCCGGCAGATCAAGCTGGGCACCTTTCTCAAGCAAGAGTTATGGCTGGTGCTGACCATCATGCTGTTATTCCTGTTCATCTTGGCGACCAACCACCGCTCCGGTCATTCGCGCATGGGCATCGAGGTTTTCTCCATGTTGCTGCTCTTCAGGGCTCTGCCGTGGTCACGGGTTGGCCATGCCGCTATCGTTGCGGCTACCATTGGAGCCCTTGTTGTGGGCCTGTTTGCCATTCAGGCCAACAAAGCTTCTTACCAAGCCAATGAGGAGGAGTTTGCCCAGATCCGCCGCCATGAATATCCCATCCAGACCCGATTGCCGCAACACGCCAATTATTTGAACCGATTTATCGTCCCCTATTCCTACAACGTCATGGGCGACGGCTTCAAGACCTACGGCCGCGACGAGTTCATCAGCAAGTACTTCCACAACGACAGCATCTATTTCCTGCCCAGGGACTTTGTGCATGCCACCCAGCACAACCCGGCAGAGTTCGCCACCTTCCAGACGGCCGACACATGGCCCTTCTATGCCAAGCGCGAGCAGGACGCAAGCGACAAGGCGGCGCAATATGCCATCGTGCATTACCTGCCCTACGACTACTCCAGGCTCAGCTGGCCCTTCAGCCGCATTGCCCCCAAGCTGCCCGGCTATAACCTTAATGACGTCCCCGTCAAGATACAACGCGTCACCCTTGCGGGAACGACCTACGTTCTCGCCGAGAAAAACCCCGACATGCACTTCCGCCTCCAGTCCATCACCCTCATGCCCTAACCCTAACGGATTTATTGGAGGGATTGGGTGATGAGTTGAGCGGCGGTGGTGGTGCAGACGTTGTTGCCGAGGCGATGGGCCAGGCGGCGGTAGCCGTCGAGCATGGCGGTGCGCTCGGGGCTGTCGGCGAGCAAGGCGGACAGGCGCTGGTCAATGCTGTCGACGGTGCACAGGTGCATCAATAATTCGGGAATGATGGCCTCGTCGGTGATGAGGTTGGGCAGCGTGACGTATTTTCCTGTGAGCAAGCGACGATAGAAGTTGTAGGACCACTTGCTGCCGTTGAAGCGGTAGCAGGCCACTTGGGGTGTGCCCAGCAGTGCGGTCTCGAGGGTCGCAGTGCCCGAGGTCACCAGGGCGGCCCTGGCGTGGTGAATGAGTGGATAGGTGGCATCGCGCAAGACGGGCACCGGGCTGGCACCCATCACTTGGCGATAGAGGTCGTCGTCGATGCTTGGGGCCCCGGCAATGACGGGCTGATAATCGGGATGGCGGGCCGCAGCCTGGAGCATCAGGGGCAGATTGTCACGGATTTCCCGCACACGACTACCGGGCACGATGGCGATGATAGGACGGTCGGATAGGCCATTTCGGTCGATAAAATCGTGGAAATCGGGAAAGGACTGCGAGGCCAGCGCGACTTCCTGCACGGTGGGATTGCCCACATAGGTGGCCTTGTAACCCCGCTCCTGGTACCACTCGGGTTCGAAGGGCAGGATGCAGTACATGTGGTCAACGTAGCGGCGGATGACCTTTACACGCCACTCCTTCCACACCCACACCTTGGGAGAAATGAAGTAGTGCACGGGAATACCCAGGTTGTGGGCGTACTTGGCGACCTTGAGGTTAAACGACGGATAATCCACCAGCACAATGGCTGCCGGTTGCCACTCGTCGATGGCACGACGCGCGGTGCCCAGGAAGCCCAGGATTTTCCCCAAGTGTTTCACCACATCGGCAAAGCCCATGTAGGCCATGTCCCTGTAGTGGATGATGGGCCCGACTCCAGCCTGGGCCGCCATCAGGTCGCCGCCCAAGAAGCGGAACTCGGCCTGGGGATCCATCTGCATGATCGATGCAATCAGGTGGGAGGCATGCAGGTCGCCCGATGCCTCACCGGCAATGAGGAAGTATTTCATGCTGGGTCGCGTCGTTTAAGGGTAATGAAGTCAAACTCATAGGCATTGCGGTGGTCGCTGGTGTGGTGCTCGCGGCTCACCTCGTCCCACTGGTTCATGTCCAACGCGGGGAAAAAGACATCGGCACTGGCCCAGCGAGCGTATATCCGCGTGAGATGCAGCACGTCAACCAGGGGCAAGGCCTGCTCATAGACCTGGGCCCCGCCGATGACAAACACCACGTCGGACTGAGCGGCGGCAATGGCATCGTCCAGGTTGTGGACCACGGTCGCACCGGGATATTGCCAACTGGTGTCGCGCGTGAGAACGATGTTTTGGCGGCCAGGCAAGGGCCGCTTGGGGAAGGACTCAAAGGTCTTGCGCCCCATAACGATGCTGTGGCCCATGGTCACCTCCCTGAAGTGACGCATATCGGCCGGCAGGTGGCACAACAAGTCGCCCTGGCGCCCGATGGCCCAGTCACTGGCGACGGCTACTATGGCGTGGATTGATTTCATTGCAGACTAGACAGAAACGACACCCTTGATGGCGGGCCAGGGATCATAGCCCTCGAGCGTGAAATCTTCGTACTTGTAATCATCAATGTTCTTGACATCGGGGTTGAGCACCATGCGCGGCAACTGACGCGGCTCCCGCGAGAGCTGTTCGCGTATCTGGTCAAAGTGGTTGCGGTAGATGTGGGCATCACCGAAGGTATGGATAAATTCGCCCGGCTTCAGGCCCGTCACGTGAGCCACCATCATCAGCAACAGGGCATAGGAGGCGATGTTGAACGGCACGCCCAGAAACAGGTCGGCACTGCGCTGATACAACTGCAGGCTCAGCCGTCCCTGCGCCACATAGAACTGGAACAGCGAGTGACAGGGGGGCAGTTTCATCGTGGGCACCTCGGCCACATTCCACGCGCTGACCATGATGCGGCGGCTGTCGGGAGAATGCTTGATTTGGTCGATTACCTGCGCTATCTGATCGATGGTGCCGCCGTTGCCATCAGGCCATGCACGCCACTGGCTGCCGTACACGGGCCCCAGGTCGCCATTCTCGTCGGCCCACTCGTTCCAGATGCGCACGCCATGCTCTTGCAGCCAGCGCACATTGGTGTCACCGCGCAGGAACCACAACAACTCATAGATAATCGACTTGAGGTGAACCTTCTTGGTCGTCAACAGAGGGAAGCCGTCGGCCAAATCGCACCGCAACTGATATCCGAACACGCTGCGCGTGCCCGTTCCCGTGCGGTCTTCCTTGTCCACACCGTGCTCCATCACGTGGCGAACCAGGTCAAGATATTGTTTCATCGTTAATCGTCAATTAATCAGTTATTGGCCACAAAGATATAAAAAATAATGAAAAACGGACATAAAAAAAGAGCCCCACCCACTGACTTAGGGGCCTATGCGGTCAAGTCAGTAGTGGCGGCATTGCTCAGGAAAATACACAACGCAAAGCGCCAGACGCGTGCCTTAGCGCTTTGTTGCGGTAGCCCATAGCAGAATCGAACTGCTCTTTCAAGAATGAAAATCTTGCGTC
>CAZVMM010000006.1:0-80099 GCA_964628205.1 uncultured Muribaculaceae bacterium
ACGGTCTGGCATGGTCTTTCTCATTGAAATCGGTTCTTCGAACCGCTTGCGTCTTCGACGCTTTCCCCGGACAGTAATAAATAAAAATACTTGGCGGCTTGGTGTGAGGCTCGGGACGAAGAGGTGGGGCATGACGACGAGAGCGGCTCCCTGTGGGGGGAGCCGCTCCGAATTACTTGTTAGAAGTTATATCTTCTAGAGAAGATTACTTCATCACCTTAACAGCGCTGGTGGTGCCGTCGGTGTAGGTGGTAACGACGATGGTCACGCCGTTGGCCTCCTGCATCTCCTGACCAGCCATGTTGAAGTAGCGTACGCCGGCAACGGTCTTGTTAGCGTTGAGCTCGTCAACACCAACGAAGCTAGCCTGAGCAGCGTATACGTAGTAGTCACCATCGGGGCCAATGGCAACACCCAGGTTGTAGTTGTAACCTACGGGCAGGGTGTAGAAGCCGTCGGTCTTGAACAGCTCGTTGTCGAGAGCGGTACCGAGCACGGTAGCTACCTCACCCTCGAGAGCACCGTAGCGCTCACCGTTGATCATGAAGTAGTAGTCAACAACGGGACGCTCCTCGGTCTCGGGATCGAAGCCGCCGTAGAGGACGTAGTCCAGAGAAACGGTGGTGGTGTAGTCGCCATTGGCGCCGGGGAACATCTCGTACCACTCGATGCCGCCGTAAGCGTTAACCATAGCCAGCCAGAAACCGTTCATGTGGGGATCCACGGGAGTATCACCACCCTTAGCAGGAATGGTAACATACTCGCTCTCGCTCATACCCACCAGAGCCTCGGCGTCGCGCTGAGCGGTAGCCCAAACAGCAACGTAAGCCTCTTCCTCACCGAAGGGGATCTCGAAGGTTACCTCACCCTCGCCGGTAGCGACAGCCACGGGGCCATTGCCGTCGAAGTAGTTGACGTAGATGACAACCTCGCCCTCACCGGTAGCGGTGATGACAACGGCCTCGGCACCCTGCTCAACGGTAACTACGGGAGCGGGAGTCTCATAGGGAGGCTGGGGCTCGGTCCAGGTTACGGTAACGGTCTTGGTCAGGTCGTTGTAACCCTCGGCAGTAACGGTAACGGTGATCTCGGCCTCGCCATAGGAGCCAAGGAATACCTTGCCATCAACAACGGGAACGAGCACGCCGTCGATCATAACGCTGATGTTAACATCCTCGTCGCCAGTGTAGGTAATGGTTACATAGCCATCCTCGTCGGGCTCGCCGATGTTGATCTCACCGGTCAGATCCTGCTTGGGAGCAACAACGATAGCGGGCACGGGTACCTCGAGGGTGGTGCCAACGCTGATCTCCTTACCCTCCTCCTGAGCGAAGGCGGTAGCGATAACAGCGGTATCCTCCTCACCACGGGCTACGGTGTAGGGGTTCTCAACCAGCTCGTTGTTCACGTACAGGGTAACGGTGCCATTACCGGTAGCGGTGATGATCACGCAGTCATCCAGGGTCTCGTAGGTGATGACGGGAGCCTCGGTAACCTCGGGCTGCTGGCCACCCTCAACGGTGATGTGGCAAATGTGCACGTTTTCCTGGTTCTTGGGGCAAACCTCACCACGGGCATCAGCGCCACTAGTCGGCTTGGTGATAACCGTGAGATCGCCACCTTTGAAATCGGGAGAAACCTCAAGATAATAGATGAACATCTCATCATAATCACCGGGCTGCCATTTGATAGCGCCTGCCTCTACCCAAGCACCTGTCTCATCCTGATAGTACTCTTTATCAGTAGCACTTGTCATCGAGATGAATCTTGTCATTCCTTGGCCCTCACCAAGAGATGCCTCTACCTGAGCATCACGGCCACGCGAGTTCTTGTAGGTAATCTTCATGTCTGCACCCTTCTCATAATACGTAGGAGTCAGGCCCTCGGGAAGCTGCATATTAACCTCCCAAGCACTAACCATGTAATCGAAGTGTGCCTTAACGACAACTTCAATCTCGGTTCCTAACTCAGACTGTGCAACCTCGAAGTCATCGATGTACAAGTACTCCTCGGCGCAGAGGCTACCTGCCATCATCAGAGCAGCAAGAGTAAATAAAAATTTCTTCATAATTGAAATTGTTTTAATTGTTAATAAATAAGTAATTAAAAGTTATGTTTCACGTTTGTCGTTTTTGCATAAGAAAGTCGGAATGCTATCACATTATTTGACGTATCAAAGGGTTTCGGAATAACTTCTCTACACTTGGTTGCTTTAACTTTATTCTTCGATATATACTTGCCTGGAAAGCACATTAGAGTCTTAGTAAGTTAATAAACAGGTTTCATTGCTCGTTCTAAGGTAATCTGATGCCGCAGCCGATTGACATAACTGGATGACGATAACGCCCTGGCAAAAAGTGCCAAGAACAACTAGCGTAATCACATAAGTTTCTCATATCAAACAAATTACGGTATTACAGATTGTGATATCACTATATAGTTCAATGCAAAGGTAAACTTTTTCGGTCAATCGGCAACACGGTAGGCAAAAAAAAAGACTTAAAAAATGTTAATATCCAAGCGCCGCGACGACACCTTGGCCTCACGCAAAGACGCCAAGACGCCAAGACGCCAAGTTTTTTATTTCGCTTCGCGGGGAAAGCTCCGCGAAGTGCGGCGGAATCCCACCGGGAGTGGTTGAAGCCCGTTAGGGCTGGCCAGGTCATAGGCAGGGGTGGAGCGAAGCGCAACCCCTGTGATGAGCATTCCTCAACGATTAGCCCCGCTAGGGGCGACAGAGTGCCGCCCTCCGGGTGTCCTGCCGCCCCGATGGGGCTAGGGGTGGATGGTGGAGGCCTGGTTGTTGCAGGGGTTTCACTCGGCTACGCCTCGTTACACCCCTGCCTATGCCCTGGCCGCTCCTAACGGAGCTTTCCCCGCGAAGCGAAATAAAAAACTTTGCGGCTTTGCGTGAGGCCCGGGTGGCGTGGGGGTGGGGCTAGAGGAGGAGCGTGATGGCGACGTAGAGCCAGTGGGCGACGACGGCGGCGAAGAGTCCGCCGATGGTGTGCGAGAGGATGGCTCGGGAGGTGAGCTCGCGGTAGTGCATCGAGTCGAGCATGGCGGTGTGGGTGCTGAGAAAGCCGCTCCAGCACATGCCGATGGCGGTGAACACGGCGATGGCATTGCCGTCGACCCACCCCTGCTGGATGAACTTGGGCACGAGGCCGAGGGCGGCACCCACGGCACCGAGGGCGGTGATGGGGAAGCCGATGAGGTGGGGATCGTTGAAGCCGAAGAGCACCCGGAAGACGATGCTGATCTTCTCGCCGATCCAGGGGAGGACGGCAACGCCCTCGTAGGCGGCACCGGTGTAGACGCCACCCTCGCCGGCCGAGAAGGTGAGGATCATGACGAGCGACGAGATGATGATGACGCCGGGGATGATGGCCAGGCCGACGTCGACACCGGTGCGCCCGCCGTCGAGCAGGGAATTGAGGATGCGCAGGAAGATGGACTTGTACTCCTCGTGCTCGGGCTCGAGGTCCTCCTCGGTGAGCTCACAGGCGGGCTCGAAGGCATACTCGGGGTGGGTCTTCTTGACAAAGTGCTGCATGAGGCGCGTGGAGACGATGCAACCGCAGATGGCGCCGACAAGGCCGATGAGGGGCTCGGTGAAGTATCCGTAGCCCATCATGAAGATGATGACGATGAGTCCCATGCCGAAGGCCGTGCCGAAGTTGGTGAGGGAGATGTACTGGAACTTCTTGAAGTGGGAGGCGAAGCGCTTGTCCTGGGAGAGGGTGATGATGGCGGGGTTGTCGCTCAGGAAGGTGAGCACGGCGCCCAGCGAGGCCATGCCGGGGAGGTTGAACAGGGGCTTCATGAGGGGCCGCAGGAGCTTCTCGAGGAGGTCGACGACGCCGAACTCGACGAAGAGGCGCCCGATGGCTCCGGTGATAACACAGACGGCCATGAGGAAGAAGCAGGTGTTGAGCAGCAGGTCGTGGGCGGTGTGCATGATGGTGTTGAGCATGTTGGCGGCGCCCATCTTCAGGGCGAGGCCGCCAAAGATGCCGACGACGATGAGCAGACAGGGGATGCCGCTGAACTTGCGGCGGGCGCTGCGCAGGTAGCGCATGTACTTGCGGGTAAGGGTGGACATGAGTCAGTTAATAGTTAATAGTTAACAGTTAACGGTTAATAGTCTTATTGACTTCTATAATAATGTGTATCGGTTGGGGAGGTCGATTAGCCGGTGCAAAGGTAGTAATTTTTTTCTTATTAGGCTTTAGGCTTTAGTTTTTAGGGGCTGTGTCATGAATGTTCTGCTGGTTTTTATCGGCCGTTATGCCGATTTAAAAACAAGCGAGTGAATGATGACACAGCCCCCCTTGGGTCGCTTGGCGGTGAGGAGAGGCGTCAGAAGGGGCGACGTCCGCCGAAGCCGCCGGGGCCGCGGAAACCGCCGGGGCCGCCGAAGTGGTCGTTCCTGGACTTGGGCTGCTCACCCTTCTTGAATGTGGTGAAGCGGTAGGTGAATGTGAGCATGCCGTAGCGGCCGAGTGAGTTGTAGATGACGTCCTCCATGTAGTTGGCGGTGACGTTGCGGTAGACGTTCTTGCGCTGGCCCAGGATGTCATAGACCGAGAGGGTGAGGGCGGCCTGCTTGTCGGCAAGGAACTGGTAGGCGATGGAGCCGTTCCAGAGCCACTGCGTGGTGTTGTAACCGGCAGAGTAGCCGCTGGTGGTGCTGTAGTTGAGGTCGGTGCTGATGACCAGGCCGAAGGGTGCGGAGTAGGTGCCGTTGAACATGCCGCCCCAGGTGTGGAGGTTGCGGTTGCTGGCGGTCTGCACGGTGTTGTAGGTGGTCTGGAAGGAGTAGCGGGGCCTGAGCTCGATGTCGAACACGTCGTTGCGGAAGGCGAGTCCGGGCATGTAGTTGATGCGCCAGGTGTTGCTGCGGTTCTCGATGCCGTTGTTGATACCCTTGGTGACAGAGTAGCGGGTGAACAAGTGGCTGGTGAAGTACCAGGTCTTCTGGCTGCCGAAGGGGAAGCTGAGCATGTTCATGGCCATGGCGTTCCACACGCCGTTGACGTTGGTGTAGCTGGTGTAGCGACCGCCGGTCACCTCGTCATAGGTGGTGGTGGAGACGATGCTGTTCTGAGCGAAGTCGACGTTCATCATGGCCATGATGCTGCGCTGGGCGCCCTGAGCGAAGTCGCCGAAGCGCAGGTTGATGTTGTGGGTGAAGGTGGGCTTGAGCTCGGGGTTACCGGTGACGATGTTGAGGGGGTTGCTCTCGTCGGCCACGGGCTGCAGCTGGGCGATGCTGGGCTGCTGAGCGCGCATGCGGTAGAAGAAGTTGAGGTTACGGGTGTCGGTGAACTTGTAGCGGAAACGGGCATAGGGAGCCACGGACCATGCCCAGCGCTCCTTGATGTCGCGGGCGCTGTTGATGAGGTCCTTGCTCTTGGACATGGCGCTGTTGACGCTCAAGCCGACGTTGAGGTTGTAGGCCTTGCGCACCTGCCGGAATCCGGCGGTGAACTCCTGGTTGAAGAAGGTGTTGCGGAAGCTGTTAGAGAGGCCCTCGTTCCAGTCGTGGCTGGTGATGGTGCCGCCGGGCCAGATGCCGTCGCGGGCGTTGTCATAGACCATCTTGTCGCTGGTGGTGAAGCGGTAGTTGCCACGGTAGGAGAACTCCAGGAAGCGGGCATTCTTGATGTCGCCGATGGGTTCGGTCCAGGAGATACGCCCGGTGACGCTGTGGGTCTTGCGGCGGTTGTTGGCCGTCTGGTCGATGAGTTCGCTCTGGTCGGGCAAGAGGTAGTAGGTGTTGTCGGTATAAGTGTCGGCGTCCTCGCGCACGTTGCTGTAGTTGTAGTTGAGCATGAGGCTCTGGCTGCGGCCCGGGTGGCTGGCGACCTTGTGGTTGTAGATCAGGCGGGTGCCCCACTCGTAGCTCTTGCCGTCGTTGAGGAAGTTGCTCAAGCTGCGGTTGACGCTGGTGCCGGCGGGGTCGCCAGCGATGGTGCTCGAGGTGTCGCCACGCTGGCTCTTGTTGAAGTTGAAGGAGAAGTTGGGCCTGATGTCGATGGTGTTGTTGCTATCGATCTCCCACTTGAAGCGGAAGTCACCGCGCAGGTTGTGGCTCTTGTCGCGGGCGGCAGTGTTGGCATTGTAGTAGCTGGTGGAGTCCTCGAAGAGGTACTGGCGGGCCGTGCGCGTGCGGGTGTCGCGGTCGCTGTGGCTGTACATCACGTCGCCACCGAACCTGATGTGGTCATCGTCCTTGGAGCCGATGTTGAAGTTGATGCCGGCGTACTGTGAGGAGGTGACGCCACGGTCGCCGCCGAATCGCTGGAAGCGCCCTGACGCCCCGTCGCCGAATCCCAGGTTGTTGACGTTGTTGCCACCGCCGAGGATGGTGAACTGATTGCCATCGCGGAAGTGGTTGACCATGAGGTTACCGGTGTAGCGCTTGTCAGTTCCGTAGCCGCCGTTGACGGTTCCGAACCAGCCATTGTTCATGCCCTTCTTGACGGTGAGGTTGATGACCGTCTCGTCCTCGCCATCATCGACGCCGGTGAGCCGGGCCAGGTCGCTCTTGCGGTCGACAATCTGGAGCTTGTTGATCATGTCGGCGGGGATGTTCTTGCTGGCCACGGTTGGGTCGTCGCTGAAGAACTCCTTGCCGTCGATGAGGATTTTCTTGACTTCCTTGCCGTTGGCCGTGATCTTGCCGTCGGTGCCCACCTCGACGCCCGGCAGGCGCTTGAGCAGGTCCTCGACGACGGCGTTAGCCTGGGTCTTGTAGGTATCGGCATTGAACTCGATGGTGTCCTCCTTGACCGTGATGGGGCTCTTGAGGCCCACGACGACGGCCTCCTGGAGCATGATGGTGTTCGGGTCCATCTTGACCACGCCGATGTTGACATCGCGGCCATCGTCGCCGATGGTCACGTGCTTGATGACATCGTTGTAGCCCAGGTAGGAGAAGCGGAGCAGGTACTTGCCCGACTTGACCCCCTTGATGTTGAACACGCCATTGAGGTCGGTAGTCGTCCCCTTGACCATGGTGCTGTCCTTCGTAGCCTTGAGAAGCTTGACGGTAGCCTCGATGAGCTCGGTGGTGTCTTGGGAGTCGACCAGAACGCCATTGATGACGGCAGCGTGGGCAGTAGTGGCGGCCAAGCAACACATGAGCAGCAATAACGATACTATTTTTTTCATTACCTAGAAACTATTAATTATATTGTGTGGTTATGTAACTGTGGCGCAAAGGTACTAGAAATCGATGATATAGAGCAAAAATATTCGATAATTCCACCGTTTTTATAGACGAAATGTGCCCGTGGCGGGAAGGCGGCCAAGAAACTTGGGAAATCGCTTGCCACTGTCGGTATTTTGCCGTAAATTTGCCGAAAAGAATCGAAATAATAGAGACCAGTTATGAGCAAAGTCATTATCATCGGATGCGGTGGCGTCGGCACCGTTTGCGCCCACAAGTGCGCACAAAACCCTGACGTGTTTAACGAGATCGTGATTGCCTCGCGCAACCGCGACAAGTGTGATGCCGTGGCCCGCGCCATCGGCAAGGACAACATCAGCACCGACCAGGTGGATGCCGACGACGTGGACCAGCTCGTGGCCCTGCTCGAGCGCCACAAGCCCGACCTGGTGATCAACCTGGCGCTGCCCTATCAGGACCTGACGATCATGGAGGCGTGCCTGCGTTGCGGCGTGCACTACCTGGACACGGCGAACTATGAGCCGCGCGACGAGGCGCACTTCGAGTACAGCTGGCAGTGGGCCTACCGCGAGCGGTTTGAGCAGGCTGGGTTGACGGCGATCCTGGGCTGCGGTTTTGACCCGGGCGTGAGCGGCGTGTACACGGCCTATGCCGCGAAGCACCACTTCAGCGAGATGCACACGCTGGACATCGTGGACTGCAACGCCGGCAACCACGGCAAGGCGTTTGCCACCAACTTCAACCCGGAGATCAACATCCGCGAGATCACACAGAAAGGCCGCTACTGGGAGAACGGCAAGTGGGTGGAGACGGGAGCGCTCGAGGTGCACAAGCCTCTCACCTACCCCATGATCGGGCCGCGCGAGAGCTACCTGATGTATCACGAGGAGCTGGAGTCGCTGGTGATCAACTTCCCGACCATCAGGCGCGCAAGGTTCTGGATGACCTTTGGCGAGGAGTACCTGACCCACCTGCGCGTGATCCAGGACATCGGCATGGCGAGCATCGAGCCGATCAACTACCAGGGGATGGAGATTGTGCCGCTGCAGTTCCTGAAGGCCGTGCTGCCCAATCCGCAGGACCTGGGTGAGAACTACACGGGCGAGACGAGCATCGGTTGCCGCATCAGCGGCCTGGACAAGGAAGGCAAGCCGCTGACCTACTACATCTACAACAACTGCGACCACCACAAGGCCTACGAGGAGACCGGCATGCAGGCCGTGAGCTACACCACCGGCGTACCCGCGATGACGGGCGCGATGATGCTGCTGAAGGGTCTGTGGCGCAAGCCCGGTGTGCACAACGTGGAGGAGTTTGACCCGGATCCGTTCCTCGAGGTGCTCAACAAGCAGGGCCTGCCCTGGCATGAGCAGTTCAATATCGATCTGGAAGCGTGATCAGGCTTTAGGCTTTAAGTTTTAGCAATTTTGGGGCTGCGTCGGTTTCAGGGCGCGGCCTCGTTGTTGTTATGGGTCGAGGGGAAGAGGTCTATGAGGCGTGCGTCGGCTTCGCACCAGCAAAGCGTGGACAGTTCGGACCATGCGAGCCAGCGGCTGGCGGCATGCTCGCGCATGACAAAATCGCGGGTTCGGGCAGTGCAGCGATAGGCGGCCAGGGTGATGGTGAAGTCGGGGTAATCGTGGGTGACGGTGGCCAGCAGCTCATGCACCTCGACATCCAGGGCCATCTCCTCGATGAGTTCACGGTGCAGGGCCTGCTGGGGCGTCTCCCCGGGCTCGATCTTGCCGCCGGGAAACTCCCACATGTGGCTGGTGTAGGCGTAACGGGTCTGGCCGCGCTGCATGCACAACACCTTGCCGCCGACCTCGATGACAGCAGCCACCACGTTGTAATGCTTGCGGCCGGTCATCTCACCAGCGCTTTACCGGCGTCCTGCCAAGCCATGACGCCTCCGCCGAGGTTGGTCACCGTCAGGCCCTGGGCCGACAACAGGCTGGCGGCACGCGCACTGCGCCGGCCGCTGCGGCAGTAGACCGCCACGGGCCGACTTACATCGATCAGAGCCATGGCGTTGTGGACAAAGGCGCTGTCGTTGACGTCGACAAGCACCGCACCGGCGATGTGGCCCTCGTCGAACTCATCGCGCGAGCGGACGTCGAGAAGCTGCACGCTCGGGTCTGCTATCAGCGCCTGGAACTCGTCGACGCCGACCGTGGCAAACGCCGAGAGCGCACCGGCCGCATTTTGGTTCCGGCTGGTAAACATCCTGGCGCACGAAACGGCGATGATGCAGATGATGGCCAGCAGCAACAAAGTCTTGACGTTGATCATCAGTAGTGGCATAGTAGTCTATTATTTAGTAAGAATAACAATCTGTCTGTTCGATAATCTGGGGGCAAAGGTACAAATTTTTCTGCAGTGCATGTCGAATTTTATTAATCAAAATACGGAGAAAGTGACTGATTGTTTGTGAAGAATTTACTACTTTTGCAACACAAAAAAATCTATCATGCAATAATCAATTACACTACACGCTCTATGAATTGTCACAGACGACCACTACTCTTGTTGCTATTCCTGCTGATGGCGGGCACAGCCATGGCGCAGTACTACAGCGGCGACCACACGTTTGACGGGAGTCACCGCAACGAGGCATCAGCCTCACTGACCACGGGCAGGAACATCATCACGGGCCCCTGCATCGGCAACACGCTGCACTACAAGCACTACTTCAACAACCACTGGAGCATCGACGGCGGCGCCAACCTGCAGTACACCAAGCAGATGCACGGCTTCAAGGCCAAGGGCGAGTACCACTTGAAGGTGAAGGCATTCCACCTGTTTGCCTCGGCCGAGTACATGTTTAACCACTACCACCGGTTCAACACGCAGGAGAACGTGGGCAACATGTCCATCAGGTTTGAGCGCGGCTACTGGGACATCACCCTGGGCGGCTCGCTGATCGGCTATAACATGATGGGCGACCACTACACCGAGCCGCTGACGCTGACCTTTGGCGCCCATGCCACGCTGCGCCCGCGCACCAACCGGTGGAACGTGGGCCTGCTGTTCCGCAACTATGACGACTTCTACTACGAGAACTGGAACATCAACTGGGGTCTGGACTTCTACTACCGCTTCTCGCCCAAGTTCAAGCTCTTCGGCGAGTTTGACATCCGCCCTGCCGGCTCGATGAGCCAGTTGGCAAGCAAATATGAGACAATCGGCAAAGTAGGTTTAATCTATCGATGGAAATGACAATGAAAAAGACAATCACATATAGCCTGATGGCTGCCGCCCTGCTCGCGGCAAGCACAGCATTCACGTCGTGCGAGAAAGTGAGCCCACAGGGTGTGCTCATGGGTAACACCAGTGTAGACGATCGCGTGAAGCAGTCACTAACCATCTATTCCACCACCTTGGACAGGTGCCTGGACAAACAGCTGCCCGACACCACCGAGGCCTATTCCTTCCTGGTGGGCAGCGACAGCCACATTACCATCGATCCCGGCCGATTGAGCGAGATGCTGGAAATAGGTCTGGATCATGATGACCTGTTCTACTGCCACTTGGGTGACTTGGCTGACACCAAAGCCGAATATTACTTCAACACCGACAGAGCCCTGGACTGGTTCAAGAGGCAATGGATGAAAAAATATATCACACTCGTAACAGATGAAGCCGCCGGTGAAGGAGTGGAATATTACATCGACAAGCGCACGGGCGCCACTGGCACATGGGACGAATTCAGCGTCCCCTTCTACCCAGTGGTGGGCAACCATGACATCACCCACAACGGTTGGGCACTGTTCTCAAATCTCTTCAAGAGCTCCTTCTATGAGTTCACCGTCCAAATGGGCGAGAACGGCCCGACTGACCGCTTTATCTTCCTCGACTCGGCCAACGGCACGCTGGGCAATTTCCAGATTGATGCGATCGAGGATGGAGTGTTCGAGCTCGACAAGAAGCAGATTCGCAACACGTTTGTGCTCACTCACACCAACATCTTCCGCCCCAGCTACAACGAGTTTGCATCGACCTACTGCCGCGAGGAGCTGTATTACCTTCTCGACAAGCTGGCCGACTGGAAGACGACCATCATGTTCTGCGGCCACGTGCACGCGTGGGACGACCGCATGTTTGGCGGCGTGCGCCACATCACCATGCCGTCGATGAACTTTGTCGACCACCCCAACGGTGGCGACGACCTGCTGGTGCGCATCACCGTCAAGAAGGACGGCTCCTATGACATGGAGCGCGTGGGCCTATACAGCAAGCAACGCAGCAAGGAAGAGCTCAAGTCCGATGGTTATCAGGTGGAGACCCGTTGACGTAACCCGCCATGTGGACATCACGAAATGTCCTCACAGAAATCCTGTAGAAATCTCATAATGTTTGACATTGTACAGGACTCCGGTTCGTGCCTCCCATATCCTTTAGAACCCTCCCGACGCCTGATTGACAGACCTTTCCCGCAAGCCAATGAGGCGTTAAAAGGTGTCTCTAGGCGCCTGACGGTGCAAAAAGGGGGAGCGCACGCACCCCCTGTATACAACTCTCGCCAGTTAATATCTTTTCATCGCCTCACAGCCTCTGGATTAAGCAGGAAATCATAGATACCAATCATTAAGATGCCATCCTCGTTGAAGTTTGAACTATAGCGTTCTCCAACAATGATGACTTTTTTGAAGCCATCGGGTACGTTGAGCAAAGATGCCTGTTCTTGATCCATCTTTTGCTTGTCAGGGAGAGCGTAGGCTGATTGGATGTACAGGCGTTCATCGTGACGATTCACCACGAAATCAATTTCAAGATTACGACGCTCGATTTTTCCCGAAGAATTTCTTTTAGCAGTCTCTACAAGGCCGACATCCACGCTATATCCAAGCCGACGCAATTCGTTATAAATAACATTTTCCATCGTGTGGTTAAATTCAATCTGACGAAAACCTAGAATCGCATTTCTGATACCTACATCCTCAAAATAGTATTTGGTCTCAGTACCAATATACTTGCGCCCTTTCACGTTGTAACGCAATGCTTCATTAATGATAAAAGCATCCTGCAGGTGTTCCAAATAACGGGAAATAGTATTTGGACCAATATCGACTCCTCCAACCGATTTGAAGGTGTTAGCTATTCGCCTGACATTTGTGCTAGAGCCCATTGCTGAAGCTAAGATGCGCACAAGTTCACGCATTCCATCGGCATTATGCAAGTGATTGCGTTCAATTACATCTTTCAAATAAACCGTTTCAAAGATTTCACGCAAGCAGTTCTCCTTCTCGGCCGGAGTACTCATTTGTGCGACCTGGGGGAGTCCACCATATAGATAATACTCCTCAAGCGCAACTGCTTTTTCACCGCCAACCGTTCCGTAATATTCAGTAAAACTCAACGGATGAACGCGAATTTCCCATCCTCGGCCTCTGAATTCAGTGATGACATCTTTTGAGAGAAATTTTGCATTTGATCCTGTCACAAATACCTCAGCATTCTTGACATTCAAGTACGAGTTCAGCACATCTTCAAACTCGGGGACAAATTGAATCTCATCCAACAAGATATAGTACATATCTTTATCGGTCATCTGCTTGTCAATATATTCCAACAAGGCATCAGGATCACGAAGTTTCTTATTCCGACGATCTTCCAGATTTACTTGTATAATGTGGTCCTCTTGTATTCCCCTTTCCAACAAATTATCCTTGTAGATATTAAACAACAGAAATGACTTGCCACAACGACGGATCCCAGTAATGACCTTAATCATCCCGTTCCCTTCGGTCGAGATGAGTTGTTCTAGATATGGTTTGCGTTCAAAAAACATGGTTTTATGGAATATTTTTGTAATAGTACACAAATTTGTGCCACAAAAATACAACAAAAAGCCAAATCACCAAATTAATAGCGAGTTTTTCGGGCAAATCTCAGTATCTTTTTAGCCAAATCCTGTAGAAATTTCAAAATGTTGGGATATATAAGATTTATTCCATTGAGAAACAGTAAAATAAGTTTTTGAGGTAAATCAAAAGGATGGGGGCTTCACTACCGTTTGAAATCGTGCCCACAACTATTACAGTGGCAATCCTCTTCATCATATTCCTGGAAATAGAAGTGCGCTGCAAGTGCTGAATCGAAAATATACCACAACCATTTTGGGCCATGCGGATGATGAACTTTTGTACGCGTTACATCTTCAGAACCACATTTTGGGCACCAAGGATTCTCTTCGTCTCTTGTTTTGCTGAATTGCTCAAAAACTCCTTTTGCTGCAGCGTAATCTTTCTCATCAACATATAATGCGAAACATGAACCACTATGATTAAGACTAACCAAGACATCATAGGTTTTAACCTCTTCTTGTACGACACAGTCAATGTCACTTGCATCCAAATCTTGTTGTAATCTGGTAGCGGTCATTTCATCATCAAAACAGGCTAATAATACTGGTTTCATACTCATGAGTTTTATGTTTTCGTTAGAGATTATCTGTTTTATGCAAAAATACAGCAAAAATCATACCAAATAGCACTAAATTCTTTAAAAAACGCGTCTTCTGCCACACACATCAAAGTGACGGTTCTTTTGATGTGCTTTTGAGCAAGGAACTAATCTCAATGAATTCAACATGAGTTTACGACCCATATTAACGAACGAAACCCGCTGGGATGCAACGGGTTTTGGTTTTCTGTGCGCCTGATAGCTGCCACGTTTGCGTCTCCCAAAACATCCCCCCAACTATAGATTGACAATACTTTACTGATAAGAACATACAGACGTTCAACCTATTAAAAACCATTAATTCAAGAGGATTCTCTATTGATTTCATGCTGTTCTTACATTAAAAAATTATCTTTGTAACATCAATAGGCTGTTATAATGAACGACAATGATTAAGTTAAGCGTATAACTGCTCATGTAATTGTTATGTAACACTCGATAGTCAAGCAAAACATGAAGCAACTATTTGCCATACTGTTAACTCTCTTGGTTTCGGTTAGCGCCCAAGGAGCCCATGCCTATAACGTTAACCAGCATAATCGTTTGGACCGATTGACCACTGGAGAATTAATGCTCCGCGGCCAGGACTTCTTGCAGAACAAGGGATGGGCTGATAGCGCCATAGTATGCTATAGTATCGTTGCCAACCGCGCCCAGCATAATGGTCTGGACAGCAAAGAGATGTATCATATTGCCAGGGCACTTAACAATATCGGCTACATCTATGCGGCTTACTACTATGACTATCAGAAGGCCTATGAGAACGTAAAGCGCTCAATGGAGCTGTCAAGGCAATATGGTTTTAACAAAAATCTGGCGTATGTCTATATGAACATGGCCTCGATTCTTGATAGCCGCAATAGATTAGTCTCGGATGAAACTCTCTCGACTGAGGTGTTGGACAATACTAGGTTAGCCTTTGACGTCGCCGTCAAGTCTGGAGAGTGGAATGTGGCTGTGACCAGCATCTATAACATGCTGGACATGATAAACGATAAGGCCGACTTTACTCTCATCACACCAGATCTGGCCCGTTTTAAGGGTTTGCAGTTGAGCGACAGCGTGGAGATGTGGCAGTGCACGCGCATGTTTTGCCAAGCCACCGAGGCCTTCCAGGCCGGCAATTATCCTCAAGCACTCAATTACTATGATCAGATGCTACTCAAGGCACAGGAGGTGACCACCAACCGCCAGCAGTGCATCATCGAGGCTATGCAGCAGAAGGCTGCAGTGCTTGCCGCCATGCACCGCTACGATGACGCGGTAGCCATCCTGAGTCAAGTGGAGCAGATTGCTATCGACAATGGCATGCAGAGCGAGTTGATCAGCACCTATCAGGCTATGGCCAAGGTTTATGGCGGCATGGGGAACCGGCAGATGGCGGATCAACTGGATTACAAGTACCTCAAGGCTAGGGATGAGTTTGTTCACAAAAGTCATGCCCAGATGCTGGAGAAGTCACGGTTCCTGGACGAAATGCGCCGCGTCAATGATCAGGTGGCACAGATTCAGGCCAAGCACGAGCGCGCCCATCAGTTGCTGCTTATGGTTAGCGTTATTGCCGCTATTATCCTGATAGCACTGGTACTGCTCGTGCGCAGCAACATCAAGCAGCGCAACTACATTAGGCATCTCTATGAGAAGAATGTACTACTGCTGGATGTCAGGGCGGGTGCAGCCCCTGCCGTGGAACTCCCGGCCAAGGGGCATGACGAAACACCGCCCAAATATCAGAATCAACTTGACCAGCAGAGCAAGGAACGGTTGTACGAAAGCATCAAGCGCGTGATGGACGATATGGCCATCATCTGTAAGCCTGATTTCTCGCTCCAGCATCTGGCCACGCTGGTAGGCAGTAACTACAAGTATGTGTCGCAAGTGGTCAATGAGTACTACGGGAAAAGTTTTAAACAGGTACTGAATGAACAACGGGTGCGTGAGGCCTGTCGCCAACTTAATGATACCGAACAATTTGGTCATCTGACCATTGAGGCAATAGCCGCTAATCTGGGCTTTAATTCGCGCAGCAATTTTACGGTCACTTTCAAGCGCATCACGGGCATTTCGCCATCAGTGTTCTTGAAAATGGCAAAGGATAAAAGTGGAAATTCAGTGAGTAGATAACATATAAAATGCCGTTGAAACCGTGGTTTTTGGTTCTGTTTCCGTGAAACAGAACATAGGCGCCGGCCTTTTTCTTGCAAGAGGAAAAGGCCGGCGCTAATTTTACGATGGTTTTTTTGACATCAGAATCTAGTCATGAAAAAAAACATTTGTTTGTGATCTGTAAACCTTGGTCATCTTAAAAAAATGATCAGTTAGATGATAAAAATATAACCATCTTATTAACCAGTTTTGTATTATGAAAAGGTTGATACTTTTGTTGACTTGTGCACTGGCGGTTCTCGGGGCGACTGCTAATTTGCAACTTAATGCCGATCGTGCGCTATTATCTATTATAATGTAATGGGGCAGGAGATGTCCCAGCCACAAGGAATGACTATCCAGGTGACTACCTATACCGATGGCACCACGAGCAAAGCCAAGGTCATGAAATAAGGTGTGTGGATAGAACAATCCTACATTGTTAGATAACTTATATAATTAACATTATTAACCAATAACAAATCAGTTTATTATGAAGAAATTGTTTTTATTCGTTTTTGTCATTGCAATTGCTTTGCAGGCCATGGGAGCCGACATTGATTTAGCGACTGCCAAGTCCAGTGCTCAAAGGTTTGCCGCTTCAAAGATGGCCCAAGGCCATTTTATGAACCCGTCGAACATTGACATGACGTTGGTGAAACAGGAAATGAATAGTGTGAAACCAGGTACCACAGTGTATTACATTTTTAACACTGCCGACCATTTCTACATCATTTCAGGTGACGACCGTGCGCCAGAGGTGCTTGCCTATGGTGACCGTCCGTTGGATGAGAAACGCATTCCTGCCAACATGGGGCACTGGCTGGCCAATTACAAGGGACAGATGGAGTATTTGCAGGAGCATCCTGAGTTGGTTATTAGCAACAAATTGAACGAGCCTACTCGTGTCGCAAGTGTGGCTCCGCTGCTCACGGCCATGTGGGATCAGCAGGAACCCTACTACAACCATTGCCCTGTGTATAATGGCAAGTTCTGTGTCACTGGTTGCCCTGCCACTTCGTTGGCAATGGTGTTCTATTACTGGAAATATCCTGTAGGCCCCACTCCTGCTGTTTCGGGTTACGACAGTTACGATTTCCAAGTCGAGCCTCTGCCTTCCATCACCTTTGATTGGGACAATATGATTGACGACTACCTGAATGGTTATACTGATGCCCAGGCCGATGCTGTGGCTTGGTTGATGCGTTACATCGGTCAGGAAGAGGAGATGGATTACTCCCCAACCGGTAGTGGTGCCTATGGTAGCGATATCTTGCGTGCCGTCAAGTTCTTCGGCTATAACAGCGAGACGGCTGCGATCTATTACAAAAACTCCTATAACAATAACACGTGGGCTGCCATGATTCAGGAGGAGTTGGCGAACAACCGCCCCATTGTGTATTGTGCTTACGATAGTAATGCTGGTGGCCATGCCTTCAATGTCGATGGCTATGATTCAACCAACGATACCTACCACATTAACTGGGGTTGGAGTGGCGATGGCAACTGCTATTGCGTGCTCAATGACTTCACTGACGGTCACTACACGTTCGATGACAATCAGCAGATGATTATCGGTATCCAGCCTCCTTATATGGGACCGACTATCGTGCCCAGTGTCAAGAATATGGCTATCGAGTCCTATGCCGAGAAAACTGCTACCGATGTTCTCACGGTTTACGGCTATTATCTGGAGAATGACGTGACGTTGACATTGAATGATCCTAATGGCGTCTTCTCGATTGATGCTGACCATGTGTCGTTGAGTGATGCGGATGCTGGCAAAGACATCAATGTGACCTATTCTCCCCAGGAACTGGGTACGCACAGTGCAACCATCACTATGCACAGCGAGGGGGCTGAGGATGTGGTGGTTAACTTGACGGGTACCTCTATCTTTGAAACTCATAATCCCGTAATGCTCGATGCAAATGAAGACTATATCAAATTAACCGAATTCCGTGCCGATTGGACAGACGAGACGCCTGCTAAGAATGTGGAGAGTTATACCTTGGAGGTGAAGAACAAATCGATTATTATGGAGTTGGGCGAGGCCGACTTCAGTGACTGCTATTTTCAGAGCTCTAGTGTCATTTCACATTGGCAGGACTACTTCCCTGAGGGTTGGGTTTACAATGGAGATCAGTTATTTACTGGAAACGGTTGCATCCAGTTGGACTCAGAGGGTGAAATTCTCACACCCGAGTATGATCTGGCTGGCTATGACAAGATTACCGTTAAGATAAAAGCCAAGAGTTATAAATCATGGTATCAATCAGGTATTACGATCTCGACCAGTCTCCAGTCAATTCACGTTGATCTGGAACCCAATTTTACCGACTACGTGTTTGTGCTTGACTGTGCCGACGTAGACCAGGTGTCCATCAAGGGTGATAATTATCCGAACGACTATGGATCGATCGCAAACATCCAAATCCTAGCAGGTGATGCTAGCGAGCCTTCAAAACTCAAAGCCGTCAACGAGGAAGGAGATGCTGATTATCGCTTGATTACCGGTATTACCCCCGACAAGTTCTACACAGTTAAGAACCTGACAGCCGGCGGCACCTTCTTCTTCCGCGTGAAGGCCCATTACACCGACGACACCTGGAGCCCCTGGAGCAAGGCCAAGACCGTTGTCCTCAAGGGTGAAGGACATGGTTACGACCTCGGTGACGTAGACCACAGTGGTGACGTGGGCATCAGTGACGTGTCCGCCCTGATTGACTATTTGTTGAATCCCGAACAGCCGATTTGCACCATCTGTGCCGATACCGACGGTGACCAAGAGGTGAGCATCTCTGATGTGGCAGGACTCATTGATTTCCTGCTCACAGGAAGCTGGCCCGAGAACTGATCTTCGATATTCTACAATGAAATGAGTATGTAAAGTTGAAGTGTGAGCGCAAGCTCAAAATAACCTTTTCATAAAATCCGGCAACAAACCCGCTGAAATTCAGCGGGTTTGTTGTATTGTACGCATAATATAGAAGTCTATTTCGTGCCTCCCCAAAACTTAAAAAACTCGTGGCGTCTGATTGACAGCACCTTCCTGGACGCCGATGAGCCGTTAAGAGCCGCGGAAAGAGGTAGCGCGCGCACCCCCAAGTATTTGGCGCAAATACGACTCATCGACGAATCAGTAAAGAATAAAAGTCAAATTTTTACATCAAAAGAACCGTCCCTTTTTTCTTTCGGGCGGAAAGTAGAAGAAAAAATAATGACATACCGCTCAAAAGTACATATTTTCATCAATTTCAGCCAATTATTGTAATAAAATCAGCTAGATGTAAACATAGTCTTTATATTTAGCCAACTATCATAATATATTTGGCTGAATATTGTAATAATTTTTGATTTCAGCTAATTATATGATAAAAACTTGGCTAATATTGAATTTTTTGTTATCTTTGCGGCTAAATCAATAATAGACGCTATGAAAATTATCGGTCGTAATGCTGAAATCAGTGAACTGGAGCGCCTACGTGACTCTGGGCGCAGCGAGTTTGTGATGGTTTATGGACGCCGTCGCGTGGGCAAGACATTTCTCATTAGGGAGTTTTTCCATAACGAATTTGCTTTTCAGGTGACAGGCATCGCTCGTGGAACACGGCAGGAGCAATTATTCAATTTTGATACCTCACTGGTGCGCTATGGACTTGACGGTATGAAGCCTCATAGCAATTGGTTAGATGCTTTTGGAGCTTTAATCACGTTATTGGAGCACAATCAAAGTAAGCGCAAGGTCGTATTTCTTGATGAATTGCCTTGGATGGATACCGCTAAAAGTGATTTTGTCAAGGCTTTGGAGTGGTTTTGGAACAGTTGGGCGTCGGCACGTGACGATATCTTATTGATTGTTTGCGGGTCGGCGGCATCATGGTTGGTTAAGAAGATAGTTCGTAATCATGGAGGATTACACAACCGCTTAACATTCCGCATCAAGATCAATCCGTTTACGCTTAACGAGGTACAACAGTTCTTGATGAATCGGGGAATCCCATGGGAAGAGGACATGATAGCCGAATGCTATATGGCACTGGGTGGCATTCCCTATTATTTGGATTTACTTTCCCCGGCCCTGAGTCTGGCTCAGAACATGGATGCATTGTTTTTTAACGAGTCGCCATTGCTTGAGACGGAATTTCAAGACCTGTACGCATCATTATTTAAATCAAGTGGTGATCACATCAAGATAGTTAAAGCTCTCTCAGCAAAACGTCAAGGGTTGACTCGAAACCAAATTATAGAAGCGACTGGCTTGAGCAATGGAGGCAGTCTTACCAATAGGCTTGATGAACTGGAACAGTGCGGGTTTATAAGGACTTACCGTTCTCTTGGCGAGGCTACCGAAATCTATCAGTTAATCGACTTCTATACTATTTTCTATTTCACATTCATCCACAACAAGAAGTTCTATGACGCCGACACATGGATGCACATGATGGAAACGCCCGCCTATAACACTTGGTGTGGCTTATCGTTTGAGAGGCTCTGTCTTACTCATTTGCCGCAGATCAAGCGGTCATTAGGAATCGAAGGAGTTAGCACCCAGGCCATGGGATTCACTTCAAGCAAAGCACAGATTGACTTGGTGATAATTCGTGGCGACAAAGTTGTCAACGTGTGTGAGGCTAAATACACTCGAAGGCCATTCGCTTTCACCGCTGCCACAGCAGCATCAATCCGAAATAAAATGGATATATTGCGTGACACCATCAAGAAACGAGTCCTCATCCAGCCTGTAATGATTACTGCTAACTGCCTCGCTCCCAACCAACATTCCATCAACCTTATCCACCGTCAGGTCATCCTCCACGACCTGTTCAAGTAACATACTACATAGAACTTTAAAAATTGCGTCGCATTGGTTTTCATACGATGCAATTTCCAGTGTGCACTAGATAGGACTCAAGTTCGCGCCATCCAAAACCTTTAAAAACCTCCCGACGCCTGATGGACAGCCCTTTCCAGCAAGCCGATGAGGCGTCTAAAGGCGCCCAACGGCGTTGAACGGCGCAAAAAGGGGGAGCGCGCCCCCCCCTAAATATTTGGCGCAAATACGACTCATCGAAGAATCAGTAAAGAATAAAAGTCAAATTTTTACATCAAAAGAACCGTCCCTTTTTTCTTCGTCAGAGAAAGAATATCTGAAAAATGTAGAGGTAAATTATAAGGATGGGGCTTCACTACCGTTTGAAATCGTGCCCACAACTATTACAGTGGCAATCCTCTTCATCATATTCCTGGAAATAGAAGTGCGCTGCAAGTGCTGAATCGAAAATATACCACAACCATTTTGGGCCATGCGGATGATGAACTTTTGTACGCGTTACATCTTCAGAACCACATTTTGGGCACCAAGGATTCTCTTCGTCTCTTGTTTTGCTGAATTGCTCAAAAACTCCTTTTGCTGCAGCGTAATCTTTCTCATCAACATATAATGCGAAACATGAACCACTATGATTAAGACTAACCAAGACATCATAGGTTTTAACCTCTTCTTGTACGACACAGTCAATGTCACTTGCATCCAAATCTTGTTGTAATCTGGTAGCGGTCATTTCATCATCAAAACAGGCTAATAATACTGGTTTCATACTCATGAGTTTTATGTTTTCGTTAGAGATTATCTGTTTTATGCAAAAATACAGCAAAAATCATACCAAATAGCACTAAATTCTTTAAAAAACGCGTCTTCTGCCACACACATCAAAGTGACGGTTCTTTTGATGTGCTTTTGAGCAAGGAACTAATCTCAATGAATTCAACATGAGTTTACGTCCCAAATTAATGCACAAAACCCGCTGGAGTTCAGCGGGTTTTGGCTTTCTGTGCGCCTGATAGCAAAGAAAAAGGGGACGGTTCTTTTGATGTAAAAAATAACAACAATTATGTGTTCAGTTTTATTTCAGGGCCTAGATTAACGCATAAAACCCACTGGGATTTCAGCGGGTTTTTGTTTTCCTGTGCGCCTGATAGGACTCGAACCTACACAACCGGAGTTACCAGATCCTAAGTCTGGCGCGTCTACCAATTTCGCCACAGGCGCGTGGATGATTTTTTTATGAGAATGGGGTGGGCCTGAGGGGAAATCAAGAAAAACTTGTTTCCTGTTGGGCTTGCTCCATCTTTGCGGGTGCAAAGGTAATCATTTTTTAGTTAATAGTTATTAGTTAATAGATAATAGTTTTTGATTGTACTATTTATTGAACTGATAACTGGTTGACCGTGAATAGATTACTGTTGCTGGATGGTGGCGAGGATTTGCTTAAGTTGCTCGTCGGCTGCGGTGAGTTTTTGGCGGCAGATGTCGAGCAGTTGCTTGCTGCGCTTGGTGTAGTCGGTGAGGTTGTCGATGCTGCACTGCGGGTCTTGCATCTTCTGGACCAGCTGCTCGAGTTCGGTAACAGCTTGGGTATAGGTCATTTTGTTGTTTTCTTCCATGATGATTTTTTGTTTTTTTGTTGTTAGTATCGTTGACTAGTCCTCTACTGTCGCATCGGTAGTGCCCTCGGCAAACTGGACGGTGATGCGGTCGCCGGGCTGGAGCTGGCTGGCGGCGGTGACACACTTGTCGTTGTGCCACACCAGAGAGTAGCCGCGTTGCAGGATGTTTACCGGGGACAGCAGGCGGGCCTTGTCGTCAAGGGCCTGCAAACGGAGCTGCTCGCGCTGCAACGCTCGGGCAATGGTGTCGTCCATGCGCTGAATGAGGCGGTCCAGGTGGGTGCGCTGGTTGGCGATGAGCCCATTGGCGGCAAAGGGTATGTTCCTGGCAAAATTCTCTAGCTTGACGCGGTTGGTCTCGATGATGCGTTGGGCAGTTGGGGGAATCAGGCTGGTATAATAGGCCAACTGTTCCCTGGCCTGGCCGACGGTGTCCCTCACGGCATTCATCACGGCGACTTGCAGTTCGTCGAGATGCGCCAGGGCGTTGGCGCCCTGCTGGATGAGCCACTCGGCAGCAGCCGTCGGGGTCTTGACGTGCTTGGCGGCGACATAGTCCAGGACCGTGACGTCGCGCTCGTGCCCGATGCCCACAATCACGGGCAACGGGAAATTGGCCACATAGGATGCCAGGTCATAGTTGTCGAACGAGTTAAGTTCGGACGTGGCGCCACCGCCACGGATGATGACCACGCAGTCAAACAGGTCAATGTGACGATTGATGCGATCCAGGGCGGTCATTACCGTAGGGACCGTCTGGGTGCCCTGCATGACCGCATTGAACAGGCAAGTGTAGAACTGCAAGCCATAGGGGTTGCCCTGGAGCTGATTCATGAAGTCGCCGTAGCCCGCAGCACCCTCGGCCGAGACAATGGCCACGCGCTGTGGCACCTCGGGCATCGGCAATTCCTTGTTCAGGTCAATGATGCCCTCGGCTGTGAGGCGGTTGATGATCTCTTGACGCTGACGTGCCATGTCGCCCAGGGTGTAACTGGGATCGATGGCGTTGATGACGACCTTGACGCCGTAGAGGCGGTGGAAGGTGGCCGTGACGTTAACCAGGACCTTCATGCCAGTGGCCAGGACCTGTCCCGTGGCATCATGAAACTTGTGGTAAAGCTTGGCGTAATTACCTGCCCAGATGGCGGCCCCCACCTTGGCAACGGTAACGCCGTTAGCGTCCTTCTCGATGAGCTCGGTGTAGCAGTGCCCGCTGCGGTTGAGCCGCATGTCGCTGGTCTCGGCGATGACCCATTGTCCCTGCAGCATCGGCTCGCCATTGATCAGGCGCTCCATGCAGGCGTTGAAGGCGCTCAGGGTCATTCCCCTGGGCTGCTGTGGCATATTACTGCGGGTCTCCATCACTTGGCCGGGACGATTCTGATGCCGCTAATGCGATAAGTCAGCGAAGGCTTGAAATAGGCGGCAAATCGCTCATACTCACTCGCCACGAGGAACTGCTGCAGGCCATGAGTAGCCAGGACGGCGTCATGCCTGTCGCCCGTGAAGGTCAACTGGATGAGGGGGAAAGCCATCACATTCTGCAGATCGCGCCGCAGGTCAACTGGCATCTTGTGCGTCATGAAATCGTCGATGACGGGCATCCTCTTGAAGAGTTTACCAGCCTTCTTGGCGGGTTCCCAGTTGGTGTTCCACAGAGTCAGCCGACTATCGGCGACAGGCGTCATCACCGTCTCGATAACCGCAATGACGGTATCGCGGCCCGCCGTCAGGAGGCGCATCTCCACGACCTTGCTGCCGCTCTCCTGCAGCTTGAGGTAAGCGCTGTCCATCTCGATGAGGCGCGTAGGACCCTGCATGTTGTTCTGGACAGCGACCGACTGGCCGTTGAGGAAGTAATCGACCATATCGAGACGATGAGTGCGGGTGAGCAAGGTAAAGATTTTACCCGGCTCACTCGCAAAGAAGTCGGCCATAGTGCGAGCCGCACCCGCCAATGGCATCAGTGCCACCGACAGGACGATGAGGCAGACGGCGCGTCTCATTTAGTTAGTGCCATATTGCTTCTTGACCTCGGGCAACCACTTCCGAATGTCGGCAATGCGGGTCTCGTGGCTGGGGTGCGAGCTCATGAACTCGGGTACACTGCTCGACGAGGATGCTTGCATCTTCTGCCAGAAGGTAACTGCCACGTCGGGATTATACCCTGCGATGGTCATCAGCACAAGGCCCATCTTATCGGCCTCGCTCTCGTGCTTGCGCGAGAAGGGCTGCATCACGCCATACTGTGCGCCCAGGCCATAGACCTGCTGAGCGATCTGCTGGGTGGCAGCGCTCTTGCCGCTGGTGAGGATGCCGATAGCGCTGGCGCCATACTGGGCCAGCACCTGCTGACTCATGCGCTCGTTGCTGTGCTTGGCCACGGCATGGGCCACCTCGTGGCCGATGACCACAGCCAGCTCATCATCACTGCCCACGAGATTCATGATGCCCTCATAGACGACAATCTTGCCGCCAGGCATACACCACGCGTTCACCTCGTCGCTCTTGACCAGATTGAACTCCCAGGCAAAGTTCTGCAGCTCACTCTCGAGACCAGCATACTTGAGATAGGCCTCGGTAGCAGCGGCGATACGCTGTCCCACGCGGGTCACCTGTGCGCTCTGGGTCTTCTTTGTCGAGATAGTAGCCGTCTGCATGAAGCTGGCATACTGCTGGAGGCTTGCCTGCAAGACCTCACTGTCACTGACGAGATTCAACTGTTTGCGGCCCGTAATAGGAACTGAGCCACAGCTGGTAAGCAACATTGCCGCTACAGCCAGCATTGCGATAATCTTTTTCATTGTCGATTAAATTTTGGTTAGTATACTGAAATTAATGCGTTTGCACGATTGCAGTGGGAGGCAGCGTCTCGTTGCGACGGTCGATGGCATCGATCACGCGATTGGCGAGCTTCTTGAATGCCATGCCGCTCACGTCGCTCATGCGCACCACGGGCAGGCCGTCGTCACTGCCCTTGCAGATGCCTGCCACGAGGGGAATCTGGCCCAGCAGTTCCACATCGAGCTTCTCGGCCAGCTGCTTGCCGCCGTCACGGCCGAAGATGAAGTACTGCTCGTCGGGGTGTGCTGCCGGAGTGAACCAGGACATGTTCTCGACAATGCCCAGCACAGGCACGCCCACATGCTCGCCCATAAACATGCTGATGCCCTTACGCGCGTCGGCCAGCGCCACCTGCTGCGGCGTTGTCACCACGATGGCGCCAGTAATGGCAAGCGTCTGAACCAGCGTCAAGTGGATATCGCTGGTGCCTGGCGGCATGTCGATGACAAAGTAGTCGAGCTCGCCCCAGTCAGCCTCGGTGATGAGCTGCTTCAGGGCATTGCTCGCCATGGCACCACGCCACAGCACAGCGCGTTCCTTATCGACCAGGAAACCCAGCGAGAGCATCTTCACGCCATACTTCTCGAGAGGGATAATCAGGTTCTTGCCATCCACCTCGTGCATATAGAGCTGCTCGTCCTCGACCCCGAACATCTTGGGCATCGATGGTCCGAAGATGTCGGCGTCGAGCAGGCCCACGCGGAAACCCTGCATGGCCAGCGCCACCGCCAGGTTGCAGGCGACGGTCGACTTGCCAACACCGCCCTTGCCCGAGCTCACAGCGATGATGTTCTTGACACCAGGCAGGGGGTTATCGTCTTTCTTCTCCGGATTGGCTTGGCGCGTCATGACGGCAATATTGCCCTTGATGTCGACCTCCTCGCCCACATGGGCCAGGATAGCGGCCTCGGCAGCCTTGACCACACTCTTGATAAAGGGGTCGGTGGGTTTCTCGAACGTCAGCGAGAAGCTCACTCGGTTGCCGTCGATGCGGATGTCGTCATTCACCATGCCCATAGTCACGATGTCCTTTCCCGTGCCGGGATATCGCACCGAGCGCAGGGCCTCCAGTACCAGATTAGGATAAATAGTCATTCTGTTAGTTTTTAGTTTAGTTGTTGGTTATTAGTTGTTGGTTGTTTCGTTGTCTGACATGAGCTGCGGCATCTGTATGTAGCCACGGTTGTAGCTGCGATAGGTGTCGGGCTCGATGTCGATGTCGGGTTCGATAAGTTCCACACCGTGAGGCAGGGCGAAGCGGATGTACTTGATGGTCAAGCCACGCTGCAGCCACTGCATCTCGTAGTGTGTCTTGATGTCCAGGATGTCGTCGGCCAGGCCGCTGGCATACAGGTCGTCGGTGTCGGCCTCGACGGGGAGACGGTTCTCCTCGACCAGGGCGTGGGTGTAGGTGTAAAGAAAGGGGCTATCGGTCTTCAAGTGGACGATGCCGCCATCACGCAGGATGTTGCGGTAGTTGTTGAGGAAACGCGTGGATGTCAGGCGCTTGTTCACCTTCTTCATTTGCGGGTCGGGGAAGGTGATCCAAATCTCTGAGACCTCGTCGGGGGCAAACATGCGGTCAATCAGCTCGATGCTGGTGCGCAGGAAGGCCACGTTGGTCAGGGCAAGCTCGGTGGCCAGCTTTGCGCCGGTCCACATGCGTGCACCCTTGATGTCCACTCCGATATAGTTCTTGCAGGGGAAGCGCTGGGCCAGTCCCACGGCATATTCCCCCTTGCCACATCCCAGCTCGAGCACGATGGGGTTACCGTTCTTGAAATACAGCTCATTCCACTTGCCGCGCATGGGGCAGCCCCCCTCTTGTGTAACGACTGCAAAGGGAAACTGGAAGACGCACTGCATGCGCTCCATGTCGGCAAATTTCTTGAGTTTGTTCTTTCCCATTCTCGGTTATTTACTTTTTAAAAGTCCAGATTATCGGTTCACTTGATAACGATCTTGTGGCTACGGCCGTTGATGGTCACGACATAGAATCCAGGCTCCATCTCAACGGTGTTCAAGCCCTGGTCAACGCTGACCTCACGCGACATGCCATTGACCGAAGTGATCAGCGCTGTGCCAGCGGTGCGGGCGTCGATCATCACGGCTCGGCCACGGGTCCACACACGGTCGGCACCAGCCATCAGGTCCTCGACACCCGTGCTGTTGGTCACCTGGGCGCTGTAATCGGCAGCATGCCAGCCCACGTTATTGTCATCAGAGAGGACCACGTTGGCGAGCGTGATCATGCTTTCGGCGCTTAGGGCAGCGTCGGCGCGGACAGTGACGGCCAGCACCACCTCGTCATCGAAGGGCTCGTGCTTCACCGAGTAGAGCGCGACGCGCGACGCGTCACCCATCACCTCGGCCGTCCTTGTCACGCGGCCCTTGCCGGCCTTGACCCCGAGCATCGTCAGGCCCGGCGGCAGCACAATGTCGCACTGCAGGGCGCTGTACTCGCTGGCGTTGGTGAGCCTGAGGCTGAGGGTACGCTCCTCGCCAGGCCTCATGGCCACATCCTCGAGACTCAACTGGTCGTCGATGTCCACTTGACCTGCCATGAGCATATTGGGATTGAGGATGATATCCAGCACGGCATTGATGTCGGCGATATTGACCTCGCCATCCTCGTTGACATCGGCACGGAGCATGGTATCGTCATCGGGAATACTACCCAAGATGATATCGATCAGGACATTGATGTCGGCGATATTGATCTCGCCGTCGCCATTGACGTCACCCCTCAGCCACGTTGCGGGGAACAGGAACTCCTGCCATTGCGGAGCGGCCTTGTAGCCCTGGAGCGATGATTTGGGAACCGTCAGCGGCACATCGTGCTGGTTCACGCCAGCCCACACGTTCTCGCCCAGGGCAGGAACCTGGGCGGCATTGCTGGTCAGGGCCGTCATGCCCGTCATGCCTGCCATGGCATAATCGCCCATCCAGGTCAGCGTCGCGGGCAATTCGACCACCGAGAGCCCTGACAGGTTGTACAATGCATAATTGCCCACGCGCGACACGCCCTCGATCGTGAGGTCACCGCTCAGGGCCGTACCTGCCAGCAGGTAATCGCTAATCTGCTCCAGATTGCCACCTAACTGGATGGCAGTCAAGTCGGTATCGTACAGGAAGGCACCGTCGCCGAGGGTGGTAAGTCCTTCAGGCAAAGCGGCCTGCGTGACAGGCGCATTGACCAAGGCCCAGTCGCCCACAGAGGACAATTGCGAGTTCTGGCTTAAGTCCAGCTGCTTGATTCCGGTGCCAGCCAGGGCGCGTTCGCCCACCTGCTGCAGCGACGGTCCCAAGCTGACGGTTTCCAGCTCAGGGCAGTCGAGCAGTGCCGTGGCATCGAGTGTGGCCAGCTGGCTTGACTTAGCGACGGTAAAACGCTTCAGCGCCTTGCAGCGCATGAAGGCTCCACGCCCCACGGTCGTCACCGAAGCAGGCAAAACTACGGCTGTCAGGGACTCACAACCCGCAAAGGCATAGTCACCGATGGTCACCAGCGATGTGGGCAGGGTAATCGACGACAGTAAAGCACAGTCGGCAAGTGCCGCCTTGCCGATAGCGGTGATGTCCCGCGGCAACTGCAAGGTTTTCAGCTTCAGGCTCGCAAGGGCACCCACAGGCAAGGTGTTGGCCTCGAATTCATGTTTCCAATAGTACCCCTTGGCAGAGCGGCTAGCGACCACGGTCACCGATGACAGGTCAAGGTCCTGCAGGCGGTGCAGGTTGCCAGAGATGAAATAGAAGTCACTGGCGTCCATGGTGCCGCTCACCGCCAGCGTGGTGATGTTCTTGTCGGTCACCTTGCCCGACAGGCCACCGGCAGTGTTCACAACGTTCAGTGCCTGCAGCTGTAACACGACCACTGACACAAATATTGCTGATATGATATTTCTCAACATTGTCACGGTAGATGTTATGTGTTAAACATGCAAATATAGATAATTATCACGAAACATCGACCTTTATTAACAAAAAAAGCACGCTACCCGTGCAATTGCGCCAGCATCTGGGCTGCTGTGAGCCCCGTCACGGGGTGCCTCCAGGAGGGAGCCAGATCCATCAGGGGCAGCAAGAAGAAGTCACGCTCGTGCAGGTGGAGGTGGGGCACCTGGAGCTCAGGGGTGTCGATCACCAGGTCGCCAATCGCCATGATGTCGATATCGATCAGCCGGTCGACATAGCGCCCCTCGGCATCGCGATGCGACGCGCTACCCAGCTGTCGCTCAATGACATGGATGCGGTCAAGCATGGCCCGAGGTGACAAATCGCTGTGCAGGCAGATGCCCAGGTTCATGAAGCTGTTCTGGCTCTCAAAACCCCAGGGCTCGCTCTCGACCACACGCGACACGGTCACGCCTTGAGAGCCCCGGGCAAGAGCAACGACGGCGCAATAGAGATTATCGCGCCGGTCGCCTATATTGCTACCAATGTTCAGGTAATATTTCATTCCTCACTGCTATGAGGACATCACAGGGTCTTGTGAACCTCGATCTCCTCAAATGCCTCGATGATGTCGCCCTCCTGCAAGTCGTTGTAGGACTTGATGCTCAAGCCGCAGTCATAACCGCTGGTAACCTCCTTGGCATCGTCCTTGAAGCGCTTGAGCGAAGCGAGCTCTCCGGTATGGATCACAATACCGTCTCGAATCAGGCGGACCTTGCTCTGGCGCTTGACCTTGCCCTCGGTGACCATGGCGCCGGCAATGGTTCCCACCTTGCTGATGTGGTAGACCTGGCGCACCTCGGCAGTACCGATGACCTCTTCCTTGATATCGGGCTGGAGCATACCCTCCATAGCGCTCTTGACCTCCTCGATGGCGTCATAGATGATGGAGTAGAGGCGGATGTCGACACCTTCTTGCTCGGCAGCGCGCTTGGCCGATGCCGACGGACGCACCTGGAATCCGATGATGTAGGCATCACTGGCAGCGGCCAGGGTAACATCGCTCTCGGTGATGGCACCCACAGCCTTGTGGATGACGTTGACCTGAACCTCGGGGGTAGACAACTTGATGAGCGAGTCGCTCAATGCCTCGATAGAGCCGTCCACGTCACCCTTGACGATACAGTTGAGCTCGTGGAACTCACCCAGTGCACGGCGACGGCCGATGTCCTCGAGGCTCACACGGTGCTGGGTGCGGCGCGACTGCTCGCGCTGCAGCTGCTCGCGCTTGTTGGCAATCTGGCGGGCTTCCTGGTCGGTATCCATCACGTTGAACTTGTCGCCAGCAGTGGGAGCGCCATCGAGGCCCAGAATGAGCACGGGCGTTGAGGGGCCGCTCTCGGTGATGCGCACGTTGCGCTCGTTGAACATCGCCTTGACCTTACCGAAGTGGGTGCCGGCCAGTACGATATCGCCCACGTGCAGGGTGCCGTTGTCGATCAGCACGGTAGCCACGTAGCCGCGTCCCTTGTCGAGCGATGACTCGATGACCGAGCCCGTGGCCTTGCGATTGGGATTGGCCTTGAGGTCGAGCATATCGGCCTCGAGCAGCACCTTCTCCATCAGTTCGGCAACGCCGATACCCTTCTTGGCCGAGATGTCCTGGCTCTGGTACTTGCCGCCCCAGTCCTCGACGAGGTAGTTCATCTGTGCCAGCTCCTCCTTGATCTTCTCGGGATTGGCACTGGGCTTGTCGATCTTGTTGATGGCAAAGATGATGGGTACGCCGGCGGCCGACGCGTGGTTGAGCGCCTCGACGGTCTGCGGCATCACGTTATCATCGGCTGCGACAATCACAATCACGATATCGGTAACCTTGGCACCACGGGCACGCATTGCGGTAAACGCCTCGTGACCAGGGGTGTCCAGGAAGGTGATGCGGCGGCCATTAGGCAACTTCACGTTGTAGGCGCCGATATGCTGGGTGATACCTCCGGCCTCGCCGGCAATCACGTTAGAGTTGCGGATGTAGTCCAGCAACGAAGTCTTACCGTGGTCCACATGTCCCATGACGGTGACAACGGGCGGACGCTGCACGAGATCAGCAGGATCGTCTTCCTCGTCGCTGATGGCCTCGGCAACCTCGGCACTGGTGTATTCGGTCTTGAAGCCGAACTCGTCGGCAACAATGTTGATGGTCTCGGCGTCCAGTCGCTGGTTGATGCTCACCATCACGCCCAGATTCATACAAGTGGCGATAACCTTGTTGATGGGCACGTTCATCATGCTCGCCAAGTCATTGGCGGTAACAAACTCGGTGAGCTTGAGCACCTTGCTCTGAGCTGCAGCCATTGCGGCTTCCTCGCGCTGCTCCTCGCGATACTCCTCGCGTTTCTCGCGGCGGCGGGCTGCGGCGGCCTTCTTTCCGCTCTTGGCGGCAGTGAGACGTGCCAGCGTCTCCTTCATCTGGCGCTGAACATCCTCCTCGCTGACCTCGGGTCTGAGCGGGCGGCGGTTCTTGTCCTTGCTTTTGCTCCGCTTGCCGCCCTGGTCCTCCTTGCCTCCGCGGCCTCCCTTACCGGATTGTGCCTGGGGCTGGTTGCCAGCGCTCTCGATATCCACCTTCTCCTTGCCGATGCGTTTGCGTTTCTTCTTGCCGGCGTTCTCGGCCTGAGCCTTGGCGATGCGTTCGTTGCGCTTCTCCTCCTTACTCTTCTTGCGCGGGCGGGTCTGCTGGTTGATGGTTGTCAGGTCCACCTTGCCCACCACCTTGAGCTGAGGTCCGCCGACAGTCTGTGACACGGGCCTGAAGACCTCTTCGGTCTTCTCGGGCTCGGGCTCAATGGCAGGGGCGGCCTGCTGCTCAACGGGAGCTTGCTTCTCCTCGGGCTGGGCGGCCTGTGGCTGCTCTTCCTCTGCCGGTGCGGGCTGCTCCTGCTTTTCGGGCTGGGGAGCGACGGGCTGCGGTTCGACCTTAACGGGTTCGGGCTGCGGTTCGGGCTGCTTTTCCACGGGCATGGGCTTGGCCTCGGCCGGTTGAGTCTCGGCGGGGCTGGCTTCCTTGGGCTCGGGGGCGCTCTCAGCCTTCACGCTAGGCTTGGGTTTGCCAGCAGCGTCGAGATCGATTTTGCCCAGGATTTTAGGCTTCTGGCCCGGCACGACGGTCTTGATCTCGTGCGATTCCTTGGCCGCGTTCTGCTTGGCTTTCTCCTTCTGACGCTCGTTGGCCATCTTCTCCGACTTGCTCTTGAGATCCATGTCGGGCTTAAATTCCTTGACAAGCATCTCATACACGTCGTTCTCGATTCGCGCATTGATGCTGGCGTCGATTTCGATGCCTTTCTTGTGCAGGAATTCCTCGATGGTCTGCCTACCCACGTTCAGGTCCTTGATGACTTTACTGATTTTTATCGCCATATAATGTCTTTTTGTTGTCGTTTCGCTTTAGGCAAAATGCTTTCAGCTTTTATCGATATGATGCTAAATGAGAAGTGAATAACTATAGGGAAAATTTAAGAAACGGGTGATGTGGTGAGCACGAAACGCGCCATCATCACTCTTCAAACTCGGCACGCAGCACGGCCAGCAGGTTGTCGACCGTGTCCTCCTCGAGGTCGGCGCGGGCGATAAGGTCCTCGCGTGGTGTGCGCAGCACGCTCTTGGCGGTGGCCAGGCCCACTTTCTTGAGTTCCTCGATAACCCACTCGTCCACCTCGTCCTTGAACTCATCGAGGTAGATGTCTTCCTCGCCCTCGGTCTCCACATCGCGGTAGACGTCGATGCTGTATTCGGTCAGGATGCTGGCCAGTTTGATGTTCAGGCCGCCCTTACCGATAGCCAACGACACCTCTTCGGGACGCAGGAACACCTCGGCGTGCTTGTTCTCGTTATCGAGTCGGATCGACGAGATCTTGGCAGGACTCAGCGCACGCTGGATGAGCAGCTGCGGGTTGCTGGTGAAGTTGATCACGTCGATGTTCTCGTTGCGCAGCTCGCGCACGATGCCATGGATGCGCGCACCCTTGACACCCACACATGCGCCGACGGGGTCGATGCGGTCGTCGTAGCTCTCAACGGCAATCTTGGCGCGCTCACCCGGGATGCGGGCAACGGCGCGGATGACGATGAGGCCATCGTGGATCTCGGGCACCTCCTGCTCGAACAGGCGGCGCAGGAAATTCTGGCTGGTGCGTGACACGATCACCTTGGGGTTGTTGTTGGCATTGTCCACACGCTCGATGACAGCCCTGACGACATCGCCCTTGCGGTAGATGTCGGTGGGAATCTGTTCCTCCTTGGGCAAGAGCAGCTCGTTCTTGTCATCGTCGAGCAGCAGCACCTCGCGTTTCCACACCTGGTAGACCTCGCCGGCCACCAGCTGACCCTCAAGGGCCTTGAACTTATTGTAGATGGCATCCTTCTGCAAGTCCAGAATCTTGCTGGCCAGGGTCTGACGCAGGTTCAAGATGGCGCGGCGACCAAACTTGGCAAAGTCAATCTTGCGCGTGTGCTCCTCGCCCACCTCGCAATCGGGGTCATCGTCCTCACGGGCGTCGGTCAGCGAAATCTGCTTGTTGGGATTCTCGACCTCGCCATCCTCAACGACCTCCAGGTTCTGATAGATTTCACAGTCGCCCTTATCGGGATTGACAATCACATCAAAGTTGTCGTCGTTGCCAAACATCTTGGACAACACGCTGCGGAAGGACTCCTCGAGCACGCTGATGAGTGTGGTCTTGTCGATGTCTTTGAGCTCTTTAAACTCGGCAAACTGTGCGGTCATGTTAACCGCTTCTTCTCTTTTAGCCATATTGTATATCTTGTTTGTTGTTTGTAGTCAGTTTTGTCCGTGATTCCGGGATTTATATCTTGATGACGATCTTGGTCTGCTTGACGTCCTCGTAGGCAAACCGCTCCTGTTCCTCCACCATCTCGGGGCGCTTCTTGCCCTCGAGCTTGCGCTTAACGGTCATGGTCAGCGTGAAGCCCGCGTCGTCGGCGTCGCTGAGCTCACCCTTGAGCTTGCGGCCATCAGCGGTGAGCACCTCGACCTCGCAGCCGATATTCTTGCGGTACTGGCGCGGCAGCAGCAGCGGAGAAGTGATACCATAGGACCCCACGGTCAACTCGTAGTCCTCCTCATCGCGGTCGAAGGCGTCGAGCACGGCATCGTTGACGGCCACACAGTCGTCGATGGTGATGTCCTCGTCGCTATCGAGCTCCACGTCGATGATGTTGTCCTTGTTCACCTTGAGGGTGACCAGATACATTTTGGTGCCCTCCAGGGCATCGTTAATCACTTGTTCTAGCGCTGTCTTGTCGATCATCGGTTCAACTATTATAATAAAAACGAGGAAGCCCACTGCCCCCTCTCACGAATGCTGGCGCAAAAGTACTATTTTCCGAGCATTCCCGCAATATTTAATGTAGCAAAGCGCTAAAAAACCATCAAGTTATTCACAATATTTAACATTAATTAACCCATTAATACCAGTTCTGCCGATTATCGAAGGCAAAACCTCGCGCCAAGCCGCGGAGACGCTAAGTGTTTTTTGTGTTCAGGACACCTAGGGAATTGCCTGCTTAGTCCATAAAAAAGCCATTGCAATTCAGGGACCCGAAAGCTTAATTTTTCCATTAGGCAGGGTTGGGAGGGGCGCATGTCAGATTTATTTTGTACTTTTGGAGCCCAAAAGTAGAGAAAAGCAACCAAGAAGTGACTAATCGCCATCTTTGCAGATGAAACCGGCTGTTATACTGTTGACGATTCTGGTGGTGGGTGGAGCCATAGTGTGGCTCATCGACCGCCTGTTCTACCGCAATGATATGGACAAAAACGTCGATGAAACCGCGCAAAACGGTGCCGACGACAACGTGCCGCCGCAGGGCTGCGCCGATGAGGCGTGCGGCATCCGCTCCATCTGTCCCAGCGAACAGATCCTGATGGGCGAGTGCAAGCAGGAGATCACCTACTATGACGACGAGGAGCTGGACGCGTTTGCGGGCCGTGGTGAAGACAGCTACACAGCCGACGAGGAGGAACAGTGGCGCGACGTGCTCTACACCCTGCAGCCTGCCGACCTGCTGGGCTGGGGACAGAGCATCAAGCACCGCGGCTTGGTGATGCCGGCGGCCATCAAGCAGGAGTTCATGCACCTCGCCAGCGAACAACGAGACGCCCATAGGCAATAAAACGTCACATCCTGCGTTCTATAGATACTTAAACACAAATTTGGCCAATTTGAACAAGACACGACGATTCATACCCGTAATCATTATAGCGATGGTGGTCGCGCTTGCTGCCTGCAGCAACAAGACCAACACCGCGAGATCACGTTTCTGGCAGTCGTTCACCACCAAGTACAACGTCTACTATAACGGCAAAGTCAACTATGACGAGCAGGAGAAGGCGATGCTCAACGGCTACGAGGACGACTACTCCCAGCGCCTGTACATGCATCCCGCCGAGGCCAGGTCCAACCCCAAGGCTCCCCAACCCGGCGGCAGTTTTGAGCGCACCATCGAGAAGATGGAAAAGGCCATTACACTGCACTCCATCAAGAAGAAGCCCAAGAAAAAAGGCAGCAAGAGCCGCGACCCCAAGTACCGCGAGTGGATGGCACGCGACGAGTACAACCCCTTCCTGCACAACGCATGGTACCTGCTGGCCAAGTCCCAGTACATGAAGGGCGACTTCCTGGACGCAGCAGCGACGTTCCGCTACATCACCCGCCACTTCACCTGGAAGAAGGACCTGGTGCAGGAGTGCCAGGCCCGCGAGGCCCTGTGCTACTGCGCCATGGGATGGACCACCGAGGCCGACAACGTGCTGACGCACATCCACATGGACGAAATCACCAACAAGCGCGTGCGGGCCCTTACCAACGCCGCATTTGCCGACTACTACATCAAATCCCAGCAGCCCGAAGATGCCATTCCCTATCTTGCCAAGGCCGTCAAGGGATTTAAGGGAAACGAGAAGGTAAGGATGAATTTCCTGCTCGGACAGCTCTACGAGGACGTGGGAGACAAGCGCAATGCCTACCTGGCCTATAAGCAGGCCGGCAGCAGCAGCGGATCGACATATCGCACAAAGTTCAATGCCCGCATCAAGCAGAGCGCCGTGTATGAGGGCGCCAACATCGCCAGCGAGGTCAAGGCCCTGAAGCGCATGACCCGATACGACCGCAACAAGGACTATCTGGACCAGATCTACTACGCCATCGGCAACCTCTACCTCACCCACGGCGACACGGTACATGCCATTGAGAACTACAAGCTCGCTGCCGAGAAGAGCACCCGCAACGGTGTGGACAAGGCCATCAGCCAGCTGACCCTTGGCGGCATCTACTTTGACCAACGCCAGTATGACGAAGCACAGGTCTGCTATGCCGAGGCCATACCGCTGGTAAACGAGGACTATCCCAACTACAAGATGCTCAAGAAGCGCAGTGATGTGCTCGATGAGCTGGCCGTCTATTCCCAGAACGTCGCCCTGCAGGACTCGCTGATTACCCTGTCCAAGATGACGCCCGAGGAGCAGAAGGCCGTCATCGCCAAGATCATCGAGGAGCTGAAGAAGAAAGAGAAAGAGGAGGCCGAGAATGCCGCCCGCGAGGAGTATCTGTCACAGCAGAGCGCGCTGGGCAGCCAGCTGGGAGACAATAGCGACCCGAACGACAACATCATCAATAACGACAACTCTTGGTACTTCTATAACGCGATTACCAAGAAAAACGGTAAGACACAGTTCCAGAAGATGTGGGGTAACCGCAAACTCGAGGACAACTGGAGACGCAGGAACAAGAACAGCTTCTACTTCGACGAAGAGCAGCTGGACAGCACACTGCTAGCCATGGCCGACAGCGTGGTTGTCGACGAGAACGGCGATACGGTTAAGGTCGACATCGAGGCTCTGAAGCGGGCCGAAGACCCCCACTTTGAGGAGTACTACCTCAAGCAGATTCCCAAGACCGAGGAGGAAATCATGTCGGCCCACGAGATCATACAAGAGGGACTGTACAACATGGGCACCATCCTCAAGGACAAGATGGAGGACTATGACGCTGCGGCCTATGAGTACACCGAGCTGCTGGAACTCTACCCCGACAATACCTACCGCCTGGACGTCTATTATAGTATGTACATGATGTTCATGCGCAACGGGCAGGTGGCCGATGCCGAGCCCTATCGCGACAGCATCCTCACACAATTCCCCGACAGCAAGTATGGCAAGGCGATGCAGGATCCCAATTACCTGGAGAACCTCAAGAACATGACCCGAGACCAGGAGAACATGTACGAGGCCGCCTATGCCAACTACCTGGCCAATAACCACACAGCAGTGCACGAGGCCTACGCCGAGATGATGCGCAAGTATCCGCTCTCCAAGATCATGCCCAAGTTCATGTTCATCGACGCGCTGAGCTACCTCACCGAGAAGGATCACGACAAGTTCAAGGAGGTCCTCAAGGACATGCTCCAGCGATATCCGCAGACCGACATCACCCCCACCGCCTCTGAGATTGTCAAGCAACTCAACCAGGGTCGCCGTCTGGAGGGCGGAGGCAGCAACGTGCGCGGTATGCTGTGGACCACACGATTGAGCAACGACACCACTCCTCAGGCACTGGAGCGCACCTTCACCCCGTTTGCCGAGGATAATGACAAGCCGCAGGTGTTCATCCTGCTCTACCCCATCGACAGCGTCAATGGCAATATGCTCCTGTATGAGGTGGCAAGGCACAACTTCAATGCCTTCCAAGTCAAGGACTATGACATCGAGCAGATGAACTTCGGCACGCTGGGATTGCTCGTAGTCAAGGGAATGGATGACTTCAAGGAGGCCTCCTATTACCGCACTGCCTTCGAACAGGACCAGAACATCAGCGTTCCCAGCCAGGTACACTACGTCATCATCAGTGTGGACAACTTCAACCTGCTGCTGAACGAGGGCCGCACATTCGAGGACTACTTCAACTACCTGGAGGAGAAGAACGACAAGCAGCACAGCGACTTGGAGAAGAAGGAACTTGACGAGGCCGAGAAGAAGGCCATGGAAGAGGCTGAGCGCGAAGCAGCAGCCAAGCTTGAACGCGAACGCATCGAGACTGAGCAGATGGAGCGCGAAGCAGCAGAACTTGCCAAACGTGATGCCGAGGAAAAGGCACGCGAGGAGGCTGAGGAAAAGGCTCGACTCGAAGCCGAGGCCGCCGAGAAGGCTCGTCTGGAGGCTGAGGAGAAGGCCCGCGAGGAAGCACAGCGCCAGCAGATCAAGGCCAACGATTACCGCAACAAGCCCACGGTCACCAACCAGCAGAAGACCCTCAGTGAGAAGGAAATCAAGGCCCAGGAACGTGCCGAGGAAGAGCACTTGAAGCAACTCGAGCGCGAGGCCAAGGCCCGCGAAAAGGCTGAACGCAAGCGCCAGAAGGAGATCGAAGACAGCATCAAGAAAGAGCAGAAACACCAGCGCAAGCTAGCCCGTATCGAGGAAATCGCCGAACAAGACTCCATCGAGCAAGCCGAGAAGGAGAAAGAGAAAGAGCGCGACTTCCGCTACAAGTGGCGCGAAGACTCGGCCAAGGCAGCCTATAAGGCCGCCGAACAGGCCAAGAAAGACGCCAAGAAGGCCAAGGAACAAGCCCGCAAGGACAAGGCCAAGGAGCGCAAGGAACTCGCCAAGCAGCGCGAACGCGAACGCAAGGAGAAAGCCAAACAGCGCGAACGCGAACGCAAGCAAAAGGCCAAGGAGCGCAAGGAGCAAGCCAAGGCCCGCGAGCAAGAACGCAAACAGCGCCAGAAGGAGCGCGAACAGGAGCGCAAAGAGAAGGCCGAGCAACGCAAGCAAGATGCCCGTGACCGCGAGCAGCAGCGCAAGCAGGAAGCACGCGACCGTGAGCAGCAGCGCAAGCAGGAAGCCGCCGCCAAGAACTCATCCAAGCAGCAGCAATCCGACCCTGCCGCCTCGCCCGACAAGCAAGACGACCCGGCACAACGGTCCGTCAGATCAAATAAGAAAAACAACAATTAACACAATATATTCAGGCAAACCACATGAGCAAAGAACGAATCTTATGGGCCGACGATGAAATCGACCTGCTGAAACCGCACATCCTGTTCCTGCAGAACAAGGGATATGAGGTGGAGACTGTCACCAACGGCCGCGATGCACTCGACGCACTGGGAAACCAGATCTTTAACCTGATCATTCTGGACGAGAACATGCCCGGAATCAGTGGTCTGGAAGCGCTGCAACGCATCAAGATCATGCAGCCCAATGTCCCCGTGATCATGATTACCAAGAGCGAAGAGGAAGACATCATGAACCAGGCCATCGGCAGCGAGATCGCTGACTACCTGATCAAGCCCGTCAACCCCATGCAGATTCTGCTGTCGATCAAGAAGAACCTGCACAGCGAGGCGCTGATCAGCGAGAAGGTAACCGGCGACTACCAGCAGGAGTTCATGCGCATCAGCCAGATGATCAATTCGGCCCAGAGCATCGATGACTGGTATGAGCTCTACTCCACCCTGGTGCGCTGGGAGCTCACCCTGTCCAATGCCGACACCAAGATGGACGAGATGCTCAGGATGCAGAAGGTGGAAGCCAACAACGCCTTTGCCAAGTTTGTCAAGCGCAACTATGAGGACTGGCTCACCAAGCCCGAGCACCCCCTGCGTAGCAACGAAATCTTCAAGACCAAAGTGCTCCCCCTGATCGACAAGGGCGAGAAGGTGTGCTTCGTGGTCATCGACAACTTCAGGCTCGACCAGTGGCGGACCGTCAGCCCGTTGCTGGCCGACTACTACAATGTGGAGAGCGAAGAGCTCTACACCACTATCCTGCCGACGGCGACACAATACGCCCGCAATGCCATCTTCTCGGGACTGATGCCCGTCGACATCGAGCGCATGTTCCCCGACCTGTGGGTCGACGAGGAGAGCGAGGAGGGCAAGAACCTGAACGAGGCTCCACTGATCCAGACCCTGCTCGACCGTTACCGCCGCAAGATCCACTTCTCCTACAACAAGATGAACGACAGCGCCGCCGGCGAGAAACTGATGCAGAATTTCGGCATGTTCAAGAACTATGAGCTCAACGTGCTGGTGTTCAACTTTGTGGACATGCTCTCCCACGCGCGGACCGAGTCCAAGATGATCCGTGAGCTGGCCAACAGCGACGAGGCCTACCGCTCGGTAACCGTCTCCTGGTTCAAGAACTCCAACGTGCTCGACATTTTCAAGCTCATGGCCGAGAACGGGTACAAGGTGGTGCTGACCACCGACCACGGAACCATCAAGGTGGACCGTCCCATCAACGTCATCGGCGACAAGAACATCAACACCAACCTGCGCTACAAGGTGGGCAAGAGTCTGACCTACAACGGCAAGCAAGTGTATGAGATCAAGCAGCCCAAGCGTGTGGGCCTGCCTGCTCCCAACATCTCGAGCACCTACATCTTCGCTATGAACCGCGACTTCTTTGCCTATCCCAACAATTACAACTACTACGTGTCGTACTACAACGACACTTTCCAGCACGGCGGTATCTCGATGGAAGAGATGCTCGTGCCCATCGTGACGCTGTCGCCAAAGTAAGCATCAATAACCCTGAAATAACCATAACTGAGAAATGAAAGAGAACAAAACAATCGAAATAGCCATCCCCAACCTGGAGGCCATCGATGATGCGGCCTACAAGTTCATGACCGAGATGGGCGACCTCACGGTCTATGCCTTCTACGGCGAGATGGGGGCTGGTAAGACCACGTTTATCAACGCACTCTGCAAGCAGCTGGGCGTCGAGACCGACGTCACCAACTCGCCCTCGTTTGCCATCATCAACGAGTACCGCAGTGACACCACGGCCGAACTGATCTACCACTTCGACTGCTACCGCCTGGAGAAAGAGGAAGAGGCTGTGGACCTGGGCGCTGAGGATTACTTCGACAGCGGTGCCCTGTGTTTCATCGAGTGGCCTGAGCGCATCGACGGCCTCCTGCCCGACGACACCGTGCGCGTAGACATCATCGTCAACGATGACAATAGCCGCACGCTGAGAATGACTATCCCCGCAACTGCCTGACCCGCCATGCCACACTACATCAAGGTCAGCCAGACGGCAAGCACCAACACTTACCTGTCCCGCTTGGCAGCCACGCTGCCAGGCGGTACGGTCATTTATACGCCCAGCCAGACCGCAGGCCGGGGCCAGAAGGGCAACTCCTGGGAGAGCGAGGATGGCAAGAACCTCACGTTCTCGATGCTGCTCAAGCGGCCACTGGTCAGTGCCCGCGACCAGTTCTACCTGAGCGAGGCCGCCGCACTGGCGGTTGTCGAGACCCTGACGGCCGAAGCGGGCGACGGATTCTCCGTCAAGTGGCCCAACGACGTGTACTGGCATGACAAGAAGGAATGTGGAATGCTCATCGAGAACTCGCTCGACGGCAGCGACATCGCCACGAGCATCATCGGCATCGGCATCAACGTCAATCAGGAGCGCTTTGTCAGTGACGCGCCCAACCCCGTGTCGCTCATCCAGATCACTGGCCGTGAGCACGACCTGATGACGATACTGAAGCGCGTGTGCTCGCGCATCCAGGAGATGGTCAACAGTCTGGATGACGACACTGCCCGCGAGCGCCTGCACCAGCAGTACATGGCGGTTCTCTACCGCAACGACGGCCAGCTCCACCCCTACGAGGACGCTGCGGGCAACCGCTTTATGGCCTCCGTGGCGGGTATCGCCCCCGACGGCACGCTGAGCCTGCGCAAGGAGGACGGCACAACGCATACCTATCTGTTCAAGGAAGTGAAACACATCATCAATCAAGTCGTGTTATGAATATCGTCGTCTACTGCAGTTCTCAGGAAGGGCTGGAAGAGAAATACCAGCGGCTGGCAAGCGAGTTGGGCCTGTGGATAGGCCGGCATGGCCACACCCTGCTCTACGGCGGCTCCAATGCCGGACTGATGCACATTACCGCCAGCGCCACCCATCAGGCCGGAGGCCACGTCACGGGAGTCATTCCCGAGATGTTCAGGCTCCGGCTGGATCCCGTGTGCGATGATGCGGTCCACACCGCCAACCTGAGCGACCGCAAGCAGTACATGATTGAGCACGGCGACGCCTTTGTTGTCCTGCCTGGCGGCATCGGCACCCTCGACGAGTGGATGTCCACCCTTGCCGTGATGACCATCGGCAACGACGACCCTCGACCCATCATCGTCGCCAACATCGATGGCCTGTACGACGCCACCCTACACCAACTTGTGGACATGACGCACACGCCCTTTGCCCGCGGCAAGAACCTCTCCCGCACCCTCGTCGCCACCAGCTCCCCTGAATTGCTCCGCATCCTCGACGAGGTGACTGCTTGATTTCATTTTTTTCAAAAAAATTCCCAATTGGGGGTTTAGTAGATGTCCATTCCCGTGTCTTAATAGTGAATGGCAGTCAAGAATCGGCATATTGAACAATTGTTCATGACACATTATCACGAGATGTGCCGCCTGGGGGTCATGCTCTTGCACGACGAGGAAGAAGCCAGGGACATCGTGCATGACATCTTTGCCCAACTGCTTGACGGAGAGATTCGTTTTGACCAGGAAAAGGCAAGAAGTTTCCTGATGACTTGTGTACGCAACAAGTGCCTGAACGTCATGCGCAACCTCAACGCCCGCGAACAGGCATTACGATTCTATCCGCTTGATGATGAGGCACAAGCGTTGATCACTCATGAGCAGAACATCCAAGCCCTGCAGGACGGCATCAAGCGACTCGCGCCACCCATCTGCCGTGACATTGTACTGATGCATTATCGTGACGGACTGACTTTCAAGAGAATCGCCGCCCACTACAACGTGAGCGAGACAACCATCTATAAACACTTGCGTGAAGCGATGAGACAACTACGTTTAACATTAAAACAATTGGGATGATGGACAAGACTGAATTGCTGTTCCGCATGATGGAACAACCCGAGAAATATGATGACGGGCAGTGGCGCGAAATCCTATCGGACAAGGAGTGTCACGAGCTCTACACGATGATGACAGCCACCAGGAGCGCCCTGGATGCTGAACGCTATGACCAGCAGACCGATGACACAGTCATCCAGCAGGAATGGGAGCAATTTGTGGCACAACACCCTCAAGCAGCAACGTCCACACGCCCCATCTGGCGCAGGATAGCGGCAGTAGCGGCAATCATCGTCATCGCTGCCGGCATTGTGGTGGCAGCAGTACACACTCGCGGCTTTGGGTTACTGCAGGTGCAGCAGGCGGGCAACCCTGACGGACAGCAAGCAACCATCAGCACCACTATCGACGTTTCAAGCGATGTCACCGAGGCTCAAGAGGAGATTTCCACGTTGCAGGACGGGGTACATCTCTATGACGACATGCCTCTGGAACAAATCATTGACGATATGACCGCAAGGTACAACATCCAGGAAGTGGAATGGCAATCTGAAGACACCAAGTCGTTGCGCCTGTATTACCGCTGGGAACCTTCCTACTCTATAGACAAAGTGGTGGACATGCTCAACAGCTTCCAGTCTTTCACCATCAGTCGCACGGGTAACAAACTCATCATCAGTGGCATCGATAACAACCAATGATCAAACGTTGGTACATATTGCTGCTCGTGTTGTGCCTCACGGCAATGATTGCCCAGGCGCAACGGATCACGCACCGGTTTGACAACGTATCGATGAGCGATGCCCTAAGGTACCTGCAGAATCAGACCGACAAGCACAGTATCGTGTTTATATTCAATGAGTTGGAGGATTTCAGCGTCACGACCACAGTCAAGAACCAAACCATCCCCGAGGCCATCAGGCAACTCATCGGCTTCTATCCCATCGCCATGACCACCAAGGATGACGGTCGTGAAATCTACGTCGAGTGTACCCACAAGACCGAATATCGCCTGATTGGACGTCTGTTGAACGAGAAATCACAGCCGCTGGAGTATGCCAACGTCACACTCCTCCACCCCAGCGATTCCTCCTATGTCACTGGCGGTGTGACCAATGCCAGCGGCGCCTTTGTTATTCCAGTGGAACTATCCACGGTCATTGCCCGCTTCAGTCACGTGGGCTACAAGACGGTGTACAGGCGTTGTCAGTCCACCAGGATAGGCACCATCAAGATGGAACGCTCCATCACGCCCCTCAAGGGAGCACAGGTTACCACACCCGTCATCAACATGCAGCATGACGGGGCTAACTACACCTTGACCAACTTGGGCGGCACCGTGATGGGCAACGCGGGCACAGCGCTTGACCTGCTGCGGTGGACTCCTGGCGTGGTCATTGACGTCGGTGACAACATCAAGGTCATTGGCCGCGACAAGACCCTGGTCTATATCAACAACCGCCTAGTCAACAATGTGGCCGAACTCTCGATGCTCAATTCCCACGACATCAAGCGCATCGAGGTTATCCGCGACCCCGGCGCACAATATGCCTCCACGGCCGATGCCGTCATCAGGATCTACACCCACAGTTCCCTCAAGAATTACCTGGGCGCCAGTGTGACCGATGTGGTCGATTTCAAGCACAAGGTGTCAAACGCAACAACCCTGACCATCGACGGCAAGTACAACAAGCTGTCGGGCAACGTCTCGATGAGTTACAACCACTACAACTCGCGTAGCTCCAACACGCAGCACACCCACATCTACAACAGCAATAAGGACGACACCATCCACTATGAGGGCAGCGGTAACGATTGCCGTGTGTTTGCCGGCATCAACTACGCCTTGACACCCAGGAGCGTGCTAGGCCTGCAATACAATGGCAATTACAGCAAGACGGGCATAGACCTGCAAGTGACGCGGCAGTTCCTGCGCACAAGCAGCAACTCTTACTACATGATCCGCACCATTGATGACAATGACATGAAACTGGGATTGGTAAGCAACAGTTTCTCGGCCAGTTACTCGTGGCAGCCCAGCGATGACGCCCAGTTGCTGGTCATCGCCGACTATGCCACCTCGCGACAGACCAACGACCAGAAGATTATCGACCGGTATTTCCAGCAAACCCAGAAGATTCACTATTCCAACGACTATGACATCACCACGGCGACGGCAAGATATGACTTCGGCACCCGAGGCTGGCAGCACAAGACCGGGCTGGAATGGGGACATGCGGGCAACTATGGCGAGGCAACCAAGGGCAACGACACACAGCAGATCAACCGCAACAACGACTGGGCCGCCGCCTATTATACCGTCGGCAAACAATGGAACCGCTGGCGCGTCAGCGCGGGCCTGCGCTACGAGTATGACCACACGAGCAGTGTCCAGGACGTTGTTATCCGCTACAAGAAGGACTACCATGACGTGCTACCTCAAGCCAATGTCGAGTTCAACGTGAACAGCGACTTTGACCTCACGGCCAATTACCGCCGCACCCTCATGCGCCCGTCCTACAACCAGTTGCGCTCGACTTTCTACTTTAACATCCTGCCCTACAGCAGCTTGGGCTACTCGGCATTGGCGGGTATCGATTTCATGGTATTTCCCAGCCAGTCACAATCCGTTTCGCCCAGCAACAGCCTGTCGCCCGGCATCACCTATGTCTATGCCGACGACATCGCTACCGGAAACCCCCTGTTGCACCCCACGGTGACCGACCGCGTCAGTGTGGCAGCGCGTTATCGCCACATTAATGCCCAAGTGTCTTATCGCCATGTGAATAATGGCATCCAGACGATACACCAGTTGCTCCAGTCGGGAACGTTGCGCCAGAGTCCCATCAACATCAATCCTTACCACGCCTGGACGCTCGACCTGGACTACTCGCTCAACACCGACAGGCTCAGTCTCTACCTGCTGGCGTCGGGCACGCTACCCCACATCACCATCCCCATGCTGGGACTGGAGACCGAGAAGCGGCCCTATGGCCTGTTGCATGGCAATGTGCAGTACAATGTGCTGCGGCAGTTAATGCTGGGCTGCAGCGTGCTCTACTCGACACCGTGGACTATGGGCTACACCCACTGCAATTCATTGCTGGGCTTGAACCTGAGTGTGAGGGCCACCTTTTTCAAGGGTCGGCTCATGCTGGGCGCCAACTATCACGACGTGCTGAACCGCGGCATGAGCACCCGCAGCGAGACCAATTACCGGGGTGTGTTCAACAGCACCGAGGTCAACAACGACTCGCGCAGCATACAGGTCATCGCGCGGTGGACGTTCAACACCATCAACAACCCCTTCAAGCGCCGCAGCGGCAACGATGCTCCCCTGCAGCGTACCCAAGAAACCGTCAATTAACCATTTAAACGACAATAGAGATATGAAAAAGAAAATGATTTCGATGGCAATGATGGCCCTGATGGCCCTGACAGCCTGCACGACCGACGATCCTGAGCCCGTCATCCAGGACGACCCTGCGTCGCCTGTAATGCCCGTAGGGGACTTCAAGATGTGGCCCACGCCCACAATCGACGACAGCAACCTGCAGGGCGAGGGCTACACGTTTGACTACTGGCAGGCGCACAAGGGTGAGGCCCAAACGGGCGATGAACTCATGGCCATGTGCAATGTCCCCAACGATTTGCTCAAGAACATGTCAACGGCCAATCTGGCCTGGACCTGCTTCAACCACCCTTACCATTTTAATTGGGAAGTTTTTAACGACATCTATGACGGCATTCTGTCGGTCATAACGAGGTTTAACGGCTATGAGGAACTCATGAAGCGTAAAGGCGGTGCACAGTCCTTGATTGACCTGTACTGCCGATTAGGCTGCAAGAGGGTCGAGGCCGAACGTGATGGAATCACCCTGGTTGACGAGATCGACCTAGCATCATGGGTGATGGTCATGTGCACCGCTGCCGATTACCAGGCGTTCAGCCAAGACCAAGTCACAGAACTGGCCAAAGAGATGCTCCACAAGAGACGCATCCACGCCGTGAGTTCCTACTCTCATTTCACGCTCGAATATACAACTTATTTATTGGGCGGCTTTATGGCCTACCACTATGACAAGACGCTCCCCGTGGAGCAGCAAGTCCTGCTGGCCAATTTCATCAAGTTCTGCTGCAAGCAGCAAGGCGTGGGTGGCGACATGAGCCGCTCCCATGACATCATCTTGACCAGCCTGCAACGCCTTTCTGGACAGCCCCTCTGGCAATAACGTTGATTAAATGAGAATAAGATGAAAAAGATATTATTCTTACTGCTGGTGGGGCTCGTCTCCCTGGCGGCCTGTGACAATAACGGCAAGGACGAGCCCGGTGGGGACAAATCGGCACGCATCTATCTGGAGATATTTACCGGAAGCCTGGGAGGGTACTATATCTATGACTCCGATGGTAAACTGATATTTGAGTGCCCCAAGGGCTATGGCATCACCCAGTTGACAGGCGAGGGCAAGAACTGGTATGGCGTGCTGCAGTCCAACAGCGACTCGATCTACCGCATCTTGAAGAACGGCAAGGTCGTCATCTCCACGCCCAACGAGATCATGGGTCTCGCAGTGGAAAACGGCGACATCTACACCCTGCAGTGGGACAAGGAACCTAACTTTAACTCCATCGATCACTACACGGCAAGGATATTCAAGAACGAGCGCCAACTCTATGAGTATGACAGCGAGGAACTGTTCATCTACGGCCTCAGCGTGGATCACGGCGACCTCATTGCCAGGGCATACTATAACGGGCACTACGGCACGCCCACCTACTGGCTCAACGGCAAGATTTATTCACTCCCGATACACGTGGGAAGTGATTTCACACCTATTGCTGAAATCGTTAAAAACGGGAAAGACACGCTAGCGTTTATCGGCAATGGCAACTACCAGTCGCCCTACTGGTGGCTCAACGGTGAAGCGCACCAGTTACCTCAAGATTTTGCCCTTGACAATAGAGCCGGGTATTCCTACCCTAGGCCCAAAATCGCGATTGCCAGTGGCGTTTCTTACATGGCAGGCTACCGTCGTAGCACAATTGTACTGATGGTCAATGGCCAGGAGCATCCGCTTGACGTTCCTGCCGGCAACAGGATCATCAAGGTGCAACGCCATGGCAAGGACGTCTATACGCTCACGTGCAGTAATCAAACCAAATATCCGCCTAATGGCAACACCCGCATCTTCAAGGGGACAGAGCCCGTTGAGATCGATGGCAGGGCCTATATCAAGGACGCTCGCTATCCAGGCGACGGATCAGCGGTCTTTTATCAAGGGGGCGACACGGTCAACCTGTCCGAATTTTCGGTCTATGAATTCGTCGTCCTGGACAAGTAAGCATGAGGGAACAAAATGATTCCCTAGAACCAATAGTGAACGCATCCACAAAATCTGACAAAATATAATAACGCACTTATTTTTTGGAAAATTTCATGTGGATGCATTCACTTTTTTTGTATATTTGTTGCTGTAACTATTTCTTCAACCTCTAAATGATCATGATTATGAAAAGAACAGGACTTATTGCATTGATCGCGGCACTGTTGTGCTGCCTGCCAGCCGAGGCACAGTTGGGCAATCTCATCAACAAGGGCAAGAAGGCCGTCGAGAAGGCTAAGGAGACCAAGAAACAAGTTGATGATATCAAAGGGATGGTCGATGACGGAATCAAGAAGGCCAACGGCGACATCGACTTCTATTACATGGACGCCTGCAAGGGTTTCTACCGCAGTAAGAACGGTAAAATTGTGCTTGAGGACCGCCATAAGGAAGGTAAACTAGCGGGCAAGAATATCATCTACACCATCGAGAAGAACGGCGACATCACAACTAATGAGGGCCGCAAGGCGGGTCAACTGCTTGACGGCCGCATTGTCAACTGCCAGAATTGCACCCCCTACTTGACCGTGACAGCCAGTGGCGATGTGATGATGGACGGTGAGGCCATCGGCAACATCGACAATGCCGGCAAAGTGACCTGGGAGGGCAAAGTGATAGGCAAAGCCCCAGGCATCGACAAGCAAGTAGCCGCCTACATCTACTTTGGCATCCTGAACGACAAGCAGACCATCACCACCAGGAGGGCGCAAATCAAGGAAGAGCAACTGCGTGCCGAACAGGAGCGCAAACAGGCCGAGGAAGCCAGGCTCAAGGCTGCGCAGGAGCAAGAAGCCAAGCGCAAGGCCATGGCAGCCAACCAAGCGAAAAACGCTCAATCCAGCGGCAAGAAAACCAGCAGCAACAAAGCCACAGGCACCAAGAAGACAACGGCTGCCCCCAAAGTGCAGGAGTGGCGCATCGAGAAAGGCAGCAACAGGGGCTTTGTCGATGCCAATGGCGTGGTCTATAACTCGTCGCACAAGAAGATTGGCAAGTTGCCTAAAGGCAGTGGTGACATCGTGGACGCATCGGGCCGTACCATCGGCCGCATCAGCATGGGCGACATCTATGACAGCAGTGGCAAAGTGTGCACCGTGTCCAGCGGCGGCTCCATCGCTGTCCCTGGATCCAATGCCACTGTTGCCGAGGTGCATGCTGGTGGACGCATCGACATGAAGCAGGGCGGCAAGACGCTCGGCTATTGCGACGTGCGCCCCTATGAGTGGGCGGTAGCCATCATCTTCTGTGACATCTTCAAGTTCTAGCGCTCGCACATCAAGCCCTCGGCGCTCATTACATCCATGCCATTACGTCAGTTCATGGCGTAATGGCATGTTTCTTGCTGAGGGATATAACATTGACGGGCATTTGTCCGTTATTGTAATACTGACACAACAACAATAAAAAAGATACACTATGATCACTAAAGTTTATACCCGCACCGGCGATGCCGGTATGACGTCGCTGGTAAGCGGCAACCGCGTGAGCAAGGATGACGTGAGGGTCGAGGCCTATGGCACGGTAGATGAGCTGAACAGCAACATCGGCGTGCTCATGCACAGCACCAAGCTCGATGACCCCGATATCGTGGCCCTGTTGCGCAAGGCACAGAACAAGCTGTTCAACATCGGTGCCTACCTGGCCAACGACCGCGAGGATGCCACCCTGTATGGTCTCACCCAGGAAGATGTCAAAGCGCTGGAAAAGATGATGGACGAAATGAGCGAGGAACTGCCGCCCATGACGGGTTTTGTGCTGCCTGGCGGCACCCGCCTGTCGGCGCAGGCCGACCGTTGCCGCACCATCACCCGCCGCGCCGAGCGCCGCGTGGTGACCCTGGCCCGACAGGCCCATGTCGAGCCGCTGGTGCTGGAGTACTTGAACCGTCTGAGCGACTTTTTCTTTGTTTTTGCAAGATTTAACAATATCCACAACCAAGTCGAGGAAATTTATTGGGATAAAGACGCTTAAAATTGAAAAATAGTATTACTTTTGCGCACAATTTTAAGAAACAGGATATTTCATAAAAAATTAGCACATCAACAAGAAAAGACTATGTATTGGACACTTGAATTGGCAACCAAGCTCGAAGACGCACCATGGCCTGCCACCAAGGCCGAGCTCATCGACTATGCCGTGCGCAGTGGCGCACCTCTCGAAGTGATAGAGAACTTGCAGGAGATTGAGGACGAAGGCGACACTTACGAGTCCATCGAGGACATCTGGCCCGACTATCCGACCAATGACGATGACTTCTTCTTTGACCCTGACGAGTATTAACCGACTGAAACAAGACAAAGACCCGATAACGGCAACCCCGCGCCACCGTGGAGTTGCCGTTATTGCCCTCACAAAAAACGGCACGGTTCTTGCAGGATGTGAGAGTGAAAGCAATTTGGCTACACCCATAACAACGAAACAACGACAATGATCTATATCTGTCCCAAATGCGGTAAGAAGATGGACCTGAGCAACGAGGTGCTCATCAAGAGTGATTACAAGGTCATCTGCCCACAGTGTCTGAGCGAGCTGCAAATCGTCGGGGACTATGCCTATATCCCTGACGACACACTGGAGCTTGACACCACTGTGGAGCCGTCACACATGGTTATCTGTCCCAAGTGCGGGCACGAAGCCAGCAGCAATGCGCACTTCTGCCCCAACTGCGGTTCAAGCTTTGACACCACCACGTCCATGGGTCAAGTCACTGATGTGCCGGCCGAAGACGTGACCATCCTGCCCCCGCCCATACCCAACAGCGACCCGCTTTATAACGACGCACTGCAGTTTCTGATGACCTGCACAGCCATCACTCCGATGATGCTGCGCGACCACTTCCGCATCAGCGACGAGCGGGCCGCCGAGCTATTGCGGCAGCTCGAGGCTGGCGGTGCCGTGGGACCTTATAATCATGGCGGTCCGCGCCAGATCCTGATTCCCCACCGCACGCTATACGGCCCGGCTCCAGAGCAGGCACAGGACCATAGCGCCAACAACGGCCATCAGGCTCCCGCACGGCGTAGACCTGGCTGCATCACGGTGTTTATCCTCGTCATGTTCCTGGTCATCATGATCAAGTCGTGCGGTGGCTAACCAGTGGTAGGGGAAAAACGTCAAGACGTAAAACAACAGTTAAGGGCTTGGAGGGAAGATTCTCTCCGAGCCCTTAACCGTTATAGGCACCAGTTGCTCTTGGGCTTACTTGCCGATCCTGTCGATCTGATCCTTAGCCCACTCCTTGGCTGCACGAATCACCTCATTGGCTAGGCCATTGAGCGCGGAGTCCACACCCTCGGGCACCTCGACACCCATGATGCTGTCGGGCACCACCATCGGGTCGGCAGGCATCGATTGATCTCCCTCATCAGCGGCATCGGGCTCATCGGGCTGAGGAGCCGGACGCGGCGCTATTGCGGGTCCGCTGTCCTCCTGCCGATCCATCACCTGCGCGAACAGCTGCTCCAGGTTCTCCTTACCAAAGGTGAACACATGTCCAAACAGTCCCACCGAGACCACCTTCTCCTTGTCAGCTAGCCTAACGCGTCCCACCGAGCATACCATGTAATTGTCCACATTGAGATAGGACGAGATGATCTTGTCGGTCCCATGTCCCAAGGCCTCCTCGGCAAGCCGTCCGAGGATATCACTCAGCACACCGCCCAGGCCATTATTGCCTGTTACCGAGGCGGCACCCTGCTGAATCTTCTCACTCAGCCACTCCTTGGTCACATCCTGAATGGCATTCTCGTGAGCACGGCGGTCGGGACAAGTAAACACCATCGTGCCAAACACGACGGCCAGAATCAGTGCCGCTGTCAGCCACGACATGCAACCGTTCTTCTTAGGCGCTGCCTGGACAGGATAGCGCGGTGGCACCTGGGGAGGCGCTTGACGCGGCACACTGGCGGGCTCATAGGGCTGGCCCATGGCTGGCTGAGCCTCGGCAGCCCTCGCAGCCTGCTGGGCAGCCTCGAACTCGGCACGCTGCAGCACGGCGGTCAACTCAGGCACATCGCCGGCCTGCATCCAGTCGGCCATGCCCTGCGCCCACACCTCGCTCTCGGGGGTAATCCCCTGCTGCGACAACTCTTCGATAGTGAACGGACCCTCTTGCTTCTCGTTCTTAATGAGATAAAATTCCATTTTTCAGTGCTTAATCGTTAATGAATTATACAACGTTTTCAAGATGTCACTCGCACAGGCCGTACAAGAATCGTGCCAATCATTAGTGCTCACTTGGCATTGATGAAATCCTGAAACGCCTGCTTGTAACTGTCGCCGATGGGGATATACACGTCGCCAAAGACGATGCGGTTGCGCTCTATCTCGCGTATCTTGCTCTTCTGGACGATGTACGAACGGTGGACCCTGATGAAACGCGATGCGGGCAGCATCTGCTCGATGCCCTTCATGTTCATCAGCGACAGGATGGGGTGCGGGGACTGCTCGGTGTAGATCTTGACATAGTCCTTCAGACCCTCGATGTATCGGATATCGTCCAGGTTGATCTGCAACAGTTTGTATTCACTCTTGACAAAGATGCTGCGCGGCTCCTCCTCGGCCGGCGCTGCCGGCTGCCCGCTCTGCTGCACGAGCTGGAACCACTGGAGTGCCTTGTTACAGGCCTCCATGAAATCCGCATAACTGATGGGCTTCAACAGGTAATCGAGCGCATTAGCACGGAATCCATCGACAGCATACTGGTCAAATGCCGTGGTGAACACGATGCGGGTGTACTCGGGCACCATGCGGCTTAGCTCCAAGCCATTGAGCTCGGGCATCTGGATGTCCAGGAAGAGCAGGTCGACAGGGGTCTCTCCGAGTCCGTGCAGGGCATCGGTAGCATTACTGTACTTGCCGCACAACTCCAGGAACGGAATCTTCTTGACATAGCTGGCCAACAGCTCGACAGCCAGCGGCTCGTCGTCAACAATAGCGCACTTGATGATCATCATGGTTGTTCTTTTTTGATAGTGATTTTGGAATAATACTGCTTGCCGTCGGGCGTGGTACCCTTCTCCCAAGTGTAGCGGTCAGGGTACATGAGCTCCAGGCGACGGCTCACCTGCTCCAGCCCAATGCCCGAGCCGCTCTTGTCATTCTCGCGCTTGGGGTAACAGGTGTTCGTAATCTCACAGGAGATGTCGCCATCGGTCTGCGACAGATCCACCTGGATGTGCCCGGTTCCCTGCGGGGAGATGCCGTGCTTGAATGCGTTCTCGATGAGCGAGATGAAAATCAGCGGTGCAACGGGAGTGGAGTCGTTGGGCTGGATATTGATGTGGGCGTCGATCTTCACGTTATCGGTCACGCGGATTTTCATCAGCTCGATGTAGTTGCGCATGAAGTCGGCCTCCTTGCACAGCGGCACGAAGTCCTGCTGATTCTCATAGAGCACATGCCGCAGCAGCTTGCTCAACTCTCCGACAGCAGTTTGCGCCTTGTCCTGGTCAAAGGCGATAAGGGCATAGATGTTGTTCAAGGTGTTCAGCAGAAAATGGGGGTTCAGCTGATTGCGCAGGTTGCTCAACTCGGCCTCGGCGCGGGCCGCCTCGGCTTCCTGCCGAGCTTCCTCGATGTGGTGCCATCGCTGAATCATGCGCACGGCCACAGCCAGTGCCACAATCAAGATAAGTATCAAAATGCCCCAGAAGTACTTAAGGAACCTGACGTAAGGCCTCTTGGGGGCATTGTGGCTGATCTCGGGCAGGTACTGCACCGCACACCAGTGCCAGACGTCCATCACCAGAACGCCTCCCATGAGAATGAACAGGTTGAACAGCAGGAACAGCTTCCAGTCCTTTTTCTTGAACAGGAAACGCGGCACAGCCCACAGGTAGTTCAGGTAGAACACCAGCATATAGGTCAGGGGATTGCCTAGCCAGCGCACGTATCTGTTCCACACCACGGGCCAGTCATCGCTGGAACTGTGAAAAAACACCGGGATGATAATAAGTACCGACCAACACAACAGGTGCAGTACCAGATAGCGGTACTTGAATTTGGAATTATCGATCTTTGTTGCCATCTTTTTCTATCAATGATACTTTATCATGCTCCGGGAAATGCCACAGCCATCCCGAAGCGCGGATTACATATTGCAAAGATAATCAACTATTTCTACTACAAAAAATTTTATAGACAAAAACGCTGGGCATCTCGACAAATATGAGGCTTTAGGCCAACAACGCGGGGACGGCCCATCAGTTGTGTGGCCGCCCCCGTGATGATGGCATGTTGCTGTCGGTTACTTGATTTCCTTAACCAGATAGATCATGGTGGGGAAGTGGTCGCTGTAACCGTTCAGGAAAATTCCTGCCGAGAAGGTGCGCAGGGGGTAGCCCTGGCGGTCGCCCTCATTGCTGCGCAGGAACTTGCGGTTCAGCACCTCGGCACGCGAGAAGGTCAAGGTGGGCTTGTCCTTGCTGTCGTAGTGCTTGAGGAAATAGTCGGTAAAGATAATCTGGTCGAACAGGTTCCAGTTACCCTTGTAACCCAGAGTGCCGATGCCGCGGTTCAAGATATTCCACCAGGGGTTGAAGCAGGTGCCGTCGCCCGGGCAATCCTTGATCTCGCGCTTGGCACCCAGGGCCTCGCTGCAAGACTTGTTCTGCGGGTCGTCATTAAGGTCGCCCATGAAGATGATGCCCTGGTTGGGGTCGTCGCGCAGCAGCGAGTCGATGGTCTCGCGGGCCATGCGGCCGGCAGCCTCGCGCAGGTAGCTCGACTGCTCCTCGCCGCCCAGTCGTGAGGGCCAGTGGTTGACCAGCACCGACACCTTTTCGCCGGCCAGCATGCCAGTGACACACAACTGGTCACGGCTGCGGAACTCGGGATAGTCGGGCAAATACTTGTTAATCCGCTGGTTGGTGACATTCAGCACCTTGAAGAAACGCGGGTTGTACAACAAGCCGACGTCCACGCCACGGCGGTCAGGACTATCGTGGTGAACGATCTGGTAGTGGCGGTCCTTAATCTCCGGTTGACGCACGAGGTCCTGAAGCACGGTGATGTTCTCGATCTCGCTCACACCGATGATCACGGGACCAACGGCAGGTGAGCCCTTGACCTCCATCTGGCTGATGGCATAGGCCATGTTGTGCTGTTTCTGCCAATACTTGGTGCCATTCCACTGACGGGCGCCCTCGGGAGAGAACTCCTTGTCATACTGGCCATTGGTGTTGATGGTGTCGAACAGGTTCTCCAGGTTGTAGAACATCACGCCATACATCGTGTAGCGGCGCTCCTGCTGTTCGTCCTGGCCCCAGGCCAGCGCTGGCAGTAAAACCACCAGCGCCAGGGCCAACAATAATGCTTTCTTTATCATGATGATGATGATTTAATTGTCAAGATAAATCACTCGGCCGAATCCCAATTCACGTTCCAAATCGACACGCGGTCCTTATTACCGGTGGCATTGCTCGGACACAGGTTGGTAAACTCGACGGTAAAGTCACCCTTAACCGAGCATGCCTCGTTAAAGGCGTACGCGGTCTTTTGGGCCACGTCGTTGTTGCTGACGGTCCATGTCTTGACCACGTTGCCGTTCTGCTTCACATCCACGCGGAACGAGAGCACCTTGCCCGAATAGGCACAGCCGTAGCTGAAGCGCAGACGGTTCATGCCACCCTTGAGCACGGGCGACACGATGGTTCCCGTGGTAGCGGTGCCACCGTTGATGGTGGGCGCCTTGGCATACTCGCTGGTGGAACCCAGGGCATAGCCGATGAAGGTGAACACGGGGTTGCCGTCGGCAGCACCGCCCTCGAGCAGCGTGCAGTTGGTAGCTTTCCAACCAGCGGCCGAGGTGTAGGTGCCCAGCGTGGTGGTGTGGGCAGGCATCGTCTCAAAGTCCGAAGCCGTGGCCACCTTGGGAGCGAGGCCGAAGGTCACGTCATCGACACACCAGGTGGCATAGTTGGCATCCTGGGTGGCATAGAAGCGGAAGCCGATGTAGTAAACGCCGTCGGCCCACTGGCTCAGGTCAACGTCGCCCGACTCCTTCCAGTCGCTGTACACGGGAGAGCCGCTGGTGGGCGTGGCGATGGCGGGATTGAGCTTCACCTTGACCGAAGCAGCCTCGGGATTCTTCGTGTTGAGGATATAAACCTCGAACTTGCTCGTCGTGCTGCCATAGCCCGCAACCTGCGTGCGGAAAGTCATGATCTTGCTGGCTGCGTTCTGGATGTCGAGCGCCGGGGTGATGAGCCATGCGTCGAATGGGGGGTTGTTGCCCTTGTAGCCGGTCATCGCGGCATAGCCGTTGCCGGTCTGGGCAAATACGGTCTGGTACCAAGCCTTGTCGCCCGAAACGGTAACATTGGTCCAGCCATCGGGCAGACCCGAGTCAAAGCCTTCCTCAATCGAGCTTACGGGTACATCGCCACGGTCATAGGCATCGATGTCAACGATGCCGGCCTTGCCCATGTAGGTCTCAAATGAACCTTTCACCTTGATCTGCTTCTTGTACAGCGTGGGATAATCCTTGATATTGAGCTCCTCGCGGGCCTTGGAGCCCTGGGGCAGCGGCACGATGACACACTGGTTGATGTCAGTGCAGTTGGGGTCGTCGGCGAGGACGATGGTGTTGGTCAGCGTGCTGGGTGCCTTCCACTCGATGTCGCCATTGCCGCTGACGGTGGTCACCTCGGGGGCCACAGCGCCCACGATGTAACCCGTTGCCCAGCCCTTGATGCCGGCATTCTGGTTGGCGATCACGCCACTGATGGGATAGGGATTGCTGAAGGTGCCCGTGCCATCACCGCCAATCACGTCGTCGGCACTGCGCAGGTAGAACTGCCAGGTACCCGACGAATTCTGGCGAGTGGCATAGAAGCTGAGCAGACCCACGATGTCGACGGGACCCTCGGGGAGCACGTCGGCACGGAAGTCGGCGTAGTTGCTGTTGCGCACCACGAGCTGGTTGCCATCCTCGTCGGCAACGGTGCGGTTGGTCGTGGCCGATGACTCGGCATAGGTGGTCGTGCCGTTAGCCTCAGTGAAGTGGACTCCGCTGATGCGCACCAGTTTGCCCTGGTACTTGAGCAGGGTCTCGCTGTCGGTCTTGCCCTGGAAGTCGCTGATGCTCACGTCAACGGTGTCCACCTTGCTCGGGTCGGGCAGGCCGTTAATCTCGACCATCGACTCCCACATAGCCTGGGGCAGGAAAGTGGCCTCCCACACGCTGCCACTGGCATACCATGCGGGATAACCCAGCTGCTGCTGGCCGTTGTACTTGCCCACAAAGTAGTCCTTCATGGGAATAACGATCTCCTGACCGATGCGGTAGTTGTTGTACAGGCTGTTCTGGTTGATTGAGATGTTGATGCCAGCGGTGCCGTCACTGATATACAGTGACTTATAGATGTTACCGCTCTCGTCGCTACTGGTCACCCAGCCGTGGATGACGATATCCTCCTTGACGGTGTCGATATAATTGACTGCATCCTGCCAGTACTTGGCCTTGAATTCAGCAATGGTCATGTTGGGAGTGTGTTCGGCCGTGGGAATTACCATGGGCGGCTGGTCAAACTCGTCACTGCAGGCAGCGGTGAACACCAACAGGAGCATCAAACTGAGATAATAATTGAAACGTTTCATAGTGTATTGTTTTGTTTGTTATTTATCTTGTTGATTGTTGTGTATGGGATTGATTAGAAACGCAGACCCAGGTTCAAGAACATCTTGAAGCCTTGTGCGTAATAATACTTGTTGGGGAACTTGGTAGCCGTGTTGGTGTAATCCTTGGTGTCGATGCGACCCTGCTGGTAACCACCGGTCTGGATGTTCCTGTTGTCGAGAATATTGTTCAAGTTCAGGTTGATATTGAGCGATGCCGTGCGGTTCAGGTAGATCACATGACCGATGCTGGCATTGATCACGAGGGCCTCATTGAGTTTCTCCTGCTGACTGATATCGGCAATCATGCCCCTGAGCTCCTCCTCGCTCGAGGCGATGGTGTACAGGTCGGAAATCTCCACGTGGCGAATGGGCGAGATGCTCACGTAGGAGCGGTTCATCCATGCGCCGTTCACCTCGACAAACCACTGCTTGGGACCGGCCCAGTTAAATGCCAGCGAGTAGCACTCCTGGGGCGTGCCAGCAACGTAGAAGTTCTTGAGGTAGATCGTCTGGGTCACATCCTCCTGAACACCGTTCTCGTAGCTGCGGGTACCAATGGGGCGGTTCTTGTACTGATAACGCGCGATATTGGCGGCGCCGCTCACAGTGAGAGAGGGCGAGAGCTTGTAGCTCAAGCCGACCTCCACGCCCTTGTACTGCTTGTGCACATGGGTAAGCGCAAAGTTACAGAAGGTGCTGTACTGGTCATCATAGAAGGCGGTGCGCTCGGTGTTGTCGCGCTGGTCGGTAAAGAATGCCGTCACGATGGCCTTGAAGTTGCGGAAGTTCATCGCGTAGCTCACGTCGGCAGCAAAGACTTTCTCCACCGAAAGTTCGATGACGTCATCCTTGGTGCGAGACGAGATGTATGCGTCGTAGGGGCGTGGAGGCTCTGTGCCATAGAAGGCGTGGCCCGTGAAACTGTTGCGGCCATCGAGCTTGTAGGTGACACCGGCCTTGGCACCATAGGTGAGATAGCGGTGCGTCTTGCCCTTGCCGTAAGAATCCTCGGGTGCGCGGCCATTGCGCATCTTGCCATCGCGCTGGAACTGGAAGTAGTCGCCCTTGACAGCGGCAAACAGCTCCCACTTGGCCAGGTTCAGGGCCCACTGGTGCCACAACTGGGCCTTGTAGGTCAGGATATTGTAGTCATAGCCGAAGCGGTCTCCGTCGCCCACCTTGCGGTCGGGGTTGTTCAGGTTGTTCTGGGCCATGTCGGGATTATCGGGGAAGTCGCGCTCGCTGAAGTTGTCGATATCCAGCCAGTAACGGCCACCCAGCAGGTCCTTGATGGTCTTGTAGTAGGACGAGAGCGTGTAGTTGGCGTTCACACCGGTCTGCATGGTCAGCTGGTGGGTGAAACGCTTGTTGAGCACGCTGGACAACGTGAAGCTCGACTGGTTGCTGTGACGCTTCTCCAGGATGTAGGTCGAACCACGCTCCACGCCTGTCTCGTCGGTCTCCAGATTATTCAGGTAGTTGGTCATGTACAGGTTGTCCCAGCGGATCTGTGTGTACTCGCTCTCGCTGGCCCAGCGCTCGGTGTACATGTCGATGGTGGGCTGGTCGGTGTAGTACGACGGCAGGTAACGGTAGTAATCGGGACGCGGGTCGGCAGCCTTGTGCCAGTTGAGGGCTGCCTTGCTGTAGAACGACTTGTGATAAGCCAGGCCGGTGTTCAGCGACACGCTCTCGTTGGGCTTCCACAGCCAGTTGAGGATTGCGGTGGGATCGAAGGACTCAACGACCTTCGAGTTGCGCTTCTTGCCGTCTTGCCAGCCCCAATCGGGGTTGTACATGTTGCTGCCCACCAGTCGGCAAGCCTCCTCAAAGACGGCCGAGTTGGCGGCACGCTTGGTGGGTGCGCCAAAGGTGGTAAGCGTCAGCGAGTGCTGCGGGTTGAAGACCTTCTGCAATGCCAGGAAGTAGCCCACGCTGTTATAGAATGAGCCGGGATACACTCCCTCGTCGGCATACCGCACCACGGCCGACAGCGTCATGGCCCAGCCGTGCTTGTTCAGGCCCGTGGCATGAGTGACCATGCCGCGCCAGCGGTAGTTGCCGTTGGTGTATGCGAGACTCAAACGGGTGCCAGGTGCATAGTCGGCGGCAAAGGTCTTGATGTTGTTGGCGCCACCGATGCCTCCGAAGGCAAAGGTGTTGTCCTCCAAGCCCATGCCGATGGTCTTGTTCCTGAATGCCTGATTCAAGCCGCCTGTCATTGAGTAGTTGAACGAGAAGCGAACTGCATCATTGAAGGGGATGCCGTTGATGTAGGTCTCGGTCTTCTGGTTTTCATAGCCACGGATGCGGAAACGCATTGTGCTGAAGTTGTAACTCGATGCTTGGTAGAAGGGGTTGTCGGACGCACCACTGAGCAACGCGACCTCCTGTGTGTTACCCTCCTCGTCCTCGAGCTGCGACTCCGAGAGTGCCATGTCGGCCACGGCATTACGGAACTCCAGGGCTTGAGCACTCTCAAAGGAGACAGGCTCTACCTGAATCGTGCCCATGTTCTCTACCATTCCATTGACGATAGTGACGGCACGCGACCAGTCATTGTAGCCATAAGCGAGAACAAGCAGCTGGTCGGTACCAGGCGCCGCATCATCGATGATGAAGGCACCCTGGGTGTCGGTCGTTGCTGCATTGCCCTGATTGTCAAGAATGACAGTGGCCCCAATAACTGGCAGCCCGCTCTTGGCATCAATCACCACGCCTTGCACGCCTGCCCGCTGAGCCAGCGACGGCAGGATAGCAAAGAGTGCTAAAAGCAAAAACAGTTTAAGTCTCATAAAATCATAAAATGTATTTAAAGTGACACAGAGTAATTATCGGCTATAACAAAGGACTAATGACACTTGCTTTTTAAGTTAATTTAAGCTAACTTCAAGTGGGGCAAACACTTGAACGGGTAAAATTTGTCAAAAGTAGTGATTTTCCCAGACTTGTCAAAGAAAAAGGTACACTTTTTATTTTTTCTTGAAATAGTCGTTGTACATCTTGATGCCAAACACGATGCCACTCGACACGGTAGTGATGACATTGGTGATGAACAGAGGCCAATTCTTGAGCAACAGGCCCTGGATGGCAAAGAAGATGCCGCCCAGGCCCATCATCAGGAACGTGGGTAGCGCGATACCATCGGTATCATGAGTGCGGATGGTGTAAATCGCTTGGGGCATGTAACCCAGAATCAAGCAGATAGATGCCGTGTAACCGATAATGTCGGTCAGGTGGGAAGTAATAAAATCAATCATGTCTACTATGTTAGTAATTATTAATTATCAAGTGTGGGGCCCACAAGGGGTCCCACACTGCTTTGTCTCCGTTATTTCAGCCCGCACTCGCGCATCAACTCCTCGACTGCGGCCTTGAGTTGCAGATCCTCTCCGCCTGCCACCGTCTCGGGATTGTTGGCAATCTTGATATCGGGCTCGAGCTGCGTATTCTCGAGGTAATTGCCCTCGGGAAGCAGGTAGCCGATGATGGGGATGCCAAACACGAGCGACGTGTCTTGCAAGCGCTCCCACGACACACTGGTCATCGTGCCGGGAACGGGCATACCCACGAGCTTGCCCAGCTTGTCATGGCTGTAGACCCAGGGCGTGCCGTGGGCGTTACTGTAGTTGGCCTCGCACTGCAGCATGATGCTGGGCTTGTTCCAGCGGCGGCTGGGCATATCACAGGCCTCGCGGCCGCGCACCACCTGGGTAAAGTACTTCTTGCCGCTGAAGAGCACCTCGATGTCCTCGTGCAGTCGGCCTCCGCCATTGAAGCGGGTGTCGATCACGATGCCGGCGCGCTTGTTGTACTTGCCTAGCACATCGCTGTAGATGTCACGGTAGCTGGCGTCGTTCATCGACTCCAGGTGCACGTAACCCAGTCGGCCGCCAGACAGGCTGTCCACAATCTGGGCATTGCGCTTCACCCAGCGCTTGTACATCAGGTCGCTCAGAGCACCCTTGCTGATGGGTTTCACCACCTCTTCCCAGCGTTTGCCGGTCTTGGGGTTGTAGAGCGAGAGCAGGGTCTTCTTGCCTGCCTGGCCATTGAGCAGTTCGGTATAGTCGTTTTCCTCGTCGATGGCGGTGCCGTTGATCTTCTCGAGGATTGTGCCGGGCTTAATCTGGCTCTTGGCCTTGGCCAGGGGACCGCCAGCGATAATCTCGTCGATCTTGAGGCCCTGACCAGTGTAGTTCCAGTCATAAATCAAGCCCAGGTCGGAGGTCGCCTCGCCACTGCTGGGGTAATAGCGGCCTCCGGTATGCGAAGCGTTCAGCTCGCCCAGGAGTTCGCTGAGCAGGTTGGCAAAGTCCTGGTTGTTGTTGATGTGAGGCAGGAACTTGCGGTAGGTCTCCACATTGGCTTTCCAGTCACAGCCGTGGTAGTTCAGGTTGTAGAAGCGCTTCTCGATCTGCTTGTCCACGTGGTTGAACATATACTCGCGCTCGGCAAACAGGTCCATCTTCATCTCGGCCTGATAGGTGATGGGCGTGAGCTTGTCACCGGCAACGGCGAGCTTCTGCATCTTGCTGCTACCCAGCACAAACAGCGTCTTGCCGTCCTTGCTGGCCTGGATGTCGGCGCCACCGCCGCCCATCTTGTTCAGCAACTTGGTCTCGTGCTTGCGCAGGTCCATCTTCCACAGGTCATAACCGCTCTCAAATGCCGACAGGTAGTAGAGCGACTCGCCGTCGGGGGTAATCATGCAGCCCGAGATGTTGCTCGAGTTGGGGGTCACGCGCACGATGCGGTCCTCGATGCCGTCGAGCTCCACCTTCACCGACTTGTCATCGGCCTTGGCGGCAGGAGCGGCGGCCTTGCCTTTCTTCTTGCTTTTCTTGCTGGCCTCAGCGGCTTTGTCCTCGGCCTTCTTGGCCTCCTTCTCGGCCTCGGTCAGTAATTCATAGTCCTCCTTGTTCAGGTTGTAGCGGTCCAGTGCTTCCTGGTTGACAAAGGCCAGGAAGACGTCGTCCTGAGAACCCCACGAGGCGTGGCTGCGCATACCGTATCGGTTGCTGCGGAACATGATGGCGTTACCCTCCATGACCCAGCGAGGATCCTCGCTGATATATGCGCTACCGGTGATGTTGGTGATTTTGCCGCCGGTGGCGGGAACGATGCCGATGTCGGTATAGGGATCACGCTGGTTGCCGATAAACTCAAGTGCGAACCACTTGCCATCGGGCGACCAGGAGTAGTTGAACTCGCCGTTGGTCTCATACCATGTCGAGCCGTCGGTCACTTGGGTCACCTGCTTGGTCTTGAGGTCAAGCACCTTGAGGCTGAAGCGGTCCTCGATAAAGGCCAGTTTCTTGCCGTCGGGCGACAGGCAGGGACGGGTGCGCTCAACGGTGGTCGACGGCAACAGAATCTCCTCCTTGATGAGGGTGGCGTTGGCAAAGTTGGGGTCGTCCTTGCGCTCGATGGTGGCCAGGACAAGCTGCCAGTTGCCGTTGCGCTCGGTGGCATAGGCCAGCGTGCGGTTGTCGGCGCCCCACGATACCCAGTTCTCGGCTTGGGGAGTGCTGGTGATGCGCTTGGTGGTGTTATATTCTACCGATGTCACAAAGACCTCACCGCGAACGACAAAGGCCACCATCTTGCCGTCGGGCGAGACGGCAGCATCGGTAGCGCCACGGGAAAACGACAAGCGCTGAATCTGGTCGCTGTCATCGTGCCACAGGCTGATGTTCACCTTGCTGGGCTGACCGCCCTGACGCATGGTGTAGAGTTCACCATCCTGAGTAAAGCACAGGGTGCCGTTGTCAGCTATCGACAGGAAACGCACGGGATTGACGGTGAAATGGGTCTCGGCCTTGAGTTGGCTGGGGCGGTCGAGGGGCATCGAATAGACGTTCATCGAGCCACCATTACGCTCACTCAAGAAATAGACGGTCTTGCCATCGGGGCTGAGCACGGGATTGCGGTCCTCGCCGCCGATGTCGGTCAGGTTGGCATGCTTCTTGGTCTTGGCGTCATAGCACCAGATGTCACGGGTAATCGATGAGGTGTGGTGCTTGCGGTATTCGTCCTCGCCGCCCTTGCGGTCCTGATACACGAAGTAGTCACCCGCCTTGTTCCAGCAGATGTACTCGGCAGGCGTTGCCAGTTCACGCGTGCAACGGCCTCCCTCGACGGGCACCTTATAGACCTCGGTCAGGCGGCCGCTGGGAAACAGCATGCTGCTGGCGGGGTCCTGGATAGAGGCGCTGAAGTAGATGTACTTGCCGTCGGGACTGAATGTCCACGGTGTCTCGGCAGCGCTGTTGCGCGTGAGTTGCTTGGGCTGGCCACCGCCGGCAGGCATAATAAACACGTCGTTATTACCCTTGCGGTCGCTGGCAAAGGCCAGCATCGTGCCGTCGGGCGACCACACGGGCATCGATTCATAACTGGGCTGAGACGTCAATTGCACAGCCTGTCCGCCAGCGGCAGGAACGACATAGATGTCGCCCTTGTAGCAGAACGCGATCTTGTTACCGTCAGGCGAGATGCTCGCATAACGCATCCACAACGGCGTGTCGGCCATCGCGGTCATCGCCGTCACAGCAGCGAGAGAAAGCAAGATTTTTTTCATATTGTTTTCTTTTTTGGGTTTTATCCTGCAAATGTACAAAAAAGTCGGCACGTGACCCGCATCTTAAACAATAAATCTCCCAAAATGGCCAAGTTTATAAAGTTTATAAATGCTGCCAGCCGCTGTGTCCTGATCATCGGTAACAGCGGCTGGCGGGTATGGGGCGCGAGAGAATCACTTGCCAGGATCCTCCTCACTGTCTCCCAGCAGTGCCTTGAAGAATTCTAACGAGACCTTGGGATCCTCGCTGAGTTTTGCGCCATGTTCCTTCATCCAATCCACGTAGTTCAGATTTTGAGTAGCCGTTTGAGTGGCTTCATCATCGGAGCCAGCGTAAGTCATCAATTTGCTATAAGCCTGATTGGAATAGAGTTTTGCAGCATAATCAATATCTTCAAGAGTCAGATTGCCGTAAGCGCTATTCAGCAATATCGCGGGCAGGCTCTTTAATATCACGTCCTTAGCATCCTCAGTCGCCTCTGTCAAGTCGGGGTCAATAGAGGAGGATTGATCCATCCTCTTGATCATCGCTTCCTTCATGCTCTTGACCACAGGCGACTCCAGCATCACTTTATTGAATTTTTCGGCATAAGCGGGGTCGATGTCGGGATTGGGTTGAACAGTCTGCAGACGTTCAGCCATTCCTGTATCCTTGTACACGCCTTCGGAAGCATTCTTCATCATTTCCATGAACGGCTCCATCAAGTAAGCAACAAAATCAACCATCCACGCCTTCTGGCGGACTTCAAAGGCCTTATACTCGGGCATAGCATACAACGAAGATAATTCTTTCAAGTCGACCTCGGTCATGCCGCAGGATTTCAACAAGGGCACGGAACCGTCCAGATAGACCTCATCAAGGCGTTCATCTATATAACGCTTTGTCAACTGGTCAATGTCCACATCACCGCTCCTGTCAAACAACATGCTCATCGTTGTAACGAGCGACTTGGCATTCTCTAATTGGCCACTAACTGCCATAAAGTCCTTCACAGCCTCGCGGTAACTGTCCTGAGCATAACTGCTGGCGGCAACCATCATCGCAAACAGCACAAAAAGTAATACTGGTCTTTTCATAATATTCATCTTTTATTAGGTTTAACATCATTCTCATTCTTGTCGCAAAGATATATAACTTTTTTTATGTACCGCAATATCCAGTGATTTTTTGTGGATAACTATTCGCCTAATACGCATAATTACCAATTCAGGCCAGGTCACTGAATAGATATTTTTAAGGTCGTAATATAAAATAACATTAAAATTCCCGCTTTCAGTTTGTCTCACAAAAAAATGTTCCTAACTTTGCAGGTTAGACAAAATCATCACTAGAGTACAGACAATGACCAAACGATTGTTTATAGCAATTTTCGCCGTGTGCATGGTAGCACTGAGTGCTCTGGCCGACGGCAAGCAGGCCGAGGCGACCTTTGAGGTCAAGAGCCACGACTTCGGCACCATCCAGGAGGCTAAGGGTCCTGTAAGTTGCACCTTTGAGTTCACCAACACTGGAAACAAGCCGTTGCTCATCATCGATGCCACGGCATCGTGTGGCTGTACCCGCCCCGAGTACCCCTCCAAGCCCATCAAGCCGGGCAAAAAGGGCAAAATCAAGGTGACTTACAGCCCCATCGGACGTCCTGGCGCCTTCAAGAAGACCGTTAAGATCAAGACTAACGGCAAGGAGCGCACAACCACACTGCACATCCAGGGCACCGTCATTCCCAAGAAATAGAAGTGATACGGGCGTTGTACATAGTGACACTGCTTGTCACAACTGCGATTTCGCTTGCCGCTCAGCCCCAGGCTACATGGCTTGAACGCAAGCATGACTTTGCCGTATTCAAGGAACAAGACGGCAAGGTCACCTGCCAGATGAGGTTGGTGAACTCGGGCAACCAGCCATTGCTTATTGTCAAAGCCCAGGCTGGATGTGGCTGCACCGGGGTTCATTACCCTGAAGAGGCCATCGCCCCTGGCGACACAGCGGCTGTGAGCATCACCTACAATCCGTCAGGGCGACCGGGGCAGTTCACCAAGCAGGTTATCGTCCATACCAACACGACTCCCAAGCGCACTACACTGGAAATCACAGGTAACGTGATACCCACCGAGGCCACACTCGACAAGGAGTATCCTCTGCAAGCCGGTTCGTTGCGCATCAGCCAGCAGAACATGCTCATGGGTGAGCTCACGCGCGGCAACAACAAGACCCAATTCCTGAGCGCATACAATGCCTCGACCGACACGCTGCTGGTGAGCGTGCAGGGCTCTAAAGAGCACCTCAAGGCCGCCATTGTGCCCGACACGGTGCCACCCGCGCGTGTCACCGCACTGACGGTACACTACCTGTCGGGCAAGGCGCCACTGTGGGGGCTGAACACCGACACGTTGACGCTTTCATGTCAACCATTGAGGGCAACAACGGCAACTTCGGCTGGAGAGGCTCACATCCACGTGATGGCCCAAGTCATCGAGTCATTTGACAACCTCACCGACCAACAACGCGCCTGCGCCCCCATCATCTCAGTGGACTGCGGTGACCGAATTGACTTCGGGACCCTGACAGCGGGCGAAGTGGCAACGCGCACCTTCACCATCACCAATAGGGGCAAGGATAAACTGACCCTGCGCCGGTTGTGGACACCCGATGGCGAAGGTGTCTCAGTCAAGGCCGACAAGCAAGAAATCAAGCGTGGCAAGAAGGCACAGGTCACGGTAAGCATTGACACATCCTTCCAGCACGGCGACATACTTAACGTGCCAATCACACTGATGAGTAATGACCCCGACTCATCACGGGTCATCATTCGGCTGGTAGGCATCATCGATAAGAAATAACATAGAAAATATATATGGCAGACAAATCAAGAATCATACAGCACACTGAGGAGTGCCCCACCAGCATCAATCACCCCGAGAACGACAATCAGTTCGCCGGACTGCAGGTCAATAGCGGTGTGGAGCAACCTCCCATCGTGAATCCATACCTAAAGCGCAAACGCAAACCCCAACTCACGCCCGCCGAGTATGTCGAGGGCATCCGCAAGGGCAACCGTGCCGTGCTGGGCCAGGCCGTGACGCTGGTCGAGAGCCGCAATGCCGAGCACCAGATCATTGCCCAGGAGGTCATCGAGAAGTGCCTCCCCTATACGGGCAACTCGCGCCGCATCGGTATCACGGGCGTCCCTGGCGCTGGCAAGAGCACGTCGATCGACTCTTTCGGCATGCACGTCATCAAGCAGGGGCACAAACTGGCCGTCCTGGCCATCGATCCCAGCAGCGAGCGCTCCAAGGGCTCCATCCTCGGCGACAAGACGCGCATGGAGCGCCTGGCCATCGAGCCCGACGTGTTCATACGCCCTTCTCCCTCGGCCGGTTCGCTGGGCGGCGTGGCACGCAAGACACGCGAGACCATCGTGCTGTGTGAGGCAGCTGGCTACGACACCATCTTTGTCGAGACCGTGGGCGTGGGCCAGAGCGAGATCGCCGTCCACTCGATGGTGGACTACTTCCTGCTCATCCAGCTTGCCGGCACTGGCGACGAGCTGCAGGGCATCAAGCGTGGCATCATGGAGATGGCCGACGGCATCGTCATCAACAAGTGTGACGGCGACAACGTGGAACGCGCCAACCTCGCCGCAGCGCAGTTCCGCAACGCCCTGCACCTCTATCCCCTGCCCCCCAGCGGTTTCCTGCCCGAGGTCATCACTTACTCGGGCTACTACGACCTGAACATCGATGGCGTGTGGGACATGATCGACCGCTACTTCAAGCACGTTAAGCAGAGTGGCTACTTCGACGAGAAGCGCCATGAGCAGGAACGCTACTGGATGCGTGAGACCATCAACGAGCAGTTGCTGGCACGGTTCTACTTTGACCCCGAAATCGAACGTCTGCTCTCCATCAAGGAGGATACAGTGCTGGCGGGCAAGCAGACCTCCTTTGTCGCTGCCAGCGACGTGCTCAACTTCTACTATAGCAAGATTATTCACGAACATAACAACTCATGAAACAGTTAACCATCATCCTCTCGCTGGTAGCCACGCTGTTGCTGTGTTGCCAGTGCGCGACATCAAGCCAGCTGCGTAAGGCCCAGAAGGGTGCCAAGGAAATTCCATACCAGGTGCTGAAGAACTACTACGTGCGCAACGACATCGACTGCAGCTCGATACAACGCTTGGTCCTGGACAACGAACAGGATTTCAACGCCTACTTTGGTAACGCGGCCCTGATGGGCGGCTTGCCTACCGACATCAACTGGAAAACTCAGTTTGTCATCGCCGTGGTGCTGCCCGAGACCGACCGCACGATGAACGTGATTCCCAAGCAGGTGAAGCAGAGCCCCGGTAATGTCATCTTCAAGTACCAGCTGAACCGAGGACGCAAGACGGGCTACAAGCAAGTCCCCTTCGCCGCGGTGGCCATCAATAGGGCCGCCGATGCCCAGCAGCTGCAAGTGTTCTTTATTGAGAAATGAGGTATCATGGAAGGTAACTACTGCTACAAGTATCCACACCCGGCCGTGACCACCGACTGCGTGGTGTTCGGCTATGACGGTCTGAGGCTCAATGTGCTGCTCATCGAGCGCGGCAACGAGCCCTACAAGGGTTGCTGGGCTTTTCCCGGCGGATTTCTCAACATCGACGAGGATGCCCCCGATGGTGCACGTCGCGAGCTGCTCGAGGAGACAGGGCTCCATGTGACCAATATCGAGCAGTTGGCGGCTTTTGCCACTCCCGACCGTGATCCGCGTGAACGTGTCATCTCGATTGCCTACTTCACGCTCACGCGCGTCCAGGACGTCCTGGGCGCTGACGACGCCAAGGTTGCCCGCTGGTTCCCCATCAACCAGCTGCCCGAATTGGCATTTGACCACCGCCAGATGTTCAAGATGGCCTTGCAGCGCCTCTCGGACTACCTCAAGCTCAAAACAGGTAATTTCTTCAGCGGCGACTTCTCCTACGAGGAAATCGACGAGATCTACTTTGCCACGCTCACCCGCCGATAACGCCTCACCCAAGTCAATACAGCGCTCACCCAGTCCGCCCACACAGGCCACCAGCAAATCATCCAGCGACAGGGTCCCGTGGGCGGTGGCTATGTCACCGCCAAACGTCCTCCCAAGCCACCCTGTACTTCTTCTTCGTGCCTTAGCGCCTTAGCGAGAGCCCCAGCTAAGCGCAGCACGCCATTCGAGCCGCCTGCATCCCCACGCCAGACTGTTAACAAATGTATAAATTCATGACAATATTATCGCGAATGTGAATTTTTGTTAATTTCTCGCCAATTTGTGCTCAAAAATTATGTTGTAAAACATATTTTCGCATTATATTTGCATCGGTTTTTCATGGTATTAGTTTTTAAGGTTATGAGATTTCAGGTGCTGTGAGGCAGTTGACTTCTCAGCAAAAAACAGAAAAAGAATGTTTAAGGTTTATGTTAATGGTATTAGAAGGTTAATTAGTTAAGCAATCCCCGACGTGAGTCGAGGATTTTTTTTGCACTTACTTGAAGGCGTTATTAGCAATAATCATTAACTTTGCAACCACAACACTAAACAAATCAATGACTATGAGTAAGAATCTTTTTTTCGTCCTTCTGGCAATGACCGCGCTGTGGTCTTGTGGTAACAATGGTAATACAAACCAAGTCAACAACGACCCAAAGGTCACCGATAGCACCCTGTGCCAGTTCAGCAATCTGGATATGGAAAAAATGTTCTCCTACGTCGATGACGAGGGCGACACGCTTTACTACGACAACACATTCTCGGCTTTCTGGCCTCAGATCATCAACGGCAAGCCCTGCCCTGAACTCCAGCAAGCCCTGTTCCGCGCGATGACCGACAGCGCCGAGCTCAATCAGCTGGACAAGGTCACCGACTTTTTGCTCAATCCGGCTAACTACACCGAGATCGAGGCCGACCGCTTCTCTCCTGTCACAGCCGTCAAGCAAGATGACCGCAAACTCTCGACCAACGAGATTGACGTCGTCATGCAGAGTATGAACGACCGCCTGCTCCTCTACCACCTGGCCACTTTCTCCTACAATGCTGGAGGTGCCCACGGCACCTATGCCCACAACTATGTCACTTACGACCTCAAGACCGAGAAGGCCGTCGCATTCGAGGACGTGGTTGCCGACACGACACTGCTGCGCACAGCCATCCTGAAGTCTATCAAGCAGACCTATGACTACGACAAGGACGACTTGTTCATCCCCGACAACGGCCTGCTGCCCCTGCCGCGCGACTTCTACATCGAGGGCAGTGTATTCCACGCCATTTATCAGGTCTATGACATCGCCAGCTATGCCCAGGGTGCCATCGATGCCCCCATCTACCCCTACATGCTCAAGCCCGAGGAGATGAAACGCCTCTACACCCCCTACGGCCAAGAACTCATCGACTACACGGACTAACAATACCTGGGCTCTACAACAGTCCCTGATTGGTGGCAACGGTCAGTGCCTCGGTAATGCTGCGCACGCCCAGCCGCTCAAACATCGCCCGCTTGTAGGTCTTGACAGTATCCAGCGCACGACACATCTTGTCGGCTATCTGCGGTACGGTATAACCCTGCGCACTCAGGATGAGCACCTGCTTTTCCTGTGGGCGCAGGGTAATGCTTTTGCGCTCTTGCCAGCGGTGACTGTCAAGGTCATACTCCCAATAGACCAGCTGTCCTTTCTTGCGAAATTCGATGTGACCAGGAGTATCGTGATGAGACAACGACACCACGCACATGGCCAGCCATGCACGACCGTCGGGTGCGAGGGCAAAGGGCGTGATCTTGTGGTTTACCAGATAGCAATCTTCACCGCTCCTGATATGAAAGTCATAGCTCATAAAGCAGCGACTGCGATCATCCAAGGGTTCCTCGTTGAAGCGCTTGAAGCCCACCTCATTGATCTCGGTCAGCATGGGTTGTTCCTCGGCAGGGACGTGGTCGATATACAGGCGGTAGCCCATCTGCTTCACCTCCTCGGCGGTATGACCGCACAGGAACAGAGGGTTACTCGCCACGTGCAGGAAACCCTGTCTGAGGTAGTCGATGACGTATATACTCTGGTAAGTGGCATTGGCCATCGCATCAATGGCGCGTATCATGGGATCGAGATGCTGGTATCGATCGTCATCAATACCCTCAATACTATTGATCAACGTAAAAAAGTCCTCTACTTTAGCCATATCGGTTTTCAGGTTTATAGTCATGCAAAGTTACCCCAAAAGCCTCGCCCATCAAAGCGATGAGACCTAAAAAGCCTTATCATTAAGAAGCAGTAACTCAAACCCAGTTTTTTTAACACCCTAAAGTGTGAAAATGCGGTATCATTAGCCGGGAATTGCAACTTTTCACCCTTTAGTGCGTGTCTCTATTGTATTTGGTCTCGATAATTTTGCCATCGAGCAACCAAAACAGAGAAACTATGATCCAGAGATTGATTACCGTTATTCTAACTATCATTGTGGTGCTCGCCGCTGTTGCTGGAACAATTACAGGCCGCGTGCTGGACGAGTACCAAGTGCCGATGCCCTATGCCAACGTAGTGTTGATGAATCGGGCAGACTCGGCCTTTGTTCAAGGCATCGTTACAGGCGAGGATGGCACCTTTGCCCTAACGAGCGATTGCAACGACTGTCTATTGAAGATTTCATGCGTGGGCTATGCCACCCGCTGGGTGGAGGCGCGCGCTGCAAGTGTCGGCGACATCGTGATGCAGCCCGGTGCCGCACTGCTGGGTGAGGTGGTCGTGAAGGGCGAACGCCCTGCTCACAAGTTGGGCCGCGAGGGATTGCTCACGAGTGTTGAGGGCACCATTCTGAGCAAACTGGGCACCGCCGAGGATGTGCTGCGCAACATCCCGGGCGTGCTGAAGAAGGACGGTGGCAAGCTGGAAGTCTTCGGCAAGGGCACACCGCTCATCTACATCAACAACCGCCTCATGCGTGATGCCAGCGAACTCAATGAGTTGAAATCACAAGACATTGTCAGCGTTGAAGTAATTACCAACCCTGGCGCAAAATATGATGCATCGGTGCAGAGTGTCATCCGCATCAAGACGCGCAAGGTGCAAGGCGAGGGATGGGGCGGACACCTGCGCAGCAGTTTCTATCAGGGCGAAATGTCGCGCACCTACAATGCCTTCCTCTGGAACTACCGCCACCATGGACTAGACATCTTTGGTACGGTCAGCGACTTTGAGAACGGCTGGTTGCAGAAGTACCGCATTACCCAGGACATTGCAGCCGACACCATCTGGCATCAGGACAATCACGGCCGCAGCCAGGGTAATTACAACATCTTGCGTTTGGTTTTGGGAACCAATTACCAGTTCAATGACAAGCACTGGGTGGGCTTCCAATACACCAGCAGCATCAGGATCTATGATAAGAGCACTGGCCGTTTTGTGGCCGACGTGCTGGCCGATGGCAATTTCTATGACCACCTCGAGACTAACAATGTGGAGGAAACGTCCCATAACATGCCACACTCGCTCAACATCTATTATAACGGCGAGGTGGGCAAGACCAGCATCGACTTTAATGCCGATTACTACTTCAACAAGACGCATGCACGCAACAGGGACGTTGAGGAAAGCCAGGAATGGGACGACCGCTCGCTCCACAGCGTGAACAACGTGAGAAATGAACTCTTTGCCGGCAAACTCGTCCTCTCGTGGCCCCTGTGGAACGGCACGCTGACTGCGGGTGGTGAGGCCAACTACACCCACCGCAACGATGACTACTTCAACTCCTTCCACCTGGTGCCCAGCAGCGAAACCGAGGTCAAGGAGCAGAACTACAGCGTTTTTGTCGAGTATAGCCGCATGACGCCCATTGGGCAAGTTCGGGGAGGCTTGCGCGATGAGTATGTCAAAACCGGCTACTACAGCCAGGGCGTCCTCATCGACGGCCAGAGCCGCCACTTCAACCACCTGTTTCCCAGCGTGTCGCTCTCGACCCGAGTGGGCAACGTCAAGGGGTTATTGAGTTATGCGATGAAGATACGCCGCCCCACCTACTTTGAGTTGAGCAACATGACCTACTATTCCAACCGATTTACCTGGCAGTCAGGCAACCCTTATCTGAAGCCCACGATTATCAACAACGTGTCACTCGACGCGACCTGGAAGTTCCTCTCGCTCAACGTGAGTTATTCCCACCTGCGAGACGTGGTCATGCAACTAGGCCGCCAGGTCGAGGGACACGAATCCACCACGCTCATCTATCAGGACAATATCGACAAGAAGGATGTCCTGAGTGCCAGCCTGACTGCTGCGCCACAATTTGGCCTCTGGCACCCGCAATTGACCCTCTCGGTCATGAAGGAATGGATGAGGATTCCCATGCCCACTGGCTATTACAGCCCCGAGCGACCCATCTGGAGTGCCCAATGGAACAACACCTTCAAGTTCTCGCCATCGTGGACAGGCTCGCTCTCCCTTGACTGGCAAGGAAAGGGAGACATTGAGAACATCAGCAGCCGTAGTCATCAATTTGACTTGTACATCGGCTTGACCAAGACATTCTGTGATGACCGCCTGTCGGTCAAGGTTGCGGGCCATGACCTGTTTCACCGCAATGGCCAGGACGTGCTGGTGCACTTCGGCGAGTTGACCTTGTGGCAGCACCGCACTAACGAGACCCGCTATGCCGAAATCACCGTGCGCTACCACTTCAACTGGACGCGCAGCAAGTACAAGGGCACTGGTGCCGGAAATGATGAGAAGAACAGATTATGAAACAGGAAATCAGATATATCGATTTGTTGTGGGCTGTTGTGGCCGTTTGTGAGAGTGATAATTTTACCCTTAGCCAGCTCGCCCGAGGCGAGCCGGCAGAACAGGCCGTCGAACGATACGTCATCGGGTATATGGCATTCTGGCAGATTGCCTTTGTCGAGAAAGAGAAGTTAAAGCCTTGCGACGACAAGGCCCTGCGACAGGCTGCCCGGCTCAAGATAGCCCGCCACATCAAGGCGCACCCGCCCCTGCAGCGCCTGCCTCGCTTCTATCTCGTGCTACTTGGTCAATCCATCGCCCCGATGGAGCCTGACGGCATGAGCCGCGTCTATCAAGTTTAAAACAAATGATGTTTATTAATATACAAGCTGTTGATTAATCATGTGCCTTGAGTGCTGAGCCTGAGAAACCACTTTTACTGCTCCGTAACCCCTTAAAAAAATGCGTTACGGAGCGGTATTATTTACTTTTACTACTCCGTAACGGCAAAAAAAATCGCGTTACGGAGTAGTTATTAACACACTAAAGGGTGAAATTTAGGTGATTCTTGTGGATGGTTGCAACTTTTTACCCCTTGATGTGCGTCTATAGGGAAAACGGTAGGATTGCTACCGAGAGATAGACAACACTCAATAAAAACCTATAGACAAATGAGAAGAATTTTTTTGACACTGATGATGGCGATGCTGGCCGTGGTGACGGCTGTTGCCGAGACGTTTACTGGCCGCGTGGTCGATGAGACACAGGCTCCGGTTCCCTTTGCCAACGTGGTGCTGCTCAATGCCAGCGACAGCGCGTTTATCGCCGGCACGACGACTGATACCGAGGGACAGTTTACCCTCACGGGCAACGCAGCCAGGCCAATCATCAAGATTTCCTATCTGGGCTACAAGACGCTGGTGCTGAATGCAGCTGGCAGCGACTTGGGCAGCATCGCGCTTGAACCCGAGGCGACCATGCTGGGCGAGGTTGTGGTCAAGGGCCAGCGGCCTGCCTTCAAACTGACGGCCGGGGGCCTCAAGACCGAGGTGGAAAACACGCTGTTGAGTAAGGTGGGCACCGCTAAGGCCGTGCTCGAGAATCTGCCAGGTGTGCAACGCAAGAAGGACGGTATCGAGGTCTTCGGCAAGGGTACGCCGGTCATCTACATCAACGGGCGTAAACTGCAAAATCAGACCGAGCTGGACCAGATCAGCAGCGAGGACATCCAGAGCGTGGAACTGATTACCAATCCCGGTGCCAAATATGACGCGACGGTCGAGTCGGTCATCCTTATCAAGACCAAGCGGCCGCAGGGCGAGGGCTTCAGCTTTAACACCCAGGCTTCCTATTATGTGTCCGAGCGTCCTGACCTAGACTTAGGCACAAATTGGAACTACCGCTACAAGGGGCTTGATGTGTTCGGCAGCGTGTGGTACAACGATGGCCGCAGCAAGCAAGACGATGATGTCATCCTTGACGTAAAAGCCGATACCCTGTGGCATATGGACGAGCTGATGGATATCAAATCCCACTACAACTCGCTCTATACTTCAATCGGCACCAACTACATCTTCAACGACAACCATTCGGCAGGTTTCCGTTATGACACAAAGGCTTATTTCCTAGACCGCACCAGTGGCACGTTCACAGCCGATGTAATTGCCAATGGCCAGTTCTATGACCACCTGGACAACAGCCTATACGAGTCCACCAAGCACAATATGCCTCACACACTCAATGCCTATTACAATGGTAAGGTGGGCAAAACATCCATCGATTTCAATACCGACTATGTCTTCTTCAAAAACCGCGAGACGCATTATAATGATGAGGTGAGTCAGGAGCAGCAGAGCCGCACGGTAACGAGCAATAGCGTCGTGCGCAACCAGCTATGCGCAACCAAACTCGTGCTCTCGTGGAACCTGTGGGGCGGCAATTTGGAAGTGGGCACCGAGTTTGACCACACTCGACGCAACGACGAGTACATTAACCTCGAGCAAATCGTGCCCACGTCGTTCACCGAGCAACGCGAAAACAACTACATCCTGTTTGCTGAGTATGCCCGTCAGTTGCCCTTTGGCCAAATGAAGGTGGGACTGCGCAACGAGAACGTGACAACCAATTACTACAATCAGGGCGTACGCATCGCCGAGCAGAGCCGCAGTTATCATCATCTATTCCCCAGTGTGGGATTTATGGCTGCAGTGGGACCAGTTCAGCTCATTGCGAACTACGCGGCGAAGATCAAGCGACCCTACTACCATGAATTGAGCAGTAGCGTAACCTATGCCAACCGTTTCACGTGGCAGAGCGGTAACCCCATGCTCAAGCCATCGATCCGTCACGAAGCCTCGCTCATGGCCATGTACCGCTGGGTAACCTTGATGCTGAACTATAAACACACCGATGACCAGATTGTCAACGTGGGTCGCGAGGTTCCTGGCAGCGAGTCGATAACATGGCTCTACCGCGAGAATGTCGATAACGAGGATGCCGTGATGCTGATGGTAACACTCAGTCCACGATTCGGCCTCTATCAGCCCTCTCTCACGATGGGCATGATGAAGGAATGGATCAAGATACCTTCACCCGCTGGTGTCATCAGCCCTGAGCGCCCCATCTGGATTGCACAGTTCAACAACAACTTCAGGTTGACTCCCACCCTAACAGCCAGTGCAGATTTCTCTTTTACCAGCAAGGGGGATCAGGAGAATATATCACTCACTAAGGCCAGATATCGTCTTGACCTGAGCGTTACCAAATCGTTCCTCGGGGACCACCTGTCGGTGATGGTTAAAGGTCATAACCTGTTGAATTCGCAGGACCAAGTCCGGTTGAACTACGGAGCACGCACCCTGTGGCAGAATTCCCGTAATGACTCGCGAGAGGTGGAATTCACCGTCCGTTACAAGTTCAATGCCGCCCAGAGCAAGTACAAGGGTACCGGCGCAGGCAGCAGCGAAAAGGAAAGACTATAGAAAACCTGCTTCATTTTTCAATATCACATCATCTGATAAGCTGATTCACATCAATAGATGATTTTTCTATTGCGCTGTTTATCAGTTTATTAAGAGATGGTGTGATATTTTTTTGAAAAATTTTCCAGAAAATCCTTTGTCAATCCAAATTCTTGCAGTACCTTTGCAGTCGCTTTGAGAAAGAAATTTCGATTGGCACTCACATGTTGGTGCGTTAGTTCAGTTGGTTAGAATACCTGCCTGTCACGCAGGGGGTCGCGTGTTCGAGTCACGTACGCACCGCAGTGGAGAGAGGATTTGGGTGACCATGCTTCGGCTGGTTGCCCATTCTTTTTTCCCTCTGATCACCACGTTAAGCCGCCAAGCCGCTAAGAATTTAAAAACTTAGCGGCTTGGCGGCTTAACGTGAGCAACGCGAGGTTACAGGGGCTTGATGCTGACGGCGAAGCCTCCGCCAGGGGCGCTATGCAGTTTCAGCGTCGTCTTGCTGGTCACCGTTTTCTTGGTGATTGTGTAGGCCTGCGGGTTTGTCCTGTAATCGGCGGCTTTGCCGTCGACATAGATCGTTGCCTCATACTTGCGGCCCTTGTCCAGGAAGTCGAGCTTGATGACGCTGTCGTGTGGCTTGGTGTCGGTCACGCCGCCCAGGTACCAGGCGTCACTGTTCTTGTCCTTGCGGGCGATGGTGACATACTCCATCGGCAAGGCCTCGAAATACACCGAGCGCTGCCAGTCGACGGGCACGTCCTTGATGAACTGGAAAGCGTCCATAAAGCGGGCATAGTTCTCTGGCAGGTCGGCAGCCATCTGCAGGGGGCTGTAGAGTGTCACATACAGGGCCAGCTGGCCGCAGATGGTCGACTGGCACTTGGTGTCGTTAGGAGCAAACTTGGACAGGTCCATCTCAAAGATTCCTGGCGTGTAGTCCATGGGACCGCCCTGCAGGCGCGTGAACGGCAAGATGGCTGTGTGACCTGGTGTAGTTCCGCCGAAAGCCTGATACTCGGTGCCACGGGCACTCTCGTTACCGATCAGGTTAGGCCACGTGCGGCACAAACCTGTGGGACGCACTGCCTCGTGGGCATTGACCATGATGTGGTGCTTTGCCGCCTGCTCCACGCAGTACTGGTAGTGGTTGATGATCCACTGGCTGTAATGGTTCTCTCCGCGGGGCAGGATGTCGGCCACATAGCCGCTCTTGACAGAGTTATAACCCAGACGGTTCATCAGCGTGTAGGCCTCCTCGAGGTGGCGCTCATAGTTGCGTGTGCTGGCCGACGTCTCGTGGTGCATCATCAGGCGGATGCCCTTACTGTGGGCATAATCGTTGAGCATCTGGATGTCAAAGTCGGGGTAAGGCGTCACAAAGTCAAACACAAAGTCCTTGCTATTGCCAAACCAGTCTTCCCAACCCTCGTTCCAGCCCTCAACGAGCACCTGGTCAAAGCCGTTTTCGGCAGCAAAGTCGATGTAGCGCTTCACGTTGGCGTTATTTGCGCCATGCCTGCCGTTGGGCCTCAGCTTGGAGTAGTCGGTCTCGCCCAGCTTCACTGAGGGGATATCGTCTGTGTAATGCCATGTGCTCTTGCCGGTGATGAGTTCCCACCACACGCCCATATACTTCACTGGCTTGATCCACGACGTGTCCTCAATCTTGCACGGCTCGTTCAGGTTGAGGATAAGCCTCGAGGCTAGCATTTCGCGGGCATCGTCCACAACCATGATGGTGCGCCAGGGAGTGTGGCATGGGGCCTGCATATAGCCTTTGCGGCCTTGTGCATCAGGAGTCAGCCAGGACTCAAACACCATGTTCTTGTCGTCCAGATTCAGGTGCATGCACGGATAGTCGACCAGCTGAGCCTCGTGCAGGTTGATGTAGATGCCGTCATCGGTCCGGAGCAGCAGCGATGTCTGCACGCCTGTCTCGCTGAACTGCTGCTGCGACTCGTTAGTCGTGATGCGGCTATGGAAGATGCGGCGTATCTCGCTCAAGCGTGAGCATGTGTACTCGTATTCCTGCGTGTCATAGTCGCCACCAATCCACCACGCCATGATGTCACCTGGCATGGCAAACTGGGTCTTCTCTTCCTTAATGACAAAGTAGGTGAGATTGTCCTGCTCGGGGAATTCATAGCGGAACCCGACGCCGTCGTCATACACACGAAACGTCACCACCATGTAGCGGTCCATCTCTTGCTGGCTAAGCGTCACGGCCATCTCGTTGTAATGGTTGCGGATCTCGCTCTCCTCGCCCCACACGGGCCGCCAAGTCTCGTCGAATGTCGAGTGACTGACGGCCGTGAGGGTGAAGCCATCCATCAATGAGTTCTGTCCTATCGACACCTTATTATTAAAGTTAGTGCCCTTGCCGCTACCCTTGGCGCTGATCAGGTCCAAACCCAGGCGACTATCCTTGATGACCTGCTTGCCCTTAAACACCACGTTATAGACAGGCACGCCACCCATGACATCAAAGTTCACACAGAGGGCATGGTTAGGGGAATACACGGTTTGCACCTCAGCCGACAATACTGACGGAGTCATCAAAGCAAATAGCAGCAGAAGGAAACTTAAACGGCTCATATTCTTCATCATATCAATATTTTGGTTACTAACAAATACATCTCTAGCCCGCTAAGTTACGAAAAAAACCGCAACCAACAAAAAAACTATCATTGCTGTCCAGAGAAAGCCCCATCGGGGCGGCAGGGTATAGGCAGGGGTGTAACGAGGCGAAGCCGAGTGAAACCCCTGCGGCAATCAAGACCCCACACCCAAGCCCCATCGGGGCGGCAGGGCACAAAAAACGAGGGAGCCAACCGGTTTCCCAGTGACTCCCTCTTAGGGGGCGGTTACCTACTCTCCCACTTTCGCAGTACCAT
>CAZVMM010000007.1:0-77514 GCA_964628205.1 uncultured Muribaculaceae bacterium
GCTTCACAAGGTGTTGTGACCATCAGCACAAGGTTATGGCTCCAAATACAACCCGTATGGTGTGGAGATTTTGAGTCATACCATTGGTTCACCTTGGGTAGATGAAGGAACAACAGTTACCTTTGCAACCTAATTTCATCGACTCACGAAAGCAGAAACGGCAGATATTAAGAGATCATTTTTTCAGTTAAAAGGAAAGTGGAATGAGAAGGGGAGAGCATAAATTGGTTCATCTTCAGTAAAAAGAAAAATGTGATTTTTTGGGAAACATCAAGTCGTTTCATTCTGCAAAGTTTAGGTTTACGTTTACCCATGTATATATACATGCCTCTCTAAACTTAAACATTAAACCTTCAATCTCCTGATTTGGGTTTACTACACCTTATTATATATATAAGAACATCTAAACTTAAACCTAAACTTATGGCATTGAATTCCATCCATTTTTCTTTTAATCGAAACAAGAAATTGGTAAATGGATGTGGTTATTGCCTTAATTTATATTAAAAACAGACACGTTCTGCAAGAAAAACGTGCAAAACAAACGTAATGTCATGAGAAATTATTAATTTTGCAAGCAAAATTTGCAGAACGTGCTGAAAAGTCGTAATGCAATCTGTGTTCTAACAATAGTGTTTAACAATTAAAATATCGAAAAGTAGTCGAAGTGGCAAAAATGGTCGGATATTTTGAGGAAATCGGGTGCAGAATGTGCAGTATATGCTCATAATGTTTCCCAAATGTTTCCCAGATTCGCCGTAAAGTGCTGATAATCAGTTCCCGTTAGCCGCCGCCCAGGCCGCAGTCGAAGAGTAAATTAGCTCTCTGATATAATGAAAGGGACCTGTCCGTTTGGGCAGGTCCTTTTTTAGTCTTCGGAAGAAGGCTTCCGACGATTATTGACTAAAAACGTCGCATAATATGCGATAATTTGCGGTTTTATTTCATTATTGTCCGGGAAACTTCGAAGAAGTAAGCGGTTCGAAGAACCGATTTCAACGAGAAAGACCATGCAAGAGCGTCGGAGACGGTCGCAGCTTGGTCCAGAAAAGCGTCAAGGTATGTGCCTCGTAGAGGAACTTTTGGCAACCAGGCAACATGGCTTGTGTTCCAACATGCAGACCTGGACTACCAAAAGAGGTTTCTGCCGCAATTGGAAGCTGCTGTGTCACATGGCGATATCGCCCCATTATACCTTGCATTGCTTCGCGACCGCATTGACGTGCGAGAGGGCAGGCCCCAACGGTATGGCACTCAAATCGATGAAAAAGGGAATCTTGCTCCGCTATTGGACGCTTCACGTGTGAACCAATGGCGCCAAGAAGTGGGATTGCCGTCCATCGAACAGTTTGAAAACAGAAACAAATAAGTAAAGGGACCTGTCCGCTTGGGCCGGCCCCTTTACTTTATGCTGATGTCAGATGATTTACTGGATTGCCTCGGCAAGCTTGGCGGCGAGGGCATCACCAGTGAGACCGCGTGACAGGATGGTGCCATCGGGCCCGAAGATGATGATGTGGGGGATGCCCTTGATGCCATACAGGTCGGTTGGCTCGGTCAACTTGTGTGAACCGATGAAAACGGGCCAGGTGATGTTGAGCTCCTGAATGGCTTTGTGGGTGTCCTCGGGGTTGTCCCATACGGCAACGCCGAGTACATCGAACTTGTCGCCAAACTGAGCCTTCAGCGCCTGCAACTTGGGAATCTCGGCACGGCATGGAGGACACCAGCTAGCCCAGAAGTCGACGAGGACCACTTTGCCCTTGCCCACGAAGTCCGACAGTTTCTGCTTGGCACCGTCCTCGGCCATGACCTCAAAGTCGGTAAATTTCTGCCCCTCGGCGGTAAGGGTGAGCTGGCGGGCCGCGTTCTTAGCTTTGGCCACGCGCTACAGTTGAGCGTATTTGGCGGGTGCGGACTTGAGCAACCCGTCGATGTCGGCTTCGCTGAAGTCTTTGTACATCAGGTAATTGCAGAAAGCCCACGGGCCGATGGCATTGTCCTTGTTGTCCTCATAGAGTTTTTTCAGTCCCTCGGCGTATTTCTCGTCATACTGTTCCTCGGTGATGGTGGAATCCTTAGCGATGGTCTCCATGTCCTTGCTCCAAGCGGCCATCTTGTCGTTAAGGGGACTCGTGGCGTTACCCTCGGCGATATTGAGCTCGACATTGCCGGGCTCGACGATAAATCCGTATGGGTTTCCACCGACATACAGGCGCGCAAAGAAACCGTCGCCAGCATCGCCCTCGAAGGTAGCCACGCCGTTCTCGACGGTGGCTGTGGCGAGGGTGTCGCCCGTGTCATAGTTGGTCAGGAATGCCGTCTCGCCGTTGTTGCTGTCGTCGGGCATGGTGACGGTGACCTTGTAGCCCTTGGTGCACGAGGCGAGAAGCATCAGCGTTGCGAAAATGAATGCTATCTTCTTCATTGTTATCAATTATTAATTGGTTATGTCAAGAGTGATTATTGCTTGATGGCGCGATAGATAAGCGTGTTGATGTGGCTGCGGGCGCTGATGCGGCCGAAGTTGGGGTTGTTGCGTGTGGGGCTCACCCGGTTGCTCAGGAAGATGTAGAACATGTCATTCTTGGGGTCGACCCAGAAACATGTTCCCGTGAATCCCGTGTGCCCGTAGGTCTCAGGTGTGGCCTCAGGGCAGGTGTTGCTGGCGTCTGGGTTACCGACAACGGGCTTGTCGAAGCCCAGGCCGCGGTGGCTGTTGGGGCTCTTCTGCGTGGTGAATGTCTCGACGGTCGAGGCCTTCAACAGGCGCACGCCGCCATAGGTGCCGCCGTTGAGCCACATCTGGAAGAGTTTTGCCAGGTCGTTAGCATTGCTGAACAGGCCCGCGTTGCCCTGCACACCGCCCGAGAAAGCTGCCAACTCATCATGCACGTATCCATGGATGTGCTGGCGGCGCAGGAAGGTGTCGTTCTCGGTGAAGGCGATCTCGTCGCGAGAAAACTTGCTCAAGGGGCGGTACAGCGTGTGGTAGGCACCCAGGGGAGCGAAGATGTAGTTGTTCACATAATAGTTGAGCGGCGAGTGGGTCATGCGCTGCACGGCGTCGGCCAGCAGCGAGAAGTTACAGCAACTGTACAGGTACTTCTTCTTACCCAGCTTGGCGTGATAGATGCGGTTCATCACGGAATCATAGGTCACGCGTCCGCCCCAGATGCCATCGGCAATGGCGATGTTGAATTTGTCGGTCTTGTGGGTCGACAGGATGTCGGTGCGCAGCTTGGCGTCCTTGTGGCCCCAGGCTCCGTTCATGACCTTGATGGGATGGTTGGCGTCCTCGGCTCCGGCAATGAGTACGCCGCTATAGGTCTTGGGGTCCATCATCATCTGCCACATGTTCAGCGAGGCAGGCATGCCGGTCTCGTGATACAGCAGGTCGCGGAAGGTGATGTCTTGCTTGTCACCATCGCGCAGGCCGGGAATGTACTCGCTGGCCTTATCGTCCAGGCGGAACTTGCCGTCGTCGAAGGCTTTCATCACACCACTGATGGTGCCGGTGGCCTTGGACACCGATGCCAAGCCGAAGAGCGTGTTATCGTCCACCTTGACATTGCTGCCGTAGTCGATGGTGCCAAAGGAGCCCTTGTACACGACCTTGCCATGGCGAGCCACAATCACTTGGCAACCAGGGAAGGCATGCTGCTGCACTCCCAAGCGGCACACCGAGTCGATTTGCGCCGTCAGGCGGTTGTCCAGTCCAGCCTCGGCGGGAATGGTGTAGCCCAGGCGGTTGGCCGTATAGTGGATGCCGTGACCGGCGTCGAAGCGGGTCTTCTTGCCCTTGAAGCTGAGCGAGATGGGCAGATTTCCGTTAGCGGCATTGCCGCCGAAGATGGTTTGTGCCGCATAGTCCTCGGCCAGCGACGAGTTGTCATAGGTGAGCACCACAGCCTTGACGTGCTTGTGGGTGATGGTGTTGCCGTAGTTCTTGATATCATAGGGCTTGCAGGTAATGACCACGATGACATTCTTACACTTCTTGACCACGGTCTCGAGCGCTGCACGGTTAGCGTCATTGTCCTCGTCCACCTCGACGATGATGGTGTTGAAGTGGCCATCGTGCAGCAGCTCGGCAAGCTGGCTGGCCGAACCGGCCTTGTCCAGGTCATAGCGCTTGACCTGGGCATAGTCGGCACAGCGGCGTGTGAACTTGCTGGTCGTGCCATTCTCGTTGCCGATGGTGGCTACGGCGATGTGTCGGCTCTGCAGGTTGTGGATGGGCAGGATGTCATCATTGTTCTTGATGATGGTGATGCTGCCGGCTGTGAGCTGGCGCTTGAGGACCTCGGCCCGCTGAGAGTTGACGTCGTTCAGCAAGCCATTGGTGTCGACGTGTTGCGGTGTTGTGAGGCTCAGTGCGTACTTGTACCGCAGGATGCGCTTGCAGCGCTCGTCGATCATGCTCTGCGTGATTTTGCCGCTGGTGATGGCTGCCTGGATGGCGGCAATCTCGCTGTCGACATCCTCGGGCATGAGCAGCACATCGTTGCCCGCCAGCAGCGCGTTGACACAGGGCGACCCCTTCAGCATCTGGGTGGCACCCTTCATGTTCAGCGCGTCGGTAAAGATCAGGCCGTCGAAGTTCATCTCGTTGCGCAGCAGGCTGCTGACACAGTCCGATGAGAGGCTGGTCGGTGCCTTGCCACCATCGATTGAGGGCACGAGCAGGTGGGCGGTGAGAATGCCGCTGAGGCCCGCGTCGATGAACTTGCGGAACGGCACCAACTCGCAGGTATTGATTTCCTGCAACGACTTGTTGATGACAGGTAAGGTCTTGTGCGAGTCCTCGCTCGAAGAGCCGTGACCAGGGAAGTGCTTGCCCACAGCCATCACGCCGCCGTCTTCAAGACCGCGGGCAAAGGCGATGGCATGCCTTGCCACCAGCTCAGGACTCTCGCCGAAGGAGCGGTCGCCGATGACCGGGTTCAGCGGATTGTCGTTGACGTCGAGGACAGGAGCAAAGTTGACCTGGATGCCCATCCGTCGGCATTGCCGTGCAACTTCACGGCCATACTCATAGAGCAGCATGTCGTCGTCGAGTGCACCCAGGATGAGGTTGCGCTGGAAGTTGGGCACCTCCTTGAGCCTCATGCCCAGTCCCCACTCGCCGTCGATGGTGATCATCAGCGGCACGGCAGCGAGCGATTGGGCCAGGTTGGTGACCTCGGCCTGCTCGGCTATGGTGCTGTTCTCATAGATGAGGCCTCCCACTAGGTTGCGTGACACGAGTCGGCGCACCAGGTCACGGGTGGCTTCGTTGCTTCTGGGAGTCACTGAGGCGACAATGAGCTGGCCGATGCGGCCCTCGGGAGTCAGCGAGTTGAACACACTGTCCACCCAATGGCTCATCTCCATCTGGTCAACATTGTTGAACAGGTTGGGCTGCTTGGCGGTGGGGCGTGCTGCCGCGCTCAGAGTGAGTGCCATGGCAAAAGCTGCCAACAAGATACGATTGAATTTGGCCATTTCAGAATCAGATAAAAAGAGTCATCAAAACCTAAAACCTATTTAGCTCTTAGATAGTATCCTAAAGCCTAAAACCTAAAACCTAAAGCCTAATTAAAGCCTACTTCTTCTGTATCCTCACCTCATCGGTCGAGTTGATCAGCTTACCCTGGGCTTGCAGTCCCTTGACATACTTGAGGATGTGGTTACCATACTTCTGGGTATCGACAAACAGGCGCTTGCAGCGCTTCATGGGTGTCATGTAGTCACCGCCATTGGCCAGATAGTCGATTGTGGCGACGATATAGGTCTTCTTGGGGTCGATTTTCTTGCCCTTGAGGGTGGCCTTGATGAGTTCGCCCTTGTCGTTGTAGGTGGCGCGCAATTCCTTGCTCACGGCATCACCCCCGCGTCCACACATCAGCTTGATGCTCTCGATGAGCTCGTTACCGGGCATCTCGAGCACGACAAAGCGGTTGTCGAACGGGAACATGGAACCGATAACGCCCTCGGTGACAGTGCCCTGAGGCATGTCGGTGCGAATGCCGCCCTTGTTCATGATGGCACAGTCGATGTTCTTGATTCCCGACAGTTCCCTGATGATATCCATCGTGGCATCGCTCACCCAGTTCTGGGCTGCGTCGCTCGAGTTTTTCATGAATCGGGCGCTAGTGCCAACGGGGTTGTTCATGATGCTGTCCACGCCGTGGCGGTAGTGGTCCAGCCAGTGGTCCATGGCAGTGTAACGGCTTGCTGCGGCATCCCAGCTCGCATCCACGGGAATTTGGTTGTAGACGATGTCGCCCGTTTCCAGATCCAGGTCATAGGTGGCCACGAGCTTACCGCTCTTGCCGTTCTGGCCGATAGGAATCAGCTTGCCGTCGGCGTTGGCGATACGGTCCCATCCGCTACCGGGCTTAATGGTGGTGTGGGAGTGGGAACTGATGACCATGTCGATGTAGTGGCTGTGGCCAATGATGAGCGTGTCGTTAGGCTCAGTGGGCTCGTAGCTGCTGTAGCCGATGTGCGACACCATGATGGCATAGTCCACACCCTGCACCTCCTTGAGGTAGCGGGCCGTGGCATCGGCCACATCCGGGGCCGAGCGGTAGCCCAGGTCCTTGCAGTTCATGTCGGCAATGAGGCCAGCGGGGTTGACATTGATGCCGAAGAAGCCGATGCGCTTGTCGCCCACAGCTTTGATCCAGTAGGGGTGGAACAGGCCGTCGAGCGGTGTGGCGCTGAAGTCGTAGTTGGCACTCATCTTCACGGCATCCACGTCGCGGTAGTGTGCTGCCAGCTCGTCCATGCCGTTGTCAAACTCGTGGTTGCCCAGGATGATCGCATCATAGCCCAGTGTATCCATCAGGGCATATTCCACATCGCCGCGGTAGAGCGAGAAGAACAATGTGCCCTGCACGGCGTCGCCAGCATGGATGAGCACCGTGTTGGCATTGTCGGCGCGCACTTGGTCATAGATGGCTCGACGCCGAGCCACACCGCCCATGCCGTCGCTGGCAGGGTCGATCTGGCTATGGGTGTCATTAACTGCGATAATCATCAGGTGCTCGGCGCGCAGGGCGGGAACAACCATCAGTGCACACAGGCACAAAAGCATGAAGTAGCGTAATCTTGACATGATCTTTGATTAATGAGATAAGTTTTGTTATTCAATCGGCAAATTTACAAATTAATTACGAATGCCACAATAAGTTTTCTGTAAAGAAAAATGGCGCTACACCTTAATAAATAATAAAGGTAGCGCCACAGGTGATGGGGCTAGTTATGCGGCTCAGTCAGCTTTTTTGGCCGTTTTCTTCTTAGCCGTTTTCTTCTTAGCCGTTTTCTTCTTAGCGGTAGTTTTTCCGGCAGCTTTTTTCCGCTGTGGGGCTGCGGGCTGCTCCTCGGCAGGAACTGCCGTCGGCTCGTCGATGGGGAAGTCGCCGGTGGTGTCCTTGACGATGTTGTTGCGCATGAGTTCCACCTCGCGGTGCAGCTTCTCGATTTCCTGTTCCTGGTTGCGGATGGTCAGCAGCAGCGAGTTGAGCTCCTCGTTATCGATACTGGCGGGGTACTGCTCCTCGACTCTCGTCATGAAGTCGCTCAGCACGTTCATGTAGTTGGTAAACGCGGTGTAGGGCGAGTCATAGGGGCTGTAGTGAGAATGTACCGAGCCATCGTCGTTGTGCTTGGTGGACATGTAGAAGAAGTGGTCGCTGGCCTGCAGATAGTTCCAGTCCTGCTTGATGCGGCGGTCGGTGCACAGACGCACGCGCTCACCGATGGAGTACAGCTTGCGGACGGCCTCTTGCTGCAAGGTGTTGCCCAGCCAGGCACTGGTGTCGCGGGCCTCGTCGGTCCAGGACATGGGGTAGGGCACGGCCAGCTCGGCAACGGGCTTGAACTTGGAAACCACCTCGCTCGGAGTCCAGAACTGGATGTCGCTCTCGGCAGCGAAGCGGGGCAGAGCCTTCATGAACTCAAAGATGCCGCTCTCGCGCGGTTGCAGTTCACCGAATGCGTCATAGTTCATGAACAGGTTGACGAGCTGCTCTTCCTGCGGCAACTCGTTGATCCAGTGGATGTACTTGTCGGCCGTCAGGGGATAGGATGCCCACTCGGGGTTGCTGAAGCGGAACGAGATATCGTCGCTCAACTTGCCGTTCTTGAGCAACAGCTTGAGCTTGGGGGCTGAGGCCGACCTATACAGGAAGTTGGGCGAGCGCCAGCCCAGCACGTGCTTGGCGTCGGCAGTGATGGCCGCCTTGAAGCCCATGGCATAGACCATCGAGGCGATGTCGTCGTCATAGATGAGCTCGGTGTTGCGGAACACCTTGGGACGCTGGCCAAAGAGTTGGAAAATCTTCTCATCATGAGCCTTGACCTGGGCGACAAACTCGTCGGGGTCATAGAGTGCCGACAGGCTGTGGGCATAGGTCTCACTCAGGAACTCCACGCAGCCCGTCTGGGCCAGTTCCTTCATCGAGTCGATGAACTCAGGCACATACTGCTCCAGTTGCTCCAGGGCGGTGCCGCTGATCGAGAAAGCTACCTTGAATTTCTTGCCGTTCTCACGGATCATGTCGAGCAGCATCTCGTTGGCGGGCAGGTAAGACCGCTGCGCGATGCGCGTGATGATGTCGTCGTCGGCAAAGTCATCATAGTAGTAGTGATCGTTGCCGATGTCAAAGAAGCGGTAGTGCTTCAGACGGAACGGCTGGTGAATTTGGAAATAAAAACAAATCGCTCTCATATATCTTGAGTTGTTAGTTGTTAGTCATTAGTTGTTGGTTGTTAGCGGTTGATGAGACGGTGGTAGATGTCGATAACCTTGGCACCAGCCTTGTCCCATGTGATCTGGTTGACCTCGGCCAGGCCTTGTTCCCGCAACTCGTTATACATCGCGGGATACTTGATGATGCTGTAGATGGCATCGGCCATGGCATTGATGTCCCAGTAGTCGATCTTGATGACATTGTCCAGAATCTCGGCACAGCCGCTCTGCTTGCTGATGATCGAGGGAACGCCCATCTGCATCGCCTCGAGCGGGGAGATGCCGAATGGCTCGCTCACGCTGGGCATGATGTACACGTCGCTGGCCTTGAGCATTTCGTACACCTGCTTGCCCTTGAGAAATCCGGTGAAGTGGAAGCGGTCGGCGATGTCGCGCTTGGCGGCCAGGCGTATCATCTTGTCCATCATGTCGCCGCTACCGGCCATGACAAACTGCACGTCGTTGACCTTATGCAGCACCTGGGCTGCGGCCTCGACAAAGTATTCGGGCCCCTTCTGCATTGTGATGCGTCCCAGGAATGTCACCACCTTGTTCTGCTTGCCCGGTGGAATGGGCAGGTTGAGCAATTCCTCGTTCAGGGGCTCCACGGCATTGTGCACGGTGGTCACCTTATCGGGGCTGATGCCGTATTTCTCGATTACCGTGCGGCGCGTCAGGTTGCTCACGGTGATGATGTGGTCGGCATGGTTCATGCCGTCCTTCTCGATGCTGAACACCGTGGGGTTGACGTTGCCGCGTGAGCGGTCAAAGTCGGTGGCGTGCACGTGGATGACCAGCGGCTTGCCCGTCACCTGCTTGGCATGGATGCCGGCAGGATAGGTGAGCCAGTCGTGGCTGTGGATGATGTCGCAATCCACTGTGCGGGCAATCACACCGGCCACGATGCTGTAATTGTTGATCTCCTCGAGCAGGTTGTCGGGATAGCGGCCTGAGAACTCAATGCATCCCAGGTCGTTGGTACTCATGTAGTTGAAGTCGCCGTAGATGTGGTCGCGCAGATCGTAGTACATCTGCGGGTCCATCACGTTACCGATGCGGCTGTTCACGTAGTCCCAGTTCACGTCTCGCCATGCCACAGGCGTCGAATTGGCGCCGATGATGTTGGCAAAGTCCTTGGGCTCATCGCCCCAGGGCTTGGGGATGACAAAGGTGATGTCCATGTCACCGTTCTCCCACATGCCCTTGGTCAGTCCGTAACTCGCTGTTCCCAAGCCTCCCAAGATGTGAGGCGGAAATTCCCAGCCAAACATTAATGCTTTCATATCCTTATATTGTTTTATTCGTCGATGATGTGCAGGTTCTTGAAGGTGCGGAGCACGCGCAGGATACCACCCACGTTGGGGGCGAAGCTGACGGCACCACGGCCGATGAATGGCGGGTTGCCGTCATAGAGCTCGCTCAGCGAGCCGATGCAGCCCTCCTTCATCTCGTCCTCAAAGCCGATCATCATGCGCTCGATAAACGAGATGCTGTTCAGGCCGAACACGCGGATGTAGGCCTTGCTGTAGAAATCCATCAGCCAGGGGCGGGCACTACCGGCATAGTATGCCGTCTGGCGCTCCTCGGGTGAGCCGACATACCAGGGGATGTAGCCATAGCTGTTGGGACTCAGGGTGCGCAGGCCCTTGGGCGTGAGCAGCTCGCGGGTGGTGATGTCGAGCACGCGCTTGCGCTGGCGGCGGTCCAGCGGGCTGTAATCGGTCGCGGCTGCAATAATCATGTTGGGACGCACACTCAGGTCGGTGTAGCTGCCGTTGACGTAGTCATACAGGTAGCCATAGTCTGTCATGAATGTGTCGATAAATGCGGGCTTGCACTTGTCGGCAATCTCGTTGCAGCGGTCAACAAAGGCTTTCTCCTCGGCGATGGTGCCGAAAAGCTCCTCTACGGCAAAACGCAGTGCGTTGTACCACAGCGCGTTAAACTCCACCAGATAGCCCGTGCGCGGGATGAGTGGCGTGCCGTCGGGGTGGGTGCTGTTCATCCACGAGACGGGGCGCTTGGTGCCGTCGGTGAGCACCAGGCCGTTAGCGTCCACCTTGAGGTTGGGATGGTGGCCGTCGGCGATAAAGTTGATGATGTCCTTTACCAGCTGGCCGTAGTGCTCGCGGGCCGCATCAGCATTCAGGTCATGGGCATAACGCTGAACAGCCCAGATGGCCCACAGGGGCACGTCGGGCAAGTCAAGGCCGACGAGGTGCTTGTCGAGTGTGCCGTCGCGCATCCAGTCGTTAAGGGCACGCTGTGCAGTATCCATGATGAGCTCGAAGTCCTGGCGGTGATGTACCGACAGCGTGCAGCCCGGCAGGGCGATGAACTCGTCGCGGGCGCGGATCTTGAACCATGGATAGCCGGCCAGCAGGTAGTGGCCCTCGTTGTTGGTGATGTAGAACTGCTTAGCGCTGTTCTTCATACAGTTATAGAAACTCGTGCGGGGCGTGCGGGGTTTGATCTCGTCCTCGTACATTCTGGTCAGCGTCCTGGTGTTGACTTCCTCGATGCCTGCAGAGAAGATGAGTGGCTCACCCTTCTTGATCTCCACCTCGAAATAACCTGGCACATACAGGTCCTCGCTGTAGGGGATGCCACGCTCCTGGTCTTTGGTGTACTCGATGTTCTTGTACCAGTGCGGGTCAAACACGAATTTGGGCTTGTGGTTCATCTGCATGTACAGGGTGGGGTAGCCATCGTACATACAGGTGGCAATGCCGTTAGCCACCTCTTGATAGTCGCGCCTGGCAACGGCATTCTCGACACACAGGTCATTGGCGTTGCGGAAGGCCAGGAATGGCCTGAACTGCAGCGTCGTTGCCGAGTGGGCATCGACCAGGGTGTAGCGGATCAGGATGCGGTTGGCATGGGTGATGAAGATTTTCTCCTTCTTCAGGATCACGCCACCCACGCGGTAGGTCGTGGTGGGTACGCGCTCGCAGTCATACTCGCGGATGTACTTGTGCCCGTTGGGGCTGTAAGTGCCGCCCTTGTAGCGGTGCAGGCCCAGGTTGAACGGAGCACCGTGCTGGATCACAGTCTCGTCGAGTGATGATAGCAGCACGTGATTGTTGTCATCGAGTTCCGGTACCGGGATGACGAGCAAGCCGTGTTGCTTGCGTGTGTTGCAGCCAACGATGGTGGTGCAGTGGTATGCCCCAGACTGGTTGGTGCGCAACATCTCCTTAGGCAGTGACTGCTGGAGATTGATCATCAGGTTTTTGTCAAATTTCAGATAACTCATTGTTGTTACGCTGTGTCTATTATTTTGGTTAAATCTTTTGTTTCCTTTGATAGTGGGCCGTAGGGAAATCATGGAAGGACTGGTAGCAACGGCTACACATCGTCGGGCAGCGAGGGCGGCACCAGGATGCGGATGCCCTTGCTCACGTTCTCGATAACAACCTTGGCCGGCATGGCCACGGGGTCGCCGTCCACGTGGATGATGTCGTCATGGTCGCGGACGATAGTGACACACTGGCCACGGTAGATGCTCACGCGATGGTCCTTGCCGAGCTGGCGCAGGAACAGCTGTGCGCCGATCAGCGGGCTCTCGGCGATGCTGAACGGGTGCATCACGGTCACGTCGACCATGCCGTCCTGCATGGTGGCCCGTGGCGCGATGTAGGCGTTGTTGCCATACTGGGCCGCGTTGCAGCAAGCGATGACAAAAGCCCGCTCCCGCATCGTCTGCCCATCGATGTCGATGGTGTAGCGCTGAGGCTTGTACTTGAGATACTCGGTCAGCGCGGTCTTGATATAGGATATGAAGCCGCGGGTCCCTTCGTTGGAAAACTTGTAACTCACAGTGGCGTCAAATCCCATGCCACAGGTGCAGAAGAATGGCTTGCCGTTCACAGTGCAATAGTCAAACTGGCCGATAACACCGTCGTTGAGCACCCTTAGTGCCCGGCTGGTGTTCATCGGAATCCTCAAGTGGCGGGCTAAGCCATTTCCCGACCCGCAGGGAATTATCGCCAGGCTGGTGTCGGTGCCGGCGACAGCGCTGCCTACCTCGTTGACTGTGCCATCACCGCCGATGGCGACCACGATGTCCAATCGGTCCTGAACGGCCTGAAGAGCAATTTCATGGGCATGGCCCGGGTACTCGGTCATGATGATGCTCACGTCATTACGGGCCGAGTCCACCACGGTGTCGATAAGGCGGGGAATCTTGTCCTTGCTGCCGGTGCCCGACACGGGATTGATGATGGCTAGTATGTGCCTACGCTTGCTTTCCATTCACGGCAAAGATAATACTTTTTTATGTGTTTTTTTTGATAATCCGTGATTTTGAGATATTTTTGTGAAAAAATTATTAACAACTAATATTTGACCTTACAGAAATCAATGAAAAAGGTTAGCATCAATCTCCTGACTAATGTCATCTTGCTGCTTGCGGGCATCATTCTCATCATTTTTCATGGCGTGCCCAATATCCTAATATGGGGTGCGCGGGTAATGGGGGGCATGTTTCTGCTGCCGTCCGTTGTCTATCTTGTTATGGTGGCAATGAGGCACGCTGATGCTCGCACAAGCACCGACTATCTGGGTGTGCTGCCGGCAGTGGGCGGACTCTGCTTCGGCTTGGTAATGATGATCAAGGCCTACTTGTTCGACGGCATACTGCAGTTACTGTTGGGCGTGCTGCTGCTCGTGCTGGGCCTGTTCCATGTAGTGTATCTGTTACTGTCGCACAAGGCACTGAATATCAAGGGGTGGTATTACCTGTGCCCGATTGTGGTCGTCTTGTGTGGCGTGCTGTCGCTCGTGCTGCCTGCCCTGCGCGACAGCGTGTCGGCCGTGGTGCTTGTCACGGGCATCTGTCTGTTGCTGTTCAACCTCACCAGTCTGCAGGAATACCTGGCCGAGCGCCGCAACCGCAAGACGGTCTCTGTTAACCCTCCATTGGAAGATGTCGGGAATGAGCTTTAGGGATAAGTACCGTCAATTTAAGGAGTGGCAGCGGCAACCCATTGAGTATCATGACTCCCATGATCATCACGGATGCTGTAACTGCGGTGCAGAGAGTGAGAACAATTATTGTCCCCGCTGCGGTCAGAAGGCCGTCTATGGCCCCATCACCTGGCACAGCGTGTGGCAGGGCGTGATGGACGTGTGGGGCGTGGGCACGCGGTCGCTGCCTTTCACCTTGTGGCAGTTGCTGTGGCGCCCTGGTTACCTCATTCGCGACTACGTCAGCGGTAAGCGGCAAGTGAGTTTCCCACCAGTCAAGATGCTGGTTGTCATGGCGGTGCTTGTGGTGCTGGTCTATGGTTTGCTGGGAATCGGTTTTGAGGCTGAAGTCGATGATGAGGCAGGTAAGAATGCAGTACAGGACTTTCTGCTGGGCGACTTTTATAACTGGATGGCAAACCACATCCACTGGGCTGTGCTCATGAGTTTCTCGATGTTTATCGTGCCGGTGTGGTTCCTGTTCCGGTCGGCACCGCGCTTGCCTCGTCACACTTTGCCCCAGGGGTTCTTTGTCCAAGTGTTTATCGGGGTGCAGTTCTTGCTGTATATGTTGCTCGTGACGCTGGTGTTCTACCTGATTCCCTCGTTGTCGCGCAGTGGAGATGAGGCGGCTGGCTTCATGGTCATGCTGGTGCTGCCGCTCATGCTGTGGTGTGACTACAAGCAGCTGTTCGGCTACGGTTGGTGGGGAACGCTGTGGCGAATCGTGGTCGCTGTCTTCCTAGCCATTGCTGTGACCAAGCTGCTGATTTACATCGGTGGCACGTTCTATGGTGTGATTGCGAGGGACGGATCACTGAGTTTCAAGTATGTGCTGGCCTTTGTCAACCATTTTGCATTGTTGTGGCTGGTCCTGGAAGCCGTGATGTTGGTAAATACCAAGCCCTGGCGTGAAGGCGTTGCCTGGTCCAGGTTGCTGTGGCGTCCGCTGATTGCTGTGGCTGCGCTGTCGTTGACAACGGTTGTGTGTGTGCAGCTTGGTATCGAAAACTCGGTGAGCAACATGATAAACTCAATGCTGACGATGTTCCTGCCGGAGTGATGCCACTCATAGGCGAGGATAAACAAGCGACGCGCCCTCCATACTCGATGGAAAAGGGCGCGTCGCTGTGTCTTGTTGATATCTGCCGCGAGCGCTCACGGCAGCCATGATGCCATGATGTCTTATTTCTTCTTGCGGTTGCCGTAGCGCTGCATGAACTTGTCCACGCGACCTGCGGTGTCGACGAGCTTCTGCTTGCCGGTGAAGAAGGGGTGCGAGGTGTTGGTGATCTCGAGCTTTACCAGAGGATAGGTCTTGCCATCAATGTCGATGGTCTCCTTGGTGTTAACAGTGCTGCGAGTGATGAAAACCTCCTCATTAGACATGTCCTTGAAAGCAACCTCGCGATAGTTGCTGGGATGGATATCTTTCTTCATTTTTTTAGATATATCTTTAAAACGTTAAACTTACAATTTTTTGGCGGTGGTAAACGCCTATTTTTTGTAATGGCGTGCAAAGGTACGAACAATTTCTGGAACTGAGAAAATTTTTCTTGTTATTTTTGTCGTTTTTGACCGATATCATGGATTATAAAGGGGGTGTTAATAAGAATTTTAGCATTGGATATTGGATTTTAAGAAAAAAAACGTAACTTTGCAGGTCAATTTAATTGTTGAAAAGAAAGAGCACTCAATGAATATGTTTGGCAAACTTTTCAGGAGAAATAAAGAGCAGGTAAAACTTTTCTATCATACGGATATCCATAGCCATATCCTTCCAGGCGTGGATCATGGCTCGCAATCCATCGAGCAGTCGCTCGAGATGTTGCAGAACGAGATTAACATGGGCATCTCTCATGTGATTCTCACGTCGCATGTGACGGCAGTTACCTTTGAGAACACGCGTGAGCGACTGATGGATGCGTTCCTCAAGTTCCAGGACGCTGTTACCGATGCGGGGCTCGACGTGACGCTGAGCCTGAGTGCCGAATACCGCATGGATGAATTCTTTGACAAGCAGTATGCTGCCGACCAACTGATTCCCATGCCCGGCAACCACATCTTGCTCGAGAACTCGTTCCAGCAGGAACTGATGAACCTCGACGAACTGCTGTTCGACATGCAGGTCAAGGGTTACAAGACGATTCTGGCTCACCCCGAGCGCTACACCTATTATTCCCGCCGCCGCAAGCGCTACGAGCAGCTGCACAACGCTGGCGCCCGCTTCCAGGTCAATATCCTGTCGTTCACGGGCTACTTTGGCGAGGAGGCGCGTGACAGCGCATTGTGGTTTGCCAAGAATGGCATGATCGATTACCTGGGCAGTGACATGCACAACATCAAGCATGCCCACATCATCATGGACTATCTCAACTCCAAGGAATGGAGACACCTGAGCCGTGAAATCGAACCCACCATCAAGAATGATATGATTCTTGGGTAGACAGCAATTAATCCAGCTTAGGATAAGAACGAATAATGGCCGACAACGCGACTAGCGGTGCCGGCCATTTATGTTGATGGGGCAGAGGCGTGGCGTTCAGTCGCGCATCTCTGCGGGCAGGTCCTGCTGGATGACGGTGCGGCACTCATGGCTTACCTGGGCGATGTCGTTGCCGCCAGTGTGCTCGATGGGTTGGTGGAAAGTCAGCGTGATAGTGCCTGGCGTGACGTTAAAGGTGCTGCGCGGCATCACCTGGTAACTGCCGTCGATGGTGATGGGCACCACGGGCAGGCCAAACTCCAGCGCCAGCTTGAAGGCTCCGTTCTTGAAGGGGCCCATCTTGCCCGTATCGGTGCGGCGCCCCTCGGGAAAGACGACAATCGACATGCCGCCGTGCAGCTTCTTCTTGGCGGCGGCCATGGTGTCGCGCAGGCCTTGGGCCGAGTGGGTATCGACCATGATGTGGCCTGCCATGCGGCATGCGGTGCCGATGAGTGGAATCCTGGCCAGCCCCTTGCGCATCATCCACTTGAAGTTGTGTCCCAGATAGCCGTATACCGAGAAGATGTCGTAGGCGCCCTGATGGTTGGCGACAAACACATAGCTCGTCTCGTGGTCGATGAGTTCACGGCCCACGATGCGCACGTGAACCAGGTGCAGCCAACACCACATACGGGCCCACCACTTGGCGGGGAAGTATCCCCAATAGTCCTGGTTAAACAAGCAGCCAACGATGGTAACAAGGGCAGTGATAATGCTGAGCACCAGCATGATGGGTGAGACGATACACCACTGGTAAATGCGATATAGGTAAATCATTCTTCGATCAGTCACAGTTATTGGTACCGCAAAATTAATATTTTTGTGCAATAGTGGCAAGCCGAATGAGATGATGCCGTCAGAATTAACGCAGAATTAACGCAATCCTGCGCGGGGGGGGCAATGAAGAAGAATCCCACGGCAGGGGTTGGCGTGTCGTGGGATTCTCTGGTGATAAGGGGAGGATTGTGTCAGCAATCCTTACTTGGCCTCTGCCTCGGGGGCGATAAGCTTGTAGCCCTTGCCGTGGATGTTGATGATCTCGATGCTGGGGTCGTCCTTGAGCTTCTTGCGCAGCTTGGTGATGTAGACGTCCATCGAGCGGGCGTTGAAGTAGTTGTCGTCGATCCAGATGGTCTTGAGGGCGAAGTTGCGCTCCAGGATCTCGTTCATGTGGGCGCACAGCAGGCTCAGCAGCTCGCTCTCCTTGGTGGTGAGGTTGTCGCTGCGGTCGTCGGTGAACAGCACTTGGCGCTGGGTGTCGAAGGTGAACTTGCCGATCTTGTAGACGGTGACCTCTTTGCCCTTTTTGCCCTTAACGCGGCGCAGGATAGCCTCAATGCGCAGCACGAGCTCCTCCATCGAGAAGGGTTTGGTGATATAGTCATCGGCACCAATCTTGAAGCCTTCCAGGATGTCCTCCTTCAGGGCCTTGGCGGTCAGGAAAATGATGGGCACGTCGTTGTTGACGGCGCGTATTTCCTGGGCAAGCTGATAACCGTCCTTCTTGGGCATCATCACGTCGAGCAGGCAGATGTCGTACTTGCCTTTCAGGAATGCCTTGTAGCCGGCTTCGCCGTCAGCAAACAGCTCGGCTTTGTAGCCCTTGTCCTCCAGGTACTCACGGGTGAGGGTTCCCAGATTCTCATCATCCTCGCATAACAGAATTCTCAGTTTGTCTTCCATAATTGTCGTTTTTTTTATTTGTATAGTGGTAATGTGATAATAAATTTCGATCCCTTGCCCAGCTCACTCTCGGCGCGGATAGAGCCGCCGAAGAGGTCAATCATCTTGGACACATAGGCTAGGCCCAGGCCGAAGCCCTTCACGTCGTGGCGGTTGCCAGTGGAGACGCGATAGAACTTCTCGAAGATTTTCCTCAGGTCCTCGCGCTTCATGCCGATGCCGTTGTCCTGGACGGTGATCTGGATGTGGTCCTCGTCGGGGTTGATAGTGCTCACCACGAGCTCGGGCGCCACGTCCTCGCGGCGGTATTTCACCGCATTGTCCAGCAGGTTGAAGATCACGTTGGTGAAGTGCATGCGGTCCACGTTGATGATGGGGTCCTCGGCATCCAGGTTGGCGGTGATGTGCCCGCCATATTTCTCCACCTTGAGCTTGAAGGTGTTGATCACGCTGTAGATGCTGGCGTTGGCGTCCTCTTCCTCGAGCCTCATCGTGGCGTTCTTGCGGTCGAACAGGGACAGTTGCAGCACTTTCTCGACCTGGAAGCGCAAGCGCTTGGTCTCGTCGTTGATGACCCCCGACACGTGCTTGAGCATCTCGGGACTCTTGCGCACGCTGTCATCGTTGAGCATCTGGGCGGCTATCGAGATCGACGAGATGGGCGTCTTGAACTCGTGGGTCATGTTGTTGATGAAGTCGTTCTTGATCTCGCTCAGCTTCTTCTGCTTGAAGGCTAGTGAGATGGTGTACAGGAACACACCCAGCAGCAGGAAGGTGAAGGCCAGCGAAGGCACCAAGAACTTGACCGACGAGAAGATGTAGTCACTCTTGTTGGGGAAGGTGACGTTGAGCGTGTTCTGCTTGCTCTTGGGGTCGTTGGGGAACAGTACCTGGGTGTACACGTCCTGTTGTGACATCGGCGAGTAGCCGCTGGTCTTGTACACCACGCCGTTGGTGCGGTTCACAATAGCGAACTCAAAGGGCAGTGTCAGCCCGTTGAACTCCAGCTCTGAGCGCAGGTAACTGGCCACCGTGGCACTATCGGCCCGCTCCTGAATGGGCCGGTCGCTCGAGTGATTCAGGATGGTGAGAATCACTTCGTTCAAGAGGCTCTTCTGGTACAGGTACTGCCCCTTGAGGATTTCCTGCTTGCGCTGGTAGGTATCGTTCAGGTCGGTCAATGTGGTGCGGTTGGCGGGGCGCAGGTTCGTGGGGTCCTCGGTATTCAGGGTCGTGTCGATGGCCGCCTCGTGGCGGTCGCCGAAGCTGAAGCTGTTCTGGCTGATGCCCGAATAGGTCTGTTCGGCCTCGGCAAGGTCCTTGTCCAGGAAATACTTGGTCTCGTTCTGCTCGAGCATGGTCGACACGCTGTACAGGCTGCGCTTCACGATTTCGCTGAACTGCCCATTGCGCATGTCCACCATCTTCTCCAGATACACGATCTGCATGGCGAGTAGTCCCAGCAGGGCTATCGCCATCACCACCGTCAATATCCATATCGTCGATCTCTTCATTGTAGAGTCTTGTTTTCAAACCTTTGTTTTAACAATCAACGGCAAAATTAACACAAAATTGTGAAAACGTCAAATTTTCTTTCACTTTTTGCTGAAAAAATTAACCCTAAATGTTAAAACATCCGTTTCCAAGAGAAAATAATCAAACAACAAGGAACAACAACAGTACAACCGCAACAACCAAATATAAGTTGATGCGGTTGTATAAAAGTTGTCATGGTTGTTTGGTTCGTATGGAAAAAATAAGAAGGCACCCGGCGGATGCCTTCTTATAATATAATGTGGAGGACAGGTGGGGATTAATCCTCTTCCTGCTTGCTCTCCTCGTACTCCTTGAGCAGCTGAGCCTGCACGTCGGCGGGCACGAGCTCATAGCTCGAGAACTTCATGCTGAATGAAGCGCGGCCACCCGAGATGGAACTCAGGGAGGTCGAGTAGCTCGACATCTCCTTCAGGGGGATGCGGGCCTTAACGCGCTCCAGGCCATTTGCGCTCGACATATCCATCATGATGCCGCGGCGGCCCTGCAGGTCACTCTGTACGCCACCCATGCAGTCGGCGGGCAACAGGATCTCAACGTCATAGACGGGCTCCAGAACCTTGGGGTTAGCATCGCGGAAGGCAGCCGAGAAGGCGTTACGTGCGGCCAGACGGAACGAGATTTCGTTACTGTCTACCGGGTGCATCTTACCATCGTAGATGCAGACGCGGACGTCGCGAGCGTAGCTACCGGTGAAGGGACCCTGCTCCATGCGGTCCATGATACCCTTAACGATGGCGGGGATGAAGCGTGCATCGATGGCACCACCAACGATACAGTTATAGATAACCAGCATACCGCCCCATTCCATGGGGATTTCCTGCTTGTCCTTGATGTTCATCTTGTACTCCTGGTTGCCGAACTTGTAGGTGTCGGGTTCGGGCATGCCCTCGCGGTAGGGCTCCACAATCAGGTGAACCTCACCGAACTGGCCGCTACCACCCGACTGCTTCTTGTGACGATAGTCGGCACGGGCAGCCTTGGTAATGGTCTCGCGGTAGGGGATGCGGGGCTCCTGATACTCGATCTGGATCTTGTCGTTGTTCTCGATGTTCCACTTGAGGGTGCGCAGGTGGAATTCGCCCTGACCTGAAACGATGGTCTGGCGCAACTCCTTGCTCTGCTCGATCAACAGCGTGGGATCCTCCTCGTGCATGCGGTTGAGGACGGCACCCAGCTTCTCGGTCTCGCTCTCGTTCTGGGCCTTGATGGCGCGCTGGAACTTGGGAGCGGGATACTCGATGAAGTTGAACTCGTGCTCGCAGCCCTTCTCGTTGAGGGTGTTGCCGCAGCGAACGTCCTTGAGCTTTACAGCAGCACCGATGTCACCGGCGTGGATCTCGTCGATGGCAGTCTTGTTCTGGCCGCAAACCACGTTGATCTGAGCCATGCGCTCCTTGCTGCCGCGGTTCATGTTGGTCAGGTCGGCACCAGCCTTGAGCGTGCCGCTCATTACCTTGAAGTAGGAAACCTCACCGATGTGGCTCTCAACGGAGGTCTTGAAGAAGAAGATGCTCACGGGAGCGTTCTCGTCGTAGGGGACCTCGTCGCCGTTGGTGTTCTTGGGGGCGGGCATCTCGGTAACATCGGGCACGATGGTGCTCATGATGTCGAGCATGCGGTCGGTGCCGATGTTCTTCTCGGCGCTGACGAGCATCACGGGGAAGATGCTGCGGTCAACCATACCCAGGCGGATACCCTTGATGGTCTCCTCGTCGGTCAGCGTCATCTCGTCGAGGAACTTCATCATCAGCTCCTCATCGTTCTCGGCTGCCATCTCGAGCAGGGCCATGCGATACTCCTCAGCCTTGTCGGCATGGGCAGCGTCGATGTCGGCGGCAGTAGCTTTGCCACCGTCCTTGGGCCACGTGTACTGCTTCATGGCCAGCACGTCGACCACGCTGTTGAAGCCGGGGCCGGCGTTCACGGGGAACTGCAGAGCCACGACCTTGTTGCCGTAGGTCTCACGCAGCTGGTTATATACGTTGTCAAAGTCGCATTTCTCATCCTCAAGGCGGTTGATGACAAACATCAGGGGCTTGCCAATGCGCTCCACGGTGCGGAAGTTGTTCTGGCAACCGACATCCACGCCATTGCGGCCGTCGATGATCAGAGCAGCGGCATCGGTGACACTGAGGGCGGTCACGGTGTTGCCCACGAAGTCATCACTACCCGGGCAGTCAAAGAAGTTGAGCTTCTTGCCATTCTTCTCGGCATAGAAGACGCATGAGGATACGGAGTAACCGTACTCCTTCTCAACGGGGGTGTTGTCGCTCACGGTGTTACCGCCATCGACGGTGCCCCTGCGGCTGATTGTGCCGCCCTCAAGGAGGATAGACTCGGTGAGAGTGGTCTTACCAGCGCCCTTGCCACCGACGAGAGAGATGTTCTTGATCTCGTTTGTTTTGTAAACCTTCATTAGTGATTTGTTTGTTAAATGGTTGTTATTTAGTAAATTGATATTCGTCTTGATAAACGGCCTGCAAAATTACTAATTTTTGATGTGAATGACAACATTATTAAAAAGAATTTTTGAACAATGCCAAAAAAATCAGTGCGATAACACGTTTGTGTCCCCGTGAATGCCCGTGCGATGGTGAAAATGAATTATCTTTGCCAAAAAATTGTGGCTGATTATGGCAGGCATCTATGTGCACATACCGTTTTGCGCCAGTCGTTGCAGTTACTGCGATTTCTTCTCGACGTTGAGGCTGCGTGATATGGGCGAGCCCTATGTCCGGGCGGTGCTCGACGAGGCAGAGCTGCGGCGTGGTGAATTGCGTGGCGAGGCAGTCCGTACGCTCTATCTGGGTGGCGGCACGCCGTCCCAGTTGCCGTCGTCGCTGCTGTCGCGCTTGGTGGGCGGCCTGAGCCGAACATTTGACCTGACAGGCGTCGAGGAATTCACAGTCGAAGCTAATCCCGATGATGTCACTGCCGCGTGGTGCCGTGACGTCAGAGCGCTGGGTGTCAATCGTGTGAGTATGGGTGTGCAGTCGTTCCAAGATACGGTGCTCCGCTTCATTGGCCGGCGCCACACTGCCAGCCAGGTAGGCGAGGCGATGGCCAACTTGAGGCTTGCCGGCATTGACAACATCAGTATCGACCTGATTTATGGCCTGCCGGGCCAGACGGTGGCGTCCTGGACCAGCACGGTAACCCAGGCCCTGGCTTTGCGGCCCTGGCACATCTCCGCTTATGGGCTGACCTATGAGGAGGGCACGCCGTTGTGGCTGCAGCGTGAGCGGGGTCTGGTCCAGGAGGTACCCGAGGAGCAGTGCTTGGAGATGTATGCCATCCTGGCCGACAAGTTGCGGCAGGCAGGATTTGAGCATTATGAGATTTCTAACTTCGCTCTGCCTGGCTGCCAGTCGCGCCACAACTCGTCTTATTGGAGCGATGTGCCTTATCTGGGGCTGGGAACTGCGGCCCATAGCTATGACGGCAGGGTCAGGCGGAGCAATCCCTGTGACCTGAAGGCGTATGTTGATGCTGTGGCGGCAGGCTCGATAGGTAGCCTTGAGGTGGAGGATCTGTCGCTGTGGGAGCGCTATGACGAGCGCGTGATGCTGGGACTCAGAACGTCGCGTGGCGTGGATGTTCAGCGCCTATGTAAGGACTTTGGCGAGGAAATGTGCCGGCATTTTGTCCATCGGGCCCGGCAGCATATCGATGCGGGCAACCTTCAGCGTGTGGGCGAGAATCGCTATGTGCTGACCGAACGGGGCATCATGCTCAGTGACGGCGTGATGCGGGATCTGATGTGGGACGGTTGAAAACTAGTCCTCGTCTTCCAAGTCTTCGATGATGTCCCTGATCAGTGAGCTGATGGGTGGCTGCGCGGTGGCGCGTTCGGCTTCGAGGTCGGCCTTGAGCGAGGGCGTCGGTACCAGTTTCCCGCATCTCAGCAGGCCCTGCATCAGCCGGTAGCCCGTATACTTGGTCATGGTGTTCTGCTGATTCACAAGGTCATTCATCACTTCCGTGCTCTCTGGGATGTGCCGCAACAGTTTGTGGCACAGGTTGTCGGCAACCTCTGTCGACTCGATGCCCTGGCACCAAGTCAGGGCCAGTTGCCGTGACATCAGTTCGGGCGGGAAAAGCATGGGGGCGGCCAGACGGCACTCGCGGGAATTGACGTCGTCCCACAGCTCTTGTGCGGTGGCCGCCAGCAGATCGTCCTTGCCGATGGCTTCACGGGCGCGGCTGGCGATGCCGGCGATGTCGACGAGCAGGCTGCCCATGATGATGGTATGCGGGTCGCCTGCGCTTCTTAGTTTGTCGGCCACGATGCCATTACGGAAGGCGAAAAAATCCTTCCGAATGGATCGGGTGGGGGTGTCGTGGGTGGTGTCTTGAATCTCATTCATCATTGTGCTGACGGATTGGAAAAAGTTATTCGTTGGGTTAGTTGTTCTTATTTCAGTTTCTCGGCCAGATAGCGCCCCGTGTAGCTATCAGTGCACTGCGCCACCTCCTCGGGTGTGCCGGTGACGACAATGTTGCCGCCATGCTCGCCACCTTCGGGGCCCAGGTCAATGATGTGGTCGGCACACTTGATGACATCCAGGTTGTGCTCGATGATGACCACGGTGTGACCGTTGCCGATGAGCTGGTCGAAGGACTTCATCAGCGTGTTGATGTCATGGAAATGGAGGCCTGTTGTGGGCTCGTCGAAGATGAAAAGGGTGTTGCCCTGGCGCTCCCCGCTCAGGTAGTAGGCCAGCTTCACGCGCTGGTTCTCTCCGCCCGATAGGGTAGAGGAGGACTGCCCCAACTTGATGTAGCCCAGACCCACGTCCTGCAGGGGCTTGAGGCGCCTGACGATGCGGTGCTCGTTGTAGGTGTTGGACTCGCCGAAAAACTCAATGGCCTGATTGACGGTCATGTCCAGGATGTCGCTGATGGTCCGGTCGCGATAGGTCACATCGAGGGCGTTACGGCCAAATCGCTTGCCGTGGCATGCCTCACACGTCAGGGTGATGTCGGCCATGAACTGCATCTCGATGGTAATCGTGCCCTCGCCCTTGCACTCCTCGCACCTTCCGCCGGGAGAGTTGAACGAGAAGAAGCTGGAGTTGTAACCCATCTGCTTGGATAGCTGCTGCTGGGCAAAGAGTTGGCGTATCTCGTCAAAGGCCTTCAGATAGGTGGCCGGATTACTGCGGGTACTCTTGCCGATAGGCCCCTGGTCGATGAATTCCACGGCCTGCAGCCTGCTCAGGTCCCCACCGATGCCGCTGAAGCTGCCTGGCGCGTCGGCTGTCTGGTCATAGTTGCGGGCCAGGGCAGGGTACAGGATCTTGCCCACCAGCGTGGATTTTCCCGAGCCGCTGACACCTGTCACCACGGTCATCACGCCCAGCGGAAACTTGACGGTGATGTTCTTGAGGTTGTTTTGGGTGGCGCCCTTGACCTCGATGTACTGGCTCCAACGGCGGCGCTGCTTGGGCACGGGAATCGTGAGTGCCCCGGTCAGGTAGCGGGCGGTATAGCTCTCGGAGGCACCGGCAAGGTTGTCCACGGGTCCCTGGTAAGTAATGCGGCCGCCGTTGCGGCCTGCCTCGGGCCCCACGTCGATGAGATAGTCGGCGGTGCGGATGATGTCCTCGTCGTGCTCGACGACTACCACGGTGTTGCCCTGCTGCTGCAGCATCCGGAGCACGTGTATCAGCCGGTGGGTGTCGCGGGGATGCAGGCCGATGGAGGGCTCGTCTAGGATATACACCGATCCCACGAGCGAGCTGCCCAGCGCCGTCGCCAGGTTAATGCGCTGACTCTCGCCGCCCGACAGGGTCGATGAAAGCCTGTCCAGCGTCAAGTAGCCCACGCCCACGTCACACAGGTAGTCCAGGCGGGTACTGATTTCGGTCAGCAGCCGCTTGGCAATCTGGGTGTCGGTCTCGTCGAGCTGCAGCTGTGAGAACCACTGTGCCAGGTCCTTGACGGGCATGCGCACCATCTCGCTGATGGTCAGCCCGCCCACGCGGACATAGCCTGCCTGGGGCTTCAGGCGGGTGCCATGGCAGGTGGGACACACGGTCTTGCCGCGGTAGCGTGCCTGGAGCACGCGGAACTGGATGGCATAGGCCTTGCTCTTGACCCACTCAAAGAAGCCGTCGATGCCCTTCCATGTGCTGTCGCCCGTGCCGTGCCACAGCAGGTCGAGCTGCTGCTGGCTGAGCTCGTGATAGGGCTTGTGGATGGGGAAATTGTGGCGTGCCGCCACATGGATGAACTCTCGTTTCCACTCACTCATGACCTGGCCGCGCCAGCACATCACCGCGTCGTCATAGACCGAGCGGCTCCTGTCGGGAATCACCAGGTTCTCGTCGATGCCAATCACGCTGCCGAAGCCCTCACACGTGGGACATGCTCCCAGCGGATTGTTGAAGTTGAACATCAGGTCGCTGGGCTCCTCAAAGGTCATTCCGTCCAACTCAAATCGCTTGGAGAAGCGGTGCTCCACAGTGGTGCCGTCGTGTTGCCACACCACCACGATGCACTCGTCCTTGCCCTCGTAGAAGGCTGTCTGCAGCGAGTCGAGCAGGCGCATCTCGTCATCATGGTTGTGGGTCACAGCCATGCGGTCGATGAGCAGTCGGTAGTCGCTCGCCTCGGCTTTGTCACCGCTGGCAATGACCTCACTGATGTCGACAAAGCGGTAATCCCTGGTCATCAGTCTGGAGTAGCCCCCCTTGACCAGAATATCGAGCTGGGTGGCCAGATCGCGCCCCTCGGGGACAATGACCTCGGTGAGCAGCGCCAGGCGGGTGCCGTCGGGATAGCTGTTGATGGTGCTGATGACATCGTTGGCGGTGTGCTTCTTGACCATCTCGCCCGAGATGGGAGAGTAGGTCTTGCCCACACGGGCAAACAGCAGCCGCAGGTAATCATAGATCTCGGTGCTCGTGCCGACGGTGCTGCGCGAGTTGCGCGTCACCGTGCGCTGCTCCACGGCGATGGCCGGTGGCAGTCCGCGGATGAAGTCGCAGTCGGGCTTGGTCATGCGCCCCATGAACTGGCGCGCATAGGACGACAGGCTCTCGACGTAGCGCCGCTGGCCCTCGGCATACAGGGTGTCGAATGCCAGCGATGACTTGCCGGATCCCGACAAGCCGGTGATCACGACAAACTTGCCGCGGGGAATGTTGACGTCAACGTCCTTCAGATTGTTGACTCGAGCTCCCTTGATGATGATATCTCCTGATGTTGCCATGCTGATGGATTTGGGGTGCAAAATTAGTAAAAATATTACGATTATTTCCCAGAATGTTTGCCCAATTCAAAAAGAAATAGTAATTTTATTGCCCAAATCAAGCCATCGGCCACGATTTTGGCATGATTATTGCTTATTATTTCATTACTAAGACATTATTAATTATTAATTTAGCTTTTGTTAGATATGAAACCGATGAACATTGTTATGGCCGTTGTGGGCGGCGCTATCGCCGGCGCGGCAGTGGGACTGCTCTTTGCTCCCGAGAAAGGTGACGACACCCGCAAGCGCATCGCTGATGCCCTGCGTGAACAAGGCGTGAAACTCAAGGGTTCCAAGCTGGACAATCTGGTGGACGACATCGCAGAGGAAATTAAGGATAAAATGGATTAATAACCACACATTAAAAAAATTGAAAAGACGATGAGAGGATTAAATTTATTGTACGCATTCCTGGGCGGTGCTCTGGTTGGCGCATCGGCAGCTATCCTGTTTGCGCCCGAGAAGGGCTCCGACCTGCGCGGACGCATCAAGGAGATGCTCAAGAAGAACGGTATCGACTTCAGCGACGACGAGGTAGAGCAGCTGGTGAAGCAGATCAGCGCTCAGATCGAGGACTGACAAAATAGCATTCTGGCATGACAGGCGGTGTGACATGCTACTGACACGCCGTCTGCCATGGCCATGTGTCGTGATTTCATGAACGAGATAGACTATAAGAAACTGATTAGCGAGGCGCGCAAGTACTTCTCGCTCGAGTGGGACTACACCAAGCTCACCGCTGTTGAGAAGATGGCAATCTTATTGTCGTCGATAGCCTTTGTGGCGGTGGTGATCATCGTTGCCACATTTGTGCTCCATCACATCATTGCGGCTCTCGTTGGCGTGCTTTCGTCGGCTCTGGGGTGCACTTGGGGCGCGCACTTGATTGCTGCCGCCATCCTGTTGATACTGCTGCTTGTGGTGTTTGCCTTCAAGAAGCAGCTCATCGTGGATCCTGTGGCCCGTTTCATTAGCAAATTGTTCCTTAAACCTGGTGACAATGAGTAACGACAACATGAATACTACCGGTGTGGCTCCCTCCCAGCCAGAGCTGCCTGTGGCAACCCCAGATGCCCCTGATACTTGGCGGGGCATGACCCTCGATGAGTTGCGTCGCGCTCGCGGCAAGGCGCTTGTGCGTCGCGAGGTGGGACGCGCTACGATGCAGTACAATATTGATGGCCTCAAGAGCAATGTGGCCAGTAATGGCGTGCGTGCCCTCATGTTCAGCCCTGGCACCGTGTCCCACTTGAAGACTGCCGACTATGCCTTGCTCGGTTTCAAGCTCACTCGGTGGCTCCTGAAACTGCGGGGAAACCGTCGTCGCCGTTGACGTGCCGCTGGTGGTAAATCATCAAAAAAACATCTCGGAATTCACTTTTTTTAAAAAAAAAGTTGTTGATTTTTTGATTTTAGCTATATTTGCAGCCCGAAATCTTATGATTTCCTGTGAGAGAATAACAATTATTAATGACATTAAACAACTAAAATAAGACTGCCTATCGACAAACATTACTCATTATTAATCAAAAATATACAGTAATGAATAACTATAAAGACAAGAGCGATGAGCAACTTATCTCGCTGTATGTCGATGGCAATAATGAGGCCTTTGATGCGCTATTGGAACGCCACAAAGACCGCGTCTTTGTGTACATAACCCACTCCGTGAAGAATCCGGACATGGCCGACGACATCTTCCAGGAAACTTTTGTCAAGGCCATCATGACCATCAAGCAGGGACGCTATGTCGATACAGGTCACTTCCCCGCTTGGCTCACACGCATTGCTCATAACCTGATCATTGATTCCTTTCGCCAGGCACGCGCCGAGAATCTCCAGTCGACCGACGACGAGGAGATCAACATCCTTAATCGTAAGGAACTGTCCGACGGCACGGTAGAGGATGCCATCATCACAGAGCAGATCCATGCTGACGTGCGCCGCCTGATTAAGGTGCTGCCCGATACGCAGCGCGAGGTGCTCCTCATGCGCTACTACAAGAACATGAGCTTCAAGGAGATAGCCGACACCACCGGCGTGAGCATCAACACCGCGCTGGGCCGCATGCGCTATGCGATCCTGAACATGCGCCGCATGGCCGAGGAACACAATATCGTCCTCACATTGTAAGCCTAAAGTGTTGATACAATATCACATGCGTGATAATGACAATATGCGGTCATTGTCGCGCATGTTTTGGTAACGCGTTTTTTGTTGCACTCATGTGTTAAACTTCCTAGTGAAGCACAATGGGAGTATGCAGCCCGTGGAGGGAAATTCAGTCAAGGATTTGTTTATCCTGGTAGCAATAATGTCAATGAAGTGGCGTGGCATGCGAGTAATAGTAGTTCCAAGACCCATGAAGTCGGACAAAAATTGCCGAATGAATTAGGCATATACGATATGGGAGGAAATGTAGCAGAGTGGTGTCAAGACTGGTATGGATCGAGCTACTATAGTTCATCGCCACAAAATGATCCGACAGGACCGACGTCAGGAACGTATCGTGTGGAACGAGGTGGAGGATATAGTGCGAATTATGGTGCTGGTTATAGTAAGGTTTCGAGACGAGATTATGCTAAGCCAACAGCTTCTGATAAAGATAGAGGCTTCCGTGTGGTTCTTGTTCCATAAATGGACAATGGCTGATTAAAAGAAGAGTCGTTTACAACAATGGCTCTTTTTTAATTCATGTCTAGAAAAATTCGTGGGGAAATTTTGCTTATCGTGTGAAATGTAGTACCTTTGCACCCGCTTTTTGAGAATTTAAACATTTAACCGACAATAGAAAACAAGTAATGAACGTAAGTTTTGAACAAATTGATGCGGTGAACGGATTGCTCACCGTTGAGCTCAAGAGAGAGGATTTTGCTAGCGACGTCAACAAGGAAGTCGCTCAGATGGGTGTTCGTCACCCCCTTAAGGGTTTCCGCCCCGGTAAGGCCCCCAAGAACCTGTTGATGAAATTTTACGGCGCCAGTGCTACCGCCGACGTCATCGACCGCATGGTGGGACGTGCTGTGTATGACTACATCCGAGAGAACAAGTTGCAGGTGCTGGGCGAGCCCCTGCCCAACGAGGGTACCAAGGTCGATATCATGAAGGACGAGGAGATGACCTTCAAGTACGACCTGGGTCTGGCTCCCGCCATCGAGCTCAAACTCAACAAGCGCATCAATGTGCCCTACTACAATATCGAGGTAACCGACCAGATGGTCGACGATGCCATCGCTCATGACCGCAAGCGCCTGGGCACCCTCGTCGACGGCGAGGTGAGCGACAAGGAGTCGATGCTGCGCGGCTCGATGATCGAGCTCGACGAGCAGGGTAATGACAAGCAGGACGGCATCAAGGTGGAGCGCACCCTGATTTCGCCCCGCTACATGACCGACGAGGAAGAGGCTGCCAAGTTTGTTGGCGTCAAGGTGGGCGACACCTTCGTGTTCAACCCCCACAAGGCCAATGGCGGCAACATCGCCGAGCTGGCATCGATGCTCAATGTGGACCGCAAGGATGCCGACGTGAAGAGCGACTTCCGCATCACTATCGAGGAAATCAAGGTCAATAAGGAGGCCGAGATGAACGAGGAGTTCTTCAAGGGCGTCCTGGGTACTGAGACCGAGGTCAAGGACGAGGCCGCATTCCGCGAGGCCGTACGCGCCATGATTGTACAGGCCAACGTGCCTGAGAGCAACTACCGCTTCACTGTCGACGCACAGCGCATCCTCACCGATAAGGCTGGCGACCTGCAGTTGCCCGAGGAGTTCCTGAAGCGCTTCCTGAAGCTGCGCCGCGAGCAGGACGAGAAGAACAATGGCGAGGTGACCGACGAGGAGGCCCAGAACATGTTCAAGCAGCTGCGCTGGCAACTCGTCAAGGACCACCTGGCCCAGGAGCTCGGCATCAAGGTCGAGAAGGAGGATATCGATACCGCCGCCTTCATCTTTGCCCAGCAGCAGCTGTCACAGTATGGCATCTACAACGCCCCTGAGGACCTCGTGCGTCAGCAGGCCGAGCGCTTCATGCAGGACGACCGCGCCCGTGACATGATTCATGAGCATGCCATCGACAACAAGTTCTTTGCTGCTGTCAAGGAGGCCGTCAAGGTCAACGAGAAGAGCATCAGCGTGGAGGACTTCCGCAAGCTCTATGAGGCCGAGGCGAAGTAATCTGTAGTTTCTATTTTCATAATCATATAGTTTTGTGGGCAGGCTGGCGTGAGCTATCCTGTCCACTGTTATTTTGTCAGTTGGCGCGGTTCTTGCAGGTGGGGAGCAGTGGAGTTATTCTCATGTCAATAAAAAAAGTTATCCACATCGTTTGCTGGATTGACAAAAAAATATTATCTTTGAACAAAATTAATTTCTAAGCTACATTTTAATATTTTATGGAAAACGATTTCAGAAAATTTGCAGTGCATCATTTAGGCATGAACGGACTGGCACTTGACCAGTTTGCTGCCGGCGTGTCCAACAACTATATTTCCCCGACCATCATGGAGGAGAGGCAGCTCAACGTCACCCAGCTCGACGTGTTCTCGCGACTGATGATGGACCGCATCATCTTCCTGGGCACTCAGGTCGATGACTACACGGCCAACGTGATCCAGGCCCAGCTGCTCTACCTCGACAGCTCTGACCCCGGTAAGGACATCTCGCTCTACATCAACTCCCCTGGCGGCTCAGTGTATGCCGGTCTGGGCATCTATGACACGATGCAGTATATCCAGAGCGATGTGTCGACCATCTGCACAGGCATGGCCGCCTCGATGGCTGCCGTGCTGCTCGTGGCAGGGCAGAAGGACAAGCGCTTTGCCTTGAAGCACAGCCGTGTGATGATCCACCAGCCGATGGGCGGCATCAGTGGCCAGGCTTCGGACATCGAGATCACCTCTCGCGAGATTCTCAAGCTCAAGAAGGAACTCTACACCATCATCAGCGACCACTCCGGCCAGCCCTACGACAAGGTGTATGCCGACAGTGACCGCGATTACTGGATGACCGCTGCCGAGGCCAAGGAGTATGGCATGATAGATAAGGTGCTCGAGCGCCAGCATAAAGATGCTGCCGCTGATCAGAAACCCGAGTAATATCACGACATGGCGAAAAAGAAAGATAGCAGCAACACGATGTATTGCAGCTTCTGCGGTCGTAGTGACCGTGAAGTGGAACTGTTGTTGCCGGGAATGAATGGCTGCATTTGCAACGATTGTGCCGAGCGTGCCGCTGAGCTCTCTCGTGAGTATCTCGACAAGATGGCTCACCAGCAGCTCACCGACCTCGACATGGACTCGCTGCCCAAGCCTGCTGAAATCAAGGCCTATCTCGACCAGTATGTCATCGGCCAGGAAACCGCCAAGCGCTACCTGTCGGTAGCCGTCTACAATCACTACAAGCGGCTGAACCAGCGTCGCGATGACGACATCGACATCGAGAAGAGTAACATTATCATTGTGGGCCCCACCGGCACGGGAAAGACCCTGCTGGCCAAGACCATCGCCCACATGCTCAAGGTCCCCTTTGCCATTGTGGATGCCACGGTGCTTACCGAGGCCGGATATGTCGGCGAGGATATCGAGAGCCTGCTCACCAGGCTGCTGGCAGCCTGTGACTACAATGTCGCCGAGGCCGAGCGCGGCATCGTCTTTATCGACGAGATCGACAAGATTGCCCGCAAGGGTGATAACCCGTCGATCACGCGCGACGTGAGCGGTGAGGGCGTGCAGCAGGGACTGCTCAAGCTCCTGGAGGGCTCGGTGGTCAATGTGCCGCCCCAGGGAGGGCGCAAGCACCCCGAGCAGAAGATGATTGCCGTCGATACCAAGAACATCCTCTTTATTTGCGGTGGCGCATTCGAGGGCATCGAGCGCAAGATTGCTCAGCGTCTTAACACCCATGTGGTGGGCTATGCCGGTGGCAACCATGTCAGCAAGGCCGACCGCGACAAGCTGCTGCACTTTGTGGCACCCCAGGACCTGCGTAGCTATGGACTCATTCCCGAGATCATCGGCCGCCTACCCGTGCTCACCAATCTGGAGCCCCTGGACCGTGATGCCTTGTTGCGCATCCTCACCGAGCCCAAGAATGCCATCGTTCGCCAGTACAAGAAGCTGCTCGAGATGGATGGCGTGGAGCTGGTGATCGAGGACGACGTGCTGCAGTTTGTCGTCGACAAGTCGATAGAGTACAAACTGGGTGCGCGTGGCTTGCGCAGCCTGTTCGAGACGATCATGATCGATGTCATGTACCAGGCCCCGTCCATGAAGCAGAAGCGCTATGTCCTCACCCGGGAGTTCGCACAGCAACAGCTATCCAAGTCCAATTTTGAGCTGTTGGCGGAATAGGCTTTAGGTTTTAGGCTTTAGGTCTTAGGTCTTAGGTGCCTTAGTGCCCTTAAGGGCCTAAGGGCAGGGTTGTAAAATCCTAGCTGCTAACAGCTAAAGCTTGAAGTGTAAAATAAAATCCTCAAAAAATTGTGCAGTTCACAGATTTGCCGTATATTTGTGAAATCATTGGAAACCCTAAACTACTATTATGGCGAAGAACATCAAGTTGATATCGGCATTGAAGGAGTACTTTGGCTTTGACTCGTTCAAGGGCAATCAGGAGGCGATTATCGAGAACCTGCTGGCCGAGAACGACACCTTCGTACTCATGCCCACCGGTGGCGGCAAGTCGCTGTGTTACCAGCTGCCTGCACGCCTCATGGAGGGTACAGCTATTGTCATATCACCCCTAATTGCATTGATGAAGAATCAGGTGGATGCCATGCGCAGTTACAGCGAGGAAGACGGCATCGCCCACTTTATTAACTCATCGCTCACCAAGCAGGCCATCGAGGTCGTCAAGAACGACGTGCGCAGCGGCCGCACCAAGCTGCTCTATGTGGCCCCCGAGTCGCTGACCAAGGACGAGAACGTCGCCTTCCTCCAGGATGTGCCCATCTCGTTCTACGCCGTGGACGAGGCTCACTGTATCTCGGAGTGGGGACACGACTTCCGCCCCGAGTACCGCAACATCAGGCCCATCATCAACCGCATCGGCGAGCGGCCCATCATCGCGCTGACAGCCACTGCCACCCCCAAGGTGCAGCACGATATTCAGAAGAACCTGGGCATGACCGATGCTGCCGTGTTCAAGTCCTCGTTTAACCGTCCTAACCTCTACTACGAAGTGCGTCCCAAAACCAAGGACGTGGACCGCGAGATCATCAAGTTCATCAAGGCCAACGAGGGTAAGTCGGGCATCATCTATTGCCTGAGCCGCAAGAAGGTAGAAGAGTTGGCCGAGGTCCTGCGCCTCAACGACATCAAGGCCCTGCCTTATCATGCCGGTATGGAAAGCGCCGTGCGCAGTGCCAACCAGGACGCCTTCCTGAGCGAGGATGTCGACGTGATTGTGGCTACGATCGCCTTTGGCATGGGTATCGACAAGCCTGATGTGAGATTTGTCATCCACTACGACATCCCCAAGAGCTTGGAGGGGTATTACCAGGAGACAGGACGTGCCGGCCGCGACGGCGGTGAGGGCAAGTGCGTCACCTTCTATTCCCGCAAGGATCTCGACAAGCTCGAGAAGTTTATGCAGGGCAAACCCATCGCCGAGCAGGAAATAGGCAAGCAGTTGCTGCTCGAGACCCGCGACTATGCCGAGTCGTCGGTGTGCCGCCGGCGATCATTGCTCCACTACTTCGGTGAGACCTATGAACAGGACAACTGCGGCAACTGTGACAACTGCCTCAAGCCCAAGAAGCGTGTCGAGGCCGGTGAGGAGCTGCGTGCCGCCATCGACACCATACTGACCCTGCGCGAGCGGTTCAAGCCAGAATACATCGCCCACGTCATGATGGGCGATGCCACCAACGAGATCAAGGGCTACAAGCACAATGAGCTGGAAGTGTTCGGCTGTGCCAACGAGCGCGACGAGAAATTCCTGCTCGCGGTTATCCGACAGGGCGTGTTTGCCGATTATCTGGCCAAGGATATCGAGAACTATGGTGTGGTTAAGGTGACTCCCGAGGGCCGCAAGTTCCTGGATAGCCGAGAGAAATTCTGGATTGTCGAGGACAACCCCTATACCGAGATGCTTGATGAGGAGATACGTGGCGGCGGCAGTGGGGCCGTCGATGCCGAGCTCTTCAGCATCCTGAAGGACCTGAGGCGCAAGATCGCCAAGCAGCACGGCCTGCCCACCTATGTCATCTTCCAGGAGCCGTCTCTCGATGCGATGGCGACTACCTATCCCATCACTATCGATGAGCTGCAAAACATTCCTGGCGTGGGGCCCGGTAAGGCCAAGCGCTATGGCAAGGAGTTTGTCGAGCTCATCAAGAAATATGTCGACGAGAACGAGATCGAGCGTCCCGAGGACATGCGCGTACGCACTGTCGCCAACAAGAGCAAACTCAAGGTGGAGATCATCACCGCCATCGACCGCAAGGTGCCGCTCGACGCCCTGGCCGAGAGCAAGGACCTGGAATTCACCGAACTGCTCGACGAGCTCGAGGCAATCGTCTATAGCGGCACCAAGATCAATGTGTCCTATTTTATCGATGAGGCCATCGACCAGGATATCGAGGAAGACATCTTCAGCTACTTCAAGGAGAGCGACACCGGCGACATCGAGACCGCCATGCAGGAGTTGGGAGACGATTACACCGAGGAGGAGATACGCCTCGTGCGCATCAAGTTCCTTAGCGAGATGGGCAACTGATTCCCATGCCTGTGGAGATCGGGATTCGGCTTGCTGACACCCATAAGCGCACCCGCCATGTGGATAGGATAATCCGCATGGCGGGCGTTTTTTTTGAGAAAAAGCGGGTAGAAATATAATTTTTTTATCACGTGTACGTTATAAATGAGTATTAGGAATGAAAAAACGTGAAATATAGATAAAACCAACCTAAAGAAGATGAAAGCAAAACTCTTGATCTCTTCATTGCTGTTGGGAACTGCGATCCTCGCTATTGCTAAGGGGGATCCTGTCCTCATGACTATTAACGGCAAAGACATCAAACTCTCGGAGTTTGAGTACCTCTATCACAAGAACAATCAGCAACAGGTCGAGAAAGAGACCCTCGAGCAGTATGTGGACCGCTTTGTGCTCTATAAGCAGAAGGTCGCTGACGCCGAGGCCGCCGGCATCGATACCACTAGCGCGTTTATCAAGGAATTTGAAGGCTACCAGAAGGACCTGGCCGAGCCCTACATGACCGAGGACACCACTTACCGATGGCAATTTGTCAGCGAGGCCTATGACCGCCTCAAAAAGGAAGTGGACATCGATCACTTCATGCTTCCCCTGGGCAGCACCCCCGAGGAGACGACGGCCAACATGGTACGCATGGACAGCCTGCGCAACTGCATCCTCGCTGGCGAGGACTGGGTAAAGTTGGCCGAGCAGTACTCCAGCGACCCCTCCAAGCAGCGCAACCACGGCCGCTACGGCTACATTTCGGCCAATATGTTCCCCTATAACTTCGAGAACGTGGTCTACACCACGCCGGTGGGACAGATTTCCCAGCCGTTCCAGACCCCCTATGGCATCCACATGCTGCGCGTGAACGGCACCCGTGAGCGCAATGACGTGCACGCCAAGCACATCCTCAAACTCTTCCCCCAGAATGCCACCGATGAGCAAAAGGCCGTCTGCAAGGCCCAGATCGACTCCATCTATGCCCTGCTGAAGGCTGGTGCCGACTTTGAGGAACTCGCCAAGGCCGAGTCTCAGGATGGCAGCGCCCGCCGTGGCGGCGACCTGGGTTGGTTTGGACGCGGACGCATGGTACAGCCCTTCGAGGACATCGCCTTCGACCTGGCCGACGGCGCCATCAGTGAGCCCTTTGCCACCCGCTTCGGCTACCACATCATCAAGAAGGTGGCCCACGGTTGTCCCACACTGGCCGAGGCCCGTCCCACCATCGATGCCTCGATCAGCCGCGATGAGCGTGCCAGTCTCATCACCGAGCGCCGCCTCAGCGACATGAAGGCCAAGTACAACTATCGCCTTAACCCCGAGGTCGAGAACTATATCGTCCAGGCACTGCAGGCCAATGGCAAGTTCGACTCCACCTTTATTGCCCAGTCCATCAAGGGATGCAACATCCCTCTGTTCACTTATGGCAACAACGAGTCGGTACCCGTCAAGGCCCTGTTGCCTCACCTCAATGCCAAGACCTTTGCTCCCAACGTCGCTGATGCCAGCCGATACATCATGTCGCGTGTCGATGTCATTGCCGATGCCGCACTGGGTGATTACCACGCCAAGCAACTCGTCAACTCCAATCCTGAGTACCGCAACCTGCTCGACGAGTACCGCGACGGCATGCTGCTGTTCGAAATCAGCAACCGCCGCGTCTGGAAGGCCGCCAGCAAGGACACCATCGGTCTGGAGCGCTACTTCGAGCAGAACCGTGCCAAGTATAACTGGGACGAGCCCCACTTCAAGGGCATCATCCTCAGTGCCAAGAGCGACAGCATCCTCGACCTGGTCAAGGCCGACCTCAAGACCATGGCCCCCGATACCCTGACCGATGGCCTGCACAACAAGTACGGTGCCGACATTCGTATGGAGCGTATGGTTGTCAAGAAGGGCGAGAACCCCTTTGCCGACTACCTGGCCTTCCATGTGGGCGACAAGCCCGAGCGCAAGGGTTATCCCGAGTTCATGATCATCGAGGGCGGTGTCATCAGCCAGCCCCAGGAGATGGCCGATGTGCGCGGCGCTGTCACCAGCGACTATCAGGACGTGCTCGAGCAGCAGTGGAAGGAAGAACTGGCCAAGAAATACCCCGCCAAGATCAACAAGAAGGTCCTCAAGCAGGTCAAGTGACCCTGCCCACAAGAGCCTATTACCAGTTTGGAAAATAAATGTACGGAGCCCTGCCGGATTCATGTCCAGGCAGGGCTCTGCGCATTCGTTTCATGCCTTATCCCGAGGTCAGCTAATACCAGGGAAAGAAAATCGTCGTCCGCTAACCGACGCGCAACGACGACTGCCAAGACAAAAAATAGTATGCTTACCAGAGAAAAAGGCACATTAGAGTCGGCAGCGGCCTGTCCCGTCTCACCACGGGTAGGCCGCTCTCATCTCAGCCCCCCTACCAAGCCCCACGCCAAGCCCCAAAGACGCAAAGAAAAAGGCGATGATATAGATGTTGGCCCGAACCCTGCGGGGCTAATGCCAACCTTTAGCTCGGCGAAGCCAATTACACGAAATAGTTTTAAAAAATTTTCGTGAAATACGTTTTTCTTCGCGAAATTCGCATTAAAAAACTTTTTAGGGCCAACTGCTATATCGTCCTCTTATTTTAATGTCGACATACGCGATAATCCGATTTTTTCTAAAAAAATCGAAAAATGCAGGCTGCTTGCCGGCGCTGTGCGCTTTTTGCATTATCTTTGTAGATTCAAATGAACCAAAAAGAGAATAATAGAAGTGAAAGTGAGAATTATTAACGCATTGCTGTTTGTGGTTGTGGCTATTTCTGCCCTGGCACAAAATAATGTCGCTGAGGAGGTTGCCTGGGTCATCGGTGATGAGCCCATCTTCAAGAGCGACATCGAGGAGCAGTATCAGCAGGCGCTCTATGAGCGTGTGGCCATTGATGGCAACCCCTATTGTGTCATCCCCGAGCAGATGGCGGTGGACAAGCTTTTCCTGGACCAGGCACGCATCGACACCGTGGAGGTGCAGGCCTCGACCATCAGCGCCGAGGTGGAGAGCCGCATCAACTTCTTTATCGCCAACCTGGGCTCGAAAGAGAAGGTGGAGGAGTACTTCCGCATGCCCTTGCCTCGTCTGCGTGAGAAGCTCACCGAGGTGTACAGTGACCAGTATAGCATCCAGCAGGTGCAGAGTGAACTGACCAAGAACGTCAAGGCCACGCCAGCCGACGTGCGCAGGTTCTATAACGGCCTGTCTCAGGACTCGCTGCCCTACGTCCCCCTGCAGGTCGAGGCCCAGATTATCACCATCAACCCAGTTATCCCCCAGCAGGAGATCGACGAGGTGAAGGCCCGCCTGCGTGACTATGCCGCTCAGGTGAATAGCGGGGAGCGCGAGTTCTCCACACTGGCCATCCTCTACAGCCAGGATCAGGCTACCGCCGTCTATGGCGGCGAGACGGGCTTCCAGAGCCGCTCGGTGCTGCTGCCCGAGTATGCCAACGCGGCATTCAACTTGAGTGACAACAAGCGCGTGAGCAATATCGTGGAGACCGACGACGGCTTCCACATCATCCAGCTCATCGAGAAGCGTGGTGACCGCATCAACACGCGGCACATCCTGTTGCGTCCCAAGGTGAGCGACAAGGACCTGACCGAAGCGCTGACGCGCCTCGACTCGGTGCGTAACGACATCGCCGAGGGCAAGCACACCTTCGAGGAAATGGCGTTGCTCATCTCCCAGGACAAGGACTCTCGCAACAACGGCGGCAACATGCTCAACGAGAAGAACCATAGCGGCCGATTTGAGATGGCCGACCTGCCCGCCGAGGTGGGTAAGAAGATCAGCCTGATGCAGCCTGGCGACGTCAGCGAGCCCTTTGTCATGATCAACCCCAAGACCCGCCGTGAGCAGCTGGCAATCGTCAAGCTCGTTAAGCGCATTGATGGCCACAAGGCCGACCTGGCTGAGGACTACATGATCATCAAGGAGATGTGCGAGGCCAACGCCAAGGAGAAGATACTGCGCGACTGGGTCATCCAGAAACAGAAGAGCGTCTACGTCTACATCGAGGAAGGTTGGCGTAACTGCGACTTCAAGTATGATTGGCTTCAGAGGAAGTAAGGCTTTAGGTTTTAGGTTTTAGGCTTTAGGAACTTTAACCAAACTAACTTCTAACTCATAACGACTACTCCCGGATATGCTTGCGTCACACATCAAGCGACACTCAATAGTTAATGGCCGTTGGTGGCATGCTCTACTGGCATGCCTGACGATGGCGCTGACGATGTCGCCCATGGTGTGGGCGCAACATCGGCCCACGGCTGTGAAAACCTTGCCGGCAAGGCAGGGCGGGCGCGTGCCACGTCCCACCAACCCGCAGGCCCCTCATGCGGCCCGCAAGGGCGCTAAAGGGCGTAAGGTGACCCGCATCACTCCCCAGATTCCCAAGGCGAACCGCAACCAGACCAATAAGGTGTTTCTCGAGAATGCCGACCTGCTCAAGGCCAACGAGGCCATCAGCCGCGATTACCAGGTGCTGAAGGGCAATGTGCGGTTCAGGCGCGGCGACATGTACATGTTCTGTGACAGCGCCTACTTCTATGCCGAGACCAGTTCGCTCGACGCCTTTGGCAACGTGCGCATGACCCAGGGCGACACCCTGTGGGTCTATAGCGACGTGCTCCACTACTATGGCGACCAGGGCGTGGCCGAGTTGCGTAGCAATGTGCGTCTGGAGAACCGCAGCACCACGCTGCTGACCGATGCCCTGGACTACGAAATCAACTCCAACGTGGGCTACTACTTTGACGGTGGCACCATTGTGGACAACCGCAACAACACCGAGCTCTCGTCGGACTATGGCCGCTATGAGCTCGATACCAAGCAGGCCGAGTTTTCGCGCAACGTGCATCTGATCAACGACCGCTACGAGATGTTTACCGACCTGCTCGACTATAACACGCAGTCCCACATCGCGCGTATCTCGAGCGAGACGCTCATCGTGAGCGACAGCAACACCATCAACACGACCAACGGCTGGTATAACACCAGCGCCGACGATGCCACCCTGTATCAGCGGGCGCTGATTACTGCCAAGGACGGAAAGACACTGCTGGGCGACACCGTGTATTACAACCGCAACCGCAACTATGGCGAGGCGCGAGGCGATGTGATCATCACCGACCCAGCCAACAAGGTGATTCTGGATGGCGACTATGGCTACCACGATGACAACGCCCACTACAGCTATGTCACCGGCCATGCCCGTGCGCGCGAGTTCTCACAGCAAGACACCATCTACCTGCATGCCGACACGTTATGCACGCTCATCAACACTGTTGTCACCGACTCACTGACCGACTCGGTGCGTGTGCTTAGGGCCTTCAATCAGGTGAGATTCTACCGCAGCGACATCCAGGGCATCTGTGACTCTCTGCAGCTCAGCGAGGCCGACAGCATCATCAACATGTACCGCCATGCGGTGGTGTGGAACCTGGAGCGACAGATCTATGGCGACGAGATCAACGTCCATCTCAACGACAGCACCGCTGACTGGGCAACGCTGCCCACCGGAGGACTGATGGCCGAGCACCTGGGCGAGATCTATTATGACCAGTTGAGCGGCAAGAAGATGAAGGCCTGGTTCGAACAGAAGGAGCTGCGCCAGCTCGATGTCGACGGCAATGTGCAGGTGATCATGTTTCCCGAGGAGAAGGACTCGACCTACAACAAGATGGTCAGTGCTGAGTCGAGCTACCTGCGCTTGAACCTCAAGGCCAAGCAGCAGGTGGACCGCATCACCATGTGGCCCGAGGTCTCGGGCAAAGTGACGCCATTGTTCCTGGCCAAGCGGGCCGATATGTATCTGCCACAGTTCCGCTGGTATGATGCCTTGAGGCCCAAGTCGCCCCAGGACATCTATGACCTGAATGAGGAGCAGTTGCAGTTGTGGAAGTCGGTCGAGGGCGCTACGCGCCGCCGCACCGGTAGCGGCGCATCTGCCGCCGCAGCCACGTCTGTTCCCACAGAGAATGCCGCTGCCGATAACAGTACATCAACAACCCCAACAAGCACCGCAACCATCCATGAGTGACGTTATCAAACTCCTGCCCGACTCGGTAGCCAATCAGATTGCTGCCGGCGAAGTCATCCAGCGTCCCGCCAGTGTCATCAAGGAACTGGTGGAGAACGCGGTCGATGCCGGAGCATCCCATATCCAGATTATCCTGAAGGATGCCGGCCGCACCCTGATCCAGGTTATCGACAACGGGGTGGGGATGAGCGATACCGATGCCAGGTTGGCCTTTGAACGTCACAGCACGAGCAAAATCCGCACGGCCGACGACCTGTTCACGCTTCACACGATGGGCTTTCGTGGCGAGGCTCTGGCTTCGATAGCCGCCATCTCGCAGGTGGAATTGCGCACACGCCGTCGCGAGGACCAGCTGGGCACCCACCTGGTCATCAGCGCGTCGCAGTGCGAGAGCCAGGAGCCCGATGCCTGCCCCGTGGGCAGCAATTTTATGATCAGGAACATCTTCTTCAACGTGCCTGCCCGTCGCAAGTTCCTCAAGTCCAATCAGGTGGAGCTGAGCAATATTGTCAAGGAATTTGAAAAACTTGCCCTGATCAACAACCAGGTTGAGTTTACCCTCATGCACAACGGCAACGTGATGTATAAGCTGATGAAGGGCACCTTCCGCCAGCGCATTACCGCGCTGATGGGCTCCAGCCTGGACCAGCAGCTGCTGCCCGTGAACATCGACACCTCGCTGATCAAGATCGAGGGCTATGTGGGCAAGCCCGAGAATGCCCGTAAGCGTAATTGCCTGCAGTTCATGTTTGTCAACGGGCGCTACATGCGTCACCCCTATTTCCACAAGGCTGTGATGACGGCCTACGATCAGCTGATTCCCGAGGGAGAGCAGCCCAACTATTTCCTGCGCTTCACCGTGGATCCGCAGAGCATCGACGTGAACATCCATCCCACCAAGACCGAGATCAAGTTTGAGGACGAGATGCCCATCTGGCAGATTCTCGCAGCCGGAGTCAAGGAGACGCTGGGTCGTTTCTGCGAGGTGCCGTCGATCGACTTTGACACACAAGACGCGCCGGCCATTCCCGCCTATAGCGACCATGTGGAGATACACCGCCCCGAGATCGGAGTTGACCCGTTCTATAATCCCTTTAAGGCGACCTCGCAGCCGTCTCCGAGAGGGATAGCCCGCGAGCAGCAGAATGCCCGCCCGTCGATGAGTAATTGGGACGAACTGTTTGCCAATTTTGAGCGCAAGAAGCGGGCAGGAACCGCGCAAGACCCGGACTCCGGCAGTGATATTGAGCCTGGCATCGGCCAGGGTGACGGCCCACAGGATGCCGCCCTGCCCATCATGGCCGATGTGCAGTCGGTGTATCTGCAACTCAAGGGCCGTTACATCATCTCTCCGTCCAAGTCGGGCTTGATGGTCATCGACCAGCATCGTGCCCACGTGCGCGTGTTGTTCGACCGCTACATCAGCCGCATTCACAGGGGCAAGATGGCCTCGCAGGCGATACTTTTTCCCGAGGTGCTGCACTTGAGCGCCGCTCAGAGCGAGACGTTGCGATCCCTGTTGCCCGAGATGGAGCCGATGGGCTTCGCCCTGTCACCGCTCAGCGGCAATGACTGGGCGGTGAACGCCATCCCGTCGGGAATCGATGGCGTGGACGCATCGTCGATGATTCAGCAGATCATCGCCTCGGTCGATGAGGGCGGCATGCCGCTCAAGAAGCGCTTGCAGGATCACCTGGCCCTCACTGTGGCACGGTCGGCAGCAATCCCTGTAGGGCGTGTGCTGCAGCAGGAAGAGATGGAGATCCTGGTTGGCGATCTGCTGCGCTTACCAGAACCCAACTACACGCCTGATGGCAAGACGATCATCCATGTTATCCCGATGGAACAAATCACAAAATTGTTTTAACCGCCATGTTTGACTTTAGACGTATTACCCAGGACACTGACTTATATAACCTGCATACCCACACGCAGTTCTGTGACGGCCACGCCCAGATGGAGGATTTTGTTATCGAGGCCATTGCCCAAGGTTTTACCCACCTGGGCTTCACGCCCCATTCACCCATCTCGGTGGAGAGCCCTGTCAACATGAAGCGTGACGACGTCAAGGCCTACCTTGACGAGATAGCGCGTCTGCGCGACCTTTATGGCCAGCGCATCAACCTCTACACATCGATGGAAATCGACTATGTGGGCGTTGGCGATGGGCCAGCCAATGAGTATTTCAGGCAGTTGCCGCTGGACTACAGCATCGGTTCGGTCCACTTCATCCCCGCCATCGATGACCCCAGCGACATGGTGGACATCGACGGCAAGTTCATGGGGTTCAAGGCCCGCATGGGCGAGAAGTTTGCCGGCGACATCGAGTATGTCGTCAAGACGTTCTTCTCCCAGATGATGGCGATGGTCGATGAGGGCGGGTTTGATATCGTGGGCCACATGGACAAGATCGGTTTCAACGCTAGCCAGTACCACACGAACATTGACGAGGAGCCGTGGTTCGACAAGCTTGTTATCGACCTGTTCGAGAACATCATGGACCATCACTTGACCATTGAGATCAACACCAAGGCATGGCTGCAGCGTAATCGTTTCTATCCCAACCTCAAGTACTTCGGGATGATCAAGCGCTACAATGCCCCGGTGGTGGTCAATAGCGATGCCCATTATCCTACGCTGATCAATAGTGGCCGCCTGGAGGCTATTAAGTTGCTTAACGTGTTGTAAATTAACCCTATATTATAAGTTGACTGGAACGATGAAACGGATTGTGAATGTCATGTTGATGGCGATTGCCCTGGCCGCCTTGTTGCCAGCGGTGTCAAGTGCCCAGGATTTTACCGACAAGGATACGCTGCGCTATGTCGATGCGATGCAGTTCCGCATGATCAACTACGCGTTTGACCGCACCCTGGCCTCGCGCATCCCCCTGAACTTCAAGGACAGCGTCAGGCCCACTCTATGGGACCGTGCCTACTGCACCAGCGGCAAGGCTTTCCGCTTTGCCACCAACTCTACCGCTGTTGCCGTGCGCTACAACCTGCTGACCAACATGCACATGATGCACATGGCCGACACGGGCATCAAGGGCACTGACCTCTACATCTGGGACGAGGACACCAAGAGCTGGCAGTTCGTGAACTGCAACCGCCCCGTGCGCATCGACAACGACATCCGTCCCCGCCAGGATTCCATCCAGAGCAAGGTCTACGTGGACCGCCTGGACGGCAAGATGCACGAGTACATGATCTACCTGCCGCTCTACGACGGTGTGCGCTGGATTGAGATAGGGGTCGACAGCACGGCCATAATCACCCAACCGGTCCTCAACTCGCCGCGCGTGGGCAAGAAGTTTGTCTTCTACGGCACCAGCATCCTGCAGGGAGGCTGTGCGTGTCGCCCTGGCATGGTGGCCACGAGTATCATCCAGCGCGACCTGGATGTGGAGTGCGTCAATCTGGGCTTCAGCGGCGAGGGCAAGATGGACTCGTGCATGGCACGCGCCATGGCGGCGATACCTGATGTGGCCGCCTACATTCTCGATCCCATCCCCAACTGCACCAAGGACATGTGTGACACGCTCACCTACGGCTTTGTCAACATTCTGCGCACCCTGCGCCCCGAGGTGCCCATCTTCATGGTCGAGGGGCAAATGTACAGCTATGCCAAGTACAGCGCCTTCTATAGCGAGTACCTGCCGGCCAAGAACAACGAGTATCACAAGAACTATCTGAAGCTGAAAAAAGATAACCCGCGTAACCTCTATTACATCACCTGCAAGGACCTCTATGGTCCCAACAACGAGGGAACCGTTGACGGTATCCACCTGACCGACATCGGCTTCTGGTGGTATGCGCAGAAACTGGAGCCCTACCTGCGTGCTGTCCTCGACGGCGGCCCTATCCCGCAAGAGCCCGGCGTCAACGACCCTCGCTGATTCGCTGGTTATGGGGCGTGCTTGTCTCGAGAAAATGAACGACAATTGATCTGATGATCAAACTTGATTTTAATTGTGGCTTTTTGTTTGATTTATCAGCAATAGGCCGATTAAAAACAATGTAGGACATGAGAACCAAAAAAAACCACTACATACAAGACCTCATCCTGGAGGGAGAACACGAGCACCAGGATTTCAAATACCAGATCACCGATGCCCGCAAGATCGCCCGCTCGATTGCCGCCTTTGCCAACAACAGCGGCGGTCACCTGCTCATCGGCGTGAAGGATAACGGTAACATTGCCGGCGTGCGCAGCGATGAGGAAATATACATGATCGAGACTGCCGCCCAGATGTATTGCCGTCCTGAGCAGCATGTCTCCTTCAAGGTCTATACCATCAACGGCAAGTCGGTTGTCAAGGCCGACATCCCCGAGGCAGTGGATAAACCCGTCGAGGCCCCCGACGACAACGGCGAGTGGCACGTCTATTACCGCGTGGCCGACGAGAACGTGCTCGCCAGCCGCCTGCATCAGCGCATCCTGGGAGCCGAGGAATCCTCAGCCTGTGATCCCGAAGCAACGGCCACCATCAGTTTTAGCGGGCGGGAACAGGCCTTGCTCGACTATCTGGCCAGCCATGGCGGCATCACCCTGGAGGGCTACATGAAGCTGGCCCACATCAGCGAAGAGGCGGCCACGAAGACGGTTGTGGCCCTGCACAGCATGGGCGTTGTGGGCCTGCAATACCACGACGGCCAGTGCCTCATCGTCAGCGATTGAGTGCACTAACCGTCCGTCTCCTCCGTTTTGTCCTTCCTGATCCATACATTCATGCGCGTGTGTATGGGAATACCCTAATCAAAGCCGCCGGGGTCTCACAACTCCAGCGGCTCACGTTTTGAAATTATCGATGTGAAATGCTTGTCACTTGATTAGAAGGGCAGGTCGTCGCCAACGTTACCCTGGTCAAAGGTGTTGTCCATCGGCGCGGGTGCGGGCGCGGCCATGCCACCGTCCATCGGCGCGGGAGCCGGGGCTCCGGGTGCGGGATTATAGGGCGCGGGAGCGGCTCCAGCCATCGCAGGATCCTCCTTTACGGCCTTGAAACCGCGGATGTCGGTGTACCAGCGGCCATTGAACTCACGGCTCTCGATATCATAACTCAGGGTGATGATATCGCCTACCTCGAGGGGATACTGGTCGGCACGATCACCAAAAAAGTCAAATTTCACCTTTTTGGGATAGCTGTCAAGGGTCTCCATGACGTATTCCTGTTTCTTCCACTGGTTGCCAGCTTTGGAGACACCACCCACGGGATCCATCTTCTGGATAATCTTTCCTTTAATGTCCATTGTTTTCCTTAGTTTTTAAGCTATTAGTCTATAGTTGTTAGGAAGCGGATGCCAACCATTAACTATTCACTATTAACTGTTCACTAAAAATCACTTGCTCTCCTCGGCGATGACCTTGAGGATGTTCTGAACCTGCTTCCATGCCTTGTCCACAGCGGGGATGTGGCAGCGCTCGGCGGGCGAGTGAACGTCACGCAGCGTGGGGCCGAAGGAAATCATCTCCATGTCGGGACGGGCCTTCAGGAACAGACCGCACTCCAGACCGGCGTGGATGGCACGAACCTCGGGACGAACGCCGAAGAGCTTCTCCCACGAGTCCTTGGCTACCGTGAGCAGGTGGCTGTCGGCGATGGGCTCCCAGCCCTGATAACCACCCTCGCTGATGATCTCGTTGGCACCAGCCAAGCGGAAGATGGTCTCGCACCTGTGGGTCAGGTCATACTTGCCGCTCTCGATCGACGAGCGGTGGAACATCTCGATAACGATCTGGTTGCCCTCGCGCATCTTCACGCTGGCGAGGTTGGTCGAGGTCTCGACGAGGCCCTCGATCTCCATGCTCATGGCATCGATGCCGTGAGGAGCGGCATAGACGGCATTGACAACACGGCGGGCGGTGTCGGTGTCGATGATGGTCTCGGGAGCGTCAACGCTCTTGCAGGTGATTTCCATCTTGGGCTCGGTGCGCTTGTACTCGTTCTTCACCTCGGCGATGAAGGTGTTGAGCACGACGCTCAGCTTCTCCTTGTCCTCGGGCTTCACACCGACAACAACGGTAGCGGCGTGGGCGATGGCGTTGTGCAGGTTACCAGCGTCAATCTTGGCCAGCACGTAATCCATCTCGGCTCCGATGTTCCACAGCAGACGGCTGCTCAGCTTGGTCGTGGTGGCAAATCCCATGTGAATGTCGGCACCGCTGTGACCGCCGTGGAAGTGCTCAAACTTGATCTCAAAGTAGCAGCGATCCTTGGGAGCGGCCTCGGGCTTGTAGTTGAACTTGAAGATGCTCACCAGACCACCGGCGCAGCCCATGGTGATGACGCCATCCTCCTCCTCGTCGAGGTTGAGCAGATAGTCACCCACGAGCATGTCGGCCTCGATGTTGCTGGCACCCGTCAGGCCGGTCTCCTCGTCAACGGTGGCAAGAGCCTCAAGAGGACCGCACTGCAGCGACGGCTCGATGAGGGCAGCCAGAGCAATAGCCAGGCCCATGCCGTCGTCGGCACCCAGTGTGGTGTTGTTAGCGCGCACCCACTCGCCATCGACGATGGTCTCGATCGGGTCGGTGTCAAAGTTGTGGTTCGAGCCGGGGCCTTTCTCGGCGACCATATCCATGTGACCTTGCAGCACGATGCCCTTGCATTTCTCGTAGCCAGGGGCGGCGGGCCTGAAGATAGCCACGTTACCGGTCTTATCAATCTTGTACTCCAGATTGTGCTTCTTGGCAAAGCCCACGAGCCATGCGCGGATCTTGTCTAACTTGCCTTCGTCGTTGCCACTGGGGCGGGGCACCTTGGTGATCTCATCAAAGATCGACCACACTGCCTGCGGATTCAGATCTTTTACTTGCATTGTAAAATAAAATGGTTAAATTGTTAGTTATTAAGTAGTTAATAGAATTCTCTTCAAAGCAAATCCAATTTCACCGCTAATTTACAACTTTTTCGTGACATACCATCCAATTGTCAATAAAAAAACCTGAACACCTATGTCTGCAAGTGCCCGGTAAGGGGCGAAATTGGGATAGAAATCACATGTTTTCGCTCCCTATCGGCTCAATTCGTAGCCCATAAGGGTGATGGTGGGGCCAGCGGGCAGTTTGCGCGTCCTGCCTGCGGAGAGGTGACGGGCAATGCAGCTTCTCAACTGTGAATTGAATTCCAATATGCCGCTATCGTCACAGTCAACGATGGTGACACTCACGTAATATTGTTTACCGGCTTTGAGGACGATGTTTTCGTTGGGCTGGACGGCGAGTTTTGTCTTTTGAGCGGTTGCTGTGACTATTTTGTAGATGGGCTTGTTGAGGATGTTGACAAATTCCTTGCCCCTGATCTCATAGATGGTGAAACTGAGGACACAACGGCTGTAAGTGCTCTTCTTGATCGTGAAAAAGATGTCACTCACGACCCAATCTTTCTTGACCTTGAATGTCGGCCCCCATTCCAGCCGATTCTCCAGCCACTTGCCACGGAAACTCCCTGACGGCCCAGGCAATTTCTTGCCCAGAATGGTCTTCAATTTGTTCTTCTTGCCGACGATTACTTCGTCCAGTTTTACGCTTTTATCCTTGACGATGATGGACAGCGGTTTGCCCCCGCTATAGGTGGAGTGGGGGACTGTTGCTTTGTCATAGGACACGTGGGTAATTGCCAGGTCGTTCCTCTTGCCATTGGGTATTGTTAGTGTAAAATGTCCTTGGGCGTCGGCCAGGGTGCCGATGGTGTCACCCACAAGTGCTACTGTGGCATACTCAACAGCAGCACCTCGCTCATTGGAAATGCGTCCTGTGATGGTGGTCTGTGCTATCGCGCACAGGGCAATGATGGCAGCAAGGAGTATGGAAAAAAAGCGTGTCATGGCAGACGGTTATTGATCGAGCTGGCGGATGCAGTCGAGGATGGCAGCCCGCTTCTCGCTGTTGGTGCCGTGAACCAGATGGCGGACGATGCCCTGCTTGTCAACCACGATGGTCAACGGAAATCCTTGACCATGTATCCACGACATCATGTCACGGGCCTCGATGAGATGAGTCCAAGTGAAGTGGTGCTGCTCGGTAATCTTGCGGGTTAGTGCCTCATCGTGGTAAGTGGCTGAGAAGAACATCACATCGGGGAATTGTTCACGCCAGGTCGAGAGTTCGGGCATCTCCTTGCGGCAAGGGCCGCAGCCCTGATACCACATGTTCAGCACCCACACCTTGCCCTTAACGTCCTCATTGGTCCACATCTTGCCGTCAACGTCCTTCTCGCTGAAGGCGGGGAACGGTTCTCCAACAACAGGTTTTGCCAAATCACTCGACTGGCTGGTCACCTGTATCATTTCCCGCGCCAGGTTATACTTGTCGAGGAATGCCTGACCGTGAAACACCTTTTCGACAGGTATGGCTTGACTGGTGATGGATTCTGGTAACTCGCTGGGGTAGATATAGGCAATCATGCGGTTCTTCTGCCCATCATCGACCGTGATGATTGACGGACTGCCGCAATCGGTGACCTCTGGAGTCTCGGTGAAGAAATAACCATTGATTATTACCTTGGCTTGAATGGCGCTTCCATCCTCCTGGGCCATGGCGGTAAAAGTCAAGACTGCGGCAAGTAGAGTCAGCAGAATTGTAGTTGCTTTTTTCATTTTATTCAGTTCGTTTTGGTTAATAAGATGCCACAAATGTAATATAAACAAACCGACAGGGCAAGCACATCAAGCCGCCCCGTCGGTGATATTTAAGACTAAATAAGTTTTGTTGATGGAGGTTAACGCACTTTGGTGTCAGCTTTGACGGTCCACCAGGTAGCGCATCCACACGATGCCGTCCTGCTCGGTGACCGACTTGAAGGTCAATCGCACGGGGCCGCGGCTCATGGGCCTGCCGTCAAAGGCGGCTGCCATGCCTTCACGACCGTCGATGCCGTAGCCGTACATCATGCTCACCTCGTCAATCAGCCCCAAATCCAGCATCGAGCCGTTGATGTGTCCGCCGCCGACCACTGCCAGCCGCTCAATGCCGAAGTCGCGGCGCAGGATTTCCATTGCCGCCTTTAAGTCGATACTCTCTTGTCCTATTGTGAGATAGGATATCTGCTTGCCTTTCAAGTAGGCAAGGTATTCCGCGCTGGCTTTCTCCGAGAGGATCATCAGCAATGGCTTGCCGAAGTGTTCGGTCGTGTCATCGCCCCATAGCAGGGTGCCGTTGGTATCCACACCGATGGCATACCCCTCGGCCTCGACAGCTTTATAGACTTGTTGTCCAGCATCCTTGTGGGGCTGGGTCCCCTGGAAGAAGCCGGGCAGGGCCGAGTGCTTGACCAGCGTGATCTTGCCCTCCATGACCGAGGGGCACTCCAACTGGTCCAGCGCCTCGTAGTAGTGGTTGGTGTCGTCGATTTGCTCCGTCATGTCACAGTCAATCCTGCCGTCGAGCGATGCCATCATGTGGCAGATAATGTAAGGTCTTGTTTTCATTTTAATCGTTATAGGTTTGAAGATTGATTTAGCATTGCAAAGTAACAAAGAAAACCCCACACGCCACCTATCATAATAGCGGTTTCTTTTACCCAAATTGCCGATAAGTCTATTCGTCTATCTGTCCATCTGTTCGTGAGAGCGTGAATGAGTAGCACAGGTATCAAGAGGCCGGAGACACGCGCATCTGGACGAATGGACGGATAGATAGAGTTATGGCTTTCATTACCCTGAAAATTACATCAAAAGAACCGTCCCTATTTTACCCATTCTATCAATTGTAGTGTCTGCTCGATGGATTTGAGATCGGTCTGGACGTTCGCCTGCTTTCCTTCGACGGCGTTGATAAAGGTGGTGATTTCTTGGAAGAAGCCTTGAGTGAAAAGGGTGTTGCCTGCAAGGATGGGGGAAAAACCGTCGTGACGGTACAGGTATTCGACCGATTGATGGCGGGGACGGATTTTTTCCATAGGGATGCCTGCGATGACGGGTTGTTTGGAAATAAAACTCAACTCCTCGCATTGATTCAGACGATAAGTGCCCGAATGGGTGTGGACGGTGAGTGATTGTTGTGCGTCTTGCCAGGAGTGGCAGGTGGATAGTTCAATGGTGCCGACTATGTGCTGATGGCGCAGCAACAGGAGATAGGATCCCTCTTCAATCTCTAAATAGGAAACGATCTCGGCCTTGCCAAACAGCCATGTTGCCAAGTCCAGCGGGTGGATGTAAAGGTCGAGAAGGGCATCACCCTCGGGATAAGCGCCCGTAAGATAATGCAGGTCATAGTTGAGCAGGCGCTCGCCCTTTAGCCGCTTCATGAGTATCTGTACTGCTGGAGCATAGCGCTGTTGCAACCCCACCATAGCTACCGGCGAACCGCTGGCGCGCTGCATGGAGATGAGTTCTCTCAGTTGGGCAACCGATTGGCAAGGCGGCTTCTCGATAAACAGCGATTTGCCACTTTGTATCACGCGTGAGGCTAGGGAGAAATGGGCACGGGGTGATGCCGCGACCAGCACACCTTTCACGTCTTCATCATGGAGGACGTCATCAAGTCTGGTCGTTGCTATTATACCTTTGAATTTGCGCTCGATTAGCCTTGCCTTGTGTTCACTGGTCACACAGATGTATTTCAGCGGCACTTGCAGGTAGTGAAGCACGGGGTAGAGGTTGGTCAGGCTGTGCTGACCCAAGCCGACGAAGGCGTACTGGCAACGGTAGGTCTCGTTGAGGTAGCGCTGGGTGCGCATCCTCTTGTAGCGGTTGATGAGTTGTTGTATCATGATTGCAGGAGTTTATGATAAGTGATGGTTGGGTCATTTGTCCATTGATACGGTCCATAGAACCGCTCAATGACCCGTTTGGGCAACAAGCGCTCGAAATTGCGCATGAGGATGATGTCATACTTGCGGTGGAAGTTGATCCAACAGTCGTTGCACTGCCTGGAATACCGACATTGGGTCTCACAAGCCAGCGAGCTGTTGAAAATATCATCCAGTGGCTGCTCATGGATGTTGCCCAGCTTGACGTCAAGATTCTGGCACAAAGGCACATCCCCATTGCTGTGGATGACCAGACTGCTCATGATGCTCTGGCAACGCAGTTTTAAATTCCCATGCCTCCACTGGTCATAGAGGGCGACAAAATCAAAGTTTTCTTGTGTTTTGTGAATGTTGTTCGGTATTTGGCCCGTGTAGTCGCTCATCGTGAGCAGGTCACTTGTCGTGTCAAAGAAAGCCATCGTGCCATAGATGCCGATGCGCACGTCAATGCCGTAATGCAAGGCAACATTGATGACGTGCTCCATGTCCTTGAACGAGTTCCACGGCGACAGGCAGAACATGAGTGACAGCGCCACCTCGCCTCTCAATGCTTCTACAACCTCAATCACTCTGCCATATCCGTCACACCCCCGCATTGTCTTGTAAGTTTCCCTGTCTCCGTCAAGTGAGATATACAGGTGGCGAGGATGGAATCGCTTCACGGCATCGATGACGCGTCGCGGGGCGAGGCCATTGGTCAGCAGCGTGTAATTAGGGTGGTGCTCATGGAACCACGCCATGATTTCGTCGGCCTGTGGATGCAGGATGAATTCGCCTCCTTCGAGCCCGATGGTCGTTCGATGTGTGATGCAACGGCTGCGCATGACTCGCTTGATGTCGTCAAGAGACAGGTGCTCACGCCCTTTTTGCCAGATGTTGCAGTGCTTACACCTTGATTGGCAAGCTGTGGTGGCATAGAGCATCAGTTGGCTCAACCGCTTGTGCCGTGGTCGGGACATATTGTTGAGATACAACAGCCCGTTGTAGAGATAGTCAGTCAGTTTGTACATAAAAAATCCATGATGGTTTGGTTTTCTACAAGTGTAGATGCCGCCAGACCATCATGGACTGCATAGGGCCCTCGAAATGTTGGTGTCGGTCTCGACATGAAATGCGTAGATCAACGTAGTCAGGAAAAGACACCGTTATGAGCATGAAAAAGCCCACCGAGGTCATCGGTGAGCCAATAGGTCTATGCTCTCATAGTGTTTACTTCTCTAATTCTTGGGCAATCCATATTGTCCATTCATCTACATTGTTCGTCAATTTGGTGGGCAGGGGCAAGGTGATACACACATCTGGTGCAATACCTGTATCATCTATGCCTGTTCCTTTAACCACTCGCAAGGAGCGCGTGGTGGGAATGGCAAGCATAGCTTTGCAATTTGGCAGTTCAGCAGCTGGTCTGACATTTGAGAAATCAATACATCCCCGAGTGTTGTCTTGACCATAGAATGTTGTGCGTTGAGATGTCGCTTTTAACTCGATAAGCATTTGCTCGGCAGAACTCGCCACGAGACCGTCAAAGATGATTGCCGCCTTAATGGGTCTGGAACTAATAGAGTCATATTCAATAGATGAAGACTGCATCATTTTGTCGATTTTAACTACCATGTGAAGCGTAAGCCAGCGGGAATTGTGATGGTAAACGGATGCTGCGTGCGGTAGGTTTCAAAGCCGCTGCCGTCAGGGATGTAGTATTGCACGCCAGGCTCTGCAAAGATGCTGATTGATGGTGTGATATTGTACTGCACGCCAATGCCTATGCCTGTTGACCACTGCAACGGCACATCCAGGTGATGGCTATTGCGCAACTGCGGCTGGTTGTTCAAGATATATTCTGTCGAAACTATTGATTTCACTGGAATCTCCAGTGTCACACCCGCCGAGGTGTAGATGCCCACGTGCTTGCCGCTCCAGATGCGATAAGAAACTTTCAACGGCACGCCCAGGTAGTCGATGCGCTGTTTCTCATCAATCCTGTTAGCACCCTCTCCCGTCTGGAACAAAGAGTTGAGTCTTGTGTACTGGAGTCCGCTCTCCAGCCCGATCCGCTTGTTGGCTTGATACCGCAGTGACAACGAATAGGTCAGTGGCAGACTGTGGTGAGCTTTACGCACGATTTGGCCGTTGTTGAGGGACTCGTTGCTATTGGCGATCTGCTTCATGATGAAATATTTCTCATCGGTAGATGACAGAATATCGCTGAACTCCTCAAGATAAGCGACATAATTCCTCCAGTTATCAATAATCATTGTCGGATCAGACTCTCCAGGAACTGTTGGCACAAGAAAATCGGTTACCACAAAGTTGTGAGGGGACATCCGATTTGCCTCTGGCGAGGGTTGTCCAATGTAAGCCAAATCGGCTGACCAACGTTTGAATCCGTCTTGCTTGGGTCGTATAGTGGTGCCATGACCAACGTTTGCAAAATGGATGTCGCCATTCAGTTTGAGGTGAGGCAACTCATGATCGGGAATGTCTGTTGTCGTGTCGGTGCGCTCTGTAGAAGATTTTTCTACACTGGTCGTATCTGCCATACTGGTACTGGGTCGCTCATATCTCTCGGGGACGGTGATAGCCAGATTGTGGCTTCCCGTGCGTTGTTGTCTGACGGGCTCAGTCACTTGCTGACGGTCACCTGTTTCGACAGTGGGTTTATCGGCCTCGGCGGTCTTGGGCTGGCGCTCGTCGATGGTCTTGGGCTGGCGCTGGAACAGCAGGGCCAGTGGCGTGAGCAGTGCAAGCAGAATGATGGCCCAATACTTGGCCAGCGAGTGCTGCAACATTTTTTTAGCCCTTGCTAGCTGTGATGATGAGGAGTGGGCGGCAATGCCCAGGATTTCGCCGATTTCCTTGTGAGACATGTCCTGCATGACGGCCATCTTGAACACTTTGCCATAGCCGTTGGGCAGGGCGTTCACAGCTGCCATGATTTCGCTCATCGACGGCATGTCTGCTGGCTCATCGGTAATCCAGGCTTCATCTGGCATGTCATCAACAGGAACTGTGGTCAGTGTATGATGGCGTTGCTTGTAGCGCAATGCCACATTGGACGCAATGCTTGACAGCCAAGCGTCAAAACGATTGCGGTCACGCAGGTGATCCAGTTTGGAGAAGGCCAACACAAAGGCATCATGGGACAATTCCTCGGCTACAGAACGATTGCCCACGACGTTATAGCATATCCCCAGTACCTTGCGGGAATATGCGTTATAGAGCCTGGCGATGGCCTGTTGGTCACCAGCCAGAGCTGCTCCGATGACACGCTCCATGTCCATCCAATAAATATCGTTTTCATTGTTATGATGCCATATTGGATGAAAAGACTGCATGATGGCGATTTTTTTTGATTGAAGGATTGTAATTGCTGCTTGAATTCAATGGCAAATGTACAAAAATGAATCGGAATGGTTGACAGGTTTTGATAATAGTAGAGTGGGGGTGGAAGTGTTAGTTAATCTTTAACGCTTTGAATTTTTGTTAAATCGTGGGGCTATTCAATCATTATGGCCTAAATAATTGCTAATTATCGTGCGTGAACTCACAAAGTATCACTAAATTTGCAGGTCTTTTTGCACAATGATGACATTATTATTGACATTGGCTATTGTGGGACTGGCGCTGCTGCTGCTAGGCGTCAAGATATTCTTTGTTAAGGGCGGTCGGTTTCCCAATACCCACATCCATGACAATGCCGAGATGCGCAAGCGTGGCATCACCTGTGCCCGTGACAAGGAATTTTACAACTAATAACAATACTACAAGAAAAAGTCAAAAAAACAACGTTTGAAATGAACTTCATTAAACATTACACCAAGCTTGCAGTGTTTGCTGCTATCGTGCTGATGACCAGTGCTTCGTCATGCAATAACAAGCCTGCCGAGGCTCCCAAGCCCGCAGGTGGTGCCGCGATGGAGAATCTCAAGATCCGCTACATCGACGAGGATTCCATCATGGCCAATTACAACCTGGCCAAGGACATCAACGAGGCCATGTTGCGCCGTCAGAACCAGTATGACGCTGCGCAGAAGCAGCGTGCTAGCGAGATCAGCAAGTTTGGCAATGCCATGCAGCAGAAGTATCAGAATAACCAATACCTTACCGAGGAGGCCTTCAATGCCGATCAGGCCAAGTTGCAGAAGATGCAGACCGATGCCGGGAATTATCTTGACGGCCTGCAGCAGAGCATCCAGAATGAGCTCAACCAGAGCCAGATCCAGCTGCTCGACTCCATCGACAACTTCATGAAGGACTATGCTAAGAAGAAAGGCTTTGACATGGTGCTGCGCAAGAGTGCCACACTCTACATCGACGAGAAGTATGACGTGACCAAGGAAGTGGTTGAGGGCTTGAACAAGCGCTACAACAAGGTGGGTGGCAAGGTTTCATCGGCTCCTGTTAAGCCTGCCGAGTCTTCCCAGAAAACCGTTGCCCCCAAGGTGAGCGCTGAGAAACCGGCAACTCCCGGCAAGGTGGACCTGAAGAAATGAGGCTAAGGCATTCATTATGAAGAAATAACTGTCTGTGACACCCTTTTGTGGGGTGCGCGGACAGTTTCTTTTTATTGCTACTCAACATGTAATCTATCACTTATCATCAATCACATTATTAATTATTATGAAGAGATTATCATTGCTTATCGCTGCTGCCGCCCTGATGCTGGGCGCATGCCAGAACACGAACAAGACTGGAGAAGGCGCTGCTGCCGCTGCTACCGACAGCACCTCCACGGCTAAGACAACGCTTGTGGCTTATTTCTCGGCCAGCGAGGCCCACATCACGGCTGAGGTGGCTAAGACACTTGCCGAGGCTGCCGATGCCGACCTGTTTGAGATCGTTCCCGAGCAGATCTACACTGCCGAGGACTTGGACTGGAAGAACGAGCAGAGCCGTTCCACCATCGAGATGAAGGACTCTACCGCTCGTCCCGCCGTGGCCGTCAAGGTCGAGAACATGGACCAGTACACCACCATCTATGTGGGCTTCCCCATCTGGTGGTACACCGCACCCAGGATCATCAACACCTTCCTGGAGCAGTATGACCTCACGGGTAAGACTATCATCCCGTTTGCCACCAGTGGCGGCAGTGACATGGGCAAGAGCGGTGAGGACCTGAAGAAAGCCAGCGCCCCCAACGCCAACTGGATTCTCCCCGGCAAGGTGCTCAACGGCAATCCTCCCGTTGACAGCCTCAAGGTCTGGATCGAGACCCTGAAGTAATCAGTAACGATAATGAAAAAGAAAAGCGGGCGGCCCTGGTGTGGGTCGCCCGTTGTGATTGAGGTAGGGTAGTGTGGAGATTACCCGAAGTTGTCGTAGTGGATCGATGACGGATCAACGCCCAGCGAGTCGAGCACGTCGTTGACCGTCTTGCTCATCATGGCAGGACCGCACATGTAGTACTCACAATCCTCGGGAGCCTCGTGCTGGCCCAGATAGGTGTCGCGCAGCACGGGAGCGACAAAGCCCGCAGTGTACTTCACGCCCGCCTCGTCGGCTGCTGGGTCGGGACGGTCCAGGGCCAAGTGGAAGTGGAAGTTGGGGAAGTCCTTCTCAAGCTGCAGGAAGTCCTCGAGATAGAACACCTCACTCAACGAGCGTGCGCCATAGAAGTAATGCATCTCGCGGTCGCGCGTGTTGAGCGAGCGCGTCATGTGCAGAATCTGAGCCCTAAGCGGTGCCATGCCGGCGCCACCACCGATCCAGATCATCTCCTTCTTGCTGTCAAAGATGGGATGGAAGTCGCCGTAGGGGCCGCTCATTATCACCTTGTCACCAGGCTTGAGGGTAAAGATGTAGCTCGATGCGATACCGGGCATCACGTCCTGGAAGCCCACTTGGGGTTTGGGCTTGAAGGGTGGGGTAGCGATGCGCACGGTGAGCATGAAGCGGTCTCCTTCGGCCGGATAGTTGGCCATGGAGTAGGCACGCACGGTGGCCTCGTCGTTGCGGCACTTGAGGCTGAACAGGCCAAACTTCTCCCACGTTGGCAGATATTCGCCCAGCGACTCCTTGTCGATGTCCTTGTCGTAGTCCATTTCGTACTCGGGAATCCGGATCTGTGCATAGCTGCCAGGGATGAAGTCCATGTGCTCGCCAGGAGGCAGCGCCACGATAAACTCCTTGATGAACGAGGAGACAAGCTTGTTGCTTACCACGGTGCACTCATACTCCTTGACCGACAGCACGCTGTCAGGTACCTGGATCGACAGGTTGTCCTTGACCTTGACCTGGCAGCCCAGGCGCCAGTGGTCCTGTTGCTCCTTGCGTGAGAAGTGGCCCACCTCGGTGGGCAGGATCTGGCCGCCGCCCTCGGTCACCTGTACCTTGCACTGGCCGCAGCTGCCCTTGCCGCCACAGGCGCTCGAGAGCATCACACCGTTCTCGTGCAGGGTGTTCAGCAGGGTGTTGCCGCTGGCCACTTCCAGCTCCTTGGTGCCGTTGTTGATGTTGATTTTCACTTTGCCCGAGGGTACCAGGTAGTGCTTGGCCACGAGCAGCAGGATGACGAGCAACAGGGTGAGCACCAGGAACACCAGTGCGCTCGCCAATACTGTGATAGAAATGTTAGATATCAGTATCATAGTGTTATGTCTCCTCCTTATCCTAATCTAATGCCCAGGAAACTCATGAAGGCAATGCCCATGAGACCAGTAATGATGAACGCGATGCCCACGCCGCGCAGGGGCTTGGGAATGTCGCTGTAAGCCAGTTTCTCGCGGATGGCGGCAATGCCCACGATGGCGAGCAGCCAGCCGATGCCCGAGCCGGCACCATAGACCGTTGCCGTCCAGGCCGACCCGAAGTCGCGCTGCTGCATGAACAGCGATGCGCCCAGGATGGCGCAGTTCACGGCAATCAGCGGCAGGAAGATGCCCAGCGAGGCATAGAGCGAGGGCGAGAATTTCTCGACCGCCATCTCGACTAGCTGGGTGGCCGAGGCGATAACCGCAATGAATAGGATAAGTCCCAGGAAACTCAGGTCCACACCAGCCAGGGCGGGACTGAGCCACGTCAGGGCTCCCTGTTGCAGCACGTACTTGTTGAGCAGGAAGTTGATGGGCAGCGTCACCACCAGCATGAAGGTTACCGCAATGCCCAGGCCGAAGGCCGTCTTCACATTCTTGGACACTGCCAGGAATGAGCACATGCCCAGGAAGTAGGCAAATATCATGTTGTCGATGAAGATCGACTTGATAAACAGATTGAGTTCTTCCATTGTCTTGTGTTGTCTTGTTAATGGTTAAACATGTCCGTTAATCCTCCTGGAGATCCTTGTTGTGGGCCCTGTGAATCCAGATGATGCACCCCACGGTAATCAGTGCCATGGGGGCCAGGATCATCAGACCATTGTTCTCGTAGCCATGGTCGTAGCACCACTGGGGCACCACCTGATAGCCAAACAGCTTGCCCGAGCCCAGCAGTTCGCGGATGAAGGCCACAATCACCAGGATGATGGTGTAGCCCAAACCGTTGCCGATGCCGTCGAGGAACGACGGCCAGGGCGTGTTGTGCATCGCGAAAGCCTCCAGGCGGCCCATCAGGATGCAGTTGGTGATAATCAGGCCGATGAATACCGACAGCTGTTTGCTCACGTCATACTGGTAGGCGGTGAGAATCTGTTGCACGATGATGACAAGCGCGGCAACCACCACCAGCTGCACGATAATGCGGATATTGGTGGGGATGGTCTTGCGCAGGAACGAGATGATCACGTTGCTGAACGCCAGAACGGCAATTACCGAGATGCCCATCACGATGGCGGGCTCCAGACTGGCGGTGACGGCAAGCGAGGAGCAGATACCCAAAATCTGCACCAAGACGGGATTATCCTTGGACAGCGGGTTGAACAATGCTTCTTTGTTTTTCTTTGATAACATAGTCATGAGTGATGGGTTTATTCGGGTTGATTGACGTTATTGGTTTCACTCTCGGGGGCCTCGGCGGGGGCGGTGCTCTGCAGCTTCATGAGGAAGGCCTCGTAGCGCACCAGGCAGTCGGCCAGCATGTCGCTCACTCCGCGGCTGGTAATGGTGGCTCCGGTCAACGCGTCGATCTGCTCGGCGCCGTTGGTCGACTTCTGGCCCTTCTTGAGCACGACCACACCCTTGTAGTCGCCGTTCTGGAACAGGTGCTTGTCCCTGAACAGGTCCTGGAACTCCTCGTCGGCGATGCGGGCGCCCAGGCCCGGGGTCTCGCCCTCGTGCGAGAAGTTGGCGCCATAGATGGTGTTGCCGTCCTCGTTCATGGCGATATAGCCCCAAATGGGACCCCATAGTCCGGCGCCATAGACGGGCAGCACGTACTTGATGCTTCCGTCATCCATGCGGCACTTCATCACGGGCAGCTTGCGCTCGGCATCGGGCAATTTCACGTTGGTTTTCATCTGCACGTCAAAGGCCACGTTCTTGGCGCTGTCCACAATATTGCCGTCAGCGTCCACCAGCAGGTCCTGGATGACGTAGTTCTCATAGGTGTCCTTGACCTGGGACTCGTCGGGCGCGGCAATGTGCAGCGCACTCAGAATCTGCTTGCGGGTGTCGTTGGCGATGTTCTCGTCCTGCTTGGGCTTGAGCGCCATGTAGATGAGCGCCAGCACCGAGCCCACGAGCAATACCATGACCGCGGCATACAGGATCTGATAAGTATTACTGTTCTTGTTCATAGCTTACCCCCTCCTTTATTGTTTAGTGGCGGCGCGACGGGCGCGACGCTTGATGTTAGACGATACCACACAGTGATCGATGAGCGGGGCAAAAGCGTTCATCAGCAGGATGGCGAGCATCATGCCCTCGGGATAACCACTGTTGTAAACACGAATCAGGATGGCAAACACGCCAATCAGCAAGCCGTAGATGTACTGGCCCAACTTGGTGCGCGCTCCCGTTACGGGATCGGTTGCCATGAACACCGCGCCAAAGGCGAAGCCGCCCAGGCACAGCTGTGTCATCGGGTCGAGCATCGACGCGGGATAGGTCGCACTGGGCAGTGCGTGAACCAGAGCCCCCATTGCCAGACCACCGACAAACACCGAGCACATGATCCTCCATGAGGCAATGCCCGTGATCAGCAGGATAGCCGCACCAATCAGGATGGCGATCATCGAGGTCTCGCCCGGTGAGCCGGGGATGAGGCCGATGAAGGCGTCCATGCAGCTGATGGGTTCGCCCAGGATATCGGTCATTACCGGGTCGCCCACGCTCGTGGCCACCTGTCCCAGCGGCGTGGCGCCAGTGAAGGAGTCCACTACCGTGCCGCCGCCCATACCCAGGGCACTGTCCACCTTGACAAACGCCTCGTCACCGCTCATGCGCGACGGGTAGGAGAAGAACAGGAACGCGCGGGTGATGAGGGCGACATTAAAGATGTTCATGCCCGTGCCGCCAAAGATTTCCTTGGCAAAGATGACTGCAAACGCTGTCGCGATAGCCGTCATCCACAGCGGAGTGTTGATGGGAACAATCAGGGGGATGAGGATTCCCGTGACGAGGAAGCCCTCCTGAATCTCCTTGTGATGGATCTGCGCGCTGATGAACTCGATGCCCAGACCCACGACATAACTTACCACAATCACTGGCAGCAAGGCCAGCAGACCGTAGAGGAACATCGTGAGCCAGCCGACGTTGTTCTGGCCGATGGCCAGGTAGTGCTGGTAACCGATGTTATACATTCCGAACAGCAACGCAGGAATCAGGGCAACCACCACGGTGATCATGGTGCGCTTCAGGTCATTGCCGTCGTGAATATGTGCGCCCGACCGCGAGGTGGCGTTGGGCGTGAACAGGAAGGTCTCCATGCCGTCATAGACCGACTCCAGCTTAGCCAGCTTGCCGCCCGGACGGAATGTGGGCTCCAACTTGTTCATTAAATTCCTTAATGCTTTCATATCAATGATATATTGTTGAATAGCGATAATGTTATCAGAAATGGATATAACTCATTGGGGTCAGGACATCTCGGCACGCAACTTGTCCAGGCCCTCGCGCACAATGCGTTGCAGCTCCAGCTTGCTGGTGTCGGCAAACTCGGCCAGGGCAAAGTCCTCGGGCGCGATCTCGTAGATGCCCAGTTGCTCCATCTTGTCGATGTCGCCGCTGATGATGGCCTTGATGAGGAACTCACCGTAGATGTCCATCGGCAGCATCGCGTCATACTCACCGGTCCGCACGATGGCGCGCTCGCCACCCTTGATGCGGCTGTCCATGCTCACGGGCTTGCCCAGTCCGCGCAACCACGTCGTGAAGGTGCGGTAGAGCGAGAACCGGCTCGGGCACAGCGAGGCCCAGCCCATGAACTCGTCGGGATGGTTGTTCTCGGGGATGATGGTGATGTGGCGGTAGGGAGCACGTAACCATTGGTCGGCGGTGACTCTCACGCCAGTGAGCACGTTACCGCTGATGATGCGGCTCTGGGCCACATTGGTCAGCTCGTTTTTGAGCACGGTCTGTAGGTCGGCTCCCATCACGGTGCTGACATACCGGGGCTGCTGCACCATCTCGCCATCGATGACGGCCACTGTGTCGTGGCTCACCCTGCCGGTGGTGAACAGCTCACCGATGCGGGCCAGCGTCACGATGTCCATTGTCCACACGGTGTCGCCCTTGTTGACCGGAGCCAAATGGGATGCCTGCACGCCCACGTTGCCGGCGGGATGGGGACCAACAAAGGTGTTGACCTCGGCCCCGGGGGCTTCGATAGACTGACCCTCGCGCACACTGACGTAGACCTTGCCGTCGGTCATGCCGTTGAGTATCTCCACACCCTTTGCAATATACTTGCGCTTGTCGCCCAGAACAACATCCAGGTCGGGAGCCAGGGGCGCCGAGTCAAATACCGTGACAAACACGTCGCGGGGTTTGATGCCTGGCGCGGGAACCACGTCATAGGGGCGTTGCCTCATCATCACCCACAAGCCCGATGCCAGCAGCACCTGCTCGGCGGGTTGCTTGGTGTCGAGTGTCACGGTCTCGGCTTTGCCATCGGGAACGATGACAATGGCGTCAATGTGGCGGCGCTCACCGCGGCGCACCTCCTTGACGGTACCGCTCACAGGTGCAACAACCTTAATGGCCTCATGATTCTTGTCGTGATAGAGGGGCTCGCCGCAGGCGACGTGCTCCCCCTCTTTCTTTTCCATGCGAGGGATAATCCCATGGAAATCGTCGGGAATGACAGCAACACTCTGTGGCTGGCCGGTAGTGACCACTGCGTTATCACTCACAGCACCCACAAGATGGATGTCGAACCCCTTCTTGAGTCTGAAAGTTGCCATGATATATTTATTTTTGGTATCAATATTTATTTAAATAATGTGTGCAAAGGTATAAAAAAGATATCACATTTCTATCAATTATCTGCAATAAAAGCATTGTGGCACAAAAATACTTGCCCGCGACATCCACGCCTGCGCTGGTGAGGCGTGGACAGAAGCGTGCCGTCGAGGGGCAAAATCACCTGCTGCCTAGCCTGGGCCGCGATTTGCAAAAAGCCATTGTTAATAAAAAAAGACGAAAAAAAATGCCGCGATGTGTGGTGTTTTCAAATAATTGTGATAAATTTGCGTTAATTTTTTAGGCAAAATGGCTTCTTGGGAAACTTAATGAGGTCATATCTTGCCGTGAAAACTATTGGGTTTCAGTTGCTTGTGCTAACCTCTGCAAGCAGAACGAGCCCATGTGACACATGCTGGAACAACAAACTTTAATAACTAAATTTATAATTTTATTAATTCATTCTTTAAACTAATTTTTTTAAATTATGGCTGAACAAACAAACATTCAGAAGCCACAGACCGCTGCCAAGAAAGACGTGAGCAGCAACGTTAGTGGTATCAAGAGCGCATCGCTCGTCATTCTCGTTTGCTTTATCTTAGCAGTTCTTTTCTACCTCTTCGTGCTGGGCAATCCTGCTAACTTCAAGGATGCCGTGGCCAAGGAAGGTCCCATTAACCTGCTGGGTACTGTGTATAAGGGCGGTGTCGTTGTGCCCGTGCTTATCACCTGCTTCCTCACTGTGATTGTTCTTTGCGTTGAGCGCTGGATTGCTCTGGCTAAGGCTAAGGGTAAAGGTAACACCACCAAGTTTGTCGAGGACGTGAAGGCTGCCCTGCGCAACCATGACATGGCCAAGGCTGAGGACCTCTGCCGCAAGCAGAAAGGTACTGTAGGCGCTGTTGTTTACGCTACCCTCCAGAAGTACAAAGAGATGGAGAAGGACACAGTCCTGAGCAAGGAGCAGAAGGTCGCTTCGATCCAGGCTACCCTCGAGGAGGCTACCTCTCTGGAGATGCCCGCCCTGCAGCAGAACCTGCCCGTGCTGGCAACCCTGACCACCCTGGGTACCCTGATCGGTCTGTTCGGTACTGTGTTGGGTATGATCAAGTCATTCCAGGCTCTGTCCGCTTCGGGTGCTCCTGACTCGACCGAGCTGTCGACCGGTATCTCTGAGGCACTTGTTAATACCGCTCTCGGTATCGCAACCGCTGCCCTCGCACTGATCGGTTACAACTTCTACACCAACAAGATCGATAACATGACCTATGCTATCGATGAGCTGGGCTTCGCTACTGTTTCTACCTTCTCCGCTACTCACTAATTATTGGTTAGCAGCTGATTAATTAATCGTTTTTAAACAAACAGATTAAGGTAATTTAGAAATATGGGAAAAGTCAAAATCAAAAAGAAAGAGACGCGCATCGACATGACCGCTATGTCTGATGTGACGGTGCTTCTGTTGACTTTCTTCATGTTGACTTCTACATTCCTTCAGAAGGAACCCGTGACCGTGATCACGCCCCCCTCAGTTTCCGAGGAAAAGGTTCCTGATGCTAACCTGTTGTCAGTTCTTGTCAGCCCCGAGGGCAAGGTCTTCCTTGAAGTGCTCGGTAGCAAGGACTCGACAATGAAGAGCGAGACGGTTCGCGCCGACTTACTTAAGAATATGGTCGCCGAGTACAAGAAGACTCATCCCAGTGCAAACCTCGCGTTTACCAACAAGGAGATTGAGACCTTCTCGAAACTGAACGCATTCGGCGTACCTATCACTAAGATGAAAGAATGGTTGAACCTGGAACCCGACCAGCGCGACAAAGCGCTCGAGGCTGGCCCCGGTGTCCCAATCAACATGAATGAAGATCCAAACAACCCCAACGAATTCCAGATGTGGATTAGGGCCGCCTATAACTCGGTGAACCCCGAACTCCAGGAATCCATGGTTAAAGGACGTGGTATTGCAATCAAGGCCGACCAGACTACGCCTTACAGCGTGGTGAACGTGGTGATGGATAACCTCCAGACCATGAAGATGAACAAGTTCACCCTGATGACGGCCCTTAAAACGGAGGAGGAATAAGATATGGCAATCAAGAGTAAAAGTCGTCAGAAAAAGTTCGATACCCGTATCGACTTCACCCCTATGGTTGACATGAACATGCTGCTGATCACCTTCTTTATGTTGTGTACCACTATGATCAAGAGCCAGACGCTCCAAATCGCGTTGCCTACCAACGAGAAGGTGGAGAAAGAACAGCAGAACAAGGTAAAGCAGTCCGAGGCTGTTACCATCATCATCGATGGTAAGCTCAACGACAAGGGCCTCTCTGATCCCAGCGAGGGCATGCTTTACTACTACGACGGTATGCCCGAAACCGACAATCTTGCTCAGGGCGAGAGCAACATGAAGCAGATTGAGTTCGGTGCCAATACCGGCGGTGCTTATCCCGCAATCCGCGAGATTCTACAAGAGCGCAACAAGGATGTGGTCCTCAAGATCGCTGACCTCAAGAAGGAATGGAAAGAGATGAAGTTCTCCAAGAATGAGGAGAAAAACGACTCGATCTACCAGGAGAAGGCTAAGAAGATTCGCAACGACTCCACCCTCAAGCGCCCGGTTGTGATTATCAAGGCCACGCCTAACGCCAGCTATGCCCACGTTGTGAGCGTGCTCGACGAGATGCAGATCAACAACATCAGCCGCTACCAGATCGACCGCATCAATGAGGTCGACTCGGCGATGATGATTATGGTCAAGGCCAAGAATGAGAAGAAGTGATGTTGGATTAATGGATTTGTTTAATCATTAAAAGAAAGAATTCGAATTATGGCAAAAGAAGTTGATCTTTCATCGCGTGAATGGTGTGACCTCGTGTTTGAAGGGAAGAATAAGGACTTCGGTGCTTATGTCATCCGTACAGACTCTCCCAAGCGTCACAACAAAGCTGTCCTGTGGACCATCATCGGTGCCGTCATCTTCGGTCTGCTCGCCTTCGGTTTCGTGAAGGCTAACCAGTACCTCGAGGAGAGAAGGCTTGCCGAGCAAGGTGAACAGGAGGAGGTGCTCATCGATATGTCGCAAGACGCCGAGGAGCCCGAGCCCGAACAGGAACGTCTCGAACAACCCAAGCCTGAGGTGCTCCCCGAGGAGGTGCTGAAGTCGGTAAAGGTTACCGAGCTCCAAATCGTCGAGGACGAGAAGGTGAAGAAGGAGGACGAGATCAAGACTCAAGATGAGTTGAAGGAAACCGAGACCGCTTTCGGTCAGAAGGATAACGAGAAAGGTACTGAGGACCGTAACGTTACCCGTACCCTGAAGGAAGAGGTTGTCGTTGAGAAGAAGGAAGAGAAGCCCAAGGAGGAGAAGAAAGAGGAAATCTTCCGCTCTGTTGAGCAGATGCCCCAGTTCCCAGGTGGTGAGGCTGCTCTGATGAAGTACCTCCAGTCACACATCAACTATCCGCCCATGGCCGCCGAGAACAATGTTCAGGGTCGTGTCGTTGTGCAGTTCGTTGTTGACAAGACTGGTAAGGTGGGCGAAGTTAAGGTTGTCCGTTCGGTGGACAAGGACCTCGACCGCGAGGCCGTTCGCGTCTGCAAGTCGCTGCCCAAGTTCACCCCGGGTCGCCAGAATGGTCAGGCTGTGTCCGTATGGTACACGCTGCCCGTTACCTTCAAGCTCCAGGGTACCAACTAATCGACTTTCGGTTAATCCCGCATAGTAGAATGGGGGTGTGTCAAATTTCTGGCACATCCTCTTTTTTTGTAACATTATCTCAATGCCTCTGCTTGCTAAAGTTGAGGCATCGTTATGTCAAGAAGTGATACTTCAAGCGCCATCATCGATACCCCAAAATGCCGAATTACCCTCAAATGACCTTTTTGTTTCGTAAATAGTTGATAAACAGCATATTGAGCTTTAACATATGACCATCGGATGCTCGCCGTTTTTCAGTGATCTATACTAATTTTGCAAGCGAGGGTTAGCCCGTTTTACTAACCTGAATTAACACGTTTCGATTGTTGGAGAAATCGGTTATATAGCAGCTTGGCGTGAGGTTCAGAAAACGCTTTACAGCTGAAATAATACGGGTTTATGGACATTTGTTAAACTTTTAAAATCAAAGTATTATGAAACAAGACTTTAATTTATCATCGCGTGAATGGTGCGATCTCGTGTTTGAAGGGAAAAATAAGGACTTCGGTGCTTATGTCATCCGTACTGAATCAACCAATCGTCATAACAAGGCTGTCATGTGGACCCTTATTGGCGCCATCATCTTTGGCCTGCTGGCTTTCGGTTTCATCAAGGCTAACCAGTACTTGGAGCAGAAAAGGCTTGCCGAGCATGTCGGACAGGAAACTGTGTTTATCGACATGACGCAAGAAGCCGAAGAACCCGAGCCCGAGCAGCAACATCTCGATCAGGAGAAACCCGAAGTGCTCCCCGAGGAAATCCTGAATACGATCAAAGTTACCGAACTCGCCATTGTCGAGGACAATGAGGTGAATCATGAAGATGAAATCCTGTCTCAGGACGAGATCGAAGAATCGAACAGGGCCTTTGGACAAACCAATGTTGACAATGGCCAAGATGACCGAACTCTGTTTCAAGAGGCAGTCGATGTGGTTGTCGTTGAAAAGAAAGAAGAGAAGAAGCCAGATGAGGTGAAGGAAGTGATTCACACGTTAGTAGAGCAGATGCCCCAGTTTCCCGGTGGCGATGCCGCGCTGATGAAGTATTTGAGCTCACACATCAATTACCCGCCCATGGCTGCCGAGAACAATGTTCAGGGTAAGGTCATCCTCCAGTTCGTGGTAGAGAAGGACGGTCGTGTCGGTGAGGTGAAGATTGCCCGCTCGGTGGATAAGGACCTAGACAGGGAGGCTATACGCGTCGTTAAATCACTGCCCAAGTTCACCCCGGGGCGTCAAAATGGTTACGCGGTGCGTGTGTGGTACACGTTACCTGTGAATTTCAAGCTCCAGGGCACCAACTGATCGGCAATTCTCACTGAAGTGCATTAGTGGGACACGGGGATGGTTAGAACCGTCCCCGTGTCTCAAATTCCCTCGTCCCTCCCTCGGTCGTGGTCAGTGGTCAACTGGTGGTAATGCTACATGCCTGATGCCCTGTGCTCCGTGCTGGCGTGCAGGACTTGCTCCGTGATTGCCTCTGCATGGGCAAGTGCCGTCGTCCCGGGCGGCGATCATATAAGGGGTTTTCAGTTCGCCCCACTGGCCTACGACCTACAATTCCTGTTTTCTGTAAAATCACATCAACTCTGTGGAAAAGTTGATGGACTGAATTTCCACGTCGAGCGTGCGCAACTGGGACGACAATCTGTCTACCTGCTTGCCCAGTGCCTTGACATCGATTGTGGTGACATACTTGATCTCGCTGCGTGAGTAGCGTTCGCTGGACGATGAGGCCTGGTTGAACACTTCGCGCAACACCTGCACACGCTTGGTGAGCACATCGCGCTCGGCCATCAGTTGTGTCAACGTCTTCTTGCCGCTCATGGCATGCATATTGGTCACATTAATGCGATAGATGAGGTCCTGCAGTTGCTTGAGGCAACTGTCGAGTTCCTTGAGCAGCTCTTGTGGCTCTTCGCTTGGCTGTTCGCCCTCTTGAATGCGCACGTTGTTGGTAATGCGCATCTTGAGTTGCTCGATGCGTGTCTGTAATTCCTTGCGGATGCTTAATGCTTCGGCTAGCTTCATAATGATAATATCTGGTTTTGCTTCTTTTCCTGTTCTGCAAAGTTAGTCATTATTCCGCCAACAAGCAATCCGTGGCAATAAAAAAAGTCCGCGACCCAATCGGGTGGCGGACTTTATCTGGGATAAGGACTGCAAGTCCTTATTTATTGACCTGGAAGCGGTTCCAGCCGTCCTTCAGGTGGGCAACCACCTGGTTGGCGGCAGCAAGACCGGCGTTGATGTTGGCCTCGGCGGTCTGAGCACCCATCTTCTTGGGCGTGAACAGCACGCGTTCGGGATACTTAGCCTCGAGTTCCTCGGCGTTAGCGGGCTTCACGTCGGCTACGTAGCGGAAGTCGGGACGGCTCTCCATGGCCTCGGCCAGGCCAGCCTCGTCAATGACCTCCTTGCGGGCGGCATTGATCAGGACACCATTCTTGGGCAACATCTCGATGAGCTTCTTGCCTACCGAACCGCGGGTCTCGTCGGTTGCGGGGATGTGGAGGCTCACGTACTGGTTCTCGCTGTAGAGTTCCTCAACACTGTGTACGGGATGGATGCCATCGGCCTCCATGACCTCGTCCTTCACCCAGGGGTCCAAAGCGCTGATCTTCATGCCGAAGCCCTTGGCGATGCGTGCCACGCAACGGCCCACGGCGCCATAGGCATGGATACCCAGCGTCTTGCCCAGCAGCTCGGTGCCGCTGGTTCCGTTATAGCGGTTGCGGATCAGGGTAATGAGCATTCCCATTACCAGCTCGGCAACAGCGTTGCTGTTCTGGCCAGGGGTGTTCATGACGCACACGCCGTGGGCGGTAGCCTCGGCCAGGTCGATGTTGTCATAACCTGCGCCAGCGCGGACAACCACCTTCAGTTGGGGAGCTGCGTCAAACACTTCCTTGTCCACCTTGTCGCTGCGAACGATCAGACCGGCGCAGTCGGCAATAGCTTTGATCATGTCCTCGCGGGTGCCTTTCTCTACGAGTACGAGCTCGTGGCCAGCGCCCTCAATCACTTCGCGGATGCCCTGAACTGCTACGGGAGCAAAGGGCTTCTCGGTTGCAACTAAAATCTTCATGATTCTGTGTTACTCCTTGTGTTTTATTGATTGGATGATTAATGCTTGTTCTCAAACTCCTTCATGGCGTCAACGAGCACCTTCACGCTCTCCAGGGGCAGGGCGTTGTACAGAGATGCGCGGTAGCCGCCCACTGAGCGGTGACCCTTGATGCCAACGATGCCCTTGGTGCCGGCGAAGTCCAGGAAGTCCTTCTCCAGTTCCTTGTACTCGGGCTTCATCACGAAGCATACGTTCATGATCGAGCGGTCCTCGGGCTTCACGGTGCCGACAAACATCTTGCTCGAGTCGATGGCGTCATACAGGCATGCGGCCTTCTCCTCGTCGATGCGCTGCAGCTCCTTCACACCACCCAGCTCCTTGTACCACTTCAGGGTCTGCAGGGCTGCGTAGATGGGGAATACGGGAGGCGTGTTGAACATCGAACCCTTGTCAACGTGGGTCTTGTAGTTCACCATCGTGGGCAGAACGCGGTCCACCTGGCCCAGGACGTCCTCCTTGACGATAACGAAGGTAACGCCGGCGGGAGCGATGTTCTTCTGTGCGCCACCATAGATGAGGTCATACTTCGACACGTCGACGGGACGTGAGAAGATGTCTGATGACATATCGGCTACCATGCGTACGGGGAGATCGTAATCCTCACGGATCTCGGTACCATAGATGGTGTTGTTGGTCGTGATGTGGAAGTAGTCAACGTCGGTGGGAACGGTGTAACCCTTGGGGATATAGGTGTAGTTGTCCTCCTTGGACGAACCGACAACCTCGACGTCGCCAAACAGCTTGGCCTCCTTGATGGCCTTGTTGGCCCACGTGCCCGTGTCGAGGTAAGCGGCCTTGGTCTTCAGCAGGTTGGCGGGAACCATATAGAACTGGGTGCTGGCGCCACCGCCCAGGAACAGTACCTTGTAGCCCTCGGGGATGTCGAGCAACTCCTTGAACAGGGCCTCGGCCTCGTCAACGACAGCCTGGAACTCCTTGCTGCGGTGTGAAATCTCAAGAATCGACAGGCCGGTGCCTGCAAAGTCACGAATAGCGTCAACGCACTTGTCCAGAGTGTACTGGCTCAGGATTGACGGTCCAGCATAAAAATTATGTTTCTTCATAACGGTGTTAATTGAAATTAGAAGTTATAAATAATAATATGTATTGTTCTCGTTTCTTGGCTTTTTTGATTGTGACAAAGTTACGGCTTTTTTTTTATTGTTGCAAGACCCAGTGAAAATGCATTTTTCTGGCATTTTGTCAATTTGTAGCCTCGATGGGGGTCTTGGTGATAAATCTAGCTTGGAAAATGCGGGGTTTTGTGATAGAGTGTCAATATTGCGCAATTTTTGTGGCAAAAGTTTTTTTATGCTTTTTTTGCTTTTTTCATAGGCAATCAAAAAAATATCAAAAACCTTACCAAAAATGCCTTGCATTTGGAAAAATCACTGTATATTTGTGACGCTTTTTGGAGGCTGCTCAGCGGCAACACTGTGCCCCTCCGGAATCAATAACGGACATTAATTAACTTTAATAGTTTATCTAATTAACAACTTTTTCTATTATTATCATGAACGTTGAGAAAATTATGGCCGACCTGGAGGCTAAACACCCAGGCGAATCCGAGTATCTGCAGGCTGTTCGCGAAGTCCTTGAGTCTATCGAGGAGGTTTATAACCAGCATCCTGAGTTTGAGAAGGCTAAGATCGTTGAGCGCATGGTTGAGCCCGAGCGCATCTTCACTTTCCGTGTAACCTGGATCGACGATAAGGGTGAGGTTCAGACCAACCTCGGTTATCGCGTGCAGTTCAACAGCGCCATTGGCCCGTACAAGGGTGGTTTGCGTTTCCACAAGGCCGTTACTCCCTCAATGCTGAAGTTCCTCGGTTTCGAGCAGACTTTCAAGAATGCTCTGACCACGTTGCCCATGGGCGGTGGTAAGGGTGGTTCTGACTTCGACCCCGTTGGCAAGAGCGACGCCGAAATCATGCGCTTCTGCCAGGCCTTCATGCTTGAGCTCCGTCACAACATTGGTCCCGACCAGGACGTTCCCGCTGGTGACGTTGGCGTTGGTGGCCGCGAGATCGGCTTCCTCAATGGTATGTACCAGAAGCTCGCTCGTCAGTATCACACTGGCGTGCTCACCGGTAAGGGCATGACTTGGGGTGGTTCTATCCTCCGTCCCGAGGCAACCGGTTTCGGCGCTCTGTACTTCACCCAGCACGTGCTCCACACCGCTGGTAAGGACATCAAGGGCAAGAAGATCGCTCTCTCGGGCTTCGGTAACGTGGCTTGGGGTGCTGCTACCAAGGCTGTCGAGCTCGGCGCTAAGGTTGTCGCTATCTCTGGTCCTGACGGCGTTTGCGAGATCCCCGAGGGTATCACCAAGGAGATGATCGACTACATGCTCGACATGCGTGCCTCGAACCGTAACAAGGTTCAGGACATGGCCGACAAGTTCCCCGCACAGGCTAAGTTCACCGCCGGCAAGAAGGCTTGGAGCATTCCTTGCGACATCGCTCTGCCCTGCGCATTCCAGAATGAGCTCAGCGAGGACGATGCTAAGGAGCTGAAGGCTAACGGCTGCTGGTGCTGCTGCGAGGTTTCCAACATGGGATGCCAGCCCGGTGCTATCCACTTCTTCCAGAAGAACGGCGTGCTGTTCGCTCCTGGTAAGGCTGTCAACGCTGGTGGTGTTGCTACCTCTGGTCTCGAGATGACCCAGAACGCTGCTCACCTCAGCTGGTCAGCTAAGGAAGTTGACGAGAAGCTCCACTGGATCATGGAGAACATCCACGAGCAGTGCGTGAAGTTCGGTACTCAGGCCGACGGCACCATCGACTACGTGAAGGGCGCTAACATCGCCGGCTTCATGAAGGTCGCTCAGGCTATGCTCGAGCAGGGTGTCATCTAATCCTGCAAGGATTGCTTAACTAACCATGTACCTTATTAGGGCAGGTTGTCATCAACACGGCAACCTGCCCTTTTTGACCTCATCATCGCGGACTTCACGGTGATTCCTGTGCTGAGGACCGCCGCCTGGCCCACCCGTCATGCCGCCTTTGTCGCGATGTTTGTCCTTGTTAAAATAAATTACCGCTATCCTGGCATTGATTTTTCAAAACTTTCATTATCTTTGCAAATTGGAATAATTTCTTAATCTATGAACGAAAACGAGAAACTTATCAATTCTATCATCGAAGCAATTCAGGAGAAGAAGGGACGTGACATCGTCCATGTTGACTTGACGGGTATCGAGACCGCTGCAGCCCAGGGATTCGTCATTGCCACCGGTAACACACCCATGCAGGTCGAGGCTATCGCCGACAGCGTCCGCGAGTATGTCGAGAAAAATGCCGGGCAGCGCCCGTTCAACTACGACGGCTATCAGAATGCTCAGTGGATTATCATTGACTACGGCAATATCTTTGTCCACGTCTTTGTGCCTGATTTCCGCGAGCGTTACAATCTGGAGCAGCTCTGGGCCGACGCCCGTATCAACACCATCCCCAATCTAGATTGATGACATTGGTTTTCAGATCCTTACTATCCTTTTTTTAGTTTATTATAATGGCTAATAACAATAACCAGCGCAAGATGCCCAAGTTCAACATTTTCTGGATGTATGGACTGATTGTTCTGTTCTTGCTGTCGGTTTACTGGTTCAATCAGGACGGAGGCGTTGCCCGCGAGGTGAATTGGACGCAGTTCGAGAACATCGTCAAGCAGGGCGGTGTCAAGTCGATAACGGTCTACAGTAACAAGAATTTGGCCGAGGCGGTCCTCGATGACAGCCTCGCCCAGAAGGTCTTCAAGGAGCTGCCCGCGCAACCCGGTCAACCCTTTCCCAGCAAGGCCTCTGCCGCAAAGGTGACGGCTCAGATTCCAAGTTCAGACAAGTTCGAGGACAACGTCAAGCAGTGGCGCGAGCAAGGTGTCTTCACCGGCGAGGTCAAGTATGACCAGGCCAGTGACTTCTCGATGATCATCTGGACCTTCGGTCCCATTATCCTGCTCGTGGCATTGTGGTTCTTCATGTTCAGGAGAATGAACGGTGGGGCCGGCGGCAGTGGCGGCATTTTCAGTGTCGGCAAGTCCAAGGCCCGCCTCTTTGACAAGGATAATGCCAACAAGGTGACTTTCCAGGATGTGGCCGGACTCGCCGAGGCCAAGGTCGAGATTGCCGAGATCGTGGACTTCTTGAAGAATCCTAAGCACTATACCGAGCTCGGTGGCAAGATCCCCAAGGGCGCATTGCTCGTGGGACCTCCGGGAACGGGTAAGACTTTGCTGGCCAAGGCTGTCGCTGGCGAGGCCGATGTGCCTTTCTTCTCCATGTCGGGCTCCGACTTCGTCGAGATGTTTGTCGGCGTCGGCGCTTCGCGCGTGAGGGATCTTTTCCGACAGGCTAAAGAGAAAGCACCGTGCATTGTGTTCATCGATGAGATAGACGCCGTGGGGCGTGCACGTGGCAACAAGGCCAGCCTTGGTGGCAACGATGAGCGCGAGAGCACGCTTAACCAGTTGCTTACCGAGATGGACGGTTTCGGCAGCAATAGTGGCGTGATTATTCTGGCCGCGACCAACCGTGCCGACATCCTCGACAAGGCTCTGCTTCGCGCTGGGCGTTTCGACAGGCAGATCTACGTCGAGTTACCAGAACTCAGCGATCGCAAGGAGATATTCCAGGTGCATCTGCGTGATGTCAAAACCGATGGCTCCGTCGACTTGGACCTGTTGTCGCGGCAGACGCCGGGCTTCTCGGGTGCCGATATCGCTAACGTGTGCAACGAGGCAGCCCTCATTGCGGCACGCCGCAAGAAGCAGGCCGTACAGCGCCAGGACTTCATGGACGCTATCGACCGCATTGTCGGCGGTCTCGAGAAGCGGTCCAAGGTAATAACCGATGAGGAGCGACGTTCCATCGCCGTTCACGAGGCGGGTCATGCCACGGTAAGCTGGCACCTGCGTTATGGCGATCCGCTCATCAAGGTCACCATTGTACCTCGCGGAAAAGCACTCGGTGCGGCCTGGTATATGCCCGAGGAGCGCCAGATTGAGCCCAAGCAGGCCCTGCTCGACAAGATTTGTTCCCTAATGGCCGGCCGCGTCGCCGAGGACATTTTCCTTGGTTTTATCGACACCGGTGCGCTCAACGATCTGGAACGCGCCACAAAGATTGCCTATGCCATGGTTACCTATTACGGCATGAGCGACAAGCTGCCCAACATCTCGTATTATGATACATCAGGCGAGGCCTATGGCTTCACCAAACCCTATAGCGAGAGCAGAGCGCAAGCCATCGATGAGGAGGTGCAGGCCATTATTGACGGACAGTACCAACGCGCGCGTGACATCCTCATGCAATACCAGCAGGGACATCACGAGCTCGCCGACCTGCTTCAGCAGCGCGAAGTCATATATACCGAGGACGCTGAGCGCATCTTCGGACCCCGCCAGTGGAAGTCGCGCACCGAGGAAATTATTAAGGACGCTCCTGCAGCCGAGGCCTCTGAGGCCGATGGCGCAGTGACCCTCACCCCGCCACCATTCGAACAAAGCAATGATAATTAATACATCACTATGCCGGCAATAGTATTCAATGAGACTCAGAAGGCTGCCATCGTCAGCCTCCTCATCGAGATGATCAACGTCGACCATCAAGTCGACCCCAGCGAGTGTGCTGTGTTCGATATTATCTGTGTCGAGTATGGCATCAGTGAGGACATATTCCGGCTGGGCCGTTCACTGGACTGCATGGTGGCTATCGACATCATGAAGCGCATGACTGATGCGCAAAAGATAGCTACAGCCCAATTGCTCACCCGAGTTATTGATGCTGATGCCACCGATGATGACAGGGAGATTCAGCTCTTCAATATCATCTGCAGGGCTACCGGAGTTGATACGCTGGTCAACGTTGATAAGGGTGGGGCATAACTCCGCCCCGACAGAGCACATTATTATATATAGGAATATTTTTTTTCTATTCATAACGATATGGAACGGCATGCGGCATCTGGTCCGGCATGCCGTTCTTCGCTATTATTTCCGCTCCAAACAGCTTTTACTCTAAAAAATGACTTCTCGGACTCAATTTTTTTTATTTGACTTAACTTGTTGTCTTGCAGATGACAAAGTTCGGATTTTCCCGATTTCGGTAAAAACGCTGAAATTTTTTTTGAAAAAAAAGCCGAAAAAATTTGGTGGGTATCAAAAATGGCTATACCTTTGCACCGCTTTTCGCCTCAAACGGGGTGTGAAAGTAACTCAAACAAAGAGTTCATTGACATGTTTGCAACAATATTGACGTAGTACAAGAGAACAGGGATTAAGTTCCCGTTAATTCTTAATCATAGTACAACACAATAGAGCAGGAATCATCCTAAGGGGCTAGTCATCAACACTTCGATTAGACGTTGCGTTTTCAATTAGATTCTTGAAAGAGAAAAAAGACAAGATACAACAACGAAGAGTTTGATCCTGGCTCAGGATGAACGCTAGCGACAGGCTTAACACATGCAAGTCGAGGGGCAGCGCGGAGGTAGTAATACTTCTGGCGGCGACCGGCGCACTGGTGAGTAACACGTATGCGACCTGCCCCGGACAGGGGGATAAACCCGGGAAACTGGGCCTAATACCCCATATGCCATGAGGACGCATGTCCTTATGGTGAAAGATCCGTCGGTCCGGGATGGGCATGCGGCGCATTAGCTAGTTGGCGGGGCAACGGCCCACCAAGGCGACGATGCGTAGGGGTTCTGAGAGGAAGGTCCCCCACACTGGTACTGAGACACGGACCAGACTCCTACGGGAGGCAGCAGTGAGGAATATTGGTCAATGGGCGGTAGCCTGAACCAGCCAAGTCGCGTGCGGGATGAAGGCCCTCCGGGTCGTAAACCGCTTTAGCCGGGGAGTAACGTGTGGGACGTGTCCCGCAGTGAGAGTACCCGGAGAATAAGCATCGGCTAACTCCGTGCCAGCAGCCGCGGTAATACGGAGGATGCGAGCGTTATCCGGATTTATTGGGTTTAAAGGGTGCGCAGGCGGCAGGTCAAGTCAGCGGTCAAACTGCGGAGCTCAACTCCGTACCGCCGTTGAAACTGGCAGGCTCGAGTTCGTGCGATGGTGGCGGAATGCGCGGTGTAGCGGTGAAATGCATAGATATCGCGCAGAACTCCGATTGCGAAGGCAGCTGCCAAGCACGCTACTGACGCTCATGCACGAAAGCGTGGGTATCGAACAGGATTAGATACCCTGGT
>CAZVMM010000008.1:0-73270 GCA_964628205.1 uncultured Muribaculaceae bacterium
CTCTAACATCCGACGAACGCATTGCCCAGGAGCAGTTGGCGGCCCAGTTCCCCAATTGCCCCTCCATCGCTCGGTTGTTGGTGCTCAGGGGCTTGAAAGACGCGGATGCAGTCCACGATTTTCTCTACCCCTCGCTCCAGCAGCTCCACGATCCGTTCTTGATGAAGAACATGGACAAGGCAGTGGCAAGGCTGAACAAGGCGTTAGGGGCAAAAGAGAAGATCATGGTGTACGGCGACTACGATGTGGATGGTACCACGGCTGTAGCCCTCGTCTATAAGTATCTTCAGAACATCTATTCCAATCTGGTGTACTATATCCCGACTCGTGATGACGACGGATATGGCATATCACTTCAGAGCATTGACTATGCCGAATCGATTGGGGTAAAGTTAATTATTGTGCTCGACTGCGGCATCAAGGCTGTTGAGGAGATAGCCTATGCCAAGCAGAAGGGCATTGAGTTTATTGTCTGTGACCACCATGTCCCTGACGATGAGTTGCCCGATGCGGCTGCCATCCTCAATCCCAAACTCGTGGATGACACCTATCCGTTCAAGGGGCTGTCGGGGTGTGGTGTGGGCTTCAAGTTCATGCAGGCGTTCTCTAAGAGCAATGGCTTGGGCTCGATGTACAACCTGGAGGCCATGCTCGACCTCGTGGCCGTGAGCATCGCTGCCGACATCGTGCCCCTCACGGGCGAGAACAGGGTGATGATGTTCTACGGTCTGCGCCGACTGAACAACAACCCCAACGTGGGTCTGCGCAGCATCATCCGCACGTGTGGCTTGCAGCGTCATGAGTTGACAATCAACGACATCATCTTCAAGATTGGTCCGCGCATCAATGCCTCGGGCCGCATGGAGTCGGGGCAGGAGTCTGTGGAGCTGCTGGTGACCCGCAACAGCCAGACGGCAATGGAGATTTCGAAGCGCATCGACCAGTATAACAGCAACCGTAAGGAGCTTGACAGCCAGGTTACTGTTGAGGCCAACGAGATCATTGACCGCCATGCCCAGGTGCTCGATGGCAAGAAGCCCATCGTCATCTATGACCGCAACTGGCACAAGGGCGTCATCGGCATTGTGGCGGCGCGGCTCGCGGAGCTGTATTTCCGTCCGTCGGTGGTGCTTACTTACTATGCCGATGGTATCGCTACGGGTTCATCGCGCTCGGTGCGTGGCTTTGACGTGTATACCGCTATCAAGTCATGTCGAGACTTGCTTGAAACCTTCGGTGGCCACACCAATGCCGTGGGCCTGTCGATCAAGGAAGAGAATATTCCCGAATTCCGCCGCCGTCTCACCGAGTATGTCGAGGAGCACATCCAGGACGAGCAGGTGACGCCCGCCATGGATATCGATTGCGAGATCAAGTTGAGCGAGATCAACGGCGCTTTCCTCCGCTATCTGCGCATGCTCAATCCCTACGGTCCGGGCAACAGCAAGCCCCTGTTCGTCACCCGAAAACTCTATGACCAGGGGTCCAGCAAGGTCGTTGGCAAGAAGTCTGAGCACATCAAGCTCGACCTCATCGACGAGGACGGCAACAAGGTTGACAACGCCATCGCCTTTGGCTTGGCGGGATTTAACGATGCCCTCAAGGCTGGCAAGCCCGTGGACATCTGCTACACCATCGAGGAGACTCGCCATCGCATGAGCACCACGGTGCAGCTCATGGTCAAGGCAATAAAACTGCACGACGATGCCGAGTCAGCACAAGCCGATTCTTGACGTCCTCAAGAAGTACTGGGGGTATGATGCCTTCAGGCCACTGCAGCAGGAGATTATCAACTCGGTGCTTGCTGGCCGTGACACCCTGGGGTTGATGCCTACCGGCGGAGGCAAATCCATCACTTTTCAGGTGCCCACAATGGCCATGGATGGCATGGCCATCGTGGTCACACCCATTATCTCGCTGATGAAGGACCAGGTGGACCGCCTGCGCTCCTTGAACATCAAGGCGACCTACCTCTATGCCGGCCTGTCGCGGGCCGAGGTCAATCGCACCTATGACAAGTGCCTCTACGGCAACTACAAGTTCCTGTATGTGTCGCCCGAGCGCCTCCAGTCCCAGTCTTTCCTGGATCGCCTGCGCCAGATGCCCGTCTCGCTCATCGTGGTCGACGAGGCACACTGCATCTCGCAGTGGGGCTATGATTTCCGCCCGTCGTTTCTGCGCATTTCCCAGGTGCGCAAGCTCTTCCCGTCGGCCCCTGTTTTGGCATTGACGGCGACTGCCACGCCCATAGTGGTTGAGGACATACAGCAGCGGCTGGATTTCAGGGGCCGGAATGTGCTGTCGATGAGCTTTGCCCGCAACAACCTCTCCTATGTCGTCCGTCCCACCGAGGAAAAGGTTACCGAACTCATCCACATTCTGCGCTCCGTGCCCGGAACCGCGATTGTGTATGTGCGTTCGCGTCAGCGCACCAAGCAGATCAGCGACGAACTCAACCGTGCGGGTATCCATGCCGACTATTATCACGCGGGCCTCTATGTCGAGGACAAGGAGGACAAGCAGAACAAGTGGACCACCGACGAGTGCCGCGTGATGGTGGCTACCAACGCCTTTGGCATGGGCATCGACAAGCCCGACGTGCGCCTCGTCGTTCATGTGGATATCCCCAACTCGCTCGAGGAGTATTACCAGGAAGCGGGTAGGGCAGGCCGGGACGGCAAGCGCTCCTATGCCGTGTTGCTTGTCAAGCATACCGACCAGCGCACCCTCCGCCGCCACATTACCGATGCCTTTCCTGACAAGGATTTCATCCGCAGTGTGTATGAGCGGGTCGGCAACTTCTTGGGCGTGAGTCTGGGCGAAGGCTATCAGCAGATGTATGACTTCAATTTCAACCTATTCTGCCACACGTTTGGCTTGCAGGTGCTGCCCACACTCAATGCCCTTAAGATACTCACTCAAGCCGGCTACATCGAGTTTGTTGAGGAAATCGAGACCCAGTCACGCGTCATGATTCATGCCCGCAAGGATGAGCTGTATGACCTGGAAACGACAACGCCCGGTGCCGATCAGGTGCTGCAGGCCATCCTGCGGCTCTACACTGGGCTGTTTGCTGACTACGTGTTTATCAACGAGGATGTGATCGCCTACCGCACGGGACTGGACCAGGAGACCATCTACAAGTCTCTGCTCGAACTCACTCGCATGCGCATCCTGCACTATGTGCCCCGCAAGCGCACCCCCTACATTATCTACACCACCTCGCGCGAAGAGCCCAAGCATGTGCTCATTCCCCGCGCCGTCTATGAGGAGCTGCGCCAGCGCATGACCGACCGCATTGAGGCTACAATCAATTACGCCTATGGCAATAAGGGCTGCCGCGAACGCATGCTGTTGGGCTATTTCGGTGAGCGGTCAGATGATGATTGTGGCCATTGCGACCTGTGTATCGACCGCCGCAAGCGCGGTGACCACACCCCAGCCGATGTCCAGCAGGGCATACTCTACATGGCGGGCCAGCGTCCCCGCCGTCTGGACGAGTTCCTCAGCACCTTGTCTTTTCCCCGTGACGAGATCATATCGATGCTCGACTTTCTTGTCGACGAGGGCTTCATCGACCATCTCGACGACGGCACTTATCGCAAAAGCACATAATCCCATAACAAAAACAGAGCGGTTCCCTTGTCGGGAGCCGCTCCGATAACTGTCGAGCTCGATAGCTTCTTACTTGATCACCTTCTTGGCGCTGTGGCTACCATCGGTATAGGTGGTCACAACGATGGTCAAGCCATTAGCCTCCTTCATCTCCTGACCCATGATGTTGTAGTAGCGTTCGCTGGCCACAACCTTGTCCACGTCGCCGTTGAGTTCCTCAACATTGCCCGTGTTGTTGGTCAGACGATAGACGGTGATGTTGCCACCAGGATAGTACTGATAGATGGTCACACCAGCGCCATCAGCGTCTACCTCGGCATTGAACCAGTCGCCCTGGAAGTTGTTGGCGTTAGAGCTAGCGGTGGCGGGAACTGCAATCATGGGCTCCTCGGCACCAGCCTCGGCAATAGCGAAACCATTCAGGTAGTTAGGCTCCTGAGGATAGATGTAGAATTCCTTACCATCCCATACAAAGGGGAATGCGCCGTTGCAAGTACCCTTGCCAGGCAGCACAATGGGAGTGCCAACAAAGCCGTCGCCCTCGGGCATCAGCTTGGCAGGATTGGCATTGCGCGTCACATACAGCAGGGCGTCATCGCCGTTCAGGTCCTTGAAGTAGTTGATCACGGTGGAGCTGGTGGGTGTCAGGCCGTCACAGGGTGCGACATAGCACTCATCCACGTTCACCTCGCCACCGGCGATGGTCATGATCGACACACCGCTGGTGGTAGCACCAGTCAGGTACAGTACGCCATCCTCCATGAGGTTGCCCTTGGCAAAGCCCAAGAAGTCGCAGCGGCCCTCAATACCACATTCGGCAGGCACAGCATATTCCTTCACCTCATTGGTCTCGGGGTTGATCACCTTGATGGTGGCCTCGGTCCAAGCATCGGGGAAGTGTGCGTTGCTTACCACCAGGTTGCCAGCCTCGTCGCGGGTCATACCGCAGTTGCCGCCGCCAGGATAGGTGGTGTTGGTCAGACCATTCTTGCCAACGACCAGAATGCTCTGGTTAGCCTTGTCATTGATGTAGAAGTTGCCGTTCATGCCGAAGCCCTGACGGGTGTCGGCGGTGGCAAACAGGGTGGACAGGTCGGTGATTTCCCATACCTTCTCCAGCTGGTAACCCTCAACGATGGGCTCATCACCGGCCTCGGTGATAACCATCGTCTTGGCATCCAGGTTCACTGTCAGCTTGTAGTTGCCGGCAGGAGCCTTGAAGCTGTAGGACGTGCCAAAGTCGCCCATCTGGATCTCCTCACCAAACATGTCCGGAGTCAGCATAAAGCCATTCTCGGTGGCACCGATGCGATAAGCGGCGATGCCCGACCAGTCGTTCTCGTCAGCACCCAGCTTGGTGGTGAAGGAGAAGAAGCTGTAGCCGATGCCATCGTTCTCATCGGTGTTCTGGCCCTTGGTGGTGATATTTGCCGTGAAGATGTTGCCATCCTCGGTCTGCATGGCGGTGCCGATATTGGGTGCCCAGGTCTGGTCAAATACCTCACCCAGGATGTAGAGCTCACCAGTGCGGATGTCGATGCTGGCGGCCTTCTGCAGCTGGCACGAAATCTCATTGGCATCGGGCTTAAAGGTGAAGGTGATGTCATAACTGCCACTCTCCTCAACGGGGACTACCACATTCTCGGCAGGCCACGACATATCCCAGTTGTGGTTGGCGGCAATCTTGAACTCAATGTTGCTGCCGGCGCCCAGCTCGCAGCCAAACTTCTTCAGCTCATAGGTGCCCTCGGCTACCTCGGTCATGTCGTTGGCGGTCAGCTCAGGTTTCCACTCCTCACCGAAGACCGAAGCCGGAGAACCAGCCACGGTATAGGAATCAATGGGAATGGGGGCAACATAACCCTCGACCTTAAAGCGCATGTTGACGGGGTCGAACGTGAAGACGTAGTCACCGCCACTGCCCGTGAACTTGTAGGACTTGGAGCCCGTGGGGGCCTTCTGGGTATTTACCCAGTTGCCTGCTACAACTTCCTCATCGGCACTGCCCGTCGGGCCAATGCGATAGTTGGCATTAAATGTGTCCCAACTGCTGTCCTGACCATCGGCAAACACAAACCACACCGCACCGCTGATGGTGGCTGTGTAGCTGTAGGTGCCGTCACCGTTAGCTGTCATCTCGGTGCCAGCGGCGGGGTTCCAGTTGCCAAACGGCGTGTTGCCCACGATGTAGTATGCCGCCTGTGACGAGAAGGCCAGCATGCTCATCATTGCAATAAGTGTAAAGATTTTTTTCATAGACAAATAATTAATTTGTTAAACATATAATAAAAATAAACAATCTGTCACTGCATCATAATATACATATACGTTGAATTGTGAGGGTTATCTTTCCATATAAAAAAGTTGAAACCGACTATTCCGCAATGTTATCGCAAAGGTAGCAAACTTATTTTTAAACAACAAGCGAAGAACAAAAATATTTACAAAACAACTCTTTTTTATCTCGCCGTGCCGCGCTATTGCTGCCATTATCAATAAGCTTCGGGCGGTGTGGGGAGGCAAGAATACCTTCATCGTGTCATTTTATTCAGAAAAAATACTCTGGTCGGGAAAATAGTTGTACTTTTGCAGCAGTTTTCAATTCAATAGAGATAGAAGATTTAATAAGAAAAATGGCAGAAAAAGCAAAAGTCCAGTTCCGTCAGAGCATTGTCGTCCGCTTCTCGGGTGATAGCGGCGATGGTATGCAGTTGGCTGGCAACATTTTCTCTAACGTGAGTGCGGGACTTGGTGACCGCATTTCCACTTTCCCCGATTATCCCGCTGAGGTACGTGCCCCGCAGGGCTCGCTTGGCGGTGTTTCTGGTTTCCAGGTTCACATTGGTCATGGAGTGCACACCCCCGGTGATGAGTGTGACGTGCTGGTGGCTATGAATCCGGCTGCCCTCAAGCAGAATGCGCAGTTCCTGCGCAAGGGCGGTGCCGCGATCGTCGACATCGACACCTTTACTCAGGCAGGTCTTGACAAGGCGCTCTACACGACCAATGAGCCTTATGAGGAACTCAATCTCAAGGCCCAGGTCATCGAGGCGCCCATTACCACGATGGTCAAAGAGGCCCTCAAGGACACGGGCATGGACCTGAAGTCGCAGCTCAAGTGCCGCAATATGTTTGCCCTGGGCCTTGTATGCTGGCTCTTTAACCGACCCATGGAAGCTCCCCTGAAATTCTTGAAAGCCAAATTTGCCGACAAGCCCGAAGTCTATGCCGCCAACGAGTTGGTCATCAAGGGTGGTTACAACTATGGCCACAACATCCATGCCACGGTATCGACCTACCGCATCCAGAGTGATGATGTACGGCCCGGCACCTACACCGACGTGAGCGGCAACAAGGCTACCGCTTGGGGACTCATCAAGGCCTCAGAGATGAGCGGTCGCCCCTTATTCTTGGGCTCCTATCCCATTACCCCTGCTACCGATATCCTACACGAGCTGGCCAAGCGCCGCGACCTGGGCGTGAAAGCCATCCAGATGGAGGACGAGATCGGCGGCATCTGCTCGGCTATCGGTGCCGCCTTTGCTGGCCACTTGGCAGTGACTACCACGTCAGGGCCTGGACTGGCACTCAAGAGCGAAGCCCTGGGACTCGCCGTCATGGCCGAGTTGCCCCTGGTGCTCGTCGACGTTCAGCGTGGCGGCCCCTCGACGGGTCTGCCTACCAAGACCGAGCAGACCGATCTGAATCAGGCTCTGTACGGCCGCAGCGGCGAGAGCCCTCTGGTGGTTTTGGCTGCCGCATCACCCACCGACTGCTTCAAGATGGCCTTCCAGGCTGCACGCATTGCCATCGAGCACATGACCCCGGTAATCCTTCTGACCGATGCCTTTATCGCTAACGGCTCGTCGGCATGGCGCATACCCGAGGAGGGCGAGTATCCCGTGATCAAGCCCAACTACGTCCCTGAAGCCCTGAAACCCACTTGGACACCGTTTATGCGAAATGCTCTCGGCATACGCTATTGGGCTATTCCGGGCACTCCAGGGCTGGAACACGTTGTCGGCGGACTCGAGAAGGACTATAATCTGGGTGTGCTCAGCAACGACCCCATCAATCATGCCCACATGGTGGAGACCCGCAGGCTCAAGGTCGCTAATGTTGCCAACGACATTCCCGAACTCAAGGTCAAGGGCGATGACACGGCCGATACCATCATCCTGGGCTGGGGCAGCACCTACGGACACATCCTGGATGCCGTCAATCGCCTGAATGCCGATGGCTTCAGAATCGCTATGACCCACATCCGCTACATCAACCCGTTGCCCAAGAATACCGCCGAGCTGCTCAGCCGCTACAAGACGGTAATTGTCGCCGAGTTGAACACGGGTCAATTGGCCAACTACCTGCAGAGCAAAATTCCTAACCTGAACATCTGTCACATTAACAAGGTGCAGGGACAACCGTTCCTGGTACAGGAAATTGTCGACGGAGTTAAAAACATCATGATGGAGGAAGAAATGTAATGGAAAAGAACGAAAATATCCAGCCTGTGGAGGCTTACAAACCACTTGATTACAAGAACAACCAGCCCGTGCGCTGGTGCCCTGGTTGCGGCGACCATGCCGTGCTCAATGTCCTGCTCAAGGCCATGTCTCACCTGGGCATCCCGCCCGAGAAGACTGCCGTGATTTCAGGTATCGGTTGCAGTTCGCGTCTGCCTTATTACACCCACACCTATGCCTTCCACACCATCCATGGACGTGGCGGAGCTGTGGCCACGGGTTTCAAGACCGCCAATCCCGACATGACCGTCTGGCAGGTGTCTGGCGATGGTGACTGCCTGGCCATCGGTGGCAACCATTTCATTCATGAGGTGCGCCGCAATATCGATGTTAACCTGCTGTTGCTCAACAACCGCATCTACGGCTTGACCAAGGGCCAGTTCTCGCCCACGAGTGCACGTGGCTTCAAGTCCAAGTCGTCGCCCTATGGCACTGTCGAGGACCCCTTTATTCCCGCCGAACTGACCTTTGGCGCCCGCGGCACGTTCTTTGCCCGCAGCTTGGATGTGGAGTTGAATATCAGTCAGGAAGTGATGATGGCCGCAGCGGCCCACAAGGGGTGTGCGGTTGTCGAGATTCTGCAGAACTGCATGATCTTTAACAATGGCATCCACAGTTATATCACTGACCGTGAGCACCGGGCCGACCGCACCATCCACCTCGTTCATGGTGAGAAGATGATCTTCGGCAAGGACAATAACCGCGGTATCGTGCAAGACGGCTTCGGCCTCAAGGCTGTAACCATCGGTGAGGACGGCTACACGATCGATGACGTGCTGGTTCACGATGCCCACTGCGAGAGCTCTTTTGTGCACCAGATGCTGGCCATGATGGACGGCACCGACCTGCCAGTGGCTCTAGGCGTGATCCGCGCCGTTGAGGCTCCCACCTACGAGAGGGCCGTTGCCGAGCAAGTTGAGCAGGCCAAGCAGATGCATGGCTTCACTTGCTTGAACGACGTGATTATGGCTGGCGATACCTGGCAAGTAGACTAGACTAGACCAGACTAGACTAGACGAGCGATGTGATCGTTCCCATAATCGATCCTAACAGGGCTCCAAGCCACACGATGGCGCGGAGCTCTTTTTTCATCACGTCCAGGATGATAGCTTCGGCCTCCATCATGTCCATCTCGTTGATGCGTTGCTCGATGATGGTGCTGATGTCGATGTCCTGAAGCATGCGGGGCAGGTGTTCGGTAATGATAACGCGATAGGCGTTCAGGATGCCGCCCTTGATTTGCTTCAATTGGTCCTGGTGGCCATTGGCAAGCTCGCTCATGGTCATGGACAACAGGTGGTCGGTTTCCTGGGTGACCAGGTTTTCAACCATCTGATGGGAGTTGTTCTGCAGTATCTCGTTGATGTGCTTGGCCATTATCCGCTCGATGGGTTGGGCGATGCCCGCCACAAGCTTATCCGCACCCAATAGCCCTACCACACTGTTTCTGGTCTTTTCCACGGCATGCTCCGTGGCCATGTGCGCAATGCTCTCTCCCAGAGCACTGTCCTGCAGTTTTCCCGTAACCATCTTGACGATTCCGCCGGTCACATCGGTGCGCATGGCAGCGATGTCTTCCTCGGTCAGGTAGTGACTGGCGAACTGCTCGATGGTCTCGTCGTTATGGCTCTGGGTTGCGACAAACTCATCAATGGCATTGCCGATTTTCCCCATCATCTCGTCGCTCAGCAGGCTCCGCTCCAGCACCTCGCGGTTCATCAGGTTGTCGCTTACGGCCTTACCTATCGATGTGGCAATGCGGCTCTTCTCTTTGGGGATGATGCCAGGGGTGAACGGGATATGGATTCCCATGATGTATTTGGCCTGATGAGGCCTGAACAACATGCGGATGGCAATATCGTTGGTGATGTAACCAATCACGGCGCCCACTGCGGGGCCAATCAGATAATGGTACATGTTCTTCCTGTCGTTACTGTTGTCGGAATGCGGTTATGGTTACCGGTTATCTCAAGTCTACCACTTGTGTGCCGGCAGGAACTTGCGACTTCTCGAATGTGAAAGTGCTGGCCGGCAGTGACTTGTGTTTGTAGTCGCTAATCTTGACCGAGTAGACCGACTTGTCGTTCATCTCAAAGCGTGCGGTGCGCAGCAGTGAGGTCGTCTCGTCAAAGTAGAGCCACAACGTCTTGAAGTTGTCTTTCTTCTTGGGCGTGAGCTTGATCACGTAGGTCTTGGCTGTTTTGGCCTTGGCGCGTTTCATGTTATAGCTGGCCTTGAAGTGCGCGGCAGCGGCAACAGGGTTGGTCATCTGCAATTCGCTCACGTCGGGGGTAGTGATATTGACTTCGCTCGTCATGGGAGACCACGACCATTGTGTTTTGCCGTCATACCAGCACTTGGCATCGGCCGAGATGATGCGGAATTTGTTGCCCTGCATCGCGATATTTCCTTTACTGGTCCCCTGACTTGACGTCACGCTGTAGCTGGCGGTGACACCGCCGCTGGCATTGATGGCCGCAACACACTTGTCGAGCATCGCGCTGGGAGTTTGGGCCACTGCCAGCACGACAGCCAGGCATGATAGGATGGTGATGATGATTCTTCTCATTGTCGTTAAGTTTAATGAATAGCTCTAGATTTTCTAGATGTTCTAGTTTCTCTAGTATGCAAAAAGAGTGCCAACCCGCTGGGGGCGCTGGCACTCCTGTGATAAAATCTCTGTCAGGTGAACAGCTGGTCGATGTCCATCGGGCTCACGAGCACCTGGCGCGGCTTGCTGCCCTGAGCGGGACCCACGATGCCGGCATGCTCCATCTGGTCCATCAGGCGCCCAGCGCGGTTGTAGCCGATTTCGTAACGGCGCTGCAGCGACGATGTGCTGGCGGTGTTGCCCATGACGATGAAGCGTACGGCCTCCTCGAACAGCGGGTCGCGGTCCTTGACGTTGCCCACACTGGCATCGCCGCTGCCGCCTCCCTCGTCCTTACCGACGTACTCGGGCAGCATGTAAGGCTCCTCGTGGTTGATGTCACGGTCGTTGTCCTCCTGCTCCTTGATGTAGTCACAGATGCGCACGATGTCGGGCGTATCGACAAACGGGCACTGCAGCCTCGTTAGCTCGCCATCGATCTGGAACAGCATGTCGCCACGGCCGATGAGTTGCTGGGCCCCTGTGCGGTCGATGATGATCTGGCTGTCGATGCGCTGAGCCACGGCAAAGGCGATGCGGCCCGGGAAGTTACCCTTGATCAAGCCGGTGATGACCTTGGACGACGGGCGCTGCGTGGCGATAATCATGTGGATGCCCACAGCGCGGGCTTTCTGGGCAATGCGCACAAGCGGGGTTTCCACCTCCTTGCCAGCGGTCATGATCATGTCGCTGAACTCATCGATGATGCCCACGATATAGGGCATGTACTGGTATTTCTTGTTGCCGTGTTCGTCGCGCACTTCACGCAGCTCGCGGCGCCACAGCTCGTTATAGTCGCTCACGTTGCGCACCCTCACCTCTTCAAACACCCGGTAACGGTTCTCCATCTCCTGTACCAGGCAGTTCAGGGTCTTGATCACACGGTCGGTGTCAGTGATGATAGCCTTCTCCTCACCAGGAGCCTTGGCAAAGTAGTACTTCTCCAGATCGGCATACACACTGAACTCCACGCGCTTGGGATCCACAAGGACAAACTTCAGCTCCGACGGGCCCTTCTTGTAGAGCAGTGACGTGATGATGGCGTTCAGCCCTACCGACTTTCCTTTACCGGTAGCACCTGCCACCAGCAGGTGGGGCATCTTGGTTAGGTCGGCGATAAACACTTCGTTGCTCACCGTGCAGCCCAGGCACATGGGCAACTTGGCGCGGCTCTCCTGAAAGGCTTTAGATCCCAGCACCTCGCGCATGGGCACAACTTGCGGATCGCGGTTGGGTACCTCGATGCCGATAGTGCCCTTGCCGGGCATAGGAGCGATGATGCGGATGCCCAGAGCGGCCAGGCTCAGCGCGATGTCGTCTTCCAGGCCACGTATCTTGTTCACGCGCACACCGTCTTGCGGCACGATTTCAAACAAGGTGACCGTGGGTCCCACATGCACCATGATCTCCTTGATTTCAATGCCATACTTGCTCAAGGTGTCACGGATGCGCTCCTTGTTCTCGTCCTGCTCCTGCTTATCCACGCTGTTGGGATTCATGCGGATGTCTTGCAGCAGTTCCAGGGTGGGGAAGCGGTAATGACGGTACTCGCCCGTGGGGTCGTGGGGATTGGTCACGCCGGTGCTCGCAGCAATGGGCTTGAGATGGGCGGCTTCACCTCCAGTTGATGGCTGGTCGCCACCCTCGACTTTGTTGCGGTTCTTGGGGCGGCGCTGGGTGTGCGGGAAGGCTTTTTGCTGGATGTGTTCCTCCTCCTCTTGGTTGGGCTCGGGATGACTGATTCGCTGCTCCTCGCCCAGGAAGGTCGATTGGCCGGGTTCGCTCACCACCTTCTCAGCCTCCTCCTTGCTGCGGTTGCGTTTCTTCTCAATCTCCTGTTGCAACTGTCTGTACAGGCCGACAAAGGTCTGGTAGGTCAGCATCACCCACAACATCAGGATGACCAGGTTCACGGCAATCATGCCATACAGGCCAAACAACCCTAGCAGCCACTTGTTGGCGTAGAAGCCGAAGTAGCCGCCTAGCGGGAAGAAGGTGATGGGCTTCATGAAATAAGTGGCCGCACCCACGACCATCGAGATGGTGAAGATGCTGAACAGGCAAACCAGCGTGTAAGAGAAGAAATGCGCCCGCTTGTCCTTGCGCACCAGCCTCATGCCCAGTGTCAGGAACCATGCCACCAGAACAAAGGCAGCTACGCCCACGCCACCGGCAATCAGCAGATCGCTCAGCGACGCGCCGACAGCAGCACCAGCATTGCGTATCTGGTCAGGAACCTGGGCGTTCTCGATCATCGAGTAGTTGGTGATGCGGTTCTGGTCGCTCATCCCGGCATTCAGGAAGTAGGAAAGGAAGGAAATCAGCAGGTAGATGCCCACAAGCAACATCGCTATGCCTGTGGCAAACCGCAGCCTGCCTTTCTGGAAAAACGCCATGAAGCGTTGCCATTTGGTAACGCCCTTGGCATCGATGGCTTCCTCGACCTCGCGCGAACGGCGATAGTCGTCAGATTCCTTTACTCCTGTAATATCAGGACCATAATAACCCTGATTATCACCTACTTTTTTATTGTGTTTGCCTTGACTCTTGCTCATGATGTTGCTATCGATAAATTTGGGACCGTAAAATTACAAAATAAAATCGGTTTACAAACGCAAACCTTTACACTTTTTTGTTCGATTAAGATTTTTTTTGACGAGAACAATAACATAGCCCACACTCGCACACTGTGCGGGCTACATTCTTAGGGAAAACCAAACCCGATTTCAGTCTTTCTTCCAGAAGGAACGGGTGAAGATGACCAATACGGTGAACAGTTCAAGACGGCCAATCATCATCTCAAAAGCCAGCACCCACTTGGCCCCGGCGTGCAGTGATACCCACGAGCCTCCGGACCCGGTCACACCGTGACCGATACCCACATTGCTGATGGCCGACATCGACGTGTACATCGCATCGAACACCGGCACGTCAAAGAAGGTGAGATACAGCGCCACGACCATGATGATGAGAATGTACACCGTGAAAAATGTGTTTACTTTATTCACCACGTGATTGGGTACGGGTTTGCCATCGACGTGGACGGCACGCACCGAGTTGGTGTGCAACACGCGGTAAAACTCGTTGGCGGTATTCTTGAGCAGGACTATCAGGCGGTCCATCTTGGCACCACCCGAAGTGGAGCCCGCCATACCACCAAAGAACATCATCACCATCAGCACCACTGTGACAAACTCGCCGCTGTCCTCGTAGTCAAACGTTGAGAACCCCGTCGAAGTGATGGCCGATAGCGTGTCAAATGCGCTGTAGATGAACCGCTCGCCGTTTGTGTCAAGGAAACCTCGATACATCATGTAGGCCATGATGCCCACGGTGGTGACCAGGGTGGTCATGCAGTACCAGCGCAGGGTGTTGTTCTTCAGCAGTCGTCTGAAGTTGCCACGGCCCACAGCAGCGATGAGTGAGAAACTGACGCCACCGATAAACATGAAGATAATGACCACGATAAACACGTAGCTCGAGTGCCAGTAGTCAATGCCTATGTTCTTGGTGGAGTAGCCGCCGGTCGAGGTCGTGGTCATCGCGTGGCACACGGCGTCGAACCAGTTCATCGGGCCTGCATAGAGCAGAACGGTTAGCAGAGCTGTCAGGCCGATGTAGATGATCCACAGGTCTTTAGCTGTCTGGCTTACGCGAGGCCTCAGTCGCTCGTGGGTGATACCCGTTACCTCGGCATTGAACAGGGCGATGCCGCCCTTCTGGTTCAGCATGGGGATTACCGCTAGCGTAAACAGGATGATTCCCATGCCGCCAATCCACTGGGTCATCGCGCGCCAGAAGAGCACCCCCTTGGGAATCTCCTCGACATAGCGTATCACGCTCGAGCCCGTCGTGGTAAAGCCGGCCATGGTCTCGAAGAAGGCGTCGGTCACGTTGTTAAACGTCTCGCTGAACAGATACGGCAGCATCCCGAACACCGAGAAAAAGACCCAGATGATTGCCGTCAGCATGAGGCCCTCACGCTTGTGCATCGATGAACTGTGAGGCCTGATGCCGAAGGCCATCCCTGCACCGGCTCCTGCCGTGATGGCGGCACTGTAGATAAAAGCCCACATCGATGACTCCTCGTGGAAATAGCAAGACACCGCCAGCGGCAGCAGCATGAAGGCCGCCTCGATGAGCAGCAGCCATCCCTGCATGCGCAGCACGATGGGAATGTTGATATTGCGGTTGATGTGCTTATGCATGGGTCATGAGAAGTATTTGTCTAGCTTATGTATCGCTCCCTGCAGGCAGAACACCACCACGTGATCGCCTGCTTGGATGCGGGTATTACCGCCCACCAGCATGCCCTTGCCGTCGCGAACGAGGCCTGCAATGGTAAAGTCGCGGCTCAGTTTCAAGTCCTTAACCTCGGCACGGGTCACGCGATCTCCCTCCTCGACAATGACCTCGGCTACCTCGGCATCGGCCAGTGCCAGGCAACGGGCGTTGTCCTCATCGGCATCGATCATGATCTGATAGATGCGGCTCGACGCCAGCAGCTTCTTGTTGACGATGGTGCCGATGTTCAGCGCCTCGGCTTCGTTGATAAACTGGATATCCTCGACCTGGGCAATGGTCTTGGGAACATTGTCGGTCTTGGCAATCATGCACGCCATCATGTTGACGGCGCTGTTCTCGCCCAGGGAGATGAAGGCATCGTAGTAGCCCACGCTCTCTTCCTCGCTCAATTCCGAGTCGCGGAAGTCGCCCTGCACAAGTTTGCAGTTGGGGTAGCGTTGGGCCAGCTCTTCACACCGGTCCTCGTCCTCCTCGATGATTTTAATGTCGACACTCTTGCCCAGTTTCTTGATCAGTTGTTCGGCAATATCGTTACCGCCCACGATGAGCACGTTGTCCACGGGAGTCTGGACCTTGCCGCACACATCCCTCACCTCGTCGATGTGGTCACGCGTGGTGGCAATGTATGCGATGTCGTTTTCCAGCACACGGTCGTCGCCGCGGGGAATGATGATCTCGCGATTGCGTTTGATGGCCGACACGTGCAGGAATTCGCTGATGTGCGACAAGTCCTTGAGCATGTGGTTGACAATGGCAGCGTTAGAGCGGATTTTTACACCCACAACAATCAGCTCACCGTCAAACAGTTCAAACCAGTTTCTGGCCCACGTGCGCTTCAGTGCGCTGGCTATCTCCTTGGCAGCCAGCATCTCGGGGTAGATCAGGTGGTCGATGCCCAGCATCGTGAAGTGCTCGCGCCAGCGGGCGTTGAAGAACTCGTCATTGTCGATGCGAGCCACGGTCTTGCGGGCTCCCAGCTTCTTGGCCATCGAGCAGGCCAGGATATTGCGGGCCTCACTCTTGGTCACCGCGATAAACAGGTCACACGCTCCTGTCTTGATGGCATTCAAGTCGCTGAAGGAAATGGCGCTGCCCTGATATGTCAGCAGGTTATAGTTCTCCAGTGGCTCGAGCTTTTTGTTGTCAACGTCCATGACGATGATGTCCTGCTCCTCCACACTAAGCATCTTGGCCAGGTGGGTGCCAACTTCTCCGGCGCCGGCAATAACAATTCTCATTTCAGTACCTTAATAATGTTATATTTCTAAGTCTTTTCGCTATTTTATTTGTCAAGCATCTGCTTGATGGTCGTCTCGAGCGACGCGGCATCCATGCCGCAGCGCTCATAGAGCTGGGCTACAGTTCCCTGGTGCACAAACTCATCTTGCACTCCCAGCATCTTCAGGCGCGTGCTGCAGTGGTGCAGCGCGATCCACTCGGCCACAGCGCTGCCCAGGCCGCCCATCACGGTGCCATCCTCGATGGTGATGATGCTGTGGTAGCGGCTGGTGGCTTCGTTGAGTATCTCCTCGTCGATGGGCTTGAGGTAGATCATGTCATAGTGTCCCACGTTGATGCCTTGTTGCTTCAGGCGGTCCACCACCTCGATGACCTCATTGCCGATGTGGCCGATGCTCAGCACCGCCACACCGTCGCCCTGGTTCATGCGGCGGCCGTGTCCTACCGGCAGCACCTGCATCTCGTTGTGCCAGTCGGTGAGCACGCCCTTGCCGCGCGGATAGCGGATGGCGAATGGCCCCAGTGCGTCGTGCTGGGCGGTATACATCAGGTTGCGCAGGTCGTGTTCGTTGATGGGCGAGGACACGATCATGCCTGGTATGCAGCGCAGGTATGCCAAGTCGAACAGGCCATGATGGGTCACACCGTCCTCGCCGACAATGCCGCCACGGTCGATGCAGAAGGTCACCGGCAGGCCCTGGATTGCCACGTCGTGGATGATCGAGTCATAACCGCGTTGCAAGAAGGTGCTGTAGATGGCGCAGAAGGGGCGCATGCCGTCCTTGGCAAGCCCCCCGGCAAAGGTCACGGCGTGACCCTCGCTGATGCCCACGTCAAAGGCGCGGCGAGGCATGGCCTCGAGCATGAGCGACATCGATGTGCCGCTAGGCATGGCGGCGGTAATGCCGACAATCCTGTCGTTCTGCTCTGCCAGTTCGACCAGGGTCTTGCCGAACACGTCCTGATATTTCAATGGACCTCCCTTGCCGCCTGACTTGCGCTCGCCGGTCTCCTCGTCAAACTTGCCCGGCGCGTGCCATGTGGCGGGATCGGCCTCGGCGGCGGCAAAGCCTTTGCCCTTGACGGTGCGCAGGTGGACCAGCTTGGGACCGGTCATGTCCTTAATCTCGCTGAAGATCTTCACCAGACGCTTCACGTCATGGCCGTCATAGAGGCCAAAGTAGCGGATATTCAGTCCCTCGAAGATGTTCTGCTGGCCCGACAGCAACGACTTCATGGCGTTGCTGAAGCGCATGATCAGTCCCTTGCGGTTGTCGTTGATGACATTGTGGCGACGCAGGAACTGGTATGCCTTGTAGCGCAGCTTGTTGTAGCGGTGAGAGGTGTGCAGGTCGCTCATGTAGGAACTCAGCGCACCCACGTTGGCATCGATGGCCATGTCGTTGTCGTTGAGCACGATAATCAGGTTGTTGGGATTGGTCGTGGCATTGTTGATGCCCTCAAAGGCCAGTCCGCCGCTGATGCTCGCGTCGCCGATGACGGCGACCACCTTGCGGTCCTTGTCTCCTTGCAGCTCGGCAGCGATAGCCATGCCCAGGGCTGCCGAGATGGAGTTGGACGCATGGCCTGCCGTGAAGGTGTCATACTCGCTCTCGGCGGGGTTGGGAAAACCGCTCAGGCCGTCCAGCTTGCGGTTGTCGTCAAACTGGTCACGACGGCCCGTCAAGATTTTGTGGGCATAGGCCTGATGACCCACGTCCCACACCAGGCGGTCCTCAGGTGTGTTAAACACATAGTGCAGGGCCACCACAATCTCCACAGCACCCATGCTCGAGGCAAAATGCCCAGGGTTGCTCGAAAGCTCGTGTATCATGAATTGCCGCAGCTCGTGGCACACCTGGGGCAGCTTGTCGACATCGAGTTTCCTCAAGTCGGCAGGGCTGTCGATTGTGGCCAGCAGCGGGCAGTGTTGTTGTATATATGAGTTCTTGGTCATGGTTTAGTCATTTTTCTTTCTCACGTATTTCTTGTAGAGAGGGACAAACACGATGATGCCCGAGGCCACAATGGTGAAAATCACCATGAAGTCGATGCGTGCGGCACGTGTGAGCAGCATCCAGCACAAACCCAGCCACAGCAGCAATATGCATACAAATCTTATCTTGTTACTCGTTGTCATTGTCTCATCAAGAATTGTCTAAACTGCAAAGGTAGTCACATTTTTGGGAAAAATGCCCCATTCGTCAATTTTTTCACACACTTTACCGTTATGAGTTCACTTTTGGACACACTCACTTCGTGGCTGCGACATGACCATGGCGCAAAAAAAGTGGAGGCGCAACATCATGCACCTCCACACAAGTTTATAGTAGATATCGGATATCAATTGGTCGCACTCAGCAGCATGTCGATCAGGGCCGATACGTCACCAATGGATATTTCGTCATCAGCATTGATATAGGAGTTCTCCATGACGATGGTTGTGGAGGTGCTGTCCAGCAGGTAGTCGATCAGGCGGCTCACGTCAGCGATGCTGACCTCGCCATCACCATTCACGTCACCAATCTTTACCTGGGGCTCGTCACCAGGAATGACATAACCCTCATAGGGGATCAGATTGATGATCATCTCGTTAGAAGCGCTGTTGCTGCAGCTGAAATCCCAATACTCACTATCTCCATAGGGATAGAAGCCAAAAGCGCCAAACTCGAAATAACCATTAAATCTTTCATAGAAACCCCAGTTCATGTGGAACTTGCCATCGGCGTCAACACCGTCAAGTACCCATGCGTGGCCATCAACGAAGTCAACATTGTGATAAGCGATGGGGCGACCAGCTTCCAGTTCAACACTGATAAGGGCTTTCCATGCTTCTTCGGTGTATTTTCCACCGCCACCAGGAACATAATTGTCACAGTAGGATGAGGGATCGTAACCAATCAGTTTTGCATCATTGCTGTATCCAAAGAACTTAAATGCATCGAGCTGGTCATAGGAGTAAGCACCTGTCGAAGATCCAGAATTTCCATAACGGGCCTTGCATGCATGGCCGGCATAGCGACACAACTTAGCAACGGCCTCAGCCTCTTCAGTGGTGTAGGTTCCAAGGCTGACACCACCAGTCTCGGGGTTGTAGATGGTGTAAGCATCAAGCATCAGGTTATAGTCAAATGTAGTAGCATCAAGTGCAGGGACGGTGCCACAGCCACCATAAGCATAATAACTGCTCATTGCTTTGCTGCCCTCGGGATACTTCCAGTAGTACATGATTTGTGCCATAGCAAGGGGTGCACAACCAACAGCATAGTGTTTTGTTGTATTATACATCGGCGTAAAACGGTCCATGGGCTCGTTCTGTCCCCATGTGGACTTTGTCAGAGGGGCGACAGGAGTAACGCGCTTTGGAGCCTTCATGGGAACGACTTCACCCTTGAAGTTCTGCATCGCCTCAATCTGTTGCTTGTAAGTGTTCAGTTGACCCTTCATGCTAGCGGGCATTTCGTTCATGTCGATGTTGCCATTTTCGCCATAGGCGAGCACTTGCTTGGCGCGGTCATCACCAGCGATGATCACCCATCCGCCGCCCTGGATGTTGAACACATAGTAGGCGTTGCCTTCTACGCTCGATGCCTCGGCATGGGCCAACTTGATGTCGGCCATTGAGGGAGCTTTGAACATGCCCTTAGCGGCCATGTTCTTCTTCACAAAATTGTTGGCAGCCTGACGGGCTGCGTTAGCGTCAATTGTTCCGGCATTAGCGGTCATCAGACCAGCAAGCGCCAGAACACAGCTTAAACTGAGTTGCTTAAACTTCATAGCTTGTTTGTTTTTGACTTAGGTTTGTAGTGATAAAAAAAGATTGTGCATTAATATTTTCGCGCCAAAATTATGAATTTTTTTTCAAATTCCAATACTTTTTCAAAGAAAAACTGATTCTGAGTGTTGAATATTATCTAATTTTCTAGTAGTCAATATAAACAGGAAAGGCAGCCTGTCAAAAAAACTTCGACAAGCTGCCTTCCCGCTATAGGGAATTTTCGTTGTTATTAACTGTTAAGAATCAGGTCGATAAGTGCGCTGACGTCGCCAATGCCAATATTGCCGTCTTTGTTGACATCGGCTGCGTCAACATCGATGGTGACGTTGCCATTGCCCAGCAGATAGTCGATGAGCAGGCTCACGTCGTCGATGCCCACGACACCATCGCTGTTAACGTCGCCGAGAATGTAGGCAACGGGAGGTGTCCAGCCCTCTGGAGGCTCAACGCCGATAAGCATTTCATGGCCTGAATTGAATTTCAAGTTTTCACCGCTTCGGTGGACCATGTTGAGTGCGGTCGACACATACCAGCCGTCGCAGGTGCCATACCATCCCATGTTGAAGTGGAACATGCCCTCGTTGTTATAACCGTCACAGATGAAGGCGTGGCCGCCGCCACCGTTGATATCATTTGCCGCATACAGGATAGGACGTCCAGCATCCAGTTCAGTTCTCATTCTAGTTTCCCATTGCGATGATTGACTGCCCCTTTGCACATATTGTGCGCTGGAACGGTAGCCAAATGACTTCATGGCAGCAAGCTGGTCACTAGTGTACGCACCGCTGCCTTCAGGGTCGTAATCCATTTCTACCGCCTGACCACAATAACGACTCAATTTGGCGACTTCCTGGGCTTGAGCATCTGTGTAGGTGTCCTGAATCAGCGTGCTGTTGTCCCAGTCCCAGTGACAATAAGACTTGAGCATCAAGCTGTAATCAAACGTGGTAGCGGGCAAGGCACCTACAGTTAATGTTGGTTCCCACGACCACCAACCACCACCACCGATGGTATAACCATCAATAGCATCGCTACCTTCAGGAAATTTCCAGTAGTACATCACCTGGGCCATTGCCGTGGCGACACAACCCACAACGCAGTATTCGCCATCCTTTTTCGGGCACTGCAGGTAATAGGGCATCTCCTGGCCCCAAGTGGTCTTGATCAGTGGCTCCACGCCGCTTGTCGCCTTCAGCGTCGGCTCGGCCTGTACCAGGTCGTTGCCCTTGTAGGCTTGCAGGTACTCAATCTCGCGTTTGTACCCATCCAGCAGTCCTTGCAGTCCATAGGGCAGGTTGTTGAAGTCCAGACTGCCCTTGTCGCTGTAACCCAGCACTTGAGGAGCGCGGTCCTCGCCGGCGATGATGACAAAGCCGCCGCCAGTGATGTTGAAGGCGTAATACGCGTTTGCGCCAACGGTCGCGTTCGAGGCTTCAGCATGAACGAGTTTCAGGTCCGCTTGATTGACATGCGCCTTGAAGGCCGTGCCTTGTGATGCGTGTTCGGAGATAAAGCGGCTGGCAGCATTGCGGGCTGCATCAGCATTGATGTTACCGGCGTTTGCTGAGCCCCATGCTGTCGACAGGGCAATAGCCGCCAGGGTAACCGTCAGGTGTTTGATTCTAATCATATCAGATAATGTTTTTTAGAGTGTTGATGATGTTAATAGTAAATAGTTGTAATCTCGTTGTTGTGTAATGACAGGCTTAGCCCAGCCTGTAAATTGCTGCCAAAATTAGTTATATTCTCTCATTATGCAAAGAAAAACCGATTTTTTTTAGAAAAGTGAATGCCATGACCAGGCACGGTTTTCGTTCAGAATACGGAATAATGGTAAAAACATCAGTAAAAATGTCAAGTGATAGTGGGAAAATTGCTGTAATTTTGCATCCGTAAAACCATTCAAGGTATTTCACCAGCTAACATGAGAAAAATCAAACAATCAGCATTAGTAACAACCATCATTACCATGGTCATGGCTATCAGTGCCCTCTGTGGTAATGCACAAACTAACAATGACGTTATGAGTAGCAATAGTAAAACGCTGGTCGCCTACTTCAGCGCGACAGGAACAACGATGGAAGCGGCCGACAAACTGGCACGGGTGGCTCATGCCGATCTGCACGAAATCATCCCGGCAGTGCCTTACACCGCCGCCGACCTCAACTGGAATGACAAGAAGAGCCGCTCCACCCTGGAGATGAACGACAAGAGCAGTCGCCCCGCCATTAAAAACAGGGTCGAGAACATGGCGCAGTACGACACCATTTTTGTGGGATATCCCATCTGGTGGTACATCGCTCCCACGATCATCAACACCTTTCTCGGGCAGTATGACTTCACGGGCAAGACCATCGTGCCGTTCTTCACGTCAGGGGGCAGTGGAGCTGGCCAGACGATGCGTTACCTCAAGCCGTCGGCTCCCGCGGCCAATTGGGTGGACCCCAAGAACCTCAACTACATGGGAGAGGCCGAGATGAAGACCTGGGTAGAGAGCCTGAAGTGACAGTTAGGGATTTGCATAAGTCGAGAAATCGCCGTATATTTGCACCCTCTTTCAGTTAATTATCATCAGTTCATACAATGAAGACAAGAACAATGTTAACCGTCATGGTGGCCGCAATGATGGCCCTCATGTCCCACGCGCAGAGCAAGGTGTACTACACCTCCGAGATTACTCCCCAATCTCTCGTCAAGATCTACAAGGCGCTCGGTGTCGAGGCAACTGGCCGTGTCGCTGTCAAGATCAGCACCGGCGAGGGGGGAAATAACCATTACCTGAAGCCGACCCTGATACGTGATCTGGTCGATGAGGTGGGCGGCACCATTGTGGAGTGCTGCACGGCCTATGGCGGCTCGCGTCAGGATGTCGGCAAGCACTGGCAGACCATCCACGAGCATGGCTTTGACTCCATCTTTGCCGTCGACATCATGGATGAGTTCGGGCAGATGCGCATCCCCGTCAAGGACCGCACCCACATCAAGTATGACATCGTGGGCGATCACCTGGCAGCCTATGACTGGATGATCAACCTGGCGCACTTCAAGGGCCACGCCATGGGCGGATATGGTGGCGTGCTCAAGAATGCTTCGATAGGCGTCGCCAGCACCGCCGGCAAGGCCTATATCCATTCCGCGGGCTTTACCGATGACGCAACCGACGCGTGGAACCACATTGAGAATCAGGACGGTTTCCTCGAGTCTATGGCTGCTGCGGCTCAGGCTGTCCACAACTTTATGGGTGGCCGAGTGATTTACATCAACGTGATGAACAACATGTCGGTCGACTGCGATTGCGATGGCTCGCCCGAGGAGCCCAAGTTGCGTGATATGGGCATCATGGCCAGCCTCGACCCCGTGGCGCTGGATTGGGCCTGCGTACAGATGGTGATGAACCACAAGGCCACTGCTGGCGACGACAATGCGCCCCTCATCGAGCGCATCAACAGCCGTCACGGTACCCACACCATCGACTGGGCCGAGCACATCGGTCTCGGTTCAAAGAATTATGTGATTGTAAAATTGTAATAACTCAGATACAATGAATAACTTCGTTTATAACATACCAGTAAAGGTTTATTTTGGTGAAAACCAGCTGCAGCACCTCGGTGAGGAACTTGCCAGGTTTGGCAAGCGCGTGCTGCTTACCTATGGCGGTGGTTCGATCAAGCGAACGGGCCTCTACGACGCTGTGGTAGCCGAGGTCCGTAAGGCCGGCATGGAGCTGTTTGAACTCTCGGGCATCGAGCCCAATCCCCGCATCGACAGCGTGCGCCGCGGTGCCCAGATGTGCAAGGACCACAACATCGATGTGCTGCTTGCCGTGGGCGGAGGCTCGACTATCGATGCCACCAAGTTTATGGCCGCTGGCGCCAAGGTCGACCACGACCCGTGGGACTTCTTCAACGAGAAGTGGGCCCCCATCACCGAGGCCTTGCCCATCATCAGCGTGTTGACGCTCTCGGCTACGGGCAGCGAGATGGACGCCGGTGGTGTGATCAGCAATCCCGAGACCAATGACAAGATAGGCCGCGTCGAGTCGCCCACCTTGTTGCCCAAGGTCTCCTTCCTCGATCCCACTGTGACCTATACCGTGAGCCCTTATCAGACAGCATGTGGCGCAGCTGATATGCTGTCACACATCTTTGAGGTCTATTTCAATATGAATCAGGACCTGTACATGCTCGATTGTTTCATGGAGGGCATGATGAAGACGGTCATCAAGTATGCGCCCATCGCCATGAGGGACCCCGAAAACTATGAGGCTCGTGCCAACCTGATGTGGACCTCTTCGTGGGCCATCAACGGGTTTGTCGACGGCGGAAAGCGTCAGGCATGGAGCTGCCACCCCATGGAACACGAGGTGTCGGCCTATTATGACATCACGCACGGACTGGGCCTGGCCATCATCACACCGCGATGGATGGAACACTGCTTGAGCGAGAAGACCGTGAGCAAGTATGTGCAGTTCGGAGTTAATGTGTTCGGCATCAATCCCGATCAGCCCGCTATGGACATCGCCCATCAGGCTATCGACAAAGTGAAGGAATTCCTCTTCACAACGCTCGGGCTGAAGAGTACGCTGACCGAACTTGGTATCGGTGACGAGCACATCCCCACCATGGCCCGCAAGGCTTGCCAGGGTGGTGTGCTGCCAGGCTTCGTTCCTCTCAACCAGGACGACATCGAGAAGATATTCCGCAACTGTCTGTAAGTAGTACACGAAGCACTCACACGCGAATTACTGTGTATCACACCCTCCACGCCAACCTGACATCGGGCAGGTTGGCGCGGATATTTCGTAAGAAAAGCCCCATTATCAGTATTTTTGGTCAAACAAACCGAAAAATGGGTAAAGCTAGCTGGGAAGAAAGGTTGTAATTTTGTATCGTCAATCTTATAACCGATGTAACAATGTCAAAAATAAGTAATTTTATATTCGTCATCTTAATGGTAATGATATCATCATCATCTAACTATATTAACGCGCAATCAGTAATGAACATCAAGAAACAGAATCTGGCTACCATCGCGGCCCTCGAGGCTCGTGGCGATCTCGAACGGCTGGATCCCGCCATCAACACGGGTCTGGACAACGGGTTGACGGTCAATCAGATCAAGGAGGCGCTCTCACAACTATATGCCTACACGGGATTTCCTCGTTCGCTCAACGCACTCGGTGTGCTGCAGCGTGTCGTGGGTGAGCGCGAGCAGATGGGCAAGACTACCATCATGGGGGCTGACGCCTCTCCGCTGCCCGAGGATTATGATGCGCTGAAGCAGGGCACCAGCGTGCAGACCCGCCTCACCGGTGGCACGCCATTCAACTACGAGTTTGCTCCGCAGACCGATTATTATCTCAAGGCCCACCTCTTCGGTGACATCTTTGCCCGCAACACGCTCACCGAGGCCGAGCGCGAAATCGTCACTGTCAGCGCCATCTCGGCTCTCGAGGGATGCGAGCCGCAGCTGATCGCTCACGTTCGTGGTGCCCGCAACATGGGCGTTACCGATGATGAACTGCACGCTATCCCCGCTGTCCTGGCATCGACTGTGGGCCAACTCGAGTCATGGCGCGCCAGCAAGGCTATTGCTGCCGTCTATGGCGAGAAGATGGAGGACGCTGGTCGTCCCAACAATGGCACCTGGCCTCGTGGCGACTTCAATGCCGACTATGCCCAGTACTTCATTGGCAACAGCTACCTGGCTCCGATGGATGCCGAGGGCGCAGGACCTGTCAACGTGACTTTTGAACCCGGATGCCGCAATAATTGGCATATCCATCACAAGGCAGTGCAGGTGCTTATCTGTGTGGACGGACGTGGCTGGTATCAGGAGTGGGGCAAAACGCCTGTCGAACTCAAGCCCGGTGTTGTCATCGCCATTCCCGAGGGCGTTAAGCACTGGCATGGCGCTGCACGCGACAGCTGGTTCCAGCACTTGACCTACATGACTAAGGTGCAACCTGGCTCTTCTACCGACTGGCTTGAGCCTGTTTCTGACACCGTTTATGGGAAATTACCCTGATTTTGCATAATTTTTTAGGTAATTTGTTTGTCAAATAAAAAAAAGGATATAACTTTGCAAAGTTGTTTGTGAGAGAGATACAATCCACAGATAACATGAGATAGAATCTAAAAGTATATAACTCTTTTCATAAAGTTACTACTTTTCAAATATAATGCATCAATTCTATTCAAGTTAAAAGTTAATAAATTTGGAGAAATGTTATTTGCAAGAGAGTCCGCCACGCGTGAGCGCAGCGGGCTTTTTTTAGCTGGCTACCGCGTGGCAGTTGAGAAGGAGTAGGGGACATCATCTGGTCCCGTGGCGCGCTGGCGGTTAGGGGTGTCACCCATCACGAAGCGAATGTTGCAACCCTGCATTATCAGTTTATGGTCCAGGTAGTTGTGACTATATGACTTGCCATTGATGGTCATCGACTGGATGTAGCACCCATTACCCTCACGGGTAATGGTTACCGTGTTGCCGTTCTCCATGTGCAGTGTCGCCCTGTCGAGGTAAGGAGAGCCGATCACATACTGGTTGCTGCCGGGGCACACGGGATAGAATCCCATTGCCGTGAACACATACCATGCCGAGGTCTGTCCGTTGTCCTCGTCACCGCAGTATCCGTCGGGCGTTGCGCTGTACAGGCGGTCCATTACCTGCCGCAGCCAGTATTGGGCCTTCCACGGCTGTCCGCTGTAATTGTATAGGTAGATCATGTGCTGGATGGGCTGATTGCCGTGGGCATAGTTGCCCATGTTCATGATCTGCATCTCGCGAATCTCATGTATCGTGAAACCATAGTAACTGTCGTCGAACACTGGTGGCACGGCAAACACCGAGTCGAGCATCTGGCAGAATATCTGCTTACCGCCCATCAGGTCAATCAATCCCTGCGGGTCATGGAAGACGCTCCAGGTGTAGTGCCAGCTGTTGCCCTCGGTGAAGGCATCGCCCCACTTGAGCGGACTGAAAGGCGTCTGGAATGAGCCGTCTTTCAGTCGACCGCGCATCAGCCGTGTCTCGGCATCAAACACGTTGCGGTAGTTCATGGCCCGCTTGGCATAGATGCCGATTTCACTCTCTGGCTTGCCTAGGGCTTTGCCCAACTGATAGATGCACCAGTCATCGTAGGCATATTCCAGTGTGCGGGCCACATTTTCATTGATGCCCGCATCATAGGGGATATAGCCTAGTTCATTGTAATACTCATGACCTAGACGACCTGTCGATTTCACCTGTGGGTGTACAGTAGATGTGCCATGCACAACGGCATCCCACAATTTGTCGATATCGTAACCGCGCAGCCCCTTGAGGTAGGCATCGGCAACAATCGAGGCACTGTTGTTGCCAATCATGCAGTCGCGGTGACCGGGGCTTGCCCATTCGGGAAGGAATCCGCTCTCCTTGTAAGCATTCACCAGCCCTTCCTGCATCCACGATCCTATCGTGGGATAAACCAGGTCAACCAGCGGAAACAGACTGCGGAAGGTGTCCCAGAACCCCGTGTCGGTAAACATGCGTCCCGGCAGCACCTGGCCGTTGTAGGGGCTGTAGTGGACGGGATTGCCGTTGGCATCAATTTCATAGAAACTGCGAGGAAACAGTACCGAGCGGTACAGGCAAGAGTAGAAGGTGCGCAGGTGGTCGATGTCGCTATCCTCAACCTCAATGCGCCCCAGCACGTCGTTCCAGCGCTGGCGTCCTTTTTCCTTGACGGTCTCCAAGTTATTATTTCCTAGTTCACTCAGGTTGAGAAGTGGTTGGTCAAGGTTGATAAATGACGAGGCTACGCGGGCATTGATCTGCTCGCCGCGTTGAGTCTTGAACGTCACGATGGCTCCGGCATGGTTGCATCCGATGCCCTTTTTGCCCTCATGCATGATGCTGTCCTCAACGACTCGATAAGACGAGAACGGTTTGTCAAACATGATGACGTAGTAGTTCTTGAACCCCTCGGGCACACCGCCGCTGTTGCGGGTCGTGTAACCCCACACGGCATGTTGTTCAGGGTCGATTCTTACGACAGACCATTGGTCAAAAGCATCAATCACGACGTTGGCCTGGTCAGTCTCGGGGAAGGTGAACCGCAGGATGGCGGCTCGCTCGGTAGGGGCCACCTCGGCTGTTACGTCATAGTCAGCTAGATAGACCTTATAATAATAAGGTGTCGCTACCTCGGCCTTGTGCGAGAACCAACTGGCACGCCGCTCCTCGTCAAACACTGGTTCTCCCACCGTGGGCATCAGCGAGAACACCCCATAGTCGTTGATCCACGGGCTGGGCTGGTGGGTCTGCTTGAAGCCGCGTATTTTGTTTGCCGTGTAGGTATATTGCCACCCGTCACCGTTTTTGCCCGTCTGCGGCACCCAGCAGTTCATGCCCCACGGCATGGCGATAGCCGGGTAGGTGTTTCCCGTTGATATTTGGAAACTTGACTGAGTCCCCATCAGCGGGTTGACGTAATCTATCGGCTCCATCGCTGTTGCCATCGAGGGTAGGAACATGGTCCACCACGCCAAGATTGTCAATAGTATATCGATTGCTGTTCTGTTCATGTTTGTCAAGTAGTTGATGGTCTGCGTATTGCAAACCTCCGGTTTGCTGGAATAATCAGGTGCTCACGGTCGGTCACGGCCTGGATTTCTTGCTGGTGCACCATTTGCTGGGCTTGGGGCCCATGACGAGCGTGAGCGTGCCGCCAGCGACGATGTCACGATAGTTGATGTAACTCTTGTCGTAGGGCTTACCATTGAGCTTCGCACTCTGCACATAGATGTTCTCGTCGCTATTGTTCACGGCCTGGATGGTAAACGTCTTGTCGTCGCCCACATTGATGCGCGATTCACTGAACAGCGGCGAGCCGATGATGTACTTGCCTCCTGCAGGCTCAACTTGATATAGACCCATGGCCGAGAGGACATACCATGCCGACATCTGCCCCACGTCCTCGTTGCCGCTCAGGCCGTCCACATCGTTACGGTACTGCTCGCGCAGCACGCGGCGCACGAGCCGGGCCGTTTTCCAGGGCTGCCCCACGTAGTTATACATATAGATGATATGGTGGCTGGGCTCGTTGCCGTGGGCATACTGGCCGATGAGGCCACTCACGTCGGGCGATGCCTCGTCACCCAGGTCTCCCTCGACGACGAACAGCGAGTCCAGTTTCTGGATAAAGGCTTTCTCGCCCCCGAAGAGCTTTACCAGCCCATGAACGTCGTGCGGCACGAGCCAAGTGTATTGCCAGGCATTGCCCTCGCAGTAATCATCGTTGCGGTGCTTAGTCGATAGCGGGTCAAACTCGCTGGCGTCTCTGAAGTTGCCTTTCGAGTCCTTGCCGCGCATGAACTTCAACCCCTTGTCGAAATAATGCTCGTAGGACTTGCTGCGGTTCAGGAAATAGTCATGATTCTCTTTGTCTCCTGCCTCCTGGGCAACGCGGGCGATGCACCAGTCGGCCAGAGCATACTCCAGTCCTCGTGCCACAGTCTCCTTCTCGGGTTCTAAATCATAAGGTATGTAGCCATACTGTTTCAATAAACCCATCGACCGCTCGTCGCGCATAGCACTGGCCGCCATCGCCTTGAGCGCGGCAGCCGTGTCCACATCAAAGCCTTTCAGCACCAGATCAGCCAGCACGGGCACGCCGGGGTTGCCCACCATGCAGTCCGTTTCGTTGCCCATCAGGTGCCATACGGGCAATTTGCCCTGTTGCTCGGCGATGTGCAGGAACGTCTGCGCGATGTCCTTCTGCTTCTCGCGGTGGATGAGTGTCATGAGCGGATGGGCGGCGCGGTAGGTGTCCCACAGCGACAGGGTAGTGTAGTTGGTGAAATCACCCTGATGCACCTTGCCATCGGCACCGCGGTACTGCCCATTCACGTCGTTGAATACCGACGGGGCCACCATCGTGTGGTAGAGGGCAGTGTAGAACACTGTTCGGTCATCTCCGTTGTCGGTGTCAATTTGGATTTTCTCCAGTTCGTCTTCCCAGGCTCTCCAAGCCTTGCGGGCAGTATCATAGAAATCCCATCCCGGATTCTCTGCCGCCAGGTTTTCGATGGCATTCTCGACGCTCACGGCCGACAGCCCCACTTTGACAGTCAATGGTGTGCCTGGAATGTTCGGAGCAAAGATGATGCCCACGGTGTCGCCATTCTGTTTCTCGAGCGTAACATCCTGCACGAAATCCATAACAAAGAACGTCTTTTGATCCCTTGCCCATCCTTTGGAGAAACGGTAGCCGACAATCCTGCGTGGCGACGATTGTTTCATCATCACCTCCTTAGGGCTGTCCCAGCCGATGCCTTGACCCAAGTCAAGTCTCAGAGAGAAGGTGTCGAGTGTCTCTGGGAATGTATAGCGGTGCATGCCTGTGCGCTTGGTGGCAGTCAGTTCCACATTGGCGTAGGGCTTGCCATCTTGTCGCAACACAACTCGGTAATAGCCAGGACAACAAGTCTCGTCATCGTGGCTGAAGATAGCCTCGCGCTGGTCATGGCTGGTCACTGGCAGCAGGGCAATATCGCCCAGGTCGCCGATGCCCGTGCCGCTCAGGTGCTGGTGCCCAAAGCCGATGAGCACCGAGTCGCTGTCATGGTACCCTGAGCACCAGTCCCAGCCGCGCGTGGGCTCGGTAGGCCCCAGCTGCACGTAGCCGAAGGGCACGTTGGCTCCGAGGAACACATGTCCATGCCCGCCGGTTCCGATTCGCGGATTGACCCATTTGCTGTCGATGACGGGACGATTTACTGGCCTAGACATGCCACATTGCGCACCGGCGGTGACGCACAGGCTGCATAGAATGGCTATCAAGGAGATGAAGGATCTACTTTTCATCATTGCTATTTGTTGGTTAGTGGTTGCAAATGTAGCGATAAATTGTCAAAAAACACGCATGATTTGCCTCTTGTTGGCAATAAATGATTAAATTTGCAGGTTGAAACATTTGGAAAACTAAATTTAACGATAATACATCATTAACAGTACAACAATTATGAAATTCTTCAAATTAACAGCAATGTCGGTGGTGGCATTGGCCCTGTTGAGCTCCTCAACCTGCTCCAAGCAAGACACAGCGGCTCCCGGTCAGGCTCCCACCCCCGAGAATCCTTCCGGTAAAATGGAAAAGAAAGAGTTCACCCCCGAATTTCTCAACCAGCTGGGACGCGTTGGCGGTCCTCAAGTGTCGCCCGATGGCAAGAAAGTGCTCTACGGCGTGACGTATTATGACATCTCCAACAACAAGGGCAACTGCGACCTGTGGGTGATGGACATCGACGGCAAGAATGCCCGCCAGATCACCAACACGCCCAATAGCGAGAGCAACTACGTCTGGATCGACGGTGGCAAGAAGATTGCATTCATCTATCGCGAGGAAGGCGAAGGCAAGACCCCGCAACTGTGGACCATGAATGCAGACGGCGGTGGCCGCAACTGCGTCAGCGACGTGGCCGATGGCATCGAGGGATTCATCTTCTCGCCCGACGAGAAGCGGGTAGTCATGATTTCACAGGTGAAGTATGGCAAGACTCCCCAGGACGTCTATCCCGACTTGGATAAGACCACGGCTCGTCTCTACGATGACATGATGTACAAGCACTGGGACGAGTGGGTTACCACGATTCCTCATCCCTTTGTGGCCGACTTCGACGGCAGCAAGGCCGGCAATGTCAAGGACGTGCTCGAGGGTGAGCCCTACGAGTCGCCCATGAAGCCCTGGGGCGGCATCGAGTCGCTGGCCTGGACTCCCGACAGCAAGTCTCTGGTCTACGTGTGCCGCAAGAAGACCGGTAAGGACTATGCTTTCTCGACCAACAGCGACCTGTACCGTTACAACCTGGAGACCGGCAATACCGAGAATCTTACCCAGGGCATGATGGGTTATGACACTTATCCCATCATCAACAGCAAGGGTGAGATGGCTTGGCTCTCGATGGAGCACGACGGCTATGAGGCCGACAAGAACCGCATCTTCTTTATGGACGCTGCCGGCAACAAGAAGGACCTGACCGAGAACTGGGACTACAGCGTGGATGCTATTGCCTGGTCGCCCGACGAGCAGGCCATCTACTTTATCTGCCCATTCCAGGGTGTGCAGCCCATCTTCCGCATGGATGTCGCCACCCAGAAGGTCGACACCATCGCCATGGGCGTGTGTGACTACGACGGCCTGGCATTTGCCGAGGGCGGCAAGGTCATCACCTGCCAGCACAGCTATCAGACGCCTAACGAGGTCTACTGCGTGGAGATGGGCAAGGAGCCCGTACAGCTGACCCATGTCAATGACGAGGCGCTGGCACAGGTCGATCCCATTGGTATCGAGAAGCGCATGGTGCCCACCACCGATGGTAAGCTCATGACCACCTGGGTGTGCTTCCCGCCCAACTTTGATCCTAACAAGAAGTATCCCGCTATCCTCTTCTGCGAGGGTGGCCCGCAGTCTCCAGTGAGCCAGTTCTGGAGCTACCGTTGGAACATGCGCATCATGGCCAGCAACGGCTACATCGTCATCCTGCCCAACCGCCGCGGCCTGCCGGGCTTCGGTACCGAGTGGAATGCCCAGATCAGCGGTGATTACGGTGGCCAGAACATGCGTGACTACCTTGCTGCAGTTGACTACATGAAGAAGGAGCCCTATATCGATGGCGAGCACATCGGTGCCGTGGGCGCCAGCTATGGTGGCTACTCGGTTTACTTCCTGGCAGGTAATCACAACAAGCGCTTTGCCTGCTTCCTGGCCCACGCTGGTATCTTCAACCTTGAGGCCCAGTACCTTGAGACTGAGGAGATGTGGTTTGTGCAGTGGGATCTTGGCGGCGCTTTCTGGGAGAAGAACAACGCCACCGCACAGCGCTCCTACACCCAGGCTAACCCCAAGAACTACGTTCAGAACTGGGATACTCCTATCATGTGCACTGCAGGCGAGCTCGATTACCGCATCGTCTTCACGCAGGCTTGCCAGGCATTCAATGCCGCTAAGATTAAGGGCCTGCCCGCACGCCTGCTGCTCTTCCCCGATGAGAATCACTGGATCCTGAAGCCGCAGAACAGCATCATGTGGCAGCGTGAGTTCTTCCGCTGGCTCGACACGTGGCTCAAGCCCGGCAGTGAGGCCGCCAAGCAGTACAAGGCCGAGCAGGACAGCATCGCAGCCGCCAAGGCCAAGGTCGCTCCCGCAGCTCCCGCCGAGCTTAAGAAATAATCGAGATTACTTATAATACCTAACGCATTTGGGACAAAAGGAATGGCTCTTTTGTCCCATTTGTTTCGTCTCGTGGCAGTAGGTGCCGCGTGTTTATCTTTTCAAACCGATAAAGGAGAAGACGTCTTCGCGCCAGTCGGCGCCGTTGACGGGGTTGAGTGTCTGGATTCCCAGTGTGGCAGCTGCCTGGCAGTTGCGGGCACTGTCGTCGATGAAAAGGATGTTGTTGGGTGCTGTGCGTTCGCCATTGATCATGGCTTGGAAAATCTCTAGCGCGGGCTTCATCATCTGCATCTCGTAGCTCAAGTACAGGCGGTCGAAGTAGTAGTCAAGACCGTGACCGTTGCCGTCAAAACGGTCACTACGTGCCCATTTCATCATGAAGGGGTTGGTGTTGGACAGCAGTGCGACGGGATATCCCAGCTGGCGCAGCAGCAACAGGGCGTCGAAGTTGCGTTGGTAGAGCTCGGCGGCATAGCCTGTCCAGGCATACTCCAATTGTTCCATCGTCAGTTCCTTACCCACGATTTGACTCAACTCGTCGCGATATTGCCCGGCTGAGAGCTTTCCCGCTTCCAGGTCCCCGAAGATTCCTTTTTGCGCATAGTCATCCAGAAAATCCTCGACATGACTGACTCCGATTTTCTTGAACCTCTTGATAGCGATCATCTTATCCAGGCGGAACACCACTCCACCCAGGTCAAACACCACATGCATTTTTTCGCCGTTATCCTTATTCATGATGATATGATTAAAAACGATTTTTGGTGCAAAGGTAAGTCCTTTCCGCGAATCATGAGCCACAAGAAATCCAAAGAATCGTGTTCCGCTTTAAAAATGCGTGATTTTATTATGTTTGTAATATGAAAATGTCACAAATATGCGGATATATGCTGTTTTTTAGATACTTTTGCAAGAAATATTCGAACAGTTTATCATCTTGATTAATATCGTTAATATATTATGAGTAAGAAATTCATGTTTTTGCTTGTCGCGGCATTGGCTTTGCTATTGCCCGCAAACGTAGGGGCTGAAGATCCGCTCTCAAGTCGCGTGGACTTGACGGCCAAAAAGGCCCAAACAACCAGCCACGGCTTGAGGGAATTCAAGAATCAGCCGACAAAGAGATTGGGCATTGTCGCACCTCAGGCGAAGGTGGCAACTCAGCAACAAGCTACTGCCAAAATGAAGCGTGATGCCGTGGCGAAAGCCAAGGCCATGGAAGCCCCGGCGGCCGTGAAACAGAACGGCAAAAAACTGAAGGCAGTCCCGCGTGGCGATTCCTTCAATCCTATCGAGCAGTATCCTTACCTCAACACGTTCCAGACCCCCGAGGAACAAGAGGCGTTCACCATTGTTGATGCTAATGGCGATAATATTGGCTCATCTCTCCCGAGCTAATGGGCAACGAGCAGCAAATCAGCTTCTTCGCCCGTGTGATCACGGATAGCTATGGTTACGAGAGCTTTGAGGTGCTCTATTCAACGACGGGCAATAATGTCGAGGACTTTAGCTCCTTAAGCAGTGAGTGGATCGGCAATGTCGATTGGATGGAATTCAGCTACATTTTGCCAGAGGGTACCAAGTACTTTGCCATCCGTCACACGTCGTCTGATATCTTCGGCCTGTTGCTGGATGATATCACCTTTGAGCGCGGTGCCTCGGCTCCTGTGGGCTACAATGTCTATGTCGATGGCGTGCTTGTGGGCAACACGACCCAGACATCGTATAGTATTGACTGGAGCGGCTATGAGAATGGTAGCCACGATCTGGCAGTCACTGCACTCTACGATGGCGGCAAGGAGTCGACACCCGTGACGGTAACCTGTGGACCCACCAGCGCCATCGTTGAAATCCTGTCGAGCGGCAAACCTGTCGATGTGTATACCATCGATGGACGTCTTGTTCGCCGCCAGACCACTAGCCTTGACGGTTTGAGTGGCCTCTACCTGATTGGTAATAAGAAGGTGGTTATTAGGCTTTAGGCTTTAAGTTTTAGGCTTTAGGCTTTAGGGGCTTTATGGCCCCTAAGGCCCTTAAAAGCCGAATAACAATAACAACTAGCAACTCAATGAACTACACAGTAAGTACACGCGAGGCGACTCTGGCTGCCGACGAGTTCATCAGCCGTTACCGTGATGTGGAGCGCATCAGGCAGTATTGCCTGGAGTGCCCGGGCTATGGCAAGTCGTGGGGATGTCCGCCCTTTGATTTTAACCCAGAGACTGTGGCCGATGGCTTTAAGTCGGTCACCGTGATGGGTACCATGATCGAGTTTGATGAGCCGACGCGATCAGCTTGCACCACCGCAGAAGAGTCGGCCCGCGTGGGTCGTGAGGCAATGGGGCAGGTGTGGGAGAAGTTGTTGCCACGGCTTTACGAGATGGAAAGGCAACACGCTGGCAGCCGCGTGTTCACTTTTCGCTGTGTGTTGTGTCCTGAGGGATGCACCCGCCCACAAGGCTTGCCGTGCCGCCATCCAGACAGGCTGCGCCACTCCCTCGAGTCGGTAGGCTTTGACGTTGAGGCCATCACCCGCGATCTGCTGGGCATAGACCTGGAGTGGAGCCGCAACGGCTCATTGCCGCGCTACCTTACCTTGGTCACCGCTTTGTTCAGTTAGGAGTTAGGAGTGAGGAGTGAAGCACTTCTAACTCCTCACTAAAGTTTTACTTGTGGAAGACGAAGAATACGGCCATCACCAGGCAGATAAACGCGGCCAGATGGTTCCAGCGCAGCGACTCGCCGTGGAAGAAAACGGTGACGAATACCGTGAATACCGCCAGGGAAACGACTTCCTGAATGACCTTGAGCTGCATGAGGTTGAACGGCCCCCCATTGCCCTCGAAGCCGATGCGGTTGGCTGGCACTTGGCATGAGTACTCGGGTAGGGCCAGCATCCATGACATCAAGATGATGACATAGAGCGGCGTGTTGTCGCTGAAAATCTTGAGTTGTTGCAGCTTCAAGTGCCCATACCAGGCAAAGGTCATAAAGATGTTGGACACAATAAGCAGTCCGATCGTATAGAATTGTTGCAGGTGTTGCATTTTTTTAGTTGTTTTTGGATTTAGCTCTTTAGGTGATGAAAATCAACGCCAAACGTTTTACTCCTCATTTTTTATCGTGATAACCGCGTATTCCGAGTCGGTGCCGATGCGGAACTTCCCGCCCCAGATGCCCATTCCCGAGCTCACGTAGTAGTCGGTGTCCCCACGGCGATACTGGCCGTAATCACACTCATAGAGTTTCTTGGTTACCCAGTTCAGGGGCCACACTTGGCCTCGGTGGGTGTGGCCGCTCAGCTGCAAGTCCACGCCGGCCTGCTCTGCAAGTTCCAGTTGGTAAGGCTGATGGTCGAGCATGATGATGTAGTGACTGCGGTCAATCCCTTGCATGAGCTGCCCTACGTCCTTGCGGTGACGGTTACTGCGGTCATCGCGGCCCACGATGGTCACGCCAGCGATGTTCACCGTGTCGTCGCGCAGAATTCTGATTCCCGTCTTGCCAAGCAGCGATAGTGACTTGTCGATTCCCGTGATATACTCGTGGTTGCCCAGACAGGCAATGGTCGGTGCGTTCAGGCGTTTGAGTTCATCGGCGGTACCCTGGGCCAGTAACGGGCGCACGTTTCCGTCGATCATGTCGCCCGCGATGAGGATGAGGTCGGCTCGCTCGGTATTGATCATATCCACCCAGCGGCCCACCTCGGCGCGGCGGTTATGAAATCCCGCGTGCAGGTCGCTCAGCATGACTATTTTCAGGGGGCGATCCAGGTGCTTGGCCGTCGTGAGGCTGATTTCCTGTCGTTGCTTATTGTGATAGTGGATGTTACCGCCAATAAAGGTCACGAGCATGACGATTGTCAGCACAGCGCTGGTAATGGCATTACTGCGCAACCAATCGGCAGGCACCAGATGGACAAGCCGCCCGATGTCGAGAACCAGGAAGGCCATCAGCAGATAGAATGCGATGACAAGCCACGAGTTGCCGATCTCGTACATTGCCGTTGCCACGCCCAGAGGCACGCTGTCGCTCATGAACTGCATCACCATGCACACCAGGGCTAGCAGCATCAGCAGGACCACCACTACCTTGACCGGTGTGGAAAAGGGCAACACACGCCACACGTGCCACGACACATACCCTTGCATGACCAGCATCACAGTCAGCGCTACAATAAAGAACTTTGCCATAAAAAATAACTGATAACTCCTGTTTTAGCGTTTGGGCGACAAAAGTACAATAAATTGATGAATAACACAAATGCGCCACATCACTGTTGACATGACGCATGTGCGTTCAATGATTGAGTTGAGGAATGCCTTTTCCAGATTAATTGGAATTCAACAGAATGTTGATCAGTGCAGTCACGTCTTCGCTTCTTGGTTGAAAAAAAGAGGCACTCTCTAACTGGAATAATGATGTCGCAAATTTAATATTTTTTAAAAAATCATGAAATAATTTGCAGTTTTATTTCTGCTCATCTCTTTACTTTTTATCGTTGTCTGGACAATCTCCATTTTTTTTGTATTTTTGCAGCAACAAGCACGAGAACCTGATGGAAAATCATGAATTGTTTAAAATAATAAAAAACCGCCTGGGCATCGACACGCTCAACGACATGCAGCGCCAGGCCCTCGACACCTGGACGGCGGGTGGGGGAGACCTGATACTGTATTCCCCCACGGGGACCGGCAAGACGCTGGCCTTTGCACTGTGCCTGCTGCAGGCGCTCAAACCGCCCATGCAGCGGCTGCAGGCTGTGGTGATAACCCCCTCACGAGAACTCGTCTTGCAGACTGCCGAGGTGCTGCGCTCGCTGGCGACGGGCTACAAGGTAACCCCCTGCTATGGCGGGCATGCTGTCGGTGACGAGAAGGCGTCTCTGGCAGTAGTTCCCGATGTCATTGTCGCTACTCCTGGCCGATTGCTCGACCACCAGCGCCGAGGCCACATTGACCTGAGCGGTGCCCGACTGCTTGTGCTCGATGAGATGGACAAGTCGTTGGAATTGGGCTTTGAAGAGGAAATGCGCCAATTATTGAAACGGATGCCGAGACTCAATCGACGCATCCTCGCCTCGGCCACAGTACTCGACCCAGTGCCAGACTACGTGAGACTCAACAACCCGTTGACCCTCAACGTGCTCGACAGGCAGGACGACAAACCCGCCGACCGCATTACTGTGCGGCAGGTTATGGCCGACGGCAAGGACAAACTCGATACGTTGTATCGGCTATTGCTTTCATTGGATGGAGGTAAGACGATAGTGTTTGTGGGATACCGCGATAGTGTGGACCGCATCTACCAGCATTTAGCGAAACAGCGCATCGATGTGGGTATCTACCACGGAGCGCTGGAACAGCAGGAACGCGAGCAGGCCGTGGCCAGGCTTAATAACGGCAGCATCAATGTGCTTGTGGCCACCGATCTTGCAGCTCGAGGACTGGATATTGACACGGTGGAGCACATCATCCACTACCACTTGCCAGTGAGTGAACAGGCCTACATCCACCGTAATGGACGAACCGCCCGCGTTGATGCCACAGGTAACGCCTATGTCATTACGGCCCCTGGCGAGCCCTTGCCAGAGTGGGTGAGCGTCGATGACCTATTCACACTCCATCCTGCGGCAAGAATGCCACGGGCACCCATGGCGACGCTGTATTTCCAGGCTGGCAAGAAAGAGAAGATCTCCAAGGGGGACATCATGGGCTTTATTGCTGCCAATGGAGGCCTCGAAGCCACGGCCATCGGGCGGATTGACGTGCGTGACCATTATGCGCTCGCGGCAATACCACGCCAACAGGCCGGGGACGTGCTCAGTGCACTGCAAGCGGCTAAAATCAAGGGAAAAAAAGTGAGAATTTCACTACTTAAATAATATTTGTTAACATTTTCCGTTCTATCCATATAATAACATACCTTAAACATAAACAAGCTATAGCATCACTATGAAACCCGAAGAAAGAAAACGTGACCTCTATTTCTTGAAGTTGCTATCTCGCAGTTTCCCCAACGTGGCGACCGCGAGTACCGAGATTATCAACCTGGAAGCTATTCTGAACCTGCCCAAGGGCACCGAGCACTTCCTGGCTGACCTGCACGGCGAGTACCTGGCTTTCCAGCACGTGCTGCGCAATGCCAGCGGACGAATCAAGCGCAAAGTCAACACGATCTTCAACGACTCCCTGAGCGCTCGTGAGCAGAAGGATCTGTGTACCCTCATTTACTATCCTGCCGAGAAATTGGAGCTTGTAAAGGAAGAAATTACCGACAAGGAAGACCTGGATGATTGGTACTTCATTACCATCAACCGCCTGGTCAGGGTTTGCCGGCATGTGTCATCCAAGTATAGCCGTTCCAAGGTCCACAAGGCGCTGCCCGAGGACTTCTCTTACATCATCCAGGAGCTGTTGCACGAGCACAGTAGCGACCCCAATAAGCAGGCCTATGTCGATGTGATCATCAAGACCATCATCTCGACTAACCGTGTCGACGAGTTCATTATCGCCATGTGCAACCTCATCCAGCAGCTCACCATCGACATGCTGCACATCCTGGGCGACGTGTATGATCGTGGTCCCAGCCCCGACAAGATTATGGATATCCTGTGCGGGTTCCACAACTTTGACATCCAGTGGGGCAATCACGATATCCTGTGGATGGGTGCGGCGGCTGGTAACGATTGCAGCATTGCTAACGTCCTGCGCATCGCCCTGCGCTATGGCAACCACGGCGTGCTCGAGGATGGCTACGGCATCAACCTGCTGCCACTCGCCACGTTTGCTATGGACACCTATGCCGATGACCCCTGTGAGCGATTCTTGCCCAAGGATGGCAGCGCCAAGGATCCCAAGCGCGCCCGTACTGCCCAACTCGTTGCACAGATGCACAAGGCCATCAGCATCATCCAGTTCAAGCTCGAGGCCGCCGCTATCAAGCGTCGCCCCGACTTCGGCATGAAGGATCGTCTGTTGATGGACAAGATGGACCTCGAGCGTGGTGTCATCAAGATCGATGGCAAGGAATATGAGCTGCTCGATAAGAACTTCCCGACAGTGGACCCCAAGCATCCCTACAAGCTCACTGCCGATGAGGAGTCCATCGTCCAGAAACTCCACCAGTCATTCACCGAGAGCGAGAAGCTGCGCAAGCACATGAAGTGCATGTTCCGCAACGGCTGCCTGTACACCATCGCCAACGGCAACCTGCTTTATCATGCGTCCATTCCCCTCAACGAGGACGGCACGCTCAAGGATGTGTCCATCCGTGGCCAGAAATACCATGGCAAGGCACTGCTCAAGCGGGCTGGAACACTGATACGCAACGCCTACTTCGGCTGCGAGGATCCCGACGAACGGGCCTTTGCCCTCGACTACCTGTGGTACCTGTGGTGCGGACCCGACTCGCCCGCGTTCGACAAGAGCAAGATGGCGACCTTTGAGCGATACTTCGTTGCCGACAAGGAGACGCACAAAGAGATCAAGGGTGCCTACTACACTATGCGCGACAACCCCCAGGTCGTGGATGCCATTCTCGACGAGTTTGGCGTCACTGGCGAGCATCGTCACATCATCAATGGCCATGTGCCCGTCAAGACCATCAAGGGCGAGAACCCCATTAAGGCTGGCGGCAAACTCATGGTGATCGACGGAGGCTTCTCCAAAGCCTATCAGCCCGAGACGGGTATTGCTGGCTACACGCTGGTATATCACTCTCAGGGATTTGAGCTCGTGCAGCATGAACCGTTCTCATCGATCGACGAAGCGGTGAGACTCGGCCAGGATATCAAATCGACCATCAGCATTGTCGAGCATACCCATCAGCGCATTCTTGTCAACGACACCGACATCGGCACCGAGCTCCAGTCCCAGATCGATGACCTCAAGGAACTGCTCGACGCCTACCGCTCGGGTGAGCTCAAGGAGCGCAATCTGCGTCCCATCACCAACAAGCGTTAGCATTTACTGCAATTCACTCTGATACAAGATAAAAATGGTTTGTTTCTTGCACAAATCATTTTTATCTTGTATTTTTGCGACAATTTAGTTCCTTGAGTGGGATTGAAACATCTGTTTTTTTACAAGTTTTGTGATCAATGTCTTTCCTTGGGTGGGGGCATCGTCACGCATCATGATACATTACTTATGAGAAAGGGAATTACCTCTATTGTTTTTCTGTTTTGTGCGCTCTCGGTCATGGCTCAGGTCGGCGTCAAGCTTAATCGGGAGTATGATTACGTGGGCAATGATGTCAACAAAGCCGGATTGCGTGTCGTCGGCCTGGAGCAGACTTTATATCGCAATTCCAATGCGTCAGGATCAACCATGCTAGCCAAGAGGACCCTGTATGGTTGCGTCGACAAGAACGGCAATGAGGTAGTCCCCCTAAAGTATGATGATATCATAATAAAACAGGGGTGGAACTTCATCCTGGTGGGTTCAATGGAGCCGTCAGGTTATCTTGTTGAGGATGGTAAGTTGACCTACTATCCATGGTACACTTCTTACGACTTCAATAAGTATTATCATGAATATGCGTCTGCCAAGGCCAACTATTACGGCATGTTGTCGGCCGACGGACAGCGTACCATCATTCCTGTGCAGTACAAGGAAATCATCGATCCCGCAACCATCATGCAGAGTGGGAGCGTCATTGTTCATAAGCGCGAGGTCACAAGTGATGTGAATCGACATGCCAACGGTTTCAAGGACAAGTATGGCGTGTATGATGCTAGCGGTGAAATCGTCTTTCAGGTGGCTTATGACCACATCAAGTGGCTGGATAAACGTAATGGCATTCTGGGAACGAAGCTGAATGACCGTTGGAGAGTCTATGAAGCTAACGGCTACGAGGGGACTCCTTTCGACTACGAAGATATCGTGATTTATGGTGATCACATAGCTGCCAAGAAAGATGGATTGTGGTCCATTCATGAAGGGTACTTTGAGGAGACGTTCCCAGGCGAATACTTTCCCGAAATTGTTGGCATCGAGAATGATGTTGCACTGGTAATCAATGATGGCGTACATGTGGCGCTGGATCTGGTCAACAAGGAGCAGTTATGTGCTTTCCCGCAACACACGGTATCCTGTTATAATGGCAAAACAGTCTGGGCCAAGGACAAGAAATCAGGAAAGGTGCAGCTATTCTCTGTTGATGGAACGTTACTGAACGACATGTCCCGCATCAACAAGAAATACAAGAGCAAGAGGCGCTATTCATCGATTGATTTTACTGAGGATGATAAGGAGAAGATGGTCTCCGTCTACGATGAGAAAGAACAAGAATCTATTCATTTCTATTTCGATGATTTGGGACGCGAATTCACGTTGCTAACTGATGCACGCCTCGCCAACGACTCTATCCGCAAGGCCGACAACGAGAGGCGCATGATGCGCAAGCCTCCCACAATCTACTGGCTCAGTGACTTCGGAACGGTGCATAACAAGGATTACTCCATTGTTGCCAATGTTCAGTCAATGACCGAAATCGAGGATACGTATTTTGTCGTTAATGGCAAGAAGGTCGACTGCCTGCAGTATTACAACAATGTTAATGGCTTCTATAGCATCGACATTAACGCTCACACTATGCTAGATGAGGGCGGCAACTTAATTAGCGTTCATGCTGTTAACGCCGCAGGACTTGCTGAGAATTACAAAAGGGTCATCTATCAGCCCCTCCAGGAAATGAAACCCGTCATCAAGTGGGTGGATTGCAGCCCAACGGGTGGTGATAATGAGTTCCGACTGAAGGTGGGTGTCAACTCCAAGAGCCGAATCGAGGACGTGAACATAACCGTTAACGGTTCACTGGCCAGAGGCATCAACACCGTGACAAGAGATGAATATGACATGGTGGTTGAGCGTGTTGTCAACTTGATGCCGGGTACAAATCGCATTGTCGTGACCGCCCGCAATGCCGACGGTGAAACTGTTCTCGAAAAACAGGTAAGCAACGGTGTCAGTGACACAATAATCGACTTTGCCGACAAGCGCATCGCGCTGATTATCGGCAACTCCAATTACAGCACGCCAAACCTCAGGCTGGAAAACCCCGTTAATGACGCAACGGATCTTGCCAATAAACTCGAGCAACTGGGATTCCACGTGATCCTGAAACTCGATGCGACCTTGCGTGAGATTCAGGTAGCACTGGCCGATTTTGGGCAGCAGGCCAAGGACTATGATGTGGCTTTCTTCTTCTTTGCCGGCCATGGTGTGCAGAACAAGGATGTGAACTATCTGCTGCCCGTCAACATCGACAATCTGGAACTGAATAGTGGTTGGGAGTATGAATGCCTGAATGCCCAGCAAGTCATCGATATCATGAATGATTCAAAATGCCGACTCAAGTTCGCAGTCCTGGACGCCTGCCGCAATAACGCGTTACTGACATCACAGCACCGTGGCACAGCCGCCAGAGGTCTTTCGTCGATGAACGACACGCCCGATGGCACCATCATCGCCTTCTCGACATCTCCCGGGCACACCGCCAGCGACGGCGACGGCCGGAACAGCCCCTATACCGAGGCTTTCCTCGAGGCACTGGACAGACCCAACCTCAACATCTACGACTTCTTGCAGACGGTTGGCGCTCTGGTCAAGAAAAAGACCAACCAGGGGCAGATTCCCTGGCTCTCCTCGTCCTTCACCGGCTCGTTCTACTTCAACAAACAATAATAGTTCTGAACATCGATTATGAAACAGATTAATCTCATAAGCCTCGCTATATTGTTCGTTTTCATCCCCATCATGGCGATGGGGCAGGGTATGGGGTGTATCTACGACCCCGAGAAAGATGGCAAAGCTCCCATGCGGGCAAATTTGATGACCCGCAGCTACACTATCCTCCCCGAGTCTTATTCCCTCAAGAAATACTGCCCTACGCCCATGTCCCAAGCGCAACACGGCACCTGCACTGCGTGGGCAACGACTTACGCGGCCAGAACAATCTGTGAAGCCATCAATAATGATTGGACCGACGCCGAGAGCATTGATGACGAGGCATTCGCTCCCATTTTCATCTACAAGCAACTGTCTAAGTCGCCTGATTGCCAAGAAGGCACGTCGATTTTTTCTGCTCTGGAACTGCTCAATAAAGTAGGGGCTCCCAAACTCTACTCGTTTGACGTGCTGTGTGCCGATTCCATACCTGAGTACCTATTTGCCGAAGCCGCAAACTATAAGACCAATCCGCCCAAACAGTTGTTCAATGATTTTGATCCTAACGAGGAATTCAAGCAAGTCAACAAAGTCTTAAAGGTCAAGAAAGCGCTTTGCGAGAACAGGCCTGTGATATTCTCCCTGAAATGTTTTAAGTCTTTCAATAATTGGGAAGTGCGCGATGTGTGGAATGGTTTGCAAGACACTTGCCTAGACTACCACGCCATGTGTGTCGTGGGGTTTGATGACAACAAATATGGTGGCGCGTTCGAGATCATGAACAGCTGGGGTGCCAATTGGGGCAACAACGGCTTTATATGGGTCAAGTACTCTGATTTTGAAGAGAATGCACCCTATGCTTATGAAATGTTTGTGGAAAAGGCTCCAGTGCCCGAGAATGAGGAGGATGTGGCGAAGCGCTATTGCCAAGGCGCCAGCATGGCAATTGTCTGTCGTGATGGTGGCGATAGTGCCCGTGTTAGACTCTTCGATGATGGCGTGCTTCCCTATTACCGAGTTGGCGGTAATTTCCTCTCGGGAAAGAGGTTCCATATCGAGGTGGCCAACCAAGATCCAGCTTGGGTCTATGTGCTTGCCTCCGATAAAATGAATAATGTCAACATCTTGTTCCCCTATGCCGACAATATCAGCCCATACCTCGATTACACGCTCAATGATATTGCTATCCCAGACGAGACCCACGAGTTTGAGCTCGACACAGTAGCGGGAACTGACTATTTTTGTGTGCTCTTCGCTTTTGAAGAGCTCGATATTCATGACATTGCTAATCGCATTCGAGATGGCAGTGGCACCTTCTACGACAAGCTCAAGGTCGCCTTGGGCGACTCTTTGGCCCCGCGTGACGATAGCATTTATGATGAGAACCTCATCGTGTTGAATACCTTGACCGACAGCCCGATTGTCCCCATCATTGTGGAAATCCCGCACGAGGGCGTAGAGGTGGAATATCAGGAAAAACCCTGATATGAAGCGGGATAAGATATCAGCTTGACTGCCTGTCAAGACCACTATTGATGATAGAATCAGTCGCTATTGGTTTTTTTTATCGCAATGGGTGCTTGTTTTTTTTAAAAACTTACTATTTTTGCAGGTCGTAAAGATAGACAATTCACATTATTCATTAAATATTTTTATAGAGAAATGAAAAAGACTTTATGTTTGTTATTGAGTGCAATGTTGATGCTCGGCATCTCGGGCTGTGGTTCAATGAATAACGCTGCCAAGGGCGGTCTCATCGGCGGTGGTGGCGGTGCTGCTATCGGCGCTGGTATCGGTGCCCTGATCGGTAAGGGCAAGGGTGCTGCTATCGGCGGTGCCATCGGTGCTGTGGCTGGCGGTGTTGCTGGCACGCTCATCGGCAAGAAGATGGACAAGCAGGCACGCGAGCTGGCTCAAATCGCTGGCGCACAGGTCGACACCGTTACCGATGTCAATGGCTTTGAGGGCATCAAGGTGACCTTCGACAACGGCATCCTGTTTGGCTTCAACAGCTCCAAGCTGGGCGACGATGCCAAGGCATCGCTCGACAAGTTTGCCGCTTCGCTCATCAGCAATCCCCAGACCGATGTGCAGATCTATGGCCACACCGACAATGTGGGTACCCGTGCCGCTAACGAGAAGGTGAGCAACGCACGTGCCTCTGAGGTGTTGAACTACTTGACAGGCGCTGGCGTTCCTAAGGGCCGTCTCACCAGCCAGGGTCTGGCCTATGACTACCCCGTTGCCAGCAACGACACCGAGGCCGGCCGGGCACAGAACCGTCGCGTGGAGATTTATATCACTGCCAACGAAGACATGATCAAGGCCGCTCAGGACGGCACGCTCAAGTAAGGCAACTTCATTAGGCAGGCTTTAGGGCACCTAAGCCCCTAAAACTACCTAACTGAGCAAGATTAACCTTGGGGCGCTCTCTTCCAATCGAGAGTGCCCCGATTTTTTGCAAGTAGTTTATTTTGAGAGACTTTTGGCTGGCTCCGGTTGACGTTTTGGAAAACTTTTGTTTGTTGTTGAAAATTCAATAAATTGATAATCAGTTGGTTAGGTTTTAAAAATAAAAATTTCAGAAAAGCTATCAAATATTTTGTTATTCAAAAATATCATATTAACTTTGCGAGGATTTTGCCGCATGAGGCAATCCATTCATATTTTTAAATCCTTAAAAAACAACCGAGTTACAATAGTTAGCAATGGAATCCAAAACTTACACCTATCAGCAGGCCTATGAGGCCTCGTTGAAATACTTTGACGGCGATGAACTGGCCGCTAGGGTATGGGCGACCAAATATGCGTTGAAGGACTCGTTCGGTCATCTCTATGAGCTGACCCCCGATGATATGCACCGACGCATCGCGCGGGAGATCGCGCGTATCGAGAACAAGTATCCCAACCCGTTGAGCGAGGACCGCCTGTTCGACTTGATGAGCCACTTCCGCTACATCGTTCCTCAGGGAAGTCCTATGGCGGGCATCGGCAATAATTTCCAGGTGGGCTCGCTGAGCAACTGCTTCGTCGTCGGACTCGATGGTGAGCCCGACAGCTATGGCGGCATCCTCAAGATTGATGAGGAACAGGTGCAGCTCATGAAGCGCCGTGGTGGTGTGGGACACGACCTGTCACACATTCGCCCCAAGGGCTCCCCTGTGAAGAATAGCGCCCTGACCTCTACGGGTTTGGTGCCCTTCATGGTGCGCTATAGCAACAGCACGCGCGAAGTGGCTCAAGATGGGCGCCGCGGCGCGTTGATGCTCACCGTGAGCATCAAGCACCCCGATGCCGAATCCTTTATCGACGCCAAGATGGTCGAGGGCAAGGTCACCGGTGCAAATGTGTCGGTGCGCATCGACGATGCGTTCATGCAGGCCGCCGTCGAGGGAAAAACCTATCACCAGCAGTATCCTATCGATAGTGACAAGCCGTTGTATGAGCAGGATATCGATGCCGCCAAGCTTTGGGCAAAGATAGTCCATAATGCGTGGAAGAGTGCCGAGCCGGGCATCCTCTTCTGGGATACTATCACCCGCGAGTCTGTGCCCGACTGCTATGCCGACCTCGGTTTCAAGACCATCTCGACCAATCCCTGTGGCGAGATTCCCCTCTGCCCCTACGACAGTTGCCGCCTGATCGCCATCAATCTGTACAGCTATGTGAAGAACCCGTTCACGGCCGAGGCCTACTTCGACTTCGACATGTTTGCCGAGCATGTGGCTTGTGCTCAGCGCATGATGGACGACATTATCGATCTGGAGATGGAGAAGATCGAGAAAATCCTCGAGAAGATCAACTCCGACCCCGAGACACAGGAGGTCAAGGCCACTGAGCTCAACCTGTGGAACAAGATCCGCACCAAGACCCTGAAGGGTCGCCGCACTGGCGTGGGAACCACTGGCGAGGGCGACATGATTGCCGCTATGGGACTGCGCTATGGCACCTCCGAGGCCACAGCGTTCTCGGTGAGCGTCCACAAGGCGCTGGCGCTGGCAGCTTATGGCTCATCAGTGCAGATGGCCAAGGAGCGCGGCGCATTTGAGATCTATGACGCTAAGCGTGAGTTCAACAATCCCTACATCAGTCGCATTCGCGAGGCCGATCCTGAGCTCTATGAGGAGATGGTGAAGTATGGTCGCCGCAACATCGCTTGCCTGACGATCGCTCCCACGGGAACCACCAGCCTGTTGACCCAGACCACCTCGGGCATCGAGCCTGTGTTCATGCCCGTGTATAAGCGCCGCCGCAAGGTCAATCCCAGCGACAAGGATGTCCATGTCGATCTGGTCGACGAGAACGGAGACTCGTTCGAGGAGTTCATCGTCTACCACCACAAGCTGGTGACCTGGATGAACATTAACAACATACCCGTTCGCCGCGATTACACCCAGGAGGAACTCAATGCTATCGTTGAGCGCTCGCCCTACTATAAGGCCACAGCCAACGACGTGGACTGGATCAACAAGGTGCGCATGCAGGGCGAGGTCCAGAAATGGGTCGACCACAGCATCAGCGTCACCATCAACCTGCCTAATGATATCAGCGAGGAGATGGTGGGCAAGCTCTACGTCGAGGCATGGCGCAGCGGTTGCAAGGGGTGCACCGTTTACCGTGACGGCTCGCGAACTGGTGTGCTCGTTGCCCTGAGCGACAGCGACAAGAAGAAGGAAGAAGAGAAGGAGAAGGCCGCCAGCGAACAGCAGGCCACACGATATATTGCCGAGGAGGAACACATCCTCAAGCGCCCTGTTGAGCTTGAAGCCGACGTCGTCCGCTTCCAGAACAAGAAAGAAAAGTGGATTGCCTTTATCGGTCTGATTGATGGACGTCCTTACGAGATATTCACTGGTATTGCTGACGATGACGAGGGCATCTTCTGTCCCAAGTCGGTGACTAAGGGAAAGATCATCAAAGCTGTCGGCGAGGATGGCGTCAAGCGATATGACTTCCAGTTCATCAACAAGCGCGGATTCAAGACCACCATCGAGGGCCTCAGCGAGAAGTTCAATCCCGAATTCTGGAACTACGCCAAGCTTATCTCGGGTGTGCTGCGCTATGGTATGCCCATCCCACAGGTGCTAAAGCTCGTGAGTAGCCTGGAACTCGACAGCCAGTCGATCAATACCTGGAAGATGGGTGTCGAGCGCGCCCTCAAGCGCTACATCCACAATGGCGAGGCAGCGGCTGAGCGCTGTCCCAACTGCGGACAGGACACCCTCGTCTATCAGGAGGGGTGCCTCATCTGCACCAACTGCGGCACTTCACGCTGCGGTTGACCTGAAATGAAATAATGTGTTAGGCAAAATAGTTAATTATGGTGTGCCCTATCTGACTGGTGATGGGGCACACCTCGCTTTATTACTACCATCAATATTTTATTAATCAATGGCAATTCTCTGGTAATTAGTTACGGCAATCGTGATAATAATGGTGAATTGCGGCTCTCATATTCCGGAATGGTTACATTTTATCCGCAATCCCAACAATAGTAAGGGTGACTGAAATCTAGGGTGGCAAGGTCACCCTGGTTGACAAAGACATATCCACTACCCATGTCTCCCCACATGACAAGTTCCCCCTGGCCTGTGGCAGAGAATTGCGAGTCGAGCTGGAACAGCAGTGTGTCATGCTGTCCCAGGTCTTTTCTTATCTCGCCCTGAGAGTAGGCGGGGTAGCCCAGCATCTGGTGGCAGGGGCGCTTCATGCCCAAGTTTTTCTCAAAAAACAGGCAATCTTCATTATCCAGATATTGATACCACTCCTCATTGGTGTGCTCGCTGCCGGTGATTTCCTTCACGATGCGGAAAAACAATTCGTTAAAGTGGCCGTCATTGACCCCCATGCTGGTCGTCTCGAGGACAGCCTCGATGGCTACCTCACGCTTGACCGGCGTCAACATGTCTTCGACAGTGTCGTGGGTGGGTACGTCGGTAAGCATGGCGGGTTTGCCGATGGTGTCGTGATAGATGATGATTGCTCCCTCTCGGTCAGCGTCAAAATTGCCTTTGCAGCCATACATCCGCTCTGCATCCACGCTGATAAACCATTGCAGCATGCCATGACTGGGTAACGGATGCTGGAGGCCCGCTTCGTTACAGTTAATCTGCATGACCATCATCATCTTGTTGCCCTTGTGGTCTGTGGGATATTCCTTATCAGCGGGCCAATATGGTTGGCCTCCGATCTTGCTGTCGGTAATCACTGGCACGCGCTTCTCGTCCAGTACCAGCCGGTAATGCTCGGTTGCTGTGAGCGCGGATATCTCATTGGCAATGCGCACTGCCCTTTCACTCGCGTTTGTCATCTCTCATCTCATGATGTAGCCGTCGGTTATCCAAAACAGGATGCACCTCTAACCCTTATCCTCCGTTAAAAATCCCTCAATATTGTTGATACACGGGCAGGCGCGGCTGTCCAGAATGCGGATGCGCCATTCGCTGGCCGTCTTTTTGTTGAAGCGCACCAGGCGCTTGTAGCCGATGGTTGTTGTCTCCTCATCGACAATCACAGGCACCCACTTGCCGCAACAGGTCTTGTATTCGATCACAAATTCCTTCACGCGCTGCCCCAGTGGGATATACTCTTGCAGCATGATGCAGTCTAGCGTCACATCACCCTTGGTCTTGATGGCAATGTCGGCCGATGTGGTGCCGTCACTGGGGGCCCAATAGGTTTCCCAGTTCTCGTCACCCATCATGGCTGGGCCGAAGGGCTTGCTCCGGGTGTCGCTTGCCGTGAATTTAGCCCCAGTCAGCAGGTTGTTGCCCAGCTCGCGTGCGATGCGCTCATGCCATTGCACGGCAGTAGCCGAGTCGATCGGGTGAATCAGCCCATCACGATCGACGGGGAAGTTGAGCAGCAGGGTGCCGTTGTGGCCCACACTGCGGTAATACAGGTCGGTCAGCTCATCCACCGTCTTGACCTTGCCGTCCTCGTTCTGATGATAGAACCAACCTGGGCGGATGCTCGTGTCACACTCGCTGGCACACCACGCGTCGCCGTCGGCATGGCCCGACTGCAGCTCCTCGTATTGCGGGTAGCCGGGATAGACGTCCTTACTGCGCACGAAGGCCCAGTTTGTCGCGTTGGCATACCCCTTTTCGTTGCCCACCCAGCGGCAACCAGGACCACCGTCCGAGAAGATGACCGCGCCTGGCTGCAGGCGGTTCACAATGCCCCAAGCTTTGGGATAGTTGTAGTAGGTGCTGCGGTCTATCTCGCGCTTCTCTCTTGCACCTCCGTACCAGCCATCGCCGCCGTTGGCGCCGTCGAACCACACCTCAAACACGTCGCCGTATCGCGTCATCAGCTCCTCGAGTTGCCGATAGTAATAGTTGACATACTCCTGTGTGCCGTAGCTGGCCTGGTGCCTGTCCCATGGCGAGAGGTATACGCCCATCTTGAGGCCATACTTCTTGCAGGCATCGGCGAGTTCGCGCACAACATCGCCCTTGCCTCCCCGCCACGGTGAGCTGGCTACGCTGTAGTCGGTATACTGGCTGGGCCATAAGCAGAATCCGTCATGGTGCTTACAGGTGAGGATTACCCCCTTCATGCCCGCCTTGACCAGCGTTTGGGCCCATTGCTCGCAGTCGAGCCGCGCCGGGTTGAACGTGCTGGCTGGCGTGTCGCCATAGCCCCATTCCATGTCGTTGAATGTGTTCAGGCCAAAGTGGACAAACGCGTAGGTCTCCATCTGCTGCCAAGCCACTTGCGCTGCTGTCGGCAGTGGACCAATTGGCTCTGGGGCCTGGCTGTTATCGGCATGTGCGTTGCTTGCCATCAGCAGTGCGCACATCATTGTGGAAAAGAGGTACTTCTTCATGATTGTATGTGATGGATACAGGAACTGGCTCGCTGGGCTATTTCACTAATTTGACGGTGTCGCTCAGGGTGACGCGCTGTTGTTTGTACAACAGGCCAAGCGCCTTCTTGAAGTCTTTCTTGCTGCACATGAAGGCCTTGTTGATGTCGTCAGGGGCGCTCTTGTCGGTAAGGTTCATCTCGCCGTCGTGGGCTTGCAGGTAATCAAGGATGCGTATGGCCAGGTCATCCACGCGCATTTTCTCGATTTTGGCCAGGGTGACATCTACCTTGCCGTCGGGGCGCACCTGCTTAACAAATGCTGTCAGGCGGTCACCGATGTTAACGTCCTGATAGGTCTCGTTCTGGTATATCTGCCCCCAATGCTCATTGTTGATGATGACACGATACCCCAGGTCGCTACGCTGCACGACCAGCACCTCCACCTTCTCGCGGTGATAATAGTCGGGCTCGGTCTGGTTGAGGAACTTGGCCAGCTTGGCGCTGGCGACGATGCGCTGGCTGGCTTCGTCGAGATACACGTGCACAATGTAGCTTCGCCCAGCCTGCATGTCCACGCGCTGCTCGCTGAAGGGCACCAACAGGTCTTTTGCCACCAGTCCCCAGTCCAGAAAGGCTCCAACCTTGTTCACAGCCTTGACGCGCATCAGGGCGAAGTCGCCCACCACGGCCCTGGGCCGCTCGGTAGTGGCCACCGGGCGGTTCTCGCTGTCGTTGTACACAAACACGTCAATCTCGTCACCCACCTTCATGTCCGGGGTCATGTAGCGCTTGGGCAACAGCACCTCGTGGGTGTCATCATCGATCAGGTAGGCACCGAAGTCCACCGTGCGGTTTATGCGTAATCTGTTATATTGACCAATCTTCATGTTCAAATCCTTATTTTTTGCAAAGTTCGTCAAAAAAATCCATTCTTCAAGTTGCTTTTATCTAAATTTATCGTACCTTAGCGAAATTAATCATGATTAACTAAGCCAATTTGTAATGAAAACAGGGTGTTTTTCTATTCTAGTTGTATTGTTATCCACGGTGTTACTTATCTCCTGTGGCAAGACGGGAACAGGGCAGGGTAGTGCCGACGCTCCTGCCGTAACAGTTAAGTCTCAACACCTGAGCGACACTTCGTCCTTTACCATGAGCAACGGTGAGCGGTGCGCCATCATGGCCGAGGCCACCATCGACTATCCTGTCGCTACGGGACAGGGCATGGATGTCGACAGCCTGCAGAGGCTCTTTGCCGCCTATGTCCTCGAGTCGGGCGACACGCTCTCCTTGCAGGACGCCATGCGCCAGGTGGTAGCCAACAGCATGCATCAGTATGACTTTATGGTCGAGCCCATGAGCAGAGACGAAGCTGCTGAGGCCGCCGGTAATGAGAGTTCCCTGAAGTATACCACCAGCACCCGCGTGACGCCCGTCTATAACAACCATGGCGTGGTCACCTTTGAGCGTGTCGACGTGGTCAAGAAGAATGACAAGGTGACTTCGGTGACACACCATTATTTTAGCTTCGATGTCGAGAATGTGGCCTACATCGACGTGAACCGACTCTTTCGTGATGATGCCTTGGTCGATGTCTGCCAGTTGTTGAGGGCACAACTGCTCAAGCAGAACAACGCCACGGGCAACGAGCAACTCAACGACTTGGGCTACTTCAACGTCGAGAACCTCACCGTCACGCGCAACTTCCTGTTCGATGACACGGGCATCACTTGGAGTTACCTGCCCAACGAGCTGGCAGTCGAGGCCGTCGGCGAACCCAGGATTACCATCCCCTATGCCGACCTGGAGCCCTACCTGTGCGACGACAGCTTCGTCAAGCGCCTTAACTGATTATTCCCTCTCAGGGTCATCGTGTGCCGTGACTATGTCACGGTATGATATAAAAAACCAATGACATCATGCAACATATCCTCAAATACTTCCCCGAACTCACCGAGCACCAGCGCGAGCAGTTTGCCGCCCTCGAGACCCTGTATCCCGAGTGGAACGCCAAGATCAACGTCATCTCTCGCCGCGACATCGATAACCTGGAGGTCAACCATCTGCTCCACTCGTTAGCCCTGGTCAAGTTCATCAAGTTCGTGCCTGGGACCCGGGTGCTGGACCTGGGGACGGGCGGAGGCCTGCCTGGCATCCCCCTGGCCATCTATTACCCTGACGTGACCTTCCACTTGGTGGACCGCATTGGCAAGAAACTCAAGGTGGCTCAGGATATCGCAGAGAGAATCGGTCTGCAGAATGTCACTCTGCAGCATGGTGACGCCAGGGAGGTTAAGGGCAAATTCGACTTCGTCGTCAGCAGGGCGGTAATGGACTTGGGCGACTTGGTGCCCCTGGTCAAGCGGCTGATCGACGGCGAGGACCGCAATGCCATCCCCAACGGACTCATCTGCCTCAAGGGCGGGGACCTGAGCGGCGAGGTGTCCCGCTACAGGAGCCAAGTGCTCATCGACCACTTGTCGAGTTACTTTACCGAAGACTTCTTCAAGACCAAGAAGGTCATCTATCTGCCACTGTGAGACTAAAACCTAAAGCCTAACTAACTACTAACAACAGAAAGAATGATCAATGCAACAATGATGACCGTCAACCCGTTTGGCGAAAACCTGTATATCCTGTGGGACGAAACCACCCGCGATGCAGTGGTCGTTGACCCCGGCATGATGCGCCAAGCCGAGCGCGACATGGTCACCAACTTTATCGAGGGGCAACAGCTCAGTGTCGGGCATATCCTGCTCACCCACCTGCACGTCGACCACATCACCAGTGCCCGCTGGCTGGCCGACAAGACCGGGGCCGACGTGTGCGGCAGCATGCTTGATGCCCCGTTGGGACTCGAACTGCCCGATCAGGTGGCACATTTCCGTATCGGCATCGACGCTGAGCCGCTCACGCTGGACCGTAATCTGGCCGATGGCGACACCCTGCCACTGGGAGATGAGACCATCCAGGTAATGCATGTCCCGGGCCACAGCCCTGGCGGACTGGCCTTCTACCTGCCGCAGAGTGCGCTGCTGATGAGCGGTGACACAATCTTCAACGGCAGTGTGGGTCGCACCGACCTGTGGGGCGGTGACATGGCGCAACTCATCAGCAGCATCCGCGAGAAAATCCTGCCATTGCCCGACGAGACCGTCATCGCCTCGGGCCACGGACCTACCACCACCGTGGCCGACGAGAAACGCTGCAACCCCTTCTTGTAAGTGAGGAGTTAGAAGTGAGACCCTCTAATTCCTCACTTCTAACTTCTAACTCCTCACTCACTTTACAGCGCAATGGCAACGCCCAATGTGCAAGTGTTCTTGATTTCGGGGCCAAAACCCTTCTTGAACACATTGCAGGGGCTATAGCGGCAGTAAATGCCTATACGATTATAGGACAATACGCCATAGACGTCAAAGGTCAGTTTGTTCTGTTTGATTCCGCGATATGACACGTCGTGGTGGGTCTTGTTGACTTTATAATGGGTGTTGCACTTGGCATACACGTTCCAGTTCATGGTGCCGCCTAATGTGATGTGAAATTTTTTCCCGAAGAACTGCTGGAATTGGAGCGGGAATTGAATGGTCCTGACCGAGATGATTGATGAACGGTCAACGGTGCCCTCTGGATAAGACTCGATGCCAACTATGTTGGTCGCCTCGTCCATGATAAAACAGTTGGGGCCTTTGAGAGAGAAACGCTTGTTGTCATAGCCTACGCCAATCGAGAATTGCTGACCATGCAGGGTGTTATAATTGAGGCTGGCCAGGTTGAGGATACCCCAGTTGAAACTGTTCTTGAGCAGATCATAGGACGTGCCGAGTCCGGCTCCAAAGTATAATCCCGAACTAACGACGCTCCAGTGATACTCCTTGTTGCTGCTCTTCTTGAACGGGAAGTTCAGTTCCCAGTCATTGGTGGTGTGGATGGTGTCGTTAGAGGCATGCTGCACGGTGTAGGTGTAGCTGTAATCGTCATTATCTTTTTGTCCTATGACCCTGACTTGTGTGCCCGATGTGGTCTCGGTGATGATGACCTGGTGGGGCGTCTCGATGACGGTTACAGTGTCGGGCGACTGGGCGTGAACGGTTGCAATGCCGAGTGCCGCTGCGATGATAAATGAAAATCTTTTCATGCTGTGATTTTATTTTTTTGATTGTGATTATTTCCTGATTAGTTTCTTGATCTTGCTGGCGTTGGCACTACCTTCCATATAGATGAGCGTGACGATGCTCTTGGGCGACTTGCGTGCCAGATTCTGGTTGAGGAAAAAGATGTATCGGTTGCTGGAACGTTGCTTTGACAGCGTGTAAAAACCATAATACAACTGCCCGTTACGATACTCGGCCTCCTTGTCGATGGCTTGCGCACCGTCTTTGATAACCAGGTTCTCGATAATCTCGGCTTGGGCCTTGTCAGTGACACTCACGCTATGATATACCGATAGCCCTATTTCGTGTGCCTGGCTGCCCGTGACGATGATCTCGGTGGCGCCAGCGGCCTTCTTGTAGCGTCCGTCAAACAGGCGATTGATGTGCAAGCCTTTCTGAGCCATTGCTGCCATTGCGGTTAGCAGACAAGTCAGGATGATGATGGTGATGCGTTTCATATTTCAGTCGTGTTTTATTCGTTATCAATCTCGATGGCTTCGCCCATGCTGGAGAGTTGATCGGTCATGACATTGGCTGCATTGTCTATCCTGCTCAGGTCGTCGGCGACCATGGCCATGACCTGGTCATCGCTCTGTACTACCTGGCCGTTGACGTAGGCGATACACTGGTCACCAGGTTGCTGCAGGTGCCACAAGGCGTAGGTGCCAACAGCCAGCAGAATGGCTATTGATGCCGCAATGCCGATGACGCGATAGCCCGTGGCCCACGCCTTGTGGCGGCGGTGCTGCTGCCTGTGGGAAGCAAAGTAGCCCATGACCACCCGCGCCTCATCGATGACTTCACTTCTCCACTGGCATTGGGCAAGAGTCCATCTCAAGGCTTTTTCTTCATCGATGGTCGTCATGCCGTCGAAGTATTGCCCGATGAGTTTCTCTAATTCTTGCTGACTGGTAATATATCTGTACTCTCTCATGTTTCAGCCTTTATTTCTGTTTCGGTAGATTTCACGTACCCGCTTGCGGGCTCGGCTCAGTTCCACCCTGACGGTGGCAGGTTGTAATCCTAGTCTGATTGCAATTTCACTAAATTCCATCCCTTGCAGCTCTCTCATGTCAATGATGGCACGCTGGTTGGGAGACAGTTCCTGGTCGATGATAGCTCGCACCTGCTGGTAGGCAGCATCACGTTCGGTGATGGTCGCCTCGTCCACTATCTGCGCTGCCTGCTCGATGCTGATATCTCTCTTGTGGCTGCTGCGGCGGGCTTGATCGATGCTGATGTTGCGCACCGTCATCATTCCGGCCCCTCGGGCATGGCTGGCGCTCTGGTAGTGTTCACGTTGCAACCACAGCTTGACAAATGCGTCCTGGACGGCATCAGCAGCATCGTCACGACTGCCCGTGATGCGCTCGGCCAGCGAGAGCATTTGTTCTCGTAGCATGGTGAATGCGCTGGTGATGCGGTCCGATTGCTTCATTGCCAAAAACTGTTTTCTATACTATAAACGTAAGAAAATCGTTTTTGTAACAATAAATGGCAATAATTGTGGAAAAAAACTTTTCCCCTCAGAACGATACCTCGATGCGATACCAATCGCCGGTATTTTGGTTAATTGGAATCAGGCAGATATCAGCCTTCAGGATTCATCACCTTGGCAAATCTCACTTGGCTCTTGTATGTCGGGAAATAGAGCGTAAGTATGACTCCGTTCTCGACCGAAGCGTTGGCGTCTTGGTCGATGGGTTCCATGGTGGCATCAATCCAGTTGAGGTCATAGTTGCCTGTGAAAATGGTCTTTTTCATGTGGCCTTTCTTCATCCCCGTTTGCCACATGGATTTCTTGACTTGCGCTCCATCGATGTAGATGAGGTCATAACCGTCATCGGTCCCCACGACGGCCAGGGTGTACCGTCCTCCGAGCCTCAGCCACTCGTCTTGCATGTCGCGGTCCAGATACTGCCAGTAACCCTCAATGGGGTCGACGCTCTGAGAGAAGTACTCATCAAGGGCGTCACGGGTCCATGAGGTGGACTGGATGACCTGTTTCTCGTTCTCTACAGTAAGCACTGCCCGCTCAATCGACACGCTCGCACCAGGACCCACGAGATAACCCACCTGGACGGGGCCGACAGGACGGTTTGCGTTGGCTTCGAGCACGGGTTGTAATTCATTCTTGCCTACTGACACCTTGACGTGGCGCTCGTCGACGTCGATGCTGATGGTGTTCAGTTCATCCTCGAGCGATACGCCCCTAGTCACCGTGGCGCAAGCCAGCTCTTTCACTTGATTGCTGACACGCTCGATGAGTGAAATCCTCATGGAACGCACGTAGGTGATGTCGTCGAACGGGGCGCTGTTGTCACAACTCAGCACCACGGCACAATAGTTACCGTCGGTGTCGTGGTTAAACACCATTCCCCATTCACTGCTGGTGATAGTCGTGTTCTGGCCAGTTAGCCGGTCCCTGATGTTGCGGGTTTTGCCCTGCTTGTTATTGGTGTTGGCCAGGCGCAGCTGGTAGTGGTACGCGAGGCTTTGGACCAGCATCGTGTCGAGGCCCACAGCGGTCGCCGTGGTGGCATTCTCGTCCACCAGGCGGTCGTCCTCGATGGCCTTGTAGCGTCCCTGCATCCTCATGCCGGGATGGGGATATAGCCCGCCGAAATTGTTTCTCACAGAGTTGTAGTAGGAGCGGCACTGGGCATCCAGCGCTGTCGCGGTCACAATTACGACCGATATGATGAATAGGATGAGATGTTTCATGTCAATTCTTTTTGATCGTTCGATGTCTTGGCAGTCATCACTCGTGATGGTAAGGCTCATGCCTCAGTATGGTGAACGCCCTGTACAGTTGCTCGACAAAGACCAGGCGAACCAGCTCGTGGGGAAACGTCATTTTGCTCAGTGATATCTTCTCGTTGGCTCGGTCATACACTGCGGGCGAGAAACCATAGGGGCCACCAACGACAAATACCAGCCGCTTGCTGCCGCTGGCCATGCGCCGTTGCAGCCACTGGCTGAACTCCATCGATGTGCGCTCACTGCCGTGCTCATCGAGCAGCACAACGTGGTCGCTTGGCTCCAGGGCACCCAGCAATGCGCGGCCCTCGGTCTCTTTTTGCTGGGCTTCACTCATGTTGCGTGTAGCCTTCACGTCACTGATGTAGTGGAGGCTGAACTGCGCATAGTGCTGTAACCGCTTGACGTATTCCTCAATGCCTTGACGAACAAAACCGACCTCGGTCTTGCCAACGACGGTAAGTGTAATCTTCATTTTTTTCTGGTGATGTCTGTCGTTTATTGCCACAAAATTAGCAAATCCGCAGAAAACTCCCTAAATTTGTGCTCAGAAATTTTGTTTTAGGCTCCAAGCACCCGGCTCCACATAACGGAAGCCAAGCCAAATGCTAAAAGCCGAAGCCTAAAACCTAAAAACTATATAAAACAATGAAGACAAGAGAAGAACTGATTGACGAGTTGATCGACCTGTCGTTTGCCGAGGATATCGGCGATGGCGATGCTACCACCCTGTGCTGCATCCCTGCCGACGAGATGGGACGCCAGCGCCTGATTGTGAAGGAGGAAGGCATCCTGGCGGGTGTGGATATCGCTCGCCGTGTGTTTGAAAAATTTGATCCCGACTTGCAGATGCAGGTAATGATAGGCGATGGCGCTCACGTCAAGCCCGGTGACATCGCGTTTGTGGTAACAGGACGTGTGCGCTCACTGCTGCAGACCGAGCGCCTGATGCTCAACATCATGCAGCGCATGAGCGGCGTGGCGACGACAACGGCCCGCTATGCCAAGTGCCTCGAGGGCCTGAAGACCCGTGTGCTCGATACCCGCAAGACAACGCCTGGCATGCGCATGCTCGAGAAGGAAGCCGTGAAGATCGGTGGCGGATGCAATCACCGCATCGGCCTGTTCGACATGATTCTGCTCAAGGACAACCATGTGGACTTTGCTGGCGGTATCGTGCCAGCCATTGAGAAGGCCCACCAGTGGTGCAAGGACAATGGCAAGGACCTGAAGATTGAGATTGAAGTGCGCAACTTCGATGAGCTGCAACAGGTACTGGATCACGGTGGTGTTGACCGTGTGATGCTCGATAATTTCTCGGTCGAGAACACCCGCCGTGCCGTCGAGATGATAGGCGGCAGGGTAGAGACCGAGTCCAGCGGTGGCATCACCATCGACACGCTCAGGGCCTATGGCGAGTGTGGTGTGGACTACATCTCGGTGGGCGCTCTCACACACTCCATCAAGTCGCTCGACATGAGCTTCAAGGCTTGCTGATGAGCGCACAAATCGACATTAGAGACGTGCAAGCGCTCTCCATTCCTGGGGTGGAGAGCGGCACTCCTATCATCATCGCCGGACCATGCAGTGCCGAGACCGAGCAGCAGACTCTGGAAACAGCACGGGCTCTGAAGGCCATTGGCCTGAAGATATTCAGGGCGGGCGTGTGGAAACCGCGAACCATGCCAGGCAGTTTCCAGGGCGTCGGTGACAAGGCGTTGGCTTGGCTGCAGGCCGTCCGGCGCGAGACGGGGATGCTGGTGGCCACCGAGGTCGCAACGGCTAGTCATGTGAGGGCCGCGCTGGAAGCGGGTATCGACATCCTGTGGATCGGGGCCAGAACGACGGCTAACCCGTTTGCCATCCAGGAAATAGCTGACCAGCTGGCGGGGCACAACCAGGTCACCGTGTTGATAAAGAATCCCGTAAATCTCGACTTGGAACTATGGATTGGTGCCCTGCAGCGCGTGTTGGGCGCGGGAATCACCAGGCTGGCGGCTGTGCATCGCGGCTTCAGCTCTGCCGCAGCCCACGTCTATCGCAATGACCCGCAGTGGCACATCCCCTTTGAGCTACGGCGGCGCGCGCCAGGCATGACCATCTTGTGTGACCCATCACACATCGGCGGCAAACGCGAGTTTGTAGAACCGCTATCGCAATTGGCGCTGGATGCGGGCTTTGATGGCTTGATGATCGAGTGCCATTGCAATCCCGACAGGGCATTAAGCGACAGCGCCCAGCAAGTAACCCCCGACGATCTGAAATCCATGCTCGGCAGGCTACGGGTGCGGTCCAGTGTGCTTATCGGTGACGAGTTGGCTCTGCTTCGCCAGCAGATCGACGACTGTGACCACGAGTTGCTGGCCGTGCTGGCCCGGCGAATGAGTGTGTCGCGGGAGATTGGACAATACAAGAAAAACCATAACCTGAAGGTGGTGCAACCGGCACGTTATCAGGATGTGATAAAGTCTAGATTGGCTGAAGGAAGGCAGCTGGGGCTTACTGAGGATTTTATTCAACTCATCATGCAGGCCATCCACGAGGAGAGTGTCCGCCAGCAGCTTTAAGACTCAGCAATGAGCTGAAACAAATGCTAAAATGCTTACTGTTGTGTTATGCGTAGGGTAGTGATTATTGGCGCTTCGTCGGGAATAGGGAAGGAAGTGGCCAACCTGTATCTGAACCGTGGTAATCATGTGGGCATCGCCGCCCGTCGGGAAGATCGCCTGTTGGCCATCAAGCAGCAGGCTCCTGAAAGGGTGGTGACGGCAACAATCGACGTCACCGCCGATGATGCCCCTCGGCGCTTGCGTTCCCTCATTCAGGAACTGGGAGGTATGGACCTGTTTTTCTATGCTTCGGGCATCGGCAAGCAAAACCGAACGCTCGAGCCCGGCATCGAGCTGGACACCATGAACACCAATGCTGTGGGCTTTACCCGGATGGTGGGTGAGGCTTATCGCTATTTCGCTGAGAACGGCGGCGGACATATCGCGGCAATCACTTCGATTGCGGGAACAAAGGGCCTGGGACCCGCGCCGGCCTATTCGGCTACCAAGGCCATGCAGAACGTCTATCTGCAGTCCTTGGAGCAACAGGCTAATGCCCGGGGGCTGAAGATACGTTTTACCGACATCCGACCGGGTTTTGTCGATACCGACTTGCTGGCGGGAGATTTCCGTTACCCGCTGATGCTAAAGCCCGACAAGGTGGCCCGCCACATAGTCCGAGCCGTCGATCATCACCGTCACATCGCTGTTATCGACTGGAAATACACTATCATCACCGCACTGTGGCGCCGTCTGCCACGAGCCCTCTGGCGCCGTCTGCGTTTGTAGAATCCCCTTAGCGTGTAGTGACACGTGCTGCTGCATGAAAGTGGGTGGCATAGTAGTTCTGGCGCAGGTCGTCGACACACACGCCTCGAGACGAAGATGCGTGTACAAACTTGTTGTCCTTCAGGTAGATGCCTACATGAGAAACGCGGCCGTCACCATTAGTGCAGAAGAACAACAGGTCTCCCTCGCGCAAGTCGTCCAGGTCAATTTCGCGGCAGTTCTGCTCCAGCATCTTGGCCGAGTTACGGTGCACCTTGATGCCATATACCTCTTGAAAGACCTCCATCACCATACCCGAGCAGTCCGTTCCCTCGCCACATGTGTGCTGAGCGTAGGCATACGGCGTGCCAAGCCATTTCTTGAGCTCCTTATACAGTTTCTTGTTATCGTGGCGGCCCAGCTTGATGTCCAGGCGGGCCCACTCGTCACTTACCAGTCCGTGGCCCGATTGGGCAATGGGTTTCTTCTTGTCTTTGTTCTTGTCGGTTCCCTTGTCTTCATCCGATGACCGATCACGGTTGCGGCGCTCGTTATATGGGCGATAAGTGTGTGTGTTGCTCTTGGTACTGTGGCACGATACCACTGGCAGCGACAAGAGTATCGCCGCTGCCAGATACAGTATCATTCTGCCTCGTTTGATCATAGACTTTTCGTGCTATGTCAGTTTTGTGCTGACCTTTCTGGTCAATCCTTGTTTTCCTCGGCAGGAGTTTCTTCCTCCTCCTTGGTTGTGAAGTCGGTGATACCGGCACCAATAAGGATGTTGTACCACGTTATCACCTTCTTGATATCACTGTTGTGAACACGCTCTGTGTCCCAATTCTCCAGCACACCACCGAAGAACTCGTGCAGCTGGTCGGGAGTGGCGATAGCCTTGGCGTCAAGAGCCTTGTTGTCATATTTCTTGCCGATGTTTTCAAATACCTGTGAAAGCGGTGTATCCTCAGTCGTGGTAAACATGGAGATGTCGCCCAGCGACATCACGCGCTCGCGTGAGTGAACCGGGAAACGCTTGCCGTCGATGAGTCCCTCGACAAGCAACATGTTTTTACCATACGATACAAGTTTGTACAGTCCGGGTCGCCCCGAGATAGATAAAATTTTTCTTAACATAATGAATTGATAATGCTGATTTTATAGTTATGATAAGTGTTGTTTATTTGATTTCGTTTCGCACTAAAGCCAACTCTAGGCAAATCTGCGGCAATGCGGCATGAGTATCGTCATTGATGATTATGCGTTCACCAGTGGCAACGCTGTCCTCGATGCGTTGTGAGGCAATGCGGGCCTCAACCTGTTCACGGCTGAAACCGTTTCGGGCCATGACTCGGCTGATGCGTACCTCGTCGGGGGCCGTGACGTGCCACACCTGATTCACAACACGGTCGAGGCCGGATGTCCTCAATAATGCTGTTTCGACAAAGGCGATAGGGGCCCCGTGAGCGCTTTGCACTCCTGCCCATCGTTGCAAATCCCGTGCTGTGGCAGGGTGGACGATAGCATTAAGTGCCGATAGGGCATCGGCGTTGCCAAATGCCACCGAACTAAGGCGCTCGCGATTGATTGAGCCGTCACTCTGGTAAACGTCGCTACCGAAGGTTTCGACCAGTTGACGCTTGACTTCCTCGTCTGTCGTCATTAGGCCCTTGGCCCTCGAGTCGCAGTCATAGACACCATAGCCCATGACCTGCAACACATGAGTGACAACACTCTTGCCGCTACCGATGCCTCCGGTGATCGCTATCAGTTTCACGCTGTTAATGCTTCTCGATAATATACTCGACGCTGTCGTGCGAGAGACTCACGTCCTGATATGCCGCAGGAATTTCACCGATCATGACCTTGACCTTGTTACCGGGAATGTTGTTGTCGACGGAATTGTAATCCACGACCACAGTGATGCCGGGGTCGTCCTTGATGCGGCTGATGGGTGAACGGTAGCTAACCTCCACATCGCTGGGAAACAGGAGCATCTTCACGTTACTGGGCGCATTGCGCACCACAATCTTGACATCGCGTTTCTGTGACTTGAGTTTCTCGATAGGCACAACAATGTCAATACTGCGGGGCTCAATGGCGGCTCCGTTGATGGGACAAATCACCACGTTGCGGCGCAGGGTGTCAGTCAGGTCATTCACCTCGACATGGCGGGTATACACCTCTGTGATCTCGCTCAGCGTATTGGCATCGCTGAAGACCAGTACCGAGTCATGGCTCTGTATCAGCGCACCATATTGCGTGTACCCGTCGCGGGGTTCCACGATGATATCGGTCTTGATGGGCACCTTCTTGCCCGGCAGGTCCGTATACTTGATGGTTATCGACTCCGGGAGCACGCTCAATATGGTGGCATGCTTGTTCAGCACTGGCCCCAGGGCTTTTTTCAAGTGGCTCTGGTCGATCTTGAACGTATTGCTGCCGTCACTATAGTCGCTGAATCGCAACACGAGCTTCGGGGTCTTGTGGAACATGTATATCAAGAAACGGTATCCACGATCCCTGACGGTGACTGATAGCGTGTCGGGCACCTTGGTGAGAAGATGGACATTGTCGGGCAAGTGCATCTCCACCGGCACTTCGACGTCGAGCTGCAAATCGCCGTTGAAGGTCAAGAAACTCCAGAACACGGCAGAGATGATGACAAAGCCCAGATAGAGGAGAATCGACCTCGTGCGGGGCGACTCCCTCAACCGCTCTCTTATTCTGTTCCAGAGGTTCATGAGGAGTATGGCTTAGACGGACCGGAACATTCCCAAGTCCTGAGAAGCATGTTATTTCTTAACGTCAGCACCAGTCTCGGCAACATCCTGCATCGACTGATAGATCGAGTTCTTGTCAATCTTGATGCGAACGCCATCAGCGATCTCCAGTATCACGGCGTTGTCCTTGATGTCGCGGATGCGGCCATAGATGCCACCAGCGGTCATGACGCGGTCGCCGTTCTTGAGGCTGTCGCGGAAGGCATTGATCTTTTTCTGTTTCTTCTGCTGTGGGGCAATCATGAAGAAGTAGAAGATGGCAATCAGGGCAACAATCATGATCATGCTGCTCCAGCCTGATCCTGCGGCTCCGGTGGCACCGCCCGAAGCAGCTTGTAATAAAATGGTGTTAAGCATAATGAATTCTCTTTTTTGTGGTAATATTAATATAATGTGTAAATTGTCGGCTAAGCTTTGAAGATTTCGCCATCTTTGCGTAGTTGCTTCACGGCATTATTGAGAATACCGTTGACAAACTTGCCGCTGGCAGCGGTGCTGAAGTTCTTGGCCAACTCGATGTACTCGTTGAGCGTCACGGCAGTGGGAATCTTCTCAAATGAGCGCAGTTCTGCCAGGGCAGCACACATGATGATGCGGTCCATCAGCACGATACGGTCCTTATCCCAACGGCTACTCTGAACCAGCTCATCGATGAGTTGGTTGTTCTGTGGCATTTGCACCACTGCAGCACTGAACAACTCTTTGCCGAAGTCGCTGTCCTCCTCATCCTTGAACATGGGCATGACCGCTTCCTCTTCGCCGTCGGCGATACGCCTGAATGTCTTGCACACAAACTGACCCATGAGGTCCATATCGTCTTCGGTCCAGTAAAGCGAGCGCTGCTCGATGGCATCGGCCATGCTCTCATCGGTGAGAATCACCTGTCTCATGAGCTGCTGCCACAGCAGGCTGTCGCCTATCATGCTGTCCTCGTCGTCGGTCATGTAGTCATTGTAGAGGTCACTCTTGACAATCTTCTCGAGCATGATGCGTTCAAAGATGGGATCATCGTTCCACGTGACGGTATGTTCACTCGCATACTCCTGCAGGCTCTCGTTACCTGCTAGGGCTGCGACAAGACGGTTGTTGATGAACTTCATGTTGGGATTGCTCTCTTCCTCGGTGGGCAGGTACTTATGACGGGCCTCGTCCACACGCATCTCTTGGATGTGGGTCAATTCCACTGGCAGACGCAACAGGTAGTGATACAGCTCATAGGTCTTCTCTAGAGAGGTCTGGAGGTCCTTGAGTGCATTGTCCAGGGTGCGTTCGGGGCGTGTGAGCATATAGGAGTACAGATTCTGTACTACTTTGGTGCGGATTAAAACTCTATTTATCATATCGTGAATGTTTGAACTTGCAAAATTAGCGAAAAATGGCGGAGCGCACAAGCAAAACGACGACTAATCGACACGCTGGTTGTCATTGAGCCGCTGCCTGACTACTTCATATATCATGATACCACCAGCAACCGACACGTTCAGTGAGTTGATGTGTCCAAATTCGGGAATCAGCACCTGGGTGTCACAGAGCTTCATGATCTCTGCCGAGATACCCTTGTCCTCAGAGCCGAGAACGATAGCCACAGGTCCGGTGTAATCGGCCTGGGTGTAGGGCAGATGCTGCTTGTCGCTCGTGCCCACAATCTTGAATCCGCTGTCTCGCAGCAGCCTGACGGCACTTACCAGATTGTGCTCTCGGCACACGGGCAGATAGTTGAGCGCACCGGCTGATGTCTTAACGGCATCGGCGTTGGCGCTCACGCTCTCGCGGTCGGGAATGATGATGGCATCGACACCGGCACACTCACATGTACGGGCCACAGCGCCAAAGTTGCGGACGTCAGTAACGCCGTCGAGCACGACGACAAACGGGTTCACACCGTCGTCGAACAACTGCGGCACCAGGTCCTCGACACGGTAATAGGTGACGGCGGACAGCATGGCGAGCACGCCCTGGTGGTTGCGGCGGGTAATGCGGTCAATCTTCTGTACGGGGACGCGCTGCACGGGCACACGCAGTTGTCGGGCCCGATCGTTGATTTCCTTTGCTGTCTCGTCGTTTAGGGTCTTGCTCAACAGTATCTTGTCAATGTCTTTTCCGGCCTCGATAGCCTCGAGCACAGCATGTATGCCGTAGATGTATTGGGTCTTGTCAATCATGTTTCTTCTTTTGGTTGATGAGTGATTTAGCGTTTTCAATAGCAGCGGAATCCAAATCTTTGGAACTGAGCATGCGGGCAATCTCCATGATGTGTTCCCCGTCATTCAGTTTCTCGACTTGCGTGAGGGTCTCGGTGTCAGTATCGGTCTTGAATACGCGCAGGTGGTGGTCCCCATTGGCTGCCACTTGGGGCAGGTGGGTAATGGCGATCACCTGGATCGTGCGCGAGATGTCGGCCATCATTTCGCCGATCATTCCAGCCACATCCCCACTCACTCCGGTATCCACTTCGTCAAAGATGATGCTGGGCAGCTGCATGTGGCGGGCGATGATGGTCTTGATGCACAGCATCACGCGTGAGATTTCACCGCCCGATGCTGTGTCCTTGACTGGCATGGGGCGTTGGTTCTTGTTGAATGACATCATGAACTCGACGCTGTCAATTCCACTGGCAGTGAGATCTGTCGGGTTGAAATCCACTGCAAAGGCGATATTCTTCATGCCCAGTGGTGTTGCCTGTGTCAGCAATTCCTTGCTGAAACGCTCGGCTGCCTGCCGGCGTTTGCCCGACAACTCCTGGGCCACCGTAGTAGCTTGGATCCGCAGTTCCTCAACTCGTCTGCTGAGTTCGTCAATGATGTCGTCATTGCGCTCAATGTCGCCCAACTGGCGCTCATATTCATGCTGGATCTCAATGAGTTGGTCCACGTTCTGCGCATTGTGTTTGCGCTGCAGGGAGTAGATGTTGTTTAATCGCTCGTCTACACGGGCCAGTTCAGCCGGATCGTCATTCAGGGTGTCGTTGATGCTGCTCACGCTGCGGGCAATGTCCTTCAGGTCGATCAGGGAGGTGCGGACCCGTTGTGACATTCCCTCAACGTCTGTGAGATGGCGCTCGGCTTCTTCCAGTCGCTGGGCCACCGATGTGAGGCGGGCTAATATGCTGTTCTCCTCACTATCGAGATCGTTCTCCACGCTCCACAGCGCCTCCTTAAGTTCAGTGATGTTGCTCAATTTGCTCTGCAGCGCTTCCAGCTCCATATCCTCGCCGGGCTGGAGCTGCATGGCCTGTAACTGGTCGAGCTGGAAACGGATGTAGTCCTCGTTGTTCCGCATTTGCTCGATGGCCAGCCGGGTCTCGGCCAATCGGCGCTCAGATTCCCTGTATTGCTGATAGTGCGCACGGTAGGTTTCGAGCAGCTTGCTGTTACTGGCAATGTTGTCCAGGATCTGTAACTGAAATGTCGGCTGTGACAGCAACATGTTACTGTGCTGGGAATGGATGTCGAGCAATCGGGTGCCGAGGTCTCGCAGCTGTGTCAAGGCCACTGGCGTGTCGTTGATAAAGGCTCGCGACCTGCCGCTTGGCGACAGCTCTCGCCTTAGCAGGCACTCATGATCGTCATAGTCGATATCGTGTTCGGTGAAGAATGGCTCCAGCTGGTATCCGGTGATGTCGAATGTAGCCTCGACCACGGTTTTGCTGCTCGTGTCGCGAATGGCTTTGCTGTCGGCGCGCTCGCCCATAATGAGGGCCAATGCGCCCAGGATAATGGACTTTCCCGCACCGGTTTCTCCTGTGATAATAGTCAACCCATCGTCAAACCCGATATCGAGTTTGTCGATGAGCGCATAGTTAGAGATGTGCAGTTGCTTAATCATTACATCTCAGGTTCCTTCTTGATGTCATTCAGCACATTGGTCTCGCTGGGGTATACTTGATACAACATCTCGTATACGTTCTGCTTCTCGGTCATGTTGGCTTTGCTGTAGATGTTCACCAGCTCTTGGAGTTTGGCGTTTTTAAACATTGTCAGCCCCACCGACATCGGGTCCTCTTCATATAACTTGCTAAGGTTCTCAAGTGTGTGGGTGATTGTCGCGCGCCCCTTGTCCACGGTGACAGCCATCTGGTCCAGCCCCAAGCGGTGGTAGTCATATAGCATCTGGCGAATCGGAGCCATCCTGCTTTCGGTGAAGGCACTCAGCACGGCGTAGCGGTTAGTGTTGTCCTCAAAGGCTTTCCACCCGCTCTCACCGGCACTCTGTGCACGGCGCACTACTTGGTCTGCCAGCTCATAGTAGGGGGTGCCGCCATTGAGCTCAAATGTGTCAAAGTCCATCGCGATGATCATGTAGACCCAGAAATTCAGGATTGCGGTCAGGTTGTCCTCCATCTCCATTTCCGAGAAAACGAGTTGCTGTCCTGTTTCAAAAACAAACTTGACCTTGGTGTCCTTGAAGTTGATAATCGATGTCGTGTAGCTGCTATTGTACACGGGCCGCTGAGACGTGATCTGCAAGTCACCCTCCATCACCCCTGTGTTGTTGTCCCACGAGTTGATGGTAAACATCATTTTGCACACTATCTTTTCGTTGGGAGCGAAGACGGTGTTGGTCCACTTGGTCGTGTTCAGGTAGTCCGTGACGGTCTGCTTGAATTCGTTGAAAATGTCCTTGCTGCCGTTGGTGACCTTGTCGAAGTTTACGTCGACTTCACATTTGAGCTCGGTCGCCTCTTCATCGGCAGCGGCATGCAGTGAGCACATGAGTGCTACAAGTATCAGCAACAGTGTTTTTTTCATCTCTCTTCTGCTAGATAGTTATGTAAAACGTCAACGATGTCGCGGGCCACATCGCGCTTGGATTTGCACTCGCCCTCCAGGATCTCGCCCTTGTCGGTGATGATGGTGACCTTGTTGGTGTCGACTTGGAATCCGGCATCCTTGTCGCGCAAGGAGTTCATAACGATGAAATTCAACTTTTTACGTTCCAGTTTTCCTTGTGCGTTAACTTGTTCGTTGTCGGTTTCCAGAGCAAACCCCACGGTTATCTGATCAGCCCTTTTGGCTTGTCCCACTGCGCGTGCGATATCGGGGTTGGGGGTGAGCTTGATGACAGGAGTGGCGTCCTTCTCGCGCTTGATTTTCTTGTCGGCTACGTTCTCGACCCGATAGTCGGCAACGGCGGCACACAAGATAACAGCGTCGCTCTTGGACAGAGCCCGCATCACGGCGTCATGCATCTCAATAGCAGTAGTGACGTCCACACGCTCGATGGCGGGGTGGGGCGTCTTCAGGCTGACGGGGCCTGCTACCAGCGTTACCTGGGCACCACGGCTGGCGCACTCCTGGGCCAGGGCGAATCCCATCTTTCCCGATGAAAAGTTGCTGATGTAACGCACCGGGTCGATTTTCTCTACAGTGGGGCCAGCGGTAATCAGCACATGCTTGCCCAGCAGGTCCTGGGCCTTTTCGAAGAACTCATCGAGCACCTTGACAATATTCTCAGGCTCCTCCATGCGGCCCTTGCCTATCAGGTGGCTTGCCAACTCGCCCGCAGTGGGTTCAATGATGTGGTTGCCATATCCCCGCAGCAACTCCAGATTGCGCACGGTGCTGGGATGGCGCATCATGTCCATATCCATAGCAGGGGCGACAAACACTGGGGCTCGTGCCGACAGATAGGTGGTCACCAGCATGTTATCAGCAACACCATGGGCCATCTTGCCGATGGTCGACGCGGTGGCTGGAGCGATTACCAGGGCATCGGCCCACAATCCCAGGTCCACATGACTGTTCCACTGGCCTGTGTTGGCAGTGAAGAACTCACTGATCACGGGCTTGCCGCTCAGCGTGGACAATGTCAAGGGTTGGATAAACTGCTTGGCATTAGGGGTCATGATGACTTGCACCTCTGCTCCGGCCTTGACCAGGAGTCGGGTGAGCGTGGCACACTTGTAGGCGGCGATTCCGCCAGTGATGCCCAAGATGATGTGCTTGCCTTTTAACATGATGCTATCGATTTGTTCTGTGTGACGTTTACCGTTTTTTGTATTGGATATAGAGCTTGGTGATTACCTGCTTGGTGTTCTCGGCAAAGTCGCTCTTCATCATCCAGTCATAGTAACCCAGATCAAGCTTGGTAAACACGTCTTCAACGGTCTTGCCCTTGTGCTTGCCGAAGTTGAACACCGGTTGCCGCTGCTCGTTGTAGATGATGCGCCCTGCCAAGTCCACATTGCGGTTGTGGCTCGAGTACTGCGACAAGAACTCCACATCATTGACCAGCGGTTCGGCCGCGTCGGCATAGTGGTCGAGCTGCGCCTTGAGCACCTCGAGAGTGGTCTTGGCATCGTCGGCTGCTGAGTGGTGATTCTCCATGGGGTGACCGCAGTAGAAGATGCAGGCTGCCTCCAGATCACGTTTCTCCCGCTTGTGATAGATGGTTTGCACGTCGATGAAACGGTGTTGGTCAGCGTCAAACGCCACGCCGGCCTTGCTCAGCTCCTGGGCCAGCAACGGGATGTCGAAGTGATTGCTGTTAAAGCCGGCGATGTCACACCCCTCGAACACGCGTGCTATGTCATGAGCCCGCTGCTTGAATGTAGGCTCGTCCTTCAGCATCTCGTTCGTGATGTGGTGCACATCGATAGCCTGTTGCGGTATCGTCCGTTCGGGGTTGAAGCGATAGGTCTTGCTCTCCTCGTGCCCGTCAGGGTAGACCTTCACGTAGGACAGTTCGATGATGCGGTCTTCGGTAATGTTCAGGCCTGTCGATTCCAGGTCAAATACCACCAGCGGTCGTTTCAGGTTCAGTTCCATTTTTATGCTCTTGTGAACTCTCAGATCAGATCATCATGGGCATCTGCAGGACGATGAGGTCCTCACCGGCCTTCTGCTCACTGGGAACAAACACACCTGCGCGTGCCGGATCGAGCAGCTTAAGGAATACGCCCTCGCACTCGATGTTGTTCACCACGTCGATGACGTCAGCGCTCTTGAAGCCGATGTTCATGGGCTCACCGTTGTACTCGCAGTTGATGGTCTCCTCGGCAGCGGTCGAGTGGTCCACATCCTGGGCAGTGAGCACCACGTGGTCAGCGCTCAGGTCCAGACGCACCAGACCTCCGACATTGGCAAACACGGCCACGCGGCGAACGGCGTTGAGCAGCGTTTGACGGTCAACAGCCATCGTGTAAGGATTGTCCTCAGGAATGACTGAGTTGTAGTTGGGGTAACGGCCATTGATGAAGCGGCAAGAGAGCTGGTAGTCTGCGTTCTCAAAGGTGGCGCTGTTCTCGTCAACGGTGATGCTGATGGCTTCCTCACTGTTGCGGTCGATGATGTTGGCAAGAATCGAGGCGGGCTTGGCGGGCAGAATGAAACTGCGCTCAAACTCGGGCTTCACGTCGGTCTGGCGGTAGCGCACGAGCTTGTGGGAATCACTGGCCACGTACACGATCATGTCGGGCTTGATGTCCCAATAGATACCCGTGAACTGCGGGTGCATGTCATCGTTGCCCACGGCAAACAGGGTGTGGCCAATACCGGCGGCAATCTTCTTGGCCGGCAGCGAGAACTTCTGCACGTCATTGGCGTTGGCGGCCTTCTCGGGGAACTCGTCGCCATTGAGGGCCATAGCGTCATAGTAACCATTGAGGTAGGTTACCTTGACGGCCAGGGTCTCATCATTAATTTCAAAGGTCAATGCGGTGTCGGGCAACTCCTTCAGAGAGTTGATGGTGCGCTTGACATCAAGAGCGAACTTTCCGCTTCCCTCGACATTCTGCACCTCAATGTTGGTGGTCAGGCGGGTTTCCATGTCACTACCGGTGACAACGATGCGGTCACCCTGTAATTCAAACAGGAAATTGTCGAGAATGGCATAGGCGTTCTTGCTGCTTACCACTTTGCTCACTGCATTCAGGCGCGTGAGCAATAACTTACTTTGGACGTTGAATTTCATATAGTTATGTATCTTATTATGTGATGATATTTGTTTTTTCTTATTTTAATCTACAAATTTAGTGATTTTTTCTTTAACTGGTGTGCGGTTGTTAATAAAAAAACGAAAAAAAGCGCCATCGATTGCCTCGATAACGCTTTTTAAGTATTTTTCAGTTACTTGGGGTCTGTAAAGTAACAGTCTGATGAGCGGTTAGTCCAACTTGTGGATAATCAGACCGGAGCGCAGCTTGGGCTCAAACCAAGTGGCCTTGGGGGGCATGATCTTGCCGCTGTCGGCAATGTCGATGATCTGCTTCATGGTAACGGGATACAGGGCCAGAGCCATCTTCATCTCGCCACTGTCCACCCGGCGCTTCAGCTCGCCCAGACCGCGGATGCCGCCCACAAAGTCGATGCGCTTGTCGGTGCGCAGGTCGGTGATGCCCAAGATGTCACGCAGGATGTAGTCACTGCTGATGGTCACGTCGAGCACGCCAATGGGATCGTTGTCGTCATAGGTGCCTTCCTTGGCGGTCAGCGAGTACCACTTGCCACCCAG
>CAZVMM010000009.1:0-68880 GCA_964628205.1 uncultured Muribaculaceae bacterium
GCCACATCGACCAGCAGGTCCTCGACATAGTTGCGCTCGCTCAGGGCGCCCACGGGACCGTGGATGGCGTCGAACTTGCACTTGGTTGTGCAGTGGCCGCAGCAGGTGCATTTATAGGGATTGACCACATGGGGGTGACGCAGGTCCCCCACAATGGCATTACTGGAACATCCCCGCTTGCAGGCGCCACAACCCTTACACTTGTCGGCATCAATCATGTAGGACATGACTGACAGGAACTTCTTACCGCCAATCTCATAGATGTAGTCATGAAGCATGGCGTCCATCGACAACTGCTTGGGATAGGAACTCCAGTGCTTGGAGTCATCCATCAACTGGTGGGCGGTGAAGTCGACATACTGCAGGCGCTCCAGAAGACGGCCATCGATAATGTGTGTCTTGACAATGTCCTCAACATCCTCGGGATGTACCTGCACGTAGGTCGTGTTGTCGGGCATGATCCTGACAATGGGCCCCTTGGCACAGAAACCAAAACAGCCAGTAGCCACCACATCAACACGGCTACCCAGACCGTACTCGGCAATGACGCGAATGAAATTGTCAATGATTTTCAGGCTTCCTGAACCATAACAAGCCTGACCGCTACAGCACAATACCTGAATGTGAGTATTACCTATCAATCCATAATTTTGGTCAGTAGGTGGTGTCTCTCCATTACGAGGCGTTGTGGAGTTAACGTCCTGGTTGATTGATGCGTCGTTGTGCTGAATATTCATTGACAATTAACAGGTTAATGAGTATAATAGCTCTGATAAGGCTAGATGCTACCAATTTGGGTTACAAAATTACATTTTTTTTGACAGAAAAGCAATGGTAGCAATATATTTTTCGCCGATGTGATTTACATGAACCATAAGAATAGAGCAGGGTGCCTATCAATCAGACACCCTGCCCATGCAAAATTAGTGATGTTTAAATTGATTAGTCTTGAGCAGCTACATCGTCAAGAATCTTGCGCACGTCCTTAACCTCAAGACGGCCATAGACATGCTCGCCAATCATGACTACGGGAGCAAGGCCACAAGCGCCCACGCAGCGCAGGCAGTCGAGTGAGAACTTGCCATCGGGAGTCGTCTCACCCACCTCAATGTTGAGGATGCGCTTGATTTCTTCCAGCAATCGCTCTGAACCACGCACATAGCATGCTGTACCCAAGCAAACTGAAATCGGGTGTTTGCCCTTGGGAGTCATGGTAAAGAACGAGTAGAAGGTTACAACGCCATAGACCTTGGATGCGGGCACACCCAGCTTGCGGGCGATGATTCGCTGCATCTCCTCGGGCAGATAGCCATGCAGAGCCTGACACTCGTGCAGCACGTTAATCAGTTCACCGGGTTTATTACCATGCTTGTCGCAAATTTCTTCGACCTGTTGAACAACGGTGCACGCCAATTTGATTTCTTGTTTCTTCATATCGTGATTGATGTATTAGTCGATTAATGAATGCTCTTATCAAAATAGTGCGTGTGAAGCAGATGATGAGCTTTCTCGCCACAAGGCTCGCCCAGGAAGTCCTTATAGAGCTTCTGGATATCAGGGTTCTCGTGGCTCTTGCGCAGGGCCTTGCCCTCATCCTCACGGTAGACGGCAGCGGCACGAGCCTTGAGAATCTCGATATTGCCATGGTGGTAGGGCTGACCCGCACCACCGATGCAACCACCGGGACAAGCCATCACCTCAACCACATGATAGTTGAGCTTACCAGCACGCAGCAGGTTCATCACCTTGCGGGCATTGCTCAGGGTATGGGCGATGCAGACCTTCAGCTCGAAACCGTTGAGGTCGATCGTGGCTTCCCTGATACCATCCAGACCACGCACTTCAGTGAACTCGAGATGCGGCAGGGTCTTGCCAGTGTGCACCTCATAGACGGTACGCAATGCTGCCTCCATCACACCACCCGTGTTGGCAAAGATGGCGCCAGCGCCGGTTGATTCGCCCAGCGGAGAATCAAAGTCACTATCGGGCAGGTTGGCAAAATCGATATTAGCACGCTTGATCAGGCGGCCAAGCTCACGGGTCGAGATGCTGTAATCCACATCGGGATTGCCATCCACCTTGAACTCGTCACGGCCACACTCATACTTCTTGGCCAAGCAGGGCATAACGGAAACGACAACGAGCTTCTCGCGGGGGATACCCATCTTCTCGGCCCAATAGGTCTTAGCCACTGCACCAAACATCTGTGCAGGAGACTTGGCTGTAGAGGGATACTCCAGCAGATCGGGGAATTCGTGCTCATAGAAGTTAACCCATGCAGGGCAGCACGAAGTCATCACAGGCAGCTTCACATCCTTGTCGCCAGCAAGGAACTTGTTGAGGCGACCCAGGATCTCGTGACCCTCTTCCATGATGGTAAGGTCGGCAGCAAAGTCGGTATCGAAAACATAGTCAAAGCCGAGGTCGCGCAGGGCAGTTGCCATCTTACCTGTAACGATGGTACCGGGCTTCATGCCGAACTCCTCACCCAGGGCAACGCGCACAGCGGGTGCGGGCTGAGCGATAACCACCTTGTCGGGGTTGGTAAGGTCGTCCATGAGCTGGTTGGTATAGTCATGCTCGGTAAGGGCACCGGTGGGACATACGGCGACACACTGGCCGCAGTAAGTACAATTGGTGTCAACGAACATCTTGTCGAACGTTGGAGCGATAGTGGTGTTGAAACCACGACGGATAGCGCTCAGCACGCCGACCGACTGCACATTGTTGCAGACACTCTCGCAACGGCGGCAGTAAACACACTTCTCCATGTTGCGCGAGATGGCGGGGGTCAGCTCCTGCTTGCGCTCGCTCTGCTCACCACCGTTATAAGGCATCTGTCGGATGTTGAAGCGCATTACCAGGCGCTGCAATTCACAATCACTGCACTTGGGGCAGGTCAAGCAATCGTTGGGATGGTCGCTAAGCATAAGCTCGGCGACGGTCTTGCGGGCACGGATCACGCGGGCACTGTTGGTGTGAACCACCATACCCGGAGTGACGCGGGTGGCACAGGCGGGAGCCAAATTGCGACGACCTTCAACCTCCACCACACAAATGCGGCAAGAGGCGGGCATGTTCTGCACACAGGTTCCCTCCAGGTCGATGTGGCACAATGTGGGAATGCTGATGCCAACAGTCTTGGCAGCGTCGAGCAACATCGTTCCGGCAGGCACATTAACCTCATGTTTATCTATAGTGAGATTGATCATATTCTTTTCTTCCATGATGCTATCGAAATTTTAATAAACCGAGATGGCGTCGAAGCGGCAATTAGACTTACACATACCGCAGCGGATGCACTCGAAGGGGTTAATAATGTGAGGTTTGCGCATGTCACCAATAATGGCGTTGGCGGGGCACTTGCGGGCACATGCACCGCAACCCTTACACTTGGATGCCTCAATGCTATAGGTCACGAGAGCCTTGCACTGCTTTGCACGGCAAGTGTGCTGTTTAACATGCTCAACATACTCATCCCAGAAGTTATTGATGGTCGATAACACAGGATTGGGAGAGGTCTGACCCAAACCGCACAGAGCAGTGTCCTTGATGATCTCACCAAGTTCCTTGAGGCGGTCAAGATCGGCCATGGTGCCCTTGCCCTCAGTGATACGGGTAAGAATCTCAAGCATACGCTTGTTACCAATGCGGCAGGGAGTGCACTTACCGCAGCTCTCATCAACAGTGAACTCGAGGTAGAATTTGGCCACACTGACCATACAGTCGTCCTCATCCATGACAATCATACCGCCAGAGCCCATCATTGAGCCGGCAGCAGTTAGGTTCTCGTAGTCGATGGGAGTGTCCAAGTGTTTCTGAGTCAAGCAGCCTCCCGAGGGGCCACCAGTCTGCACGGCCTTGAATTCCTTATCGTTCTTCACGCCACCGCCGATGTCGTAAATGATCTCGCGCAGGGTAGTACCCATGGGCACCTCAATCAGGCCCACATTATTAATTTTACCAGCAAGAGCAAACACCTTAGTGCCCTTGCTCTTTTCGGTACCAATCGAAGCGAACCAATCAGCGCCCTTGGTCAGAATGATGGGCACGTTGGCCAGCGTCTCGACATTATTCACGTTGGTAGGCTTCATGTTATAACCAGCCTCGGCAGGGAACGGCGGTTTCAGGGTGGGCTCGCCACGCTTACCCTCCATCGAGTGGATAAGGGCAGTCTCCTCACCGCAGACAAACGCGCCCGCGCCGTAACGGATTTCGATATCAAAGTCAAAGTCGGTACCCAGGATCTTCTTGCCGAGCAAGCCATATTCACGAGCCTGCTGGATGGCAATCTTCAAGCGGTGCACAGCCAGCGGGTACTCAGCACGGATGTAGATCAGACCCTTGTGCGCATTGATACAGAAACCGCAAATGGTCATCGCTTCGATCACCGAGTTGGGATCACCCTCCATGATGGAGCGATCCATGAATGCGCCGGGGTCGCCCTCGTCAGCATTGCAGACAACATACTTCTCGTCAGCCTCATAGCCACGGGCAAAGCCCCACTTCATGCCAGTAGGGAAGCCTGCGCCACCACGGCCACGCAGTCCCGAAGCCTTGATGATGTCAATCACCTCCTCAGGGGTCTGGTTCAGCAGGGCATTGGCGATTGCCTGATAACCGTCACGAGCGATGTACTCCTCAATATTCTCGGGATCGATAAAGCCGCAATTACGCAGGGCAATACGCATCTGCTTGCGGTAGAAGTCCATGTGCTTGCTGTCACTGACGGCCTTCTGGGTCTTGGGATCGACATAGAGCAGACGCTCCACTCGGCGGCCACCGATGATGTGCTCCTTGACAATCTCCACAGCATCCTCGGGCTTCACCTGGGTATAGAAGGTGTTGTCCGGAATGATCTTGACAATGGGGCCTTTCTCACAGAAGCCGAAGCAGCCAGTCGTGATAACCTCAACCTTGTCGGCAATACCATTCTCAATGAGAGCGGCCTTGAGGTTTTCTACAATCTTGTAACTGTTGGACGCCTTACAGCCTGTACCACCACAGCACAGCACCTGCAAGTGTTCAGCTCCAGTTGCAAGACCACAACACTGCTCTGACACAGAATCAGAGCTCTCCTCGCGAAGCGAGAGCGCTTGCTGCGCACGCTTCCTTAAATTGTTTAGGTCGTTAATCGAAAGTATCTTCACTTTGTTTGAGATGAATTAGTTATAGTTGGTGATATGTTTAAGATTTCGTTTGGTTTTCAGGGTGTAAAATTACTCAGTTTTTTTAAATTATGGAAATTTTTACACAATTATTTACTCAAAATGGGGGAAATCCCGTTTTTGCGCTGTATTTAAGTCACAACAACCAACCCTAGTGATGAAAAAATTGCCGGCAACCACACTGCGGAAGCGTGATGCCGGCAACATGAGTTGCGATTTTGATCAGGAGGGATTATTCCTCGCTCTTGCCTTCGTTCTTCTCGAGCTGAGCCTTAAGGGCAGCCAGGTCGGTCACGTCACCCAGAGTGGTCTTCTCGACCTGGGGAGCGGCGGGAGCGGCCTCGGCAGCGGGCTTGCTGGCAGCTGCCTGACGGCGAGCCTTGCGAGCCTCGTTGCGCTGCTCATCCTCAAAGATGCGGCTGTGCGACAGAATGATGTGCTTGCTGTCCTTGTTAAAGTCAATGACCTTGAACATCAGGGTCTCACCCTGCTTGGCGGTGGTACCGTCTTCCTTGGTCAGGTGCTTGGGGGTAGCAAAGCCCTCAACGCCGTAGGGATCCAGACGGATCTGGCCGCCACGCTCGGTAAGCTCGCTGATAGTACCCTCGTGTACACTGCCACGGGTAAAGATGGTCTCGTAAGTCTCCCAAGGATTCTCCTCGAGCTGCTTGTGACCCAAGCTCAGGCGACGGTTCTCCTTATCGATGTCGAGAACGACAACGTCGATGGGAGCCTCAACCTTAGTGAACTCGCTGGGGTGCTTGATCTTCTTGGTCCACGACAAGTCGCTGATGTGAATCAGGCCCTCAACGCCCTCTTCCATCTCAACAAAGATACCGAAGTTGGTGAAGTTGCGCACCTTGGCGGTGTGCTTGCTGCCAACGGGGTACTTCTCCTCGATGGTGTCCCAAGGATCGTTGGTGAGTTGCTTGATGCCCAGCGACATCTTGCGGTCCTCGCGGTCCAGAGCCAGGATAACGGCCTCGACCTCGTCGCCCACCTTCATGAAGTCCTGTGCAGGACGGAGGCGCTGTGACCAGCTCATCTCGCTCACGTGAATCAGGCCCTCAACACCGGGAGCCACCTCAACAAATGCACCGTAGTCGTACATAACGACAACCTTGCCCTTGATGTGGTCACCCACCTTGAGGTTGGGATCCAGAGCGTCCCAGGGATGGGGCTGCAGCTGCTTCAGACCCAGAGCGATGCGGTTCTTCTCCTCGTTGAAGTCGAGGATAACGACATTGAGCTTCTGCTCGGGTTGAACGATGTCGGCGGGATTGTTAACACGACCCCACGACAGATCGGTGATGTGAATCAGACCGTCCACGCCACCCAGGTCGATGAACACACCATAGTTGGTGATGTTCTTAACGGTACCCTCGAGTACCTGACCCTTCTCGAGCTTGGACATGATCTCTTTCTTCTGCTGTTCGAGCTCGGCCTCGATGAGTGCCTTGTGGCTCACAACAACATTGCGGAAGTCCTGGTTGATCTTCACGATCTTGAACTCCATGGTCTTGTCAACGTAGTCATCGTAGTTGCGGATGGGTCGCACGTCGATCTGAGAACCGGGCAGGAAAGCCTCGATGCCAAACACGTCGACAATCATACCGCCCTTAGTGCGGCACTTGATGTAACCCTTGATGACCTCGTTCTTCTCAAGCGCTTCGTTAACGCGGTCCCAGCTCTTGGCCTGGCGTGCACGCTTGTGCGACAGCACGAGCTGACCCTTCTTGTCCTCGCGGTTCTCAACGTATACCTCAACGGTATCGCCCACCTTCAGGTCAGGGTTGTAACGGAACTCGCTAACGGGAATGATGCCGTCCGACTTGGCACCGATGTTAACCACCACCTCGCGCTTGTTAATCGAGATGACAGTACCTTCGGTAACTTCGTTCTCCTGAAAAGCGTTCAGGGACTTGTCGTAGGTTTTTTCCAGTTCTTCAAAAGATTTGTCTCTTTTGGTCTCGCCTTTCTCATAGGCGTCCCAATCAAAATCGGCGATTGGAGAATTTTTTAATTCTTCGCTCATTTAAAAAGTTAATAATAAGTTAGTTAAACAGCCTTTTCGGACTCGTTCCCGAAAAGCGCGACTGCAAAGGTACACATTTTTATTTATTCACAAGCCACAGAGGAGTAATTTTTTTCATTTTTCATCAAATAATGAGTTTTTTACGTCTCGTCTTGCTGTTTTTGTGATAGAAATTGCCTACCTTTGCCACATAGAACCCAAAAAACTCTAAACTCTATATACTCAAAACTTTTAAACTATCATTTATCATGGCTGAATTAAAAGTCTTCTCGGGCACCAATTCCCGTTATGTGGCGCTGAAAATAGCTGAGAAACTGGGCGTGGAACTGGGCAAGATCAACATCCTGCACTTTGCCGACGGCGAGTTTGAGGTATGCTATGAGGAGCCAGTGCGCGGTGCCGAAGTCTATCTGGTGCAGTCCACATTTAATAGCAGTGAGAATCTCATGGAACTCCTGCTGATGATTGACGCCGCTAAGCGTGCCTCGGCCCACAAAGTCATTGCCGTTGTCCCCTATTTCGGCTGGGCTCGCCAGGACCGCAAGGACAAACCCCGCGTGTCCATTGCCGCCAAGCTGGTAGCCAACCTGCTCATCGCTGCGGGCATCGACCGCTTGATCACGATGGACCTGCACGCTGATCAGATCCAGGGCTTCTTTGACGTGCCTGTCGACCACTTGTATGCCTCCACCATGTTTGTCCCCGACATCGCTTCACTGGGACTGAAGGACATGGTGATTGCTTCGCCCGACGTGGGCGGTGCCAAGCGCGCCAATTCCTACGCCAAGTACTTCAACGCCCCCTTGGTGCTGTGCCACAAGCACCGGCTGCAGGCCAATGTCGTTGAGAGCATGACCATCATCGGAGACGTCAAGGACAAGGACGTTATCCTCATTGATGATATGGTCGACACCGCAGGCACCATCTGCAAGGCAGCCACCCTGATGAAGGATAATGGTGCACGCAGCGTGCGTGCCTACATCTCACATGCCGTGATGAGTGATCCTGCCAGCGAACGCGTGATGGCTAGCGGCCTCGATGAACTCGTAACCAGCGACAGTATCCCCTTTGACGTCGACCGCTGCCCTAAGGTGCGCGTCCTCAGCGTCGATGGGCTGTTCGCAAGCACCATCCGCCACGTGAACCGTCGTGAGTCGATCAGCGAAGTGTTCTTGTTCAAATAATATCGGGCAAATTCCGTTAGCCTGCTAACCGTTATACATCGGGAGACAGTCGTCAGTTGGCTGTTTCCCGCTTTTTTTGTTTAGAGAGAAAAAATATTACAGTTTGCGATTTTTAAATGGTCTTCACTTGTTATTTCCATTATTTTTGATTAATTTTGCTGCATTCTATTACTCGCCGGATATTAATAGTAGTTTTATATGACCAATTTTGTTTAACTTTAATCATTAACCTTTTTATTATGATGAGAAAAATACTATTCGCATTGGCGTTAGGTTTCTCGTTGAGTGCAATGGGACAGGTACTGACCGTATTGTCTGTTGACAAGGTCAATCTGCCAGAGCGCGCTACCGTAGCGGCAATCAGCCCGCAAGGCGATTATCTGCTGTTGACAAGCGCGACCAACCGTGGCCTAACCTGGTTCGACCTAACTACAAGCAAGACCCGCGAGCTGACCACCGCATCCAGCGCCGGGCACAACGTCAAAATCTCACCAGACGGCCAAACGGTCATCTATCGTGAGAGCACAATTAATGATAAGCACTTGAGGTATTCAACTCTCAAGAGCCTGAATTTGGAATCCGGGACCAGCCAAGTGCTTGTTAAGCCCACACGTGACCTGCAGGGTTATGATGTGGGTGCGACGAGCGCCGGCATTGTCAACAAGGGCAAGTACAGCAAGAAGTCCACAGGCAAAGACAAAGCTGAGAATCAGCCCGTATTGTCCATCGTTAAGGGCCAGTTGATGATCACAATCGATGGAAAGACACGAGACTTATCCCCCAATGGACATGGATTCAGCTACATGTGGCCATCCCTGTCACCCGATGGCAATAAGGTGCTCTTCTATCAGGCTGCTCACGGAGCATACGTCTGCAATCTTGACGGCAGTGGCGTCTGCAAAGTGGGCCAGATGCGCTCACCAGTGTGGTATGACAACAACACGATCGTCGGCATGATGGATCAGGACGACGGAGAGTTCATCTATGCTTCGACCATTGTTGCTGCCACCCTCGACGGCAAGTCGCAGGTACTTACCGACGGCACCACAATAGCCATGTACCCGCATGCCTGTGCCGGCAAAATCGTCTTCAGCACCCCTGCAGGCGAAGCATTTATTATTAATGTGACTAAATGATGACCGCTATGAAAAAGATAATATTACTTGCCGTAGCCGCCATCATGGCAGCAGGCACAATGCAGGCCAAGACAGCCGACGAGATCCGCATCTACCTGAATCCAGGTCATGGCAGCTGGGGACCGAATGACCGCCCGATGGCCACCATCCCCTACCCCAACCTGCCCGAAACCGGCCGTCCTGACACGAACGGTTTCTATGAGTCGAACACCAATTTGTGGAAATCCATTCAGACCCGTGCAACCCTGATCAAAATGGGTGTAAAGGCCGATAACATCACCATGTCGCGGTGGTTCAATGGCCCATATCCCTATGTGTCAGGAGCACCCGATGCCGAAATCTACAACCGTCCCTTGTCAGAAATCTGTGAAGAGGTGGAAGTGGGCAATTATGACATGTTCCTGTCTCATCACTCTAATGCGTCGACCGACGGCACCGCGACCAATTATCCGCTGATACTGTATCGCGGCAAGGATGGCTCAGGTGGCGACTATGCCGCCGGCAGCCGCGACATGGCTCAGGTGTGCTGGCCGTTATTCTACACCAACGAGATTGACGTGATGAACTACTATGGGCCCGGCAACCCCAACATCAGGGGAGATATCGACTTTTATGGCAGTTCATCGACCCGTGTTGACCCGAATACAGGAAATGCCTATACCGGTTATCTGGGCGTGCTCAAGCATGGTGCTCCCGGGTTCTTGATTGAGGGTTATTTCCACACTTATCAGCCTGCACGACACCGTGCGCTGAATATTGACTACTGCCATCAAGAGGGTGTGCGTATCGCACGTGGTATCGGCCAGTACTTCGGTCTTAATCCCGAGACAACAGGCTATATCATGGGTAGCGTGAAAGACGTTCACAACCACTTGATTCACAATCTGTACAAGTACAGCGCTGGTAGTGTTGACCAGTGGGCTCCCATTAATGGGGCCACGGTAACCCTGTATAAGGGAGGAGACCTGGTCGACAGCTACAAGACCGACGAGTTGTATAATGGTGTCTTCGTGTTTGAGAACTTGGAACCGGGGACCTACACGATAAGCGTGGAAGCAGAGGGCTTCAAGCCACTGGGCGAATACACTGCAGCAACCGTTGACGGGCAGTGGCAGAACCTCATATCTCAGGCGGCAGGCCCCATTGTTGTCGAGGCCAATAAAACGTCCTACGCGATGCCCCTGCTCGAGGCCACCGACTATGAGATTCCCACCGACTTGTATCCCAACTATCCAGAGCCTGAATTGCCAGGCTATGTGTGCGCACCGGGAGAATTGTATCTGGAACATGACAACGGCACAGAGTATGACCTGGAAGGAACCATCAAGCGAATGCTCGTCCGTGGCGACAGCACAATCGTGCTCACCAATGGTCAGGGCGGTATGCCTCACGTCTACTTGATCAACAATGTCGACAAGGTCATTATCAAGCAGTTGAGTATCAATGGTATTGCCGAGAGCGAACCCGATAACGCCGGATTCTATAGCCGATTGAACGACATCAGTTTCACCGCCGACGGACTACTCGTGGGCATGAATAGTGTTATGACCCAGTATAGCGGCGATCAGGTTGACGAAGGATTTACCCGAGGCACGCTGCGTCTGTTTAAGTGGGCCGACTTTGATAGCGATCCAGTCCAGTGGGTAAGCACACAGAGTTCAGCCAACTTCTATCGTTTCCGTCCCCAGGCACTGACCATCGACGGCCCGTCGGATGACTGCTTGGTAACGATTATCGGCACCAATGCCAGCAGCACCGTAGGTGGCATGAGGTTCCTGAAACTCGCCATTACCAGCGACCAAATTTCCAGCACGATTTACACAGAGAAGACCATCAGCGCTAACAGCAACTTCACATTGCCCAAGGTGGGTGAACCCGTCTTGACCTTGTCACCACGGAGCGATGATAACGTTGTGCTTGATGGTGCCGTGACGCTGCCGTTCGAGGTTGCCACAGCTACTGCCAACGGTGTTGACAGCGAAGTTGTCGGCCGCATGCAGGGCGATGAGGACGATGCGGCAGCAGTGGGCGTGTCCTTCTTCAAGTATGCTCAGCACCAGTACATGGTGACCCCCTACATGAACGAGAGCGCTGTTGGCGGCATCAAGCTCTATGACATCACCGCCGGACTTGACCAGGCCGCACTGGTAAGCACCACTAACACTGACTTGCCCCCTGTGGCATGCGATTTCATGTCGACAGGTGCTGCCGTCAAGGGTCAGGACATTATCCTGTACCTGATGCAAGACAGCAAGATCACCAAGTGGATGGCAGCTGCTGCATCCCAGCCCGCAGTGCCAGGCATCTATGCCTACGGCTTGGATGCTGTTGCCGATGGTGACACCTATTGCTTTACCTTCAATGCTAATAGTGCCGCCGAGCAGGCGTACATTAGTCTCATGGATGCCGATGGCAACGTCGTCGCCACTATCCCGGTGCCCGATGTTGTAGAGGGCGCGAACAGCATAACCGTTGATATGAATGATATTGATGCCGAGCCGGGAGCCGAACTCACGTGGACCGTGACGCTCGAGGGCAAGGACATCAACACCATCACCCGCATCAATCCGCTGGTCGAGACCTACGAAGGACAACTCTTTGTCGCTGTCGACAAGTCGCCCTGCAGCCCTGCAATGGGAACTATCTATGCCGGCAACCGAACGGGTAGCGGCAGCGCCACCAACGGCGTGTACGTCTGTGATGCCATGGGTCAGCGCGTGAGTGGAGACCTGTACCGTGGAGGACACTCCTGGAGCAGCAATTACCGCATGGCAGTGGACACTCAGGGTAAACTCTATGTGCCCGATTGGGGCGACGGCACCTCGGGCGTATACATTGCCGAACCCGACAACATCGACGGCGATTGGACAGAATTCTTTATTGGCACACGCCAGAGTAGCGGTCTGATAGTCAATGATGGGCAGAATGTCGGTTCGTCGACACCGGGCGTAGCTATTGGTGGTAGTGGTGCCGATACAAAGTTGTATGTCTACCTTGAGGACTTCGGCAATGGTGTCGGCGTTTACAACATCGGTCAGGGAGATGGCAGTGTGTTTGACACATGGAGCACAGCCCCCAGTCAATACTTTGATATCGGCGCATGGCAGCTCAACACCAATGGCAACGTGGTTGCTGATGCCCAGGGACGCGGTGTTTGGGTTTCCCAGTATCGCAGTGCCGGCAACAACACTTCTGGTGTGCCCTCGCTGATGTTTGTTGATAGTGATGGTAATGTGACGTTCAACTCAGGCCGTTCACCCTATATCGACATGCTCAACGGTAGTGACCGAGCTGGCTTTGCCGTCAATGACGCGTGCGACCTGCTTGTGATTCAAGACGGCAGCGGCATGTTGCAGTTCTTTGACCTGACATGGGACGGCACCACACCCGAGATTACGCCCAAGTACTCGTTCAAGGCCGACGCACGCAATAGTGCCGGATCGATTTTCCAGATGGCATTTGACTACGGCGGCAACTTAGTGTGCGCCGGCAGCAATATTGGCATTTACTCGCTGCCCGGAGGTGACAATATCCACACCACACCCGCTTGTGGCCAGATGGCTATCGTCAAGGTTCCCACCGCTGTCATCGAGACTCGTGATAATGCTAAGGTAGTGGTGAATGAACGTTACTATGACTTGCGTGGTATTGAGTATAGCGCACCTGTTGAGGGTGTGACCATCGTTGTCAGGACCTATAGCGACGGTACCACCAGTAGCGTGAAGATTATCAAGTAAGCCACCGGCTTACTACTCTCCACATGACGCGAAAGGCCATCAGGTTTGTCCTGATGGCCTTTCTTCACAATACTTGACTCGTGGAAGCGGTTACTATAGAATACGGGAATGATATTTCTAAATAGCACCAGACAAAAATTGAGAATCACATGTGTGACAGGCTGGTGTGTTATTTTTCTATAAAAACGGGGTGCCAAGTGAGGGTTATTACGTGGAAAAGTTGTAATTTTGGGCCCGCTAGCGTTGATGCGACAGCGTTGAAACGCCCTAGCGATAATCATTAACACCCTCAAGAGAGAAGACGATAATCGACATGATAGACTTACTTGACAACATCGACGATGCAATGAGCGAGAGTGAAACCCGCGTGGTGCCCATTTTCACCGAGGCGCCCGACGATAGCCAGCTGGCTGGCCTGGAACAGGGCGAGTCACGGCGCGTGGCAGTGTTGCCGCTCCGCAACATGGTACTCTTTCCGTCGATGACGATGCCCGTGGCCGTGGGCCGCGAGAAGTCATTGCGACTGGTGAGTGAATCCCTGGAGCGCCGTCTTCCCATCGCTGTTGTGTGCCAGCGCGACAGCCGCGTGGAGGATCCCATGGAACAAGACCTGTATCGCACGGGCACCATCGCCACTGTGGTCAAGCTGCTTGAGATGCCAGACGGTTCGACCAGCGTGATCCTGCAGGGCCACGTGGCGTGCAGGCTGCAGGATATCGGTCAAAGCCACGGCGAGGCCTACTTGCACGGCACGGCAAGTCCCGTACAGGAGCAACAGCCCGCCAAGGGTGACCGTGAGTTCGAGATGCTGATGCAGAGCATCGTCGAGACCACCTCGAGGATGTTGCGCAACATGGGTCAACAAGGCCGTGACCTGGCTTTCGCGATGAAGAACATCAGCGACCCCGTCTATCTGATGGGTTTTCTGGCAACCAACATCGCACTGGATCCAGACCAAAAACAGCACATGCTCGAACAGAGCGACATCAAGCAGCGCGCCTATCTGCTGTTCGGCCTACTGGCCCGTGAGGAGCAACTGGTCGAGATTAAGGCCAACATCCAGTCGCGCACGCGCGAAGAACTCTCACAGCAACAACGCGATCACTTCCTGCAACAGCAGCTGCGCACGATTCAGGAGGAACTGGGTACCGACATCGACGATACCGAGCAGCTACGCGAGCGCTCAGCAGGCATGAAGTGGAACGAGAACGTGCAGCGCCAGTTCGACAAGGAACTGCGCCGCCTGGAGCGTCTCAATCCGCAAACACCCGACTACTCTGTGCAGTACGCCTATTTGGACAATATGCTTAACCTGCCATGGGACAACTATAGTGTGGACAACTTTGACCTCAAGCAGGTTGAGCACAAGCTCAATGCCGACCATTACGGTCTGGAGAAGGTCAAGGACCGTATCCTAGAGCATTTGTCGGTGCTCAAGCTACGTGGAGACCTCAAGGCACCCATTCTGTGCCTGTACGGACCTCCGGGCGTGGGCAAGACATCACTGGGCCGCTCAATAGCCGATGCCCTGCACCGTGAGTATGCCCGCATATCGCTGGGAGGCCTGCATGACGAAGCTGAGATACGCGGCCATCGCCGCACCTACATCGGAGCGATGCCTGGTCGTATTATCGCTGCCCTGGCGGGTTGCGGCACCAGCAATCCCGTCATTGTGCTCGACGAGATTGATAAGGTGGGCCAGGACTTCAAGGGCGACCCGTCATCAGCCCTGCTCGAGGTGCTTGATCCCGAACAGAACAACCGCTTCCACGACAACTATCTGGATGTGGACTATGACCTGTCCAAGGTGCTATTCATTGCCACAGCCAATAACCTGTCGACAGTCAGCCGCCCGCTGCTCGACCGCATGGAGATGATCGAGATCAACGGCTATATCCCCGAGGAGAAGCTTGAAATCGCCAAGCGTCACCTTGTGCCCAAACAGTTGCTGGAGAATGGCTTCAAGAAGGGTGAGATAAAGTTTGGCAAGCAGGTTCTGCTGCATATCATCGAGGACTATACGCGCGAGTCGGGAGTTCGACAACTCGAGAAGAAGATTGCCACCGTGCTGCGCCGCGTGGCACGTCACAAGGCCAGCGGCGATGACTACCCCACCAGCATCAGGGTCGAGGACCTGAAAGAGTATCTGGGAGCACCCGACTATAGCCGCGACAAGTATGAGGGCAATGAGTTTGCCGGTGTGGTAACGGGCCTTGCATGGACCGCCGTGGGAGGAGAAATCCTATTTGTGGAATCATCACTGGCCCGCGGCAAGGGCGAGAAATTGACATTGACAGGTAATCTTGGCGATGTGATGAAGGAGTCGGCTGTGATAGCCCTGCAATATCTGAGATCTCACGGCTCGTTGCTCAACATCGATGCCGAGCTGTTTGACAAGTACAACGTCCATATCCATGTGCCCGAGGGTGCAATACCCAAGGACGGCCCGTCGGCTGGCGTGACGATGGTGACCTCGCTGGCATCATCGTTTACCCAGCGCAAGGTTAAAGACCACCTGGCGATGACAGGAGAGATCACCCTACGCGGCAAGGTGTTGCCCGTTGGCGGCATCAAAGAGAAAATACTCGCTGCTAAGCGGGCAGGCATCAAGGAAATCATCCTGTGTAAAGATAACCGCAAAGACATTGAGGAGATCAACGACATCTACCTTAAGGGGTTGACCTTCCACTATGTCAATACCATCAAGGAAGTGCTCGACCTCGCGTTACTCAAGGAGAAAGTCCACGACGCCATCGAGCTTTGAGCGTAGATGATTTATCAGAATCAGTGGTCAAGAGCGATTACGCATGTCACTCTTGACCCCTGATTCCATAATATTCAGGATATCAGGGATTCCTGATTATAACTTCGTGATGATGTCTTTTACCAGAGCAAAGGTCTCGCGGGGAGCATCGTTCCAGAAGTCCAGATACTGACGCGTGTTGTCATGGCTCGCGCCCGGAGAGTCGCTTATCACACGCAGCGCCAAGAAGGGCACCCCACTCAAGTGGCACACCTGAGCAATAGCTCCCGACTCCATATCCACGGCAAGCACATCGGGGAAAATGCCCTTGATGCGACTCACGTCCTCTTTTTTGTCGATAAACTGGTCACCAGAGCATATCAGTCCCCTGTGGATGTCCTCACGCTCAGGAATGAGGTCGAGCAATCGTTTGCTCCCCTCGAAGTACAGCGGCAATCCCTGCACCTGTCCCAACTCGCTCTCAGGGCCGCACCACACATCGTGATAGGCAACACGTACCCCTGCCACCACGTCCATCACACTCACCGCCATGTCTGCTCCACCAGCGACACCACTATTGATGATGAAATCGGGCAAGAAAGCATTGACGAGTGTCAGTGCGCCCATAGCAGCATTGACCTTGCCGATGCCGCACTGCATAGCTATGACATCGTGCCTGCCCACTGTACCACGGTAAAACTCGCAACCGCCCATGCGGCTCTGTTCGCTATCCCGGAGCAACGGCAGGAGCAGCTCCAGTTCCTTGTGCATCGCGACTATAATTCCAATCTTCATTTTATCCGAACAATTATTGATTTTTGTGGCACAAAATTACTATTTTTTCTTCAATTATACTACTTTTGCCACATGAAAGATTTGATAGACACCCTGCATGCCGGGGACTACACCCTGGTGGTGAGAAGCGCCGACGGAGCATTGCATTGCTTTTCTAGGCGCGGAGTGAAAGACCTGCTGACGCTGGTAACACAATCCCCGCAGGTCCTCTGTGGAAGTCACGTCGCCGACAAGGCCGTGGGCAAGGCGGCAGCCGCCTGCATGGCCGTGGGCGGCGTGGTCCGTGTCCATGCCGACGTGATGAGCGAGCCAGCATTGGCCTTGCTGCAATCCCGCGGCATCAGGGCTCAGTACGGCCAGCTGGTCGACCACATCATCAATCGTGCCGGCGATGACTGGTGCCCAATGGAACGTCTGAGCCGCGACATCGATGATCCCAATGAAATCATAACGAGAATCCAAAACTCATTCCAATCCCGCTAACCAAAGCGCTGGCTACCCGCAGGCACCAGCGCTCTCTCAGATAAACATCACTAATTTTTTGTTTTGTGTCTTATGGCCGAAATAAAGTTTCTCGTTTGTTCATTAGACACACCAAAAAGCCGTTTTGCAACAACAAAACAGCCTTTTAACATTATTTTAACAATCTATCAAGCATATAGGCGCACATGCCTTACTGCCGCATGCGCCTGATAATATTGTTAGGTATTAAACACCGCTGACAAGAGGCTCGCTTAAAGTTCGGCTTCCTTGAGTTTCTCGGCGTTCTCGGCAACAATGAGGTGGTCGATGCAATCCTGGATGTCGCCGTCCATGAAGGCGGGCAGATTGTAGATGGTGTAGCCGATGCGGTGGTCGGTGATACGTCCCTGCGGATAATTGTAGGTGCGGATTTTGGCAGATCGGTCGCCTGTCGAGACGAGGGTCTTGCGGCGCGAAGCGATGTCGTCCATGTACTTCTGGTGCTCGTGGTCGTAGATGAATGTGCGCAATCGAGCCAGCGCCCTCTCCTTGTTCTTAGGCTGGTCACGGGTCTCGGTACACTCGATGAGAATTTCCTGTTGCTCGCCCGTATTGGGATTAGTCCACATGTAGCGCAGGCGCACACCGCTGTTCACCTTGTTCACGTTCTGGCCACCGGCACCGCCGCTGCGGAAGGTGTCCCACTTGATCTCGCCCTCGTTGATGTGCACGTCAAAGGGCTCGGCCTCGGGCAAGACGGCTACACTGGCAGCGCTGGTGTGGACGCGGCCCTGGGTCTCGGTAACGGGCACACGTTGCACACGGTGCACGCCAGACTCATACTTAAGCGTGCCATACACATTATCACCCGTGATGCTGAACACCACCTCCTTGAAACCGCCCACAGCGCCCTCGCTGCAACTGGACATCTGCACGTTCCAGCCCTTGGTCTCGCAGTAACGGGTGTACATACGGGCCAGATCGCCGGCAAACAGTGCCGCCTCGTCGCCGCCTGTGCCACCACGGATCTCGAGCACCACGTTCTTGCTGTCCTCGGGATCCTCGGGGATAAGCAGGAGCTTGATTTCCTCTTCGGTTTTTGGCACTGCGGCTTGGTTGAGATCGATTTCCTCACGGGCCATGGCGCGCAGTTCCTCGTCGGTCTCACTATCGAGGACGGCCTTAGCCTGCTCGATGTCCTCGAGCAGTTTGCGGTAACGACGGGTAGCGCCCAGCAGCGTTTCCAGCCTCTTGTATTCCTTGGTCAGCTTGACGTAGCGACGCTGGTCTGCAATGACGTTGGGGTCGGTGATAAGGGTCCCGATTTCCTCGAATCGCGCGTCCAGTCCGTCGAGTCGCTGCAATAGTGGTGAATCAGCCATTTTTCGTAGTTAATAGTTAACAGTTAATAGTTGTTAGGGAGTCTAAAGCCCAAAAATGAACCCGAGCAGCCGATAGACGTGATTGACGATGCCCAGGCGGTCGATGTCGGGGCGGGTCGAGAAGAACAGGAAGTTGAGGTCGCGCTCTGGGATCTTGCCGGCATAGATGGTGAAGCCGCCATTGTCACCCAAGTGATAGATGTGGGTGGGCTGGCCGGGATAGTCCTGGACAAAGAAGCCGTAGCCGTAACCCGTATAGGGCTGATAGCCATAGTTGGCATCCCGTGGAATCTGAATCCAGGGGCGGTAAGCCAGGCGCTTGCTGCCGGCGGTCCACACGCGGTTGTCACGCAAAGCGCGTTCCCAACGCATGAAGTCGTTGATGGAGCAGTACAGGGCGCCATCGGCCTTGGTGGCAAAGAAGGATTCCTCGCCATAGTCATATTCTTGCCAACGGCCCTGCTCGTCGCGCTGGTATCCGTGGGCCATGTGGGCGATGGTGCGATCGGGCTCAAAGTAGCGGCACGTCAGCATTCCCATTCTGTCAAAGATGTTCTTCTGCATATAGGTCTCGAATGGGATCCCCGAAACCCGCTCCACTATCTGGTAGATCAGCTGATAGGTGGGGTTGATGTATTCGTAACTGGTTCCTGGGGTGAAATTCAGGTGGTCGAGCGTGCGCATATACTGGACCGAAGCCACGTCGGTGCTGTAGAGCACGAAGTCGCGGTTATCGCGGGGCCGCGCGTCGGGGATGCCCGAAGTGTGGCTCAGGATGTGATGCAGGGTAATATTCTGGAAGAAGGGCGCCTGGAACTCGGGGAAGAACTTCGAGAGCGGGTCGTCAAGCGACAGTTTGCGCTCTTCGGCCAGCTGCAACAGCGCTACAGCGGCAAACTGCTTGGACACCGAAGCGATGCAGAAATTGGTTTCCAGGGATATCGGCTCGCGAGTCTCCAGGTCGGCGACACCAAAGCATCGGCTATACACGACGTCATTGCCCTGGGTGATGAGCACCGCTGCTCCAGGATCGTTGGGATTACTATACACGGCATCAAACACCTCATCGATGCGCCTCGTCAATTCGTCATTAATCATGTCATGTGCCATGATGCCAGTCGCCCCGGCAATCAAAGCCACAATCACTAAAAATTTCCTTATCATGGGGCAAAGGTAGGCTTTTTTGGGCGAAATTATGTATCTTTGCAACGACTTTTTTAAAAAAGACGATAGCAATGATCCAAGTCAAGATAGATCCCAGGATTATCGATGCCTGTCCTGAAACACGCATCGGCCTCATCCGCGCGACAGTTGTCAATGAACCCACGAGCGATGAGTTGTGGGGCGAGATTGAGGCTACCGCACTGGAAATCAAGCATCAATACCAGTTGCTAGAGATTAATCAGCGACCGGCAATCGCCGCTACCCGGCATCTGTATCGGTCACTGGGCAAGGACCCCAGCCGCTACCGCGTATCGAGCGAAGCCTTGTGCCGACGCATCATTCGCGGACTGGGCCTCTATCGCCTGGCAACGCTCATCGATGTGGTCAATCTCGTGTCGATCAGGAGCGGCTACGCCATCAGCGGGCTGGATGGTGACCGCATCGAGGGTGACACGCTGACAATGAGTGTAGGCACCAGCGATGACGTTTATCACGGAATCGGTCGAGGATTGCTCAACATCGAGGGTATGCCCGTGTATCGTGATGCCGCCGGCCCTATCGCCACGCCCACAAGCGACGAGGAGCGCACCAAGTTCACAGACCAGACCGTTTGCGCTCAGATCAACATCAATGCATTTGCTCCCGAGATGCCACTGGAGCAAGCTACTGACTGGATGGCGGAGCTATTAACGAAATACGCTCACGCCATGGAAGTCGAAACCGCCATTTTTGACCCCAAAGGATAATAATTAAGCAATTATGGAAATACTAGAGATATTAGAAAAAAACATCAATCAGCGGCACATCGACCACGTGGTCGAGACGCTGAAGGACGGAGGGCTGATCATCTACCCCACCGACACGGTGTACGCGCTGGGTTGTGACGCGCTCAACAATCAGGCCATCGAGCGCATCTGCTCCATCAAGGAAATGAAATCGGCCAAGACCAATCTTTCGATCATCTGTGACGACATTTCGCAAGTGGCACAGTATGCCAAGTTCGACAATACCCAGTTCCGCATGATGAAGGCCAACCTGCCGGGACCGTTCACGTTTATCTTCCCGGCCCTGTCCAAGCTGCCCAAGGCCTTCAAGGGCCGCCGTACAGTGGGCATCCGTATTCCCGACAATGAAATCGCCCTGGCGATTGTACGCACACTGGGCGGGCCTATCCTGACTACCTCGGTGCCCGGAAACGACGAGGACTACCGTTGTGAGCCAGGCCTGATGGCCGAAACCTTTGAGTCCCAGGTGGACATTGTGATAGATGCCGGACGCGGACAGTTGTTACCCTCGACCATCGTCGACTGCACCAGTGGTGAACCCGAGATCACCCGCGTGGGAAAAGGAAAACTTGTGCAATAATTACCGATAAGCATTATATTAAATCACCGCAAGACAGCAATGAAAAAGATAATCTTATGCATGGCGGCAATGCTCATGCTCGTAGCGTGCAACAACAAGAGCGGACAAAACGACAATGCGGCCGCCAACCAGGAAACATCAGCGAGCGAGATGCCCGTCGCATCTCCAGATGATGAGGGTCAGGATGAATGGATTCATCAGACCACCATCATGAGTTCGAAGCCGATGGTCATCGACTTCTATGCCACCTGGTGTGGACCCTGTAAGCAGCTTGCCCCCATCCTGGATGAGCTGGAACAGAAGCACAAAGGCGACGTGATCTTCAAGCGCGTAGACGTCGATCAAGAGCCCGACCTGGCTAATGAGTTCCATGTCGAGGCCATCCCCATGCTCATGTTCGTTACCCCCAAGGGCGACTACCAGACGATCATGGGCTACCAAGAGGCAGCCGTCATCGAGGCCAAGATAGCCGAATTGCTTGCCCGTAGCTCAAAATAACCACACTAAAAGGGACAAAAAAGACATAATAATGTCCTTTTTAGGATATCGCAACCTAATGAAATGCATTTAAAGTTGTGATATTGAGTTTTTTTTGCGAACTTTGCGGCCGATTTTGAATTAACAGACTAGTCAATATATAACTACATCATGGAAATTACTGCACAACAACTTGCAGCAATGGTTAACGGTACGGTTGAAGGTGATGCCTCGACCGTGATTAACAACTACGCAAAAATCGAAGAAGCGACCCCAGGATGCCTCACCTTCCTGGCCAACCCCAAATACACCCACTTTATTTATTCCACTCAGGCTTCGGCAGTTCTCGTACGCAAGGATTTTGAGCCCGAGCACGAGATCAAGGCCACGCTGATACGCGTCGATGACCCCTACCAGACGCTAGCCGACCTGCTGAACTTTGTCAACAGCCAACGTCCCGCCAAGCATGGTGTGGAGCAACCAGTCCATGTGGGCCAGGGCACTACCCTGCCCGATGATGTGTATGTCGGCGCGTTCGCCTACATTGGCGATGGTGTTACGATCGGCAAGAATGTTAAGATTTATCCCCAAGTCTATATAGGGGATGGCGTTGTGCTGGGCGATGATGTAATCCTGTATCCGGGCGTGAAGATTTATCACGGCTGCCGCATCGGCAACCGCTGTATCGTTCAGGGTGGAGCCGTCATCGGTGGCGATGGTTTTGGCTTTGCCCCCAAGGAGGACGGGACATACGAGAAGATATCCCAGGTGGGTATCGTCATAATCGAGGATGACGTGGAAATCGGTGCTAATACGACCGTCGACCGCGCTACCATGGGCGCAACGGTTGTTAAGAGAGGCGCAAAACTCGACAACCTGATTCAGATAGCCCATAATGTGGAAATCGGCGAATGTACCGTTATGGCTGCACAGGTCGGCGTTGCCGGCTCGACCAAGATCGGCAAGCATAACATGGTTGGTGGCCAGGTGGGCTTTGCCGGTCACATTACCGTCGGCGACAAGAACGGTATCGGAGCGCAAACGGGCGTCGACAACAGCATCGGCAGCAATGGCAAGTGGCTGGGAGCCCCCGTGCAGCCAGCGATGGAGTTTGCCAGACAGACCGTTTACCTGAAACGCCTTGGCGAGATGTATAGCGACATTAAAGACCTGAAAAAGAAGGTAAATAAAGATTAACATAGACTGCTTAAAAGCAACCATATCAATCAATGAGACAAACAACACTGCAGAATGCCTTTACCGTGACAGGCAAAGGCCTACACACAGGACAAATATCAACAGTCACGTTCAAGCCCGCGGATGTGAACACGGGCTATGTCTTCAAGCGCGTTGACCTAGAAGGTCAACCCACCATCGAGGCGCTGGCCGAGCACGTGATCGAGACCACCCGCGGCACGGTCATCGCGAGCAAGAGCAACAAGGAGGCCCGCGTGAGCACCATCGAGCACGCCCTGGCTGCCCTGTATGCTGCCGGTATCGACAACTGCCTGATCGAAGTGAACTGTGGCGAGGTTCCCATCCTGGACGGCAGCGCCATCTTCTGGTGTAACGAGATAGAGAAAGCGGGCATCGTCGAGCAGGAGGCCGAAAAGGAGTTTTATGTCGTGAAGCGCCGCATCAAGGTCGTTGACAAGGAAACCGGCTCGTCGCTTATCGTTCTGCCCGACGATGATTTCTCGATTGACTGCATGATCGACTATGACTCTCCAGTGCTCAGCAACCAGTTTGCATCACTGAACAACATTCGCCGTTTCAAAGACGAGATTGCCGGCAGCCGCACTTTTGTGTTTGTCCGCGAAGTGTTACCCCTCATTCATCTCAACCTGATTAAGGGCGGTGACCTGGATAATGCCATTGTCATCTACGACAGCCCCATGAAGCAAGAGGAGCTGGACCACATGGCCGACGTGATGAACGTCCCCCACAAGCCAGCCAACGAACTGGGCTACCTGAATAACAAGCCCCTTGCATTCAAGAACGAGCCTGCCCGCCACAAGTTGCTCGATGTGCTGGGCGACTTGGCCCTGATTGGCCGTCCACTGAAGGGGCGCATTGTCGCCACTCGTCCTGGCCACACCATCAACACCCAGTTGTCGAAGAAGATACGCCAAGAGTTACGCTACCAGAATGTCCAGGCCCCCATATATGATCCGAACAAGGAGCCCCTATACGACATTAACCAGATTCGCACCATGCTGCCTCACCGCTATCCCATGCTCCTGGTCGACAAGATCATCGAGAAGGGCAAAAAGCATGTTGTGGGCGTAAAGAACGTGACAGCCAACGAGCCTTTCTTCCAGGGTCACTTCCCCAATGAGCCCATCATGCCAGGCGTGCTGCAAGTCGAAGCGATGGCCCAGGTGGGTGGCATTCTGGTACTGAGCAGCGTTGATGACCCGAGCAACTACTCGACCTATTTCCTCAAGATCGACAACGTCAAGTTCCGTCATAAGGTAGTCCCTGGTGATACCCTGGTTTTCCACTTGTCGCTGATGACACCGATCCGCCGAGGCACAGCCATCATGAAGGGATACGCCTTTGTCGGTGAGAAGATTGTCACTGAGGCTGAATTCATGGCGCAGATTGTCAAGAACGCCAAATAAGCATAGCTAAAACGAAACATATATAAAGAATTATACAGACAATAATGGACATCCATCAATTTGCCGTCGTCCACCCTGACGCAATAATTGGGAAAGACGTGAAGATCGGTCCGTTTGTGACCATCGACGCGAATGTCGAGATCGGTGACGGCACCATCATCGACAGTGGAGCCGTCGTGCGCAGTGGTGCGCGCATCGGCAAGAACTGCCACATACATTCTAATGCCGTTGTGTGCGATATTCCCCAGGACCTGAAGTTCCAGGGCGAAGATACCGTTGCCATTATCGGTGACAACACTGTAATACGTGAGTTTGTGACCATTCATCGCGGCACCGCCTCCAGAGGCAAGACCGTTATTGGTCAGAATTGCCTGATTATGGCTTATTGCCATGTGGCACACGACTGCGTGGTGGGAGACCATGTCATCATGTCGAATGCCGCACAACTTGCCGGCGAGGTCGAGGTTGCAGACTGGGCCATCATCGGTGGTGGTGCTCTGGTACACCAGTTCACTCACATCGGTTGCCACGTGATGATTCAGGGTGGTGCCCTTGTCAACAAGGACATCCCGCCATTTTGCATGGCCGCACGATATCCCATTGCCTATGAAGGGATTAACAAGGTGGGGCTGCATCGTCGTGGATACAGTAGTGAGCAGATTGATGCGATAGCTGACGTGTATCGTGCCATCTATGACGCAGGCATGAATGTGACTCAAGCCCTTGAGGAGGCGTCCAAGTTGCCTGCCAGCCCCGACCGCGATATCATCATCGACTTTGTCCGCAACAGCAAGCGCGGCATTGTCCGCAAGCCATAGCATAGAAGTCCCGTCGAGACCTGCTATATAAAAGCCAACCGTGGAAATGCCGAAATGAGATTTCCACGGTTGGCCGTTTTTTTACTTCAGGATGTTGTTATTGCGCTTTCTCTATGGCTTGGAGCTTCTCGGCTTCGCCCAGTTTGTAATAGATGTCACGCAGGGCGTTGACCAGCTCAGCGTTGCGAGGATTGATAGCATAGGATTTTTCGAGATATGGCAAAGCCTCACGATAGATGGGATTGACCAGATTGGCCAGTTTTTTGCCATATAATCGGCTATTCTGCCGTGTTTCCTGTGCTTTGTTATAGAAGTATCGTCCCACATTGAACAATCCGTTAGCATTGCTATCGTTGAGCTCAACACATTTCTGATAATAGGGGAAGGCCTCGTAGATGTCCTCCTTACTCTCGATGACAAGCCCCTTGAGGTTAAGCAACTCGTCATCATCGGGATTGGCCAGCATAGCCTCGTCGATGAGATCGTTGGCACCCGAATAATCCTCACGCCCGATGAAATCGTTGATCAGGATACGGATATACTGGGGGTCGCTGGTGCCATACTTGATATAGGCTTCCCATGCAAGCCTGACAACCTCGGTCTCATTACCCAGGTCACTGAGGCACACCAGGGCGTAATCATAGGCTTCCTTGCGATTATAACCAGAGTGACGGGCTATGCTGAACAGGCGCACTGCATCGATGGTGTCCCCTTTTTGCCACGCGGCGATACCTTGGTAGTAACGCACTTCGGCGACAAGGCTGTCGGGCTTGATCCAGCGATGGTCGTCGGTGCGTGCTGCCATGCGGCAATAGTCTTCCCAGACCTGATAAGCACCCTCCCAGTCCTTGACATTGTAGAGGTCGCTGCCTGCCAACCGGTAATCGTCGTGATGGTCCACGAGGCGGTTTACGACTTCCTTGCTGTACTTGGTCTTGACCTGCGGTTTCCTGGTCTTCTTGTCGATGACGGGCTCACCTTTCTTGTTCAGGATATGGATGGTATCGAGCTTGAGAGCGTTCAGGCTGTAATCATAGGCATCGATGAGCGTATGGCCCATAGCCTTGATGTCAATCTTCTTTCCCACACGGCGGTTATCCATGTACTTGTCATACTGCTCTAACTTGATGCGGGTGGCCAGCGCCCATGTTTCGGCGCGATTACGTGTCTCGTCGTTAGTCAGAGCGGGTTTCAGCTTGCCGAAGGCCTTCTCATAGCTATCAACAGTCATTGTTAGGCCGCTTAGTAGCTTCTTGGCCTGGTCAATCTGCAGTTGCTGAGATGATGCTGCCATAGCAACGCAAAATAATATCGTGATAATAACAATCTTTTTCACTATATGTTTTCCTCATTAAAAACGCTGCAAAAGTAGAGAAAAATCCCAAAATATACAATATTTCCTACGCTTTCACGAGAGATATAGAATCGATGAGCGCCGGAGACGGGCTCCAGCGCTCACATTTAGTTCAAAAAGGGAGTTTCAGTTTTTATTTAGCATACTGCTGCAGTCCCATGATGTCAACCAGCCAATAGCGAATGTTGTCCAGCAGGTTCTTTGCATTGGGAACTTCAGGATTAAGCTCGATGGCCTTCTCAAGCAGAGGAATTGCCTGGTCGTAGAGGGGCTGAACCTTAGGCAAGAGGTCCTTGTTGGAAGCATCGGGATTTGAATCAACAATCTGCTGTGCCTTCAGCACGAGGCATCTTGCGGCATCAGAGTATGCATTAGGATAGGAGGGATCCACCTGAATGGCTTTTTCATAGAAAGGCATAGCCGCTTCGGGACCGTTTTGCAATTCAGCGGTAAAGCCCTTGATATCATACAGCACAGCATTGTTGGGATCACTGCTGATGGCATTGTCGATATAGGACATAGCCTTGTCATACTCCTTGTTGTCAATCATGCCTTGTACGACATTGGCCAGAGATGATGTCATGATGCCAACGATGTTGTTGCTGTTGTATCCCATCTTGTGAGATTTGGAGCAATTCTCATAAGCACCAGCATAGTCCTTGCTGAAATACTGTGAGAATCCCTGCAGGAAGCGAATCTCGGCAATTGAGCTGTCAGGATACACGATATTATTCTTCTTGGCAAACGATGAGGTCGCCATGTCAGCAAAGTAACCATAAGCATCAGCTGCCAAATCCCATTTCTCAGCATTTCTGCAATTGTCAGCCACGCGCAAGATGTCATTCATATGAGCGACCAGGTTAGCGACAATGTCTTTGCTATATTTCGTCTTGATCTTCTTGCTGCCGTCCTTGTTCAGCTTGAGGGATCCATCTTTGTTCACTTCAGGAACACTGTCCATGGGCAGAGCCTTCAAGTAATACTCGTAGCCTGAAAGCAGTGCGGAACCCATCATCTCAGTATCAACAGCATCTGGCTTAAGAAGCTGCACCTTATACATCTCGTCAAACAGGCCGAATGCTGCTTTTCCAGCGGTGTACCAGGTCAGCACGTTGTTAGCGCTCTCAGGATTAGTCAAAGCAGGTTCGATACTCTGCAATACCTCCATCATAGCATTCACATCGTTGGATGCGGCCTTCTTTTCGAGGTCTTTCACGAGGCTCATCTGAGCCGATGCGCTAAACGCCATCATGACAGCGGCTGCGCCGAAAAGAATCATCTTTTTCATTTTTGTTAACAATTAAGTTGGTTTATAATGTTTGTTCGTTATCGTTTTGTGAGTTCTCGGAGTTCTGATCGTTCTCAGGAACCTCAGAGGGCTCGTTATTGTCGTTGAAGGCGTCGCGTACGCTCTCCTCATCGGTACCCTCGGGCTCAGTGTCTACCTTGCAAACGCTTGCTATCTCGTCGTTTTTCTTCTCAAGGTTGATCAGCCGTACGCCCTGGGTGGCGCGTCCCACGACACGCAGTGAGCTAACCCGTAGCCTGATGGCGATGCCGCTCTTGTTGATGATGACAAGGTCGTTATCGTCGTTCACATTCTTAATTGCAATAAGCTTGCCAGTCTTGGGGGTAATGTTAATGGTTTTAACACCCTTTCCGCCACGATTGGTCACACGATAGTCCTCAAGGGCGCTGCGCTTGCCCATACCCTGCTCCGACACCACGAGGACATCGTCGCGGGTTCCGGCACGCATACAGATCATGCCGATAACCTCATCGCCTTCGCTCAGTTTCATGCCCTTGACACCGGTGGCAGTGCGGCCCATCGATCGCACCTTGTTCTCATTGAAGCGGAGGGCATAGCCCTTGCTGTTGGCCAGGATAACCTCGCTGTCGCCCTCGGTGAGGATAGCGCCCACAAGCTGATCGTCGTCAGCGATGTTGAGTGCGCGAACACCATTGGCACGCGGACGCGCGTAAGCGCTGAGGCTTGTACGCTTGACGATACCATTCTTGGTGGCAAAGACGATGAAGTGGGACTGGTTGTACTCAGGATCGGTGAGAGCTGTAGCACGGACAAAGGCCATAATGCGGTTCTCGGCATCCAGGTTAAGCAGATTCTGGATAGCACGTCCCTTGCTGTTCTTGGCTCCCTCGGGAATTTCGAACACGCGCAGCCAGAAGCAGCGTCCCGTAGCCGTAAAGAATAGCATGTAATTGTGATTGGTGGCTTCGTAAACATACTCGATGAAATCCTCATCGCGTGTGTCACTGCCCTTGGCCCCCACGCCACCACGTGCCTGAGCACGGTACTCCTTGAGCGGGGTGCGCTTGATATAACCGAAGTGAGAGATGGTGATGATCATGGGATCGTCGCTGTAGAAGTCCTCAGCATTCATCTCCTCACTGGAATACTCAATCTGTGTGCGACGCTCATCGCCAAATTTCTCTTTGACCTCAATCAATTCCTGTTCGATGACCTTGCGGCACTCGGCGGGGTCGTCCAGGATGGCCTGCAGATGCTCGATGGTCTTGCGCACCTCGGCCAACTCGTTGTGCAGCTTTTCCTGCTCCAAGCCGGTGAGCTGGCGCAGACGCATTTCGACGATGGCACGTGCCTGGATCTCGGTGAGATTGAAGCGTTCGCACAACCGCTGAATGGCGTGGTCGGTCGAGTCACTGCTCTTGATGATTGCAATGACCTCGTCGATGTTGTCGCTGGCGATAATGAGTCCCTCGAGGATATGGGCACGTTCCTTGGCCTTCTTGAGGTCATACTGGGTGCGGCGGATCACCACCTCGTGGCGATGCTCCAGGAAGTAGTGGAGCAGCTGCTTGAGGTTGAGCAACATGGGACGCCCGTTAACCAGACACACGTTGTTCACGCTGAATGATGACTGCAGCTCAGTCATCTTGTAGAGCTTATTGAGCAGCACGTTGGGGTTGAAGTCCTTCTTGACGTCGATGACGATGCGCATGCCGTGGCGGTCGCTCTCATCGTTGATGTCTGAAATGCCTTCAATCTTCTTTTCCTCGACGAGACGTGCGATGTTCTCGATGAGGTCTTTCTTATTGACGTTGTATGGGATCTCGTTGACCACAATGCGCTCGTGATTGTGCTCGGTCTCGATTTCAGCCTTAGCACGCACGACGATGCGTCCGCGTCCGGTCTCGAACGCATCCCTAACGCCCTGATATCCATAGATGATACCGCCCGTGGGGAAGTCGGGGGCCTTGATATAGGACATCAGGTCGCTCACTTCCATTTCGGGGTCCTCGAGCAAGGCCAGACATCCATCGATGCACTCACCCAGATTATGGGGGGCCATATTGGTGGCCATGCCGACGGCAATACCCGTGGCACCGTTCACCAGCAGGTTGGGAATGCGGGTAGGCAGCACTGAAGGCTCCTCGAGCGTGTTGTCGAAGTTTGGCACGAAGTCGACGGTATCCTTGTCCATGTCTTCCATCATGCTCTCGCCCATCTTGTCGAGACGCACCTCGGTGTAACGCATGGCAGCGGGGCTGTCACCGTCGACCGAACCGAAGTTACCCTGGCCATCGACCAGCGGGTAGCGCATAGCCCAATCCTGGGCCAGACGAACCATAGCAAGGTAAACCGACGAGTCGCCGTGGGGATGGTACTTACCAAGCACGTCACCGACGATACGTGCCGATTTCTTGTAGGCAGCATTGGAATAGTTGCGTAACTTGTCCATGCCATAGAGTACCCTGCGGTGCACCGGCTTGAAGCCGTCGCGCACATCGGGTAGCGCACGCGAAACGATAACCGACATCGAGTAATCGATGTAGCTGGTCTTCATTTCGTTCTCAATGTTGATCTCTAGAATTCGATCGTTGTTCATTATTCAATCTTTACTTTTAAATCTGTTCACGGACAGCGCACTGCAGGCTAACAGTCGCCCCAGGCTAGCACGCGTGCCCCGATATTAGGTTTAACCTACAAATTTACGCACATTTTTTCAATCAACAATTCGTTTTGCGCCACTTTTTGACTGGCGTTGGGGCAAAATGTTTAAAAAGCACCTCAATTTTAATAAAAAAGTCACAACCGCCCATTTGGTGCCGGCATCGGCAAGCGGAATTACAGTGGACAGCAGGCTGCCCGACGAGAAAGTGGGGGCGAATCCGCTTCCGCAAAATTCACCCCCACACTCGACTTTCTTGACTTGAATGCTATTGGGTCAGGCTGGCAGTAATCGCCTGTACTTCTCTTGAGAAATCCTTCTCGATGGTCATGCGTTGCTCTATCTGAATGCAGGCATGAAGCACCGTGGCGTGGGTGCGGTCGAGCTTGGCGCCGATGCTAGTCGACGACATCTGGGCCTCCTTCTTGGCCAGATACATCACCAGCTGGCGCGCATCGCTGATTTCGCGTTTGCGCGACTTGCCATAGATCATGTCTGTCGACAGGTTATAGTAGTCGGCCACTGTCTCGGCAATCGACTCGAATGTCACTTGCCGCTGGCTCACCCTGACCGTGTTGCCGATGACCGAGCATGCAAGGTCGATGGTGATGTCCTGTCCCAGCATCGTGGCATGGGCAAGCAGGGAAACCATCACACCCTCGAGCTCGCGGACGCTCTCGGTGACATGGCTGGCGATGAAGTCGAGCACCTCGTCATCAATACTCAGGCCGTCCTGGGCAGCTCTCATGGCCAGGAACTTGCGGCGCAACTCATAGTCCGGCTTCTCCAGTTCCACCGTCATGCCCCACTTGAAGCGGGAAATCAGCCTGGGTTCCATGCCATCGAGGTCGCTCGGGCGGCAATCGCTCGACATTACCAACTGGCGCTGGTGCTGATGCAGGTGATTGAAGATGTGGAAGAACGTGTTCTGCGTGCCAGGCTTGCCAGCCAGGAACTGGATATCGTCGAGCAGGAGCACATCGATATTCTGGTAGAAGTTGATGAAGTCGTTGACCTTCTTCTGAATAACTGCTGCCGTTGTGTATTGACTCTCAAAGACTCTGGCCGATACATAGAGCACCCTCATGCGCGGATATTTTTCCTTCAACTTAATGCCGATGGCTTGTAGCAGGTGGGTCTTGCCCACTCCCGTCGGTCCGAAGACAAACAGGGGGTTATAGGTCTTCACCTCAGGATGTTCGGCAATGGCCTGGCCGATGCTCACAGCGAGCTTGTTGCTCATGCTGCTGCAATAATTCTCGAAGGTGTATTTCGGGTTAAGTTGCGGGTCAATGTCATCAAGCGTGTCACCTTGTTCGAAGGGATTAGCAACACGGGGTTTCTGAATCTTGAGTGTTTGCTTGAGTTTGACGCTCGAGTTATCTTCAGTCTGCTCAACAGCGCTGGCATCGTCATCGCCTACCACATTATATTTATAGGTCAGCCTGACATTCTCGCCAAAGACCTTCTTCAAGGCCGCCGAGAGGATGGTGATGTATCTGCCCTCGATCTGCTCCACAAAGAACTTTGAAGGCACCCTAAGCGTCACACGGTCGTTTTCCTGGTCATAGTCAACGGCAACAATGGGAGCAAACCAAACATCAAACTGTTCGGTCGGCAAGTTTGCCTTGATGACGTCAAGGCAGCGGTTCCACTGTTGTGCAACGTTAAACATTTTCTCAAAAATTTCTTAGTAATGGTTGTTTGCTTAGTGCTTTTTGCAGTACAAATTTCGGTCAATAATTTCTTAAAAAAAAGTGCTTAAAAAATTTGGAATTTTCAAATCAATGATAACAATATTGAAAAACAACAGGTTACAACCCGCTTAGCATTTTTTAAAAAATACTATTCATTTTTTTCTGCATACAACTATAAATCAGCCGATTAACCATCGATGGCATGAGCACCTATTCTTTTGGGCACTAACGCAACATGCTGTTATTTCAATATTTTAAAAATCTAAAATCCGAAAACAGTAATTTTCAAAAAAATCTCTATTTAGACATAATCCAAATAGAGATTTTTGATGTCATTTTTATGTATTCAGTCTGCGGCGTTTCTGAGTCAGTGCAGACACTCGCTCATAAATGATATGCCAGGCCGACATCGCTTAGAACACCTTGATGTTGATATAACGCTTGGGATGCAACTTGATGTCGGTCAACAACGAGTCGAGGCTGGCAATGGCATGATTGGTGTTGTCGTAGAGTTCACGATCATTCATCACCTTACCCAGGGTTGAATTCTTGTCGCCAAGTTGCTTACTCAGTGCCTCCAGATTGGCTAGTGTGGCATTGAGGGTATTGATGGTCGAGTCAATCGGCATCTGCTTGAGAGTTGCCGAGAAGTCTGTCAGATTGCCAGTGGCCCCTGACAAGTTGGTTGCGATACCATTCACATTATTGATGACGCCAGGTACGCTACGGTTCAGCCCGTTCATGAGAATGGTCAGCTGCTGGGCACTAGCCTGCAGCTGGCGGGTAATGCCATCGAGCCTAGCCAGGGCGGCGGCAAGTGCGGGGTCGCCGGTCAATCCATTCACATTGTTCATTATGGAGTCTACCTTGGGCAGCATGCCACTGACCATCGGCAGCACGTTTTCCTTCACATTATCCATGATGCCTGGCAACTCGGTAGTGGGAATCATGCTACCGGGCTCCATCGGCTGACCATCGCCCAAGTTGAGCACCAGCGAAGCTCCGCCCATCAGTCCTGACACCATGTTGATGGTACTGCCTTGGGGCACCTTCATTTTGGGCTCCATGGCCATGACCACAGTTATCTTGTTGTTCGAGTAGTCATACTGTATCTCATAGACCTGCCCCACTTGAAATCCGTTGACGGTCACAGGAGCCGCTTTGAGCAAACCATCAGCGCTCTCCACCTCTGTATAGAAGCGATTAGATGGTGTCAGCAGATTGATACCCTTCAGATAGTTGATACCCCAATATAGCAACGCAAGTCCCACCATGACAGTGAGAGCGATTTTCACATTCTTTGTGAGGAATTTCATTGTCTTGTTTCTATTGTGATATATGTTCAATAGCCTGGTTGAATCGTATTTTGCGGCAAAGGTAATACTTTTTTTAGTTAATAGTTAATTGTTGATAGTTAAAAGTTGTCAGTTTTTTATTACCTTTGCCGTCACACTGACAAGACAATACACGCTATGACCAAATCTCCACTAGAATATCAGCACTTGTATGGGCTCATCGGTTATCCGCTAGTCCACTCTTTTTCCCGCGATTTCTTTAACCGTAAGTTTGTGGCCGAAGACATAGATGCGCGTTACATCAATTTTGAGATTCAGGACGTTGGGCAACTCATGGAAGTGATAGCCGAATATCCTAATCTTGACGGACTCAATGTCACCGCCCCCTACAAGGAAGCTGTCATTCCCCTGCTTGATAGCCTGGACGAGGATGCACGCGCTATCGGTGCCGTAAACGTCATCCGCTTTATCCGTGACCCGCACACCGGCGACCTCATGGAGTTGCGGGGCTACAACAGTGACGTGGCTGGATTCGACGGCACCCTCGAAGGCTTGTTGCCAGAGAACTGTACCAACGCCATGGTGCTCGGGACAGGTGGTGCCGCTAAGGCCGTCACGGCGGCATTGCAACGCCGCGGCATCCGTGTGCAGCTAGTCTCCAGACACAAGCGCGAACACATCCTGGTCTATGAAGAAATCACACGCGCCATGGTTGCCGCTCATCAGCTGATTGTCAATGCTACCCCCCTAGGCAAGTATCCTGACGATGACCTGTGTCCCGACTTTCCTTACCGCTTCCTTACACCAGCCCATGTATGTTATGACTTGATCTATAATCCCGAGGAAACGCTTTTCATGCGACAGGCGGCCAGCCAGGGTGCCCGCACCAAGAACGGCATTGAGATGCTACTGCTGCAAGCCTTCGAGTCATATGACATCTGGACCCGTCACGGCGACCTCGCCCACTAAACCCGACAACATACCGGAATTGCCAATGACCTGCCTGCTCGCTTGATGAACAAGAACGCTGTGCTGTCACGATTGCCGATATTACGTGTACTCCTGCCCTTCATGGTGGGGATCGGCGTCCACGATACTTGGCACACCTGGTGGGCGCCGCTTGTCTTGTTGGCATTTTCTGTCGTTCTTTACATACTGCTCGTTGCGCGGTCGCGCACACCTCAGGACCGACTTCGATTCAGGACTTATTATATCATCCCGTTATCGCTTGCTGCGTTATCCATGGGATGGATAGCTGCAATTGTGCATTGTCCACCCCACCTCAATCCGGCCCAACTGTCGCGCCGCGTCATTACCGGACGGGTCATGGACTTGAAGTATACCGACTTCTCGATGCGTCTAACCATCGATGTGCTGGACCCGGAATTACCGCGCTGCAGGGTGCTGCTGTCCACCCGTGATTGTGATTACACGCTTCAAACCGGCGACCTCGTTTCCTGGCCAGGCAAGCTGACAGAGGTCGGAAGTCTCGGTAATCCAGACGAGATGGATTACGCCCGATATCTGCTGAACAGTGACGGTATCCGTTACCAGCAGCACATGCCGCTGAGAGACCTGAAACGTGTGGGACACTCACCTACCCTGCTCACCCGATTGGCCAACGTGCGCCGCGACCTGAAACTCAAGGTACTCAACACAGGACTGACACCCCAGAGCCAAGCGTTTGTTGTGACGCTGCTGCTGGGCGACAACACGATAATTGACAAGGCCATACGCCAGCAGTTCCAAGCGGCAGGCGTTGCCCATGTGCTGGCCTTAAGCGGATTACATATCTCTATTATTTCACTGATTATCTGGTGGTTGCTCTTTCCGCTCGACTACCTGCGATTGAAGAAACTGCGACTTTTTATCACACTGAGCGCAATCGCCCTGTTTGCTGTCTTCACCGGCTTGTCGCCGAGTGTGGTCCGCGCGACGCTGATGACCGGGATTGTGTTCGCCTCGGTCTTATCTAATCGACGATCTCAATCGCTCAACGCCCTGGCTCTTGCCGCGCTTGTGATTCTGGTATTCTCGCCATCGGCACTTTACAGTGTGGGATTTCAGCTGAGTTTCATCACGGTGGGGGCCGTCGTGCTGTTTGCCCGTGTTCCCCGAGTGCTTGAAAGCCGCTATGGTTGGATGAATCGCATCACTGCCACCCTGATCACATCGCTAGTGGCGATGGTCGCGACGATGGCACTCACCGCCCATTATTTCCATGTGGTGTCGCTGATGTCTGTTTTCTCCAATCTGCTCGTTTTGCCAGTGTTGCCGTTATTCATGGTGCTGGCCGCTATGTTCCTGATGGTAACGGCCGCTGGCATGCAATGGCCTGTGCTAAACTGGATCATCGATGCCATCAACCGCTACATTCACTGGTCCATCGCCCTGCTCAATGCCTTGCCATTGTCACACGTCAGTGGCATCTATGTCAGCACCATAGGCGTCGTGACCTATTTCCTGATGATGGCGCTTATCGTCTTGTGGCTTTACCGACGGAGCTACCGCTACCTGCTCTGCGCTGGTGTGACAGCCTGCCTAATGCTCGCACATTCGTTATGGATGGAGCTGTCGACCCCACGTCAAGGGTTGGTCATGTTTAATTCCCCCACATCGACGCCTGTATTCTATTATGACCACGGCACGGGGTATGTCTGGACACCTGATGACGAAGAAGTCGACTCAACCGATTTCGCCCGATATTATTCAGGCTTTATTGCCAGGCACAGCATCGAGAAAATACATTTCATCGGCAATGATGACACCTTATCACTGAAACAGGCCATGATTAAGCCGCCCTATGCCCACCTGATGGGCCGCCGCATCGTGGCTGTCGGGGCAGGAAAGTGGAAGCACCAGACCCGGAAAAACGCAGCAACGCTCGATGACGTTATTGTCACCAAGCGTTACCACAGCACAGTTGGTAAACTGAAGGAATTATACCAATTTGACCAACTTATTATCTCAGGAGCTATGTATGAAGCAGACAGAATTATTCTCGAGTGCGATTCGCTGCACGTCCCCGCCTATAGTCTTAAGGCAAGTGGGGCTTACTGTATCACGCATTAGGGCTTCTGTTCAATCAGCGTGAGCACCATCTGCTTGACATCATGGGCCAGCTCAGTGGCTTCGGGCATAGAGTGGGCCTCGGCATAGATTCTGATAATGGGTTCCGTGTTGCTGCGGCGCAGATGCACCCACGATTTTTCAAAATCAATCTTTACTCCGTCGATGGTCGTCACCGTACCCAGGTCTTTGTAATGGCGCTCTACCGCTTGCAGAATAGCGTCAACATCCATTGCTGGCGACAGTTCCAGTTTGTCCTTGGCGATGCTGTACTGCGGATATGTGGCCTTGAGTTCGCTCACCGTCTTACCGCTATGGGCCAACAATGACAGGAACAATGCCACACCCACAAGTGCGTCGCGGCCATAATGGCTTGCGGGATAAATCACACCGCCGTTGCCCTCGCCACCGATGACTGCGCCAGTGCGCCGCATCTCGGTCGTCACATTGACCTCGCCCACGGCAGCCGCGGTATACTGGCAGCCATGCTTGGCGGTAATGTCCCTCAAGGCCCGGGATGACGACAGGTTGCTGACAGTAGAGCCCGGAGTGTGGCTCAACACATAGTCGGCGACAGCCACCAACGTATATTCCTCCACAAAGAACTCTCCATTTTCCATTACGATGGCCAGGCGGTCCACATCAGGGTCAACCACAAACCCCACATCGATGCCGCCCTGGCGCATGCGGTCGGCAATGGCGGTCAGGTTAGCAGGAATTGGTTCGGGAGTGTGGCCAAAGTTACCCGTCGGGTCACAGAAGAGTCGCTCCACACGCTTCACGCCCAGCGCCTCGAGCAACTGCGGGATAGCGATGCCACCCACCGAGTTGACAGCATCGACAGCAACCGTGAAGTCGGCACGGCGAATTGCGTCGACGTCTACCAGGTCCAGAGCCAGCACATGGTCGATGTGTCGCTTGAGCCAAGTGTAGTTTTTCATTTCACGACCCAGGTTATCCACGTCGGCATAGTCAAAGTCTTCCTCTTCAGCCAAACGCAACACCTGCTTGCCCTCTTCATCGGTAAGGAACTCACCTCGATGATTGAGCAGTTTCAGGGCATTCCACTGGCGTGGATTGTGACTGGCTGTGATAATGATACCGCCACAGGCATGTTCGCCCACGACAGCGAGTTCGGTCGTGGGAGTTGTTGCCAAACCGATGTTGACGACATCAAAACCCATTCCAGTCAGCGTGCCGACCACGGTGTTGAGCACCATGCGTCCCGACAGACGGGCATCGCGTCCTACAACAATAATGTTGGATTTCACAGGTGAGTGGCGACGCATCAGCGTGGCATAGGCCGATGTGAACTTAACGATGTCGAGCGGCGTCAGCCCATCGCCAGCCTTGCCACCGATAGTGCCGCGGATTCCTGATATAGATTTGATTAATGACATATTATTAGTTGGTAGTTTTAAGTTTTAGTTGTCAGTTGTTCGCGTCATAATTCCGCATCACGTTTTTATCGTCCTAACGGTTCTGCTGCCAATTATGACATTGCCTTGATGGCTCTGAAGCCTAGAGTCAAATCATGCTATGGAAATATCGCACGTGATACAGGAAGGGCATCACCTGTGAAATCTCGCTAGTGAGCCCGAACTGGGACTTGATAACCAGATTAACCTCACACTCCACTCCCAGGTAGTTCAGCGGTAATTGAAGGCCATAGCCCCACTGCGATGTTGACGGCAATGTGAAATCGGCATATTTGAATGAACACGACTCGGAATCCATAGCATTCTCGTTGCCATTAAAGGGAGTAAGCACTCCGTTGGCATACCATACCGAAAGGCTGTAACGGGTGAAACGGAAGTAAATGGGCTCGCCTGTGTGGGCACGGTCACCCTTGCGGTCACCCGATTTGATCACTTGCATGTAGACATTGCCATCGGGGTCAATACGGTAGAAGGGGGCATCCTCGCCCTCCTCAAACACCGAGTCCTCGGGGACAGACATCTCCACGCGATGATTGGCCAAGTAAGCGTTCACAGCGTTGCGTTCCTGATTCAGGCGGTCGGCATAGCTCACGTCGTCATTACAGGAGCTCAGTGACAGTATTGCCAGTATAGCCAACAGGATGAGATTGTGGCGGTTGAAAATTCTAATCATATTTTTCATTATTCTTGTACTTGATTGCAGTGAAATTATTTTATTCGGTCGGTTGTTGTGGTTGCTGCTGTTCTTCAGCGGGCTGAGCCTCAGGGAACAAATCGCGAAGCACCTGGTGAAAAGTCTCAACGGCCTCCTGGATGGTACCGTGAAAATCGCCACCGGCAGCGTTCTCATGCCCGCCGCCACCAAAGTAGCGCTTGCAGATGTCGCTTACCGAGAAATCGCCCTGGGAGCGGCACGACACCTTGATGCGGTCGACATCCTCGCGCAGGAACACACTCCAGTAGATGCCCGGAATTGCCAGCGGCTTGTTGACCAGAGTCTCGGTATCACCACGATTGTAGCTGAAGCGCTCCAGTTCCTCCTTATCCAGAGCAATCAGCGAAGCGCCCTGCTCGGGATAAAGCTCCATCTTCTCGCTGATTGCATAACCCTGCAGACGCAGGCTATCGGCGCTGAAGGAGTTCAATGCCTTGTTATACAAATCCACACGATTGATGCGGCGGCGCAGTATCGAAGCCAAGATTTCATAAAGTTCAGGATTGTCGCAGCTGTACGCCAATCCGCCCGTGTCCGTAAGCAGTCCCACATACAGGCAACTGGCGGCATGCCGGTCCATGAACCGTAGCAGTCCCATCTGCATAAGCACGCGGAACACCAGTTCGCATGTCGATGAGGCCTCGGGGAACGAAATCATCAGGTCGAACGTTGCTTCATCGGGTTCGAGATGATGGTCGATGAGCACACGCGTGGTCTTCAAGGTCTCAACCACCTCGGCCAGACGGTCGATGCGCTGCATTGAGTTAAAGTCAAGACAGAAGATCAGTTGCGCATCGGCCAGCACATGGCGAGCGCGCAACTCGTGCTTGGTATACACCACCAGTTCTCGCACGCCAGGGATAAACTCCAGCGCCCGAGGGGCCATATCGGGAGTGACTACAGTGGCATCTTTTCCCAAACGACGCAACACGTGGGCCAGAGCCAACGATGAACCCAGGGCATCACCATCGGGCGACTTGTGGCACGTGATGGCGATACGCTGCACACCATTGATGAGCGCCCGCAACTTGTCGATAATCGTTTGGTCAATAATTGAGCTTATCATTGCTTTGTTGAAATCGCATTAATCGGCAAAGATAACGCTTTTTTGCCACATATAGCATGAACACGACTTTTAATTATCGTTAATCTCGCCCAAAGATGGGTGTGAAGCAATACGTCCCATGGCTAGAACGGGTATCCGATGGCAAGATGAAAGGCCAGTCCGTCCTTGAATTTAGGAATATTGTAGTACCCTCTCTTCCCCGTACTGTAAGGAGCATGGATGCCGATACCCAGGTCGGCCCTCACCACAAGCATCTGCATATCGAAGCGCAGGCCCAATCCCGTACCCACTGCCAGTTCGTTCAGGAAAGACTTCATCTTCAGCAATCCTCCCGGACGTGACGGGTCATCCTTGAGCAACCAGATATTACCGGCATCGAGAAAGACCGCCCCATTGAAATACCCTAAGATCGGGAAACGGTATTCGGCATTGGCCTCGAACTTGAATGTACCTGTCTGGTCATAATAAGTGTAACGGTCACGGAACTCGGGGTGATAACTGCCAGGACCGAGGGTGCGCACAGCAAAGGCCCGCACAGAACTCGAACCGCCGACGTAGAACTGTTCCCGGTAAGGCACCTCGCTGCTGTTGCCATAGGCATGGGCCGCACCCATCATCACACGGGTCGCCAAGGTGTGGCCATAGTTCAGCTTGCGGGTCCATATCACCTGCCCCTGGGCTTTAACGAACTGAGAGAAAGGCGTTCCGAGCAATTCCTTGGTTCCTTGAGCCTTGAAGATAGACCAAATGCCAGAGAAGATATTACCGGCCTCGGTAACACTGGCGGTAAAAAGGATGTGATCGCGTGGACTCAGATTGCGGTCCAAGGTATAGGCGTACTCAATCTTGGGGATGAAGACATCGTTGAAACTCTCGTTAAGGGCAGGATTGAGAGCCATAACGGAATCAAACTTCTCAGAGCGGCTCAGCATCTTGGTGTATGTGAGCTTGAACGGCGTGAGCACATGACTGGAATAGCGGTTGGCATGCCATTCCCAGGTCATTGCCGTGCTGAGCTGGGCCATCTTGAAGTAACCCGGCCTGTTCATCAAGTCGGCACTGAGCGAGAAGTGGGTCCAGTTGGTAAAGCGGCGCGAAGGATACAAGAATTTGGGCGCAAGCAGTCGGGGAAAGTCCAACTTGGACTCGATACCAAATTCATAGGAGTTGAAATCGGCATCTTTGTAGTTGGAGTTACCGCCGGTTTGCCACTCATAGTCGCCATAGATGTTCATTGAGAACTTTTCACCCGCAGCAAACGCATTCTTGTGAGTGGCACCGATCTTGATACCCGGGCCGATGTAGCTGTTGCTCTTGGATGTGCCGTGAACCTCAAAGGTCACTTCCCACGGCTTGTCCAGCTGGCAATAGATATTCAAGTCGAGCAATCCCTCACCGGTGGGAGTAATACTGTCGAGAGGCACCACCTGGATGTCAACAGTGCTGAAAATGCCCAGATTGGACAGGGCGGCTTGAGTGCGGTCGATGCTGTTGACCCTGAAAGTGCGTCCCCTACGCGCTCTGATGCACGAAGGGATGACTTTGTCCTTGATGTAAACCGGCTCAAGGCGTATCAGGCGGCAATTACGGGTCTCGACAGTGTCTGGTTCTCCCTGTGCGCCATCACTCGCAACAGTTGCTGTGATGTCGTTGGTGAGATAGCGCAACTTGGCATGATTGGGGATATCGCCCGACTCAACCAGTCGCATATGTATCACGCCTTTGTCCTGCACGCTGTCGGCAAGGTACTGGATATACTCTGGACGGAAGAAATAGTAGCCCTGATTGCGCAGTGCATTCGTGATGTCGATACGGACAGCACTCAGCGAGTCCAAGCAATAGCGGTTACCGGTTTGCAGATATTGGTTGGATCTGGCGAGGGAGTCCACAAGCTGCAAGACGCGTTCCTGGCTATTGATGTACTGGATGTTACCTATCTCATAAGGCTTATTGACGGTCACGTCATACGAGACCTTGGCCTTCTTGGGATTGCTGCCTTGATGTAGCTGATAGCTAGCCGATGACGTGAAATAGCCGTTATTGCGCAGGATTGTATTGATCATGTCAACACGCGCCTGGGGGTTCACACGGCGAATCAGCACCGGCTTGGCAGCAAAGTGCTTATAGAGCCATCCAGCGATACCGGTGGCATTCTCATCGATATTGTTGTATATCATCAAGCCGATGGGAAACGGCGTGCGGTAGTAAGGCGAATAGAGGGGATTGTTCGGCTTGACATTGATGGCTGTGAAGATGTCATTTTTCACGCCAGGGTCAATCTTGACACTATCCTCGTGATACTTGAGATACTTGACACCCGTGTAGAGGATGTCGTTCTCGCCCAATTTGCGCGTGGTAGAGCAAGCGCCCACCAGCAACAGCAGGACCACTGCCAGCGCCAGTCGTGTGACTGGGTATAGCGGGATATGATTAATGTTGTTCGCTCTCATCTCTTCTGTTACGGGTAACGGTGGGTTGGTCTATCGCGTCATTGCTGGTGGAGTTGCTGCCGTCTGTTGGGTTCGCAATCATCTCGTCGGTCGCTTGGATGGCATCGAGGGCACTCTCCTGTAGCTTGAGGGCTGCCTTACGGGCCTTCTCGAGGGAGTCGCGCAGCAAGTATTCGCGTGAGTGCTTGAACCTGAATAGATGTTTCAGGTTATTGAGTTTGTGCTTGAGCACGTAGGCAATGCCAGTCTCGGTCACCTGGCCCTCGAGCACGTTTTCGTAGCCAGCATGACGGTACAGCTTCAGGTACCTGTTGCCCTTGTCATTGAGGAAGTATTCCAGCGAAACGTCATTAAACAAGTTGCTGGCAATATCCTCATCTTCGCGCACCTCAGTGCTGTATTCACCACCCACCACAATCTTGAAGCGGTCGTTGAACAAGGACTTAGCCAAGCGATAACTGTAACTCGTCTCCGTTCCGCTGAGTGACCTCTGATACTGATTAATGCCGAATGACAGGTCGATACCTGGCAGTGTCTGAGCAGCCCAAGCGTTGAGTTTGGATTGCAGGAACGAGAACAGGGCGGCGGAGGCCGATAGGTTGTTGATGTTGCCCATGCTGTTGGTTCCAGAGTAGGTGTTATACAGCAACAGGTTGATGGCCGCCTGAGAGCGCTGGTTGTCGCTCATCGACTGGAGTTCGTTCTCTACTGCCATGTCGTTCTCGCACTTGAGGTCAAATCCCAAGTCGATGTTGTTGAGCGTACCCCCCACATTAGCGTCGATGAGGAATTCCACGGGGCGTGTTCCCTCGTCCTGGCTGGTGACACTGGTCTTGAGTCTCTCGGTGCCGTTGAGTTTGAGCTGAGGATTGAGCATGTCACCACTCCAGGTGATGCTGCTGCCGCTAGTGATGTTGAAGTTCTTCTGTGCGATCAGCGGCGGGCTGTAACGCAGATTGCCACTGGAAATCACGTAAGAGCCCGTCAGGTTATCACGTCCAGCGAAATCGATAGAGTACTTGAGTCGGCCGCTACCATCTATTGAGGCGCGGTTCTGGCCATCCTCTGAAAGATAAACATTCACTTTAGCGCCCTCATTGACCTGGATATTGACCAAAATGTCGGTAGCGCTGGCTCCACTTGCGGTTACCAGAACGGTGGGTGCGCTAGTGGTGTTATTGAAGTCGGTGAAGGTCACCATATTTTCGTCGACCGTGTTCGTCAGCTGGGTTATCTCATCCTTCATCACATAAGTGATGTTGGAACCGTTCAGCAGCGTGGCGTTAGCGCGTACGCTCATCATGTTACCATAGCTCTTGACCGTGGCATCGATGTCAGCAAGTCCCTTGCCGAACAACTCTGTGTAGTCATCCTGCTTGCTCTCCATGAACTGCACTTCTCGGCCACGGGCTTTGAGGTCGATAACCATATTGTTCATATCACGCAGGTCCACAATGCCGTTAACGACAACGGGGCTGAGGTTGGAACCAGTCAATCTGTAATCGTTAAACATGATGACATTGCCGTCGATGGGGATGCGGTCGCCAGCCAACTTGAGCGAGCTGCCGTATCGTGGCAGATTGACTGCTGCCGAATCGGCAACCAGATAGCCATTGACCTGAGGATTGTCGGTCGTGCCTGTTATCGACACATTGCCTACTGCGTAGCCATCGAGCCAAATGTAGTTACCGGGGATAAAGGCATTGGCACGCTCGAGCGGGAAGCGGTTGAAGGCGGCATTGAGCTTCAGGGGGGAATCGGCCGTCGCGTCATTGAGCGACCCCCTCAGGGTTACTGAAGGCTTGCCATCAAGGATCAGGTCGGCCGACAAGGTCGTTGTGGCCGTGACGGGATCCAGGTCGAAGTCGGCGTTGAGCGTCACGTCGCCCTCATACTTGCCGTCGAAATAGAAGTCCTTGATGTCGATAACACCATCGCCATCGGCATTTGTTCCATCCCAGTTCATGTCGATGTTGGCATTGACCGTGCCACTGGTGCGGTCAAGCATTGGCATGATACGTGTCCATTCCTCCAGGCGCAAGTTATCGATATTGAGCAGTATGTTCTCAGTGCTGTCGCCAGGGATGCGGGTCGTGAGCAGCTTGACGCTGCTGCTGTCGCTGCTCAGGGTAAGGTCAGCATCTACCATTCGTCGGCGATAATCCACGTTGACGTGGTTATCTTCGTTGAAGGTCCAATTCCGATATCCAATGACGGGGTCCTTGCCAAACATGCGCATCTTCACCTCGCCATCAGTCAAGTGGGCATTGATGCCCAAGCGGTAACCGGTTTCCTGCTTGATATTCTGCTGATGGAGCATGAAGTCGATAGCCTGCCCCTTGATGCCGCCATCGACGGTTACCTGGGCAAACTCATCCCATGTGCCAGGGCGGTTGCCCATGTGTGCAGTGAAAGCGAGGTATTTGTTATTCAGCTCCTGGGCCTTGATGGTGATGGAGTCGATGGTGGTTTCTCCAGCACTGATGCCCAGGGCCCTGCCATTGAGCACAAAGGTGGTGTCGCGACTCATCTCGCAGCTCACATGACGGAAATCCACCTCCTGCTGCTGCAAGTATCGCTGAACGATACCATCAGCCCCCATGTGCATATCAAGGTCAAACCTCGGCATGGGTTCCTTGAGGCGCTCGACATCAATCCAGCGGGCCTCGTATTGCCGCTTCACCTCGTCCAGCGTGTTCTGGAAGTCTGTGATCAGGGTCATCACGGGACTCGGTGAGTTCAGATGGACGTAATTGTCCTCGTTTTCGACCGTAAGGCAGGTAAACCACGGAGTGCTATGGAGCGAAGCCCTGGCATCATCAGCCACAATAAGGCTGCTATCCAGGCGCCAATCGATATCCTTCAGGGTCAAATCGGCAATCCATTCCTGGGTGCGGAGGTTGATGTCGCCCTCGGCATGCAGGCGTGTGGAACCGTCACACTGGCCGTCATACATCCCCAAGCGCTTCAAGTCCAGGTCTCGCACGTTGCCGTCGGCCGTGAACACGTAGTGGTCGTTGCAAATCGTGCCGTGGGCATTGGCATCAAAATCACAGCCACGGTTAGCGCTCTGGGCATACACGTCGGCGTATCCACCGCGCAGCTTGCCTCGGGCCTTGATATTTCCAAACTGGGTGCCGTTGTAGCGAACGTGAGCCAGGTTGACGGTAGCATCGGTCCAGGTGGAGCCGCAATCGGTGAAGTCAAAGCCATGACCACGCGCGTTGACGCTGGCGGTGAGGTTTTTCACGTCATATTTTGGTAGGAACGACTTGACGGGGAAGTTATTGAAGCTAGCATCCACGTCATAGTTCTCGTTGCAGACGTCATAGTAGCCATCGCCCCGCATCGATCCCCCACCCGTCGAGACGCGCAGGTTGCGGGCCACCCATCGGCAGCCCTCCTTGTTGATTTTACCGCTGAGCTTCATCGGCGGGAGTTTCACGTCATCAAGACCCAGCATCTTGTTGAGCACGCTGGGGTCACGCAGGTCGACTTCGGTGTCGAGGTCAGCCTTCATGCGATCCATGTCGGTGGGATTGTAGATGGTGCCCTTGCCCTTGACGCGGCCCAAGCCAGGTACATCGGCATCGAGCGACTGGATATCGACGCGCTTGTCGTTACCTCGGGCTTTGGCCTTGATGCGCACGGGCTTGTTGTGCGGAATGTCCTTAAGGGCTTTGCGGGCCTCGGGAACCAGTTTTTCGACCTCGTTCAGATCAATTTTGCTGTCGGTATCGATGGTGGCCTTGCCGTTGGGCTTGCCATCGAGCATATCCTGGTCGACATGGGCATCAAGCTTGATGTCGCTGCCCTTGGTCTTGAGCTTCATGTCGTTGAGGTCCAATCCGTTATTGTTCTTGTTGACGGTACCGCTGGCATCCTTAACCTGCAGGCCGCTGCGTTCCTTGCCGCTGAGGTGCTTGACGGGCACCTTGAGGTGGTCGCCATCCATCTCGAAGTTGTCGACCGCCGCATTCACGTCATCGACCTCGATATTTTTGTGATCAAGCGTTGTGCCGGGTTTATTGGGTTTGTGTCCGGTCTCGGAATATTTGCCCTTGCTGTCAGTCAGACGCACCTTGTCGGCCTTGACCTTCCAGGGCTTATCGTCGCCCTCGCCAGCAGGAGCCTCCTTGGGCATCGGGTGGTCCTTGCGGTACTGCTTAGCATCTTTTTCGCTAGGATACTGGTAATCCACATCGGCTTTATCGACATCGAGTTCGCCCACGTCCACCGTCTTATCGCCGGTATCCACCTTCACGTTCTTGGCTTCGGCATGGCCCACCTTAGCATCAAGTTTGTCGACGGTGGGTTTCATGTCCATCTTGAAATCCACATCGTCGGCGGTGACCTTGTTCGCGTTGACCTTCCATGGCTTACTAGGCTTCTCGTTGGGGTCGGGTTTCTTTTTCTCGGGCTTGTAGCTCATTTTGGCCTTACCGCCCCTGAGCGAGGCATTGCCCACGTCGACCTTATTGTTATTGAGGTCCACGTTAGCCGCATCCACCTTGGCCTCGTCGACATCTACATCCAAGTCCATCGACCCGTCCTCGGTCTTGATCTGGCTCTTGGCGCCCTTGAGCGAGACGTTGTCGGCTTCCACTTTTTTGTCCAGCAGAGGTTTAGGCTTCACGTTAGCCTTTACCTCATCGGCCTTGAAGAGGGTGTCGCCATTCTGGTCAATGACCTGCACGTCGGTAGCGCTCACGTCGAGCGGGAAACCGACCCTGACATCCCCCACGCTGATGTCCATGCCCGTCTTTTTGCTGGCATACTCAGCAGCCAAATCTGCGGCCTTGTTTTGGACCCAAGGGATATAGGCGGCAAAGGGCAGCGCCGCCACCACGCCCAGCAGACCGGTGCCCACCCAGGCAGCGATCTTGGAGAACATATTTCCCTTTTTACCAAACATTTCCGCTCGTCAGTTATTCATTGCGCCACGACGGCGACAATTCTTTATAACCCACAAAGATACTAAACTTTTGGACTTTACGAGCAAAAACACGCTGATTTTTGGGACCGAAGCGTAAAAATCTCATTTTACGAACCACTATAATTTCCAGTCAAGCACAAAACAAGTGCCGCCAAGTCGCAAAGTTTTTCAAATTCTTGCTTTGCGGCTTGGCGGCTAGGCGAGGCGGGTGTGAATCCCCGGGGGGAGATCACCAACCCCTCAATGGTTTAGAACCACTTGATGTAAGCAAAGTCCTGACGGTGAGGCAGAAGGTCGTTCCAGGGATATGCGCGGTAAGCGTACCTGAACATGCCGTTCTCGTGGAAGGGCACCTTGCAGTTGAAGGTCAGAATGTTGCCGTCCTCGGCTACTACCTCGAGAGGCTCAGCACGATAGAACATGGTCTGGCCGTCTTCCACCTTGTAGACCACGAGTTCGAGCTTGACGTCTCGTCCCAGGCCTGCGGTGTCGAGGCGCATGGTGACCTCGATGTCCGCCTGGCCGTTGGCGATTGCTTCACGGTTACCCATGATGTCTCCCACGAGGTGCACGTCGTCCCAGTGAGCGGCAACATTTTCTTTCCATGCCACAATCTGCTTGGCTTGGGCATAGTCGTCGGCCATCAGGCGATGGGCCCGTTCGGTCTGCGGGCAATAGAACTTCTCAAAATAGTCGCGCATCATGCGTGACATGGTGTAGTTGGGCGCGATGTGGCAGATGGAGTTCTTGATGTACTGAACCCACTCCGGCGAGTAGCCCTTGCTGTTCTTGGCGAAGTAGAGGGGGATGATCTCGTTCTCGAGCATCGAGTAGATGGTGGCCGAGTCGAGTTTGTCCTGCTGCTCCTGGTCGGTGTAGGTGCGCTTGCTGGTGAGAGCCCAGCCGGCGCCTTCGCGATAACCCTCATACCACCAGCCATCGAGCACCGAGAAGTTGAGCAGGCCGTTCATCTCGGCCTTCTCGCCCGAGGTTCCCGAAGCCTCGAGGGGTCGTGTGGGGGTGTTGAGCCACACGTCAACGCCGGTGATCAGGCGCTTGGACAGCGTCATGTCGTAGTTTTCGAGGAAGATGATCTTGCCCAGGAACTCGGGCATCTTGCTGATCTCGATGATGCGCTTGATGAGGCCCTGGCCGGCGCCATCGGCCGGGTGGGCCTTGCCGGCGAAGATGAATTGCACGGGATAGCGCTCGTTGTTCACGATCTTGCTCAGGCGGTTCAGGTCGTTGAAGAGCAGATAGGCACGCTTGTAGGTGGCAAAGCGGCGGGCGAAGCCGATGAGCAACGCGTCGGGGTTGATCTTCTCGACGATGCTGGTGATGCGTGTGGGATCGCCCTGGTTCTTGAGCCAGTTCTCCTTGAAGTCGCGCTTGACGAAGCGGATGAACTTCTGCTTGAGCGTCATGCGCATCTTCCAGATATCCTCGTCGGGGACGTGCATCAGCGGGGCCCAAGTCGACTCATTCTCCTGGTGCTCCATGAAGTCATCGCCCAGCACCTGCTTATAGAACACCTTCCACTCGCTGGCAGCCCAGGTGGGCATGTGCACGCCATTGGTGACGTATCCCACGTGTGACTCCTCGGGGGCATATCCCTTCCAGATGCCGGCAAACATCTTCTTGGACACCTCGCCGTGTAGCCAGCTCACGCCGTTGCTCTCCTGGGTGGTGTTCAGGGCGAAGGTGCTCATGCAGAAGCGCTCTCCCGATCCGGGATTCTCACGGCCCATGTCCATGAGTTCCTGCCAGGTGATGCCAAGCTTCTCGGGATAGCTGCCCATGTACTTGCCGAAGAGTTCCTCGTCGAAGTAGTCGTGGCCTGCCGGCACGGGGGTGTGCACGGTGTAGAGCGACGTGGCGCGCACGATCTCGAGGGCCTGGTTGAAGCTCATGCCCTCCTGCTGCACATAGTCTACCAGGCGCTGCAGGTTGAGCAGGGCGGCGTGACCCTCGTTGCAGTGATAGATGTCGGCCTTGATGCCCAGGCGCTTGAGCAGCAGCACGCCGCCGATGCCCAGCAGGTATTCCTGCTTGATGCGGTTCTCCCAGTCGCCCCCATAGAGCTTGTGGGTGATCTCGCGGTCATACTCGCTGTTGAGGTCCATGTCGGTGTCGAGCAGATAGAGGGTGACACGGCCCACATTGGCCTTCCACACGTTGGCATAGATGGTGCGTCCCGGGTAAGGCACCTCGTGAACGAGCTGCATGCCCTTGTCGTCGAGCACGGGCTCGATGGGCAGCTGGTGGAAGTTCTGGGCCTCGTAGTTGGCGATCTGCTGGCCGTCCATCGAGAGGGTCTGGGTGAAATAGCCATACCTGTAGAGGAAGCCCACGGCGGTCATGTTGATGCAGCGGTCGCTGGCCTCCTTGACATAGTCACCTGCCAGGATGCCCAGGCCTCCAGAATAGATCTTGAGGGCATTGCACAGGCCGTACTCCATGCAGAAGTAGGCGATTGACGGCATATCGGTGCGCAGGGGCTTCTTCATGTACTGCTGATAGACGTCATAGGTGCTTTCGATGCGGGCCATCAGGGCGGCATCGTTCTGGATGGCGTCAATCTTGTCGTTAGAGAGGCGCTGCAGCAGCTTCACGGGGTTCTCGCTTGTGGCACGCCACGTGTCGCGGTCCAGGTCGTGAAACAGGGTCTTGCCCTCGACGTTCCACGCCCACCACAGGTTGCGGGACAGCTCGTTGAGCTTCTTGAGCTTTCCGGGCAGCTCCGACTTCACGGTGATATTCCTCCACTGAGGCTCATTGCTGTTGCTGACTTGAAATTTCATAATTGATCTGTTATAGTTTGATGATTCTGGTTTCTTGTTATGATGACTGCTGGCGGCGCTCTGCCTGCTCCAGGGCCTGGCGATAGGCCTCGTCATAGTACTTGATGAAGTTGTCCCACGAGGCCGCCTTGCTGGTCTTGCGGGCATTGCGGCTCACGGCCTGTGCCTGCCGGTGGTCCATCAGGTACAAGTTGATGAGGCTCGAGGCGATGGCCTGCCGGGTCTCGTGGTAGTTGCTGTCGGTGCGGTGCAGCACCTTCACGCCCGTCAGGTCGCTGTCGCTGCCGATGGCGTCGAGCACCCACTGGCCGAAGCCCGCCAGGTCGGTCGTGATTGTGGGCACGCCGTGGGCGGCGCTCTCGAGCGGGGTGTAGCCCCAGGGCTCGTAATAGGACGGGAACACGGCGGCATCCAGGCCGGGCAGCAGGTCGTAATAGGTCATGCCGTAGATGCCGTCCTGGCCGTCGAGGTAACAGGGCACGTCGATGACGGTGACCTTGTCGTGGCCCTCGTTGTGGAAGGCCAGGGCGTTGATGCGGTTATACACCGGGTCGCTCTCGGCGTTGTGCAGGTTGTGGGTGATGACGGGGTCGAACAGGCGCCTTCCTGCCGTGTGGCCCGTCTGCAGGGCGCCCGCCAGGTCGGCCCGGGGCGACTGCATCCACGCGGGGACGAGCACCATGGCCACGACGCGCCGGCGCTTGCTGGTCACGCACTCCAGCGAGTCCCTGAGCGTGGACAGGGCGTCGAGATACACGTCGATGCCCTTGTTGCGCATCTCGAGGCGCCCCGATGTGGCCACGAGCATCGTGTCGTCGGCATAGGGGATGCCCGTCAAGGCACTGGCCACCTGCAACATGCGCTGTCGCGCCGCAGCACGCTGGGCCGTGAACTTCGCCCCCTTGGGCACATAGTTCTGCTCGAAGGCGTTAGGCGTGACCAGGGGCATGCGCTCCAGCAGCTGGCGGCACTCGCGGGCGGTGACGTCGCTCACGGTGGTAAAGGCGTCGGCAGCCTGTGCCGCGGCCTTCTCGAGGGAGTGCTTGGACTGCATGTTGAGCTCGCCGGCCATCTGGTCGCCGTGGTAGCCCGGCAGGTAGTCATACAGGGGCTTGCCGTTGCCGCAGATGCTGCGCCCCACGCACGTGGCGTGGGTGGTGAACACGGTCGCCACCGCGGGCAGGTGGGCCCTGACGTGGAGCAGCCCCATGCCGGTGGTCCACTCGTCGAAGTGGGCCACCACCCTGATCCCGGGCCGCGACTTCCACGCGACGATGCTCTCGATGACCAGCGCGGCGGCATAGGCAAACATGCACGACTCGTCATAGTCGCCATAGCCGTGCAGGGAGTCTACGCGGAAGCGGCGCCACATGTCGCCGTAGAGGGCGTCACGGTAGGGGTAGAGCGTGTCGAACGACACCAGCACGGCCACGGGCCGCCCGGGCACGTCCCAGCGCCCTGCCCTCACCCTCATGCCACTGGGCAGCTGGGCCTGGGCCAGCCAGGGGGCCAGGGGCGTCTTGCCCTCGACAAACGAGGGCGACGGCCGCTCGGCCGTCCACAGGTCGGGGCCGATAAATATCAGCTTGTCTCCGTATCGCCGATGCAGGGTCTTGGCCTTGGTGGAGAGAACGGCGTAGATGCCTCCCACCTTATTGCACACTTCCCAACTGGTTTCAAACAGTAAGTCCAACATGAGTTTTACTATAAGACTGAAAATTTGGGCACAAAGGTACAAAAAAATCCTCAAATTTCCCCCATTTTTAGTGAATAATCAGTTACTGGCAATGCAAACGATTACTCAAAGACACCCTAATAGCACACCATAGCCAGCTTATGGACGAAATCACGTGAATGTCAAAAAAGAATGAACAAAACCCCAAAAAAAACAGTGATGAAAAAAAGTAGTGGCACATAGCCCCAAACGGCCACATGCCACCACATGAATTATTCACTTTTAATACTTACTTCACTTCCTCATAGGTTGTGTCCTCGACGTTATCTCCGCCCTGGCCGGTATTGCCGTCCTGCTGGGGACCGCCCTGGAAGCCAGCTGCGCCACCCATGTTGCTGGGGTCGAAGCCTGCACCGCCTGCCTGCTGCGGGCCGCCTGCCTGCTGATACATCTTCTGGAACAGGTCGTTCAGCTGGGCGGTGGCGGTGTCGATGGCGGTGAGGTCTTGGCTCTTGTGGGCGTCCTTGAGCTTGGCGAGGGCGTCCTGGATCTGGCCCTTGATGTCGGCGGGCAGCTTGTCGCCGCTGTCCTTGAGCACCTTCTCGGTCTGGAAGATGAGGGCGTCGGCGCCGTTGATCTTGTCGATACGCTCCTTCTCGGCGGCATCGGCAGCGGCGTTGGCCGTGGCCTCGTCCTTCATGCGCTGGATCTCGGCGTCGCTCAGTCCGCTGGAGGCCTCGATGCGGATGCTCTGCTCCTTGCCGGTAGCCTTGTCCTTGGCGCTGACGTTCATGATACCGTTAGCATCGACCTCAAAGGTCACCTCGATCTGAGGAATGCCACGGGGAGCGGGAGCAATGCCATCGAGGTGGAATCGACCCAAAGTCTTGCAGTCCTTGGCCATGGGGCGCTCACCCTGCAGGACGTGGATTTCTACCTCGGGCTGGTTGTCGGCAGCAGTCGAGAAGACTTGGCTGCGACGGGCCGGGATGGTAGTGTTAGCCTCGATGAGCTTAGTCATCACACCACCCAGCGTCTCGATACCCACACTCAGGGGCACAACGTCGAGCAGCAGCACGTCCTTGACGTCACCTGTGAGCACACCGCCCTGGATAGCGGCACCCACTGCGACAACCTCGTCGGGGTTAACACCCTTAGACGGAGCCTTGCCAAAGAATTTTTCTACCACCTGCTGAACAGCGGGGATACGGGTCGAACCGCCCACGAGAATCACCTCGTTGATGTCGCTGGTGTTCAAGCCAGCATCGGCAAGAGCCTTGCGGCAGGGCTCGATAGTGCTCTGAATCAGGTCATCGCACAACTGCTCAAACTTGGCGCGGGTCAGCGTCTTAACCAAGTGCTTGGGCATGCCGTCGAGCTGGGTGATATAGGGCAGGTTGATCTCGGTGCTGGTCGAGCTGGAAAGCTCGATCTTGGCCTTCTCGGCGGCCTCTTTCAATCGCTGCAGGGCCATGGGGTCCTTGCGCAGATCGGTGCCGTTGTCGTGCTGGAACTCGTCGGCGAGCCAGGTGATGATGCGCTGGTCAAAGTCGTCACCACCCAGGTGTGTATCACCATTAGTGGCCTTGACCTCGAACACGCCGTCGCCCAGTTCCAGGATAGAAATATCGAATGTGCCGCCACCGAGGTCGAACACGGCGATGCGCTTGTCGCTATTGTCCTTGTCCAGGCCATAGGCCAGAGCGGCTGCAGTAGGCTCATTTACAATGCGCTGCACCTTGAGGCCGGCAACCTCGCCAGCTTCCTTGGTGGCCTTGCGCTGAGCATCGTTGAAGTAGGCAGGCACGGTGATGACAGCCTCGTCAACGGTTGTTCCCAGATAATCCTCGGCGGTCTTCTTCATCTTCTGGAGAATCATGGCCGAAATCTCTTGCGGGGTGTACTGGCGGCCAGCGATCTCAACACGGGGCTGGTTGCTGCCGTTGTTCACCACCTTGTAGGGCATGCGCTCCACATCCTTCAGGACGTGGTCATACTGCTCGCCCATGAAGCGTTTGATAGAAAATACGGTACCCGTGGGGTTCATGATGGCCTGGCGCTTAGCGGGGTCGCCCACGATGCGCTCGCCACCATCCTTGAAAGCAACTACCGAAGGGGTCGTGTTGCGGCCTTCGCTGTTGGGAATTACAACAGGCTTGGTGCCTTCCAGAACTGAAACACACGAGTTGGTTGTTCCTAAATCGATACCAATAATCTTACCCATAATTAAATCTCTCTTTCTGTTTTTGTTTTTATTGTTTGTGTTTAATTTTGTTGACTGAATCTAGTTGTTAGCCATTGGTCGGCTAAAACCTACAGGCTCATGTGCAAACGGTGTGCCAAAGCCGGCAGCGTGACACATTGTCAGCCATCTTGTCAGTAGGGTGGCAGAATTAGGCTTCAGGTTTTAGGTTTTAGCTGCTCACTCCACAAAAAGTACTTTTTGTCAAGATTTTCTTGAAATCTGCCATTGGTTTGCCGCTTTTTTTTCTACCTTTGTGTGTTTGAATCGTGACAGCTGTTCACGAGATCTCATTTACAATGAACGCTAAAAAGAGACTAATGTTATGATTATCATCGGTATTGCCGGCGGTACCGGCTCAGGTAAAACCACTGTGGTCCGCAAGATTATGGAACGCCTGCCCGAGGGCGAAGTGGGTGTGATTTCACAGGACTCCTATTACAAGGACTCGAGCCACGTCCCCGTGGAGGAGCGTCAGAACATCAACTTCGACGAGCCTGCGGCCTTTGACTGGAATCTGCTGCTCGAGCACGTGAAGATGCTCAAGCGTGGCGAGTCCATCGAGATGCCCACGTACAGCTATCTGACCTGTTCTCGCCAGAAGGAGACCGTGCCGATGGGTCCTCACGACGTGGTGCTCATCGAGGGCATCATGGCGCTGAGTGATCCCCGATTGAGGAAGATGATGGACATCAAGGTGTTTGTCGACGCCGACGGTGACGACCGCCTGATCCGCGTCATCTCCCGCGACTGCATCGAGCGGGGCCGCACTGCCGAGGCCGTCATCGAGCGCTACCAGCGCGTGCTCAAGCCCATGCACCAGCTGCACATCGAGCCGACCAAGAAGTTTGCCAACATCATCATTCCCGAGGGCGGCAACAACGAGGTGGCCATCAACCTGATTACCGATTACATCAAGGGTCGCCTGACCATGAACAAGAAGAAATGAGACTGCCCTGGCTATCGGGAGACAAGACGGCCCAGAACGACACCGACGCGGCGCCGCACCGCGGCACCAAAGCCCGCGACAGGGAGACCGTTGCCCGGCTCAACGCGTCGGGCGAGGCGGGCACGCTGGTGCTGAGCACCGACAATCTGGTGAAGAAATACCGCCAGCGCACGGTGGTCAACCACGTGTCCATCAACGTGCATCAGGGCGAGATCGTCGGCCTGCTGGGGCCCAACGGAGCGGGCAAGACGACGACGTTCTACATGACCACGGGACTGGTGACGCCCAACGAGGGCCGCGTGTTTCTCAACGATGTGGACATCACCACCCTACCCGTTTACCGCCGCGCACAATTGGGCATCGGCTACTTGCCACAGGAGGCGTCGGTCTTCCGCACCCTAAGCGTGGAGGACAACATCCGCACCGTGCTGGAGATGACCAAACTCACGCCAGCCGAGCAAAAGGACCGCCTGGAACAGCTCATCAGCGAGTTCCACCTGCAGAAGGTTCGCAAGAACCTGGGCAACCGCCTGTCGGGCGGTGAGCGGCGCCGCACCGAGATTGCCCGCGGCCTGGCCATCAACCCGCACTTCATCATGCTCGATGAGCCATTCGCGGGTGTCGACCCGATTGCCGTCGAGGACATCCAGAGCATCGTCTATAGCCTCAAGGGCAAGAACATCGGCATCCTCATCACCGACCACAATGCCCCCGAGACCCTCAGCATCACCGACAGGGCCTACCTGTTGTTCGAGGGCAAAATCCTGTTCCAGGGCACCAGCGAAGAGCTGGCCGAGAACCCGACCGTCCGCGACAAGTACCTGGGCCACAACTTCGTCTTCCGCCGCAAGCACTTCGACTGATTAACGCTAACCGCGAATAAACAACTGAGACATCTGAAACGACTGAGACAACTGAGACAACGCCTTGTGCAAAATGGCTGTTGTCTCAGTTGTTGATTAGTTGTTATGGTTGTTTGATTAACGATGGGCGGCAATGCGCCAGATGGTGCCCTCGATGAGCGAGCAGTAGACGTCGCCAGTCGTTGGATCCACTTCAAAGCCGTTGACCTCGCTGGTACCCAGGCGATAGGTATATTCCAGCTGATGGGTCTTGGCGTTCACGACCGCCAGCATGCCACGGCGTGAGCCGCAGTAGATCAAGCCATCATGCTCGAGGATGATGCAGGGGGCGTGCTCATAGCCGAAGCCCAAATCGACCTGCCACAAGAACTGATATTGCTCCCCAGTGCTCATGGCCACGAGCGTGCCGTCCATGGTCTTGGCATAGGCCACCTCACCGTCAGCGCTGCGGCCCAGGCTCTCTCGCACCTTGTTCTCGTTCTTCACGCGCCACAGTTGGGCGCCACTGTGGCGGTCGATGGCGGTCGTGTAGCGGTCAGGGGCGACGATGACCACACGATCGGGCGTGACGACGGGCACCACATTGCCGGGGCTGTAGAGTCGAGCGGTTCGGCCATTGTCCCACTGCCATTTCATGGTCCCCGTTCGATGGTCGAGGCATCGCAGCCGAGTGTCCCACGCGCCAAAGATAACATCACTGCCAGCGATGACAGGCGCTGCCTGACAATAGTTGCCGATGCTATCGAAATGCCACAACAGACGATGCCGCTTCACATCCCACGCCTGGAACGTTTTGTAACCGCCCTGGTACAAGATACCGTCACGGACCACACCGTCGGCAACATAGGGGCCATCGGCCTGAAACTGCCACTGGGGCTTGCCGGTCTTCTTATCGAGCCAGATGAGGCGCTTGTCGCTCGTGGGCAGCACCACATACCGGCCGTCCACTGCGGGACGCGAAAACAGCATGGCACCAGTCTTGTACTGCCAGCGCACCTGGCCCGTGACCTTGTCCACCGCTTTGCAATAGCCCAGCGAATTGCCGTAGTACAGATTCTTGCCGTCCACACCTACGCGGGTAAAGATGGACGCATTGTCGGCCACAACACGCTGAATGGTGACACCGCCAGGCACCGCGGGAGTCTCCTGAACGCAGGGGCTGTCGTGATAATCAAGATTGATGCGATAGGAGAACATCACCTCGGGGTCTTTCCCGATCACCTTATTAAATACATATATCCACTGACGGTCTAGGTCGATGGTCATCAGGGTGTAACCATAGTCGCCACCGCCCATGTCCAGGGCCCGCACAATCACGCCGTTGATGCCGTCGGTCTCATAGAGACGCCAGCGGTGATAGTGTCCGCACTGATGGGTGACCACGGGATACTTCTTGAGCACATCGACATAGGCGCGGTAATTGTCCAAATCATCGAGAATGGGATAATGGTTCACGCTGAGCACCCGCATGCCAGGCCCCACCATGACGTTAAGCGTGCTGTCGAGCCACAGCAGGTCTTCCTGCTTGATGTGCCCGTCACCCATTTTCATGAACGGGCCGCAATTCATTCCCACGACCACCAGGCTATCGATTGTGAACACAAATCGGTCGCTGCCCCACAGGTCATTGAAGGTTTTGCAAGCGCTCTGGCTCCAGTTGTTCTCGTGATTGCCAGGAATAACATACAGGGGATGGCAGACGCCATCGAGGATGCCCTTTACATTACGCAACTGCTCATCACTACCCTCATCGGTGAGGTCGCCCGTCATGAGCACCGCATCGACATCTGTAGCATTGATCTCGGCCACGGCGTCTCGCAGTTTGGCCTCGTTGGTATTGCCGGGATTGACATGGATATCGCTGAGGATAGCCAATCGGACCACCCCACCCTGCATGGCCAGCGACAGCGTGAGCACGATGGCCAGTAAAGATATCATACGTTTCATCAGCTTCAGAGGGTGATTAAGGATTGATGTTAAAGTTTCTCGACGACATCATTTTCTCCACACGGCATCGTGATGGTGCTGTTGTAGAGCGGGAAGAGCGCGTTCACCTGATAGGTGGTGCGCTGTTGCTCCAAGGGGATAAACACGCTGACCTTCCCCTTGCTGTCGGTTCGGGTCTTTACGCCTCCCACCTGGATTGGAGAGTTGGGGATGAAGGATTCGGTCTCACGGTCCCATAAACCGAAACTCACGTTGCCATATACCTGAACGTCACGATAAATGTTCACGTTCATGTCGCGAGACAGCTCCATCATCGTGTCAATCGGCATAAAATCAGGGCAGTTGACCGTCACGTGGACCGAGTGATTCAAGAAATGCTGCGGAATGTTGGTGAAAATGGCCGCATCGTCGAGCGAGACGATGGTGTCGGTCTTAGACTCATTATCCAGTTCCAGCATGACTACGGCATCGCGCAGCGGCGGCAACTCATTGTTGTGGTAAGAGGCCTCCCGCAGGCGCAGGGTCGCGTCGACAGGCCTGAAATGGTACCAAGCGCCGAATATCGCCATCACAACCGCTAGCAATCCCAGAATAGAGAAGATGAGTTGCCTCAATAACTGCCGCTTGTGGCGCTGCCAGATGGAATCAAACTCGACATCTAGCAGTTTGGATACCAGCTGGACGTAAGCCCGCTCGCGGTTAATCCAAGCCAACTTGTAATTCTTCTCGTTAACATTGGCTCCCAAAATTTCTTGCAGGCCTAGCCGCTCGGTGACAGGATGGAAACACTCCGTGTCTGGGTCTCCACTATGCGGAGTGCCGTCAACAATGAAGAAATGGATGTTTTCGGTACGCCCCAAACTGTGGAAAAACTCAATCTCCTTGCCCACCCACTCGGACTTGGCCGAATTGGGCGAACAGATGACGATCAGGTTTCTTGAAGCCATAAGGCGCTGCTTCAGCTCATCGCTCAGTCCGCCGGGCTGTATGTCGGTGGGCGCGAAGAAGACGGGGCGGATAGGGGTGCGCTTCCATCCGCGCTGGTTACACATTGTAGCCGGCATGCGGTAGTGCTCCAGCTTGCGCTGCAACCTCTTGCCCCACTGGGTGTCCCTGGAGTTGTAACTGATGAAGGCAAAATACTTGAACTCATGCCCAGATGTGATATGGCCTTGTTCCTTCTCAATCATAGCGATTTCGGTTAAAACGTTAAAGCGACATCTGTTTCCAGTCGTCGTTAGTATAAGATGTGAAGGTCATCGGGGTCTGGCTTTTGCCGAGAGGCAAAGTGCGGGCCACATTTTTGACATTGTTGTTGATATCCTTGGCCAGCTTGCCTAACGTGACCATGCCTTGGGTCTCCTGCAACTCTTTGAGGAGATAATAGGTGAAGAGGCCGTGCCCCTCTTCAGGATAGTTCTGCGCCGTTTCATTACCATGAGTTGCCGCCAGGACAATCATGTTACCCACGGTGGGTTTGGCATCCTGTGCCTCGACCTCAACTGCCCGCTCGACCACGAGCGACTCGTTATCACGATTGACCCCGCTGAAGCAGGCATCAAGAAAGACCGTGACGTTGGCAAATCCCAATCGGCCCAACTTGTCATAAAACTCATCGAGGGCAATACCGTGGTTAGGCTTGGAGCCCTTAACATCAGTAGGCAGCAAGTAGGACTTGTTGTTGTCCTGAATATCGGGCACGCCATGCCCAGCATAGAAGACGACCAGTTTCTTGAGACGGCGGTCAGGCACTTCGTTACACCAGTCACCAAGCAATTCCTCGAGGATGATGTGCTTAGTGGCATCGAGAGAGACCATGATATTGGAAGCGGGGATACCGAGCGTCTTCTTGCAGTACTCGGCAAAAACGGTGGCATCGTTTTGGGCATAGGGCACAGCTGCCACGTGGCGATAGTTCTCGTTACCGATGATCAGGGCATAGGTATCATTGCGTACGACAAGAGGTTCGGGGATTTCAATATCGACGGCCGACACACGCTCCTGCATCAGCGCCGGACTGGATTTCTTGAGAAACAGCGCGACGGATTCCTGACTCAAGCCATACTCAGCACAATTCTCGGTGTTGATGTTGCGGGGCAGATTACGTATCTCTCCCTTGTAATAGATGTGCTTGGCCCGACCGTCCTCCATGACCTCGGTGGCGAAAACGGCTTTGCCCAACATGGCGTTATTTCCCACTTCGATCACGTTGAGGTTGGTACAGGAGAGGAAGGCCATGTCCTCGACACGCGTCAGGCTGGGAATGCTGACCGACCGCAGCGACGAGCAATTGGCAAAGGCGACCGTGGCGATACGCTTCACATAAGGCGGCATGGAGAAATTGAAGAGGTTGCGGCAATTCAGGAAAGCGCCCCACCCGATCTCATTGATCATCGCGTATTGGATTTCAACTGTGTTCAGTTCTTCACAATTGGCAAATGCGCATGAACCGATAGTCCCGATGCCTACACCAATAACCACCTTACGGATGGCAAGATTTTGCTTGATCCACGGCGCACGGTTGCCGTCCAGGTCGTAGTCAGGCATGGATACCGCATTCTTCTTGGGGGCAAGACTACTTATATATAATGTGCGGCCATCAAATGTCCACTCCACATCACCGTTGCATTTTCCCGAAGCGGCCTTGGTGTTCTGCGCCATTGCGGAAAGGAGGCACAACGAGCTGAACAGAATGGTTATTAGCAAACACTTTTTCATCATGCTGGTAATGTTTAGAACCTGAATTGCAGGTACACACGACCTGTCTTCTGCTTCATTTTCATCTTGCCGGTGTCCAAGTCATCGTCCAGGTAAGTGTAATTCAGCTTACCATCGTTGCGGAACTCGTATCCGATGCCGACAAAATTCCATGTCAGATTGCCGCCAAAAGACGTGTACAGGCCATGGCCCAGAGCCTTGCCATCAGAAACCTCGCCCTTGTCGACCATCGCTTCACTTATCATCGACAGCTGAACCGTATATCCCACATGGAAGTAGAGTTGCAGCCTGATATTGTCGGTTCCCCACCGCTCTAGTGAGGTGAAAGGATAGAAAGTGAGCGACGGGCCCACCATCATGCCATAGTCGATGGTCTTCTTCTTGTTATGCCAGGGCATGCAACCGATAGAGGATTCTTCGCTATTCTTATAAGACGCAGGGGCGGCCGTTTCCTTATACTGATTGAAATTCAGATCCAGCCAGGTGTAATCCAGTCCCAGGAACAACACATTGCCGAGCGGGTTCTTGTGGAAATTGAAGGTATGTCCCCACTGCAGGCCAAGTCCCCACTGATTCTGGAACTCATTGCTGAACGCACCCGAAACTGACGGGAATTCATCAGACGACAGCTTGGTCGTATTGTAACTGATGTTCAGGTATGTGTTTTTACTCCAGATGGAGCGCAAGCTCGCCATGTAGTCATTCTCCTTCATGGCCTTTCCCTCTTGGGCGATAGTCTCAGCCAGCGTAACCACTCGTGTTGTGTCATCACCGGCAGCGTTGTTTACTGAGATGGGAGCCGAAATGCCTTCGTTGGCCGAGATGGCCAGTGCACAAAAGACTGCAATTGCTGAAAAAAAGAATCGTTTCATTGTCGTAATAATTTCTTTTATGATTAATGATTTAGTGATTGTTTTATCTGTTCGACTGCTTGACGGGCATTATCAGGAATGATGCCGATGGCCTCGAATTGCCTGAAGTCGTCAAGGAAAGTATCTCTCAATTCTTGTTTATACTCTTGGTAGATCGACATGGCCTGTTCTCGCTCTCCCATGAACAACAACGCCGCAGCCAGATTGGCCCGGATGAATGTCTTGGTGCTGTCGATATCCAGCCCGGCACGGGCATATTCAGCGGCCTTGATGAAATTACCCGTCAGCAGGGCATGATTTGACAGGTTGCCGTAGGAGCGAGCCACATGCGAATTGTAATCCCGGGGCGACAGGCGGGCGAGTTCCTGGTTAATGTCCAGCTCCTCTTGGTAATACCTACCGGCATCGTCCCATTGGCGAAGCTTATCACAGGCGGTGGCCATGTTGCGCAATAGCTTTGCCTTTTCAGGACGATACGTGTCGGGGTTCAAAATCTCAAGGGCCGAATAGGCATCCAGAGCGATGCCAAACAGTGTTTTGCTTTTTTCCATTTCATCATCCTGGTAACATCTAACACCCTGCTGATAAGCCCGATCGGCAATCAGTGGCAGATAACGCACCGGATTTTCGTAGGCCAGCTGCTTGTATAACTCCAGAGACTCGATAAGAGCACGCTCCCCCTTTTCTGGATCGCTGGTAGCGAAATAGAGGACCGACAGGTTGTTGAGGGCGGTTGCCATCATGGGAGCGTAATACTGAGAATCGGCCTCTGAGAGGTGGCGATAGACACCCAGCGACTCGTCAAGCAGGCTGATGGCTTGCTCGATATTCAGGTCATTGCGGTAATAGAGCGTGGACAAATTGATGAGTGTTGCCGCGTAGTCGGCCAGATAGGCGCCACTATCAGCCTTGCCCAACTGCCGGTAGAGCGCCAGTGCCTTGCTGAACATCAGTTCGCTGTCATAGAAACGTCCGCCAGCGGCGCCATAGAGCAGAGCCAGATTATTGAATGTCGAGGCCACGGCTGGGCCATAAATCTCGGGCATTTCTTGACTGAGCGGCATATAGATGTCCAAGGCATCATTGTAGAGGCGCTCGATGGTGGACAAATCTCGCGACTCTCTGGAATAGAGCACCGCCAGATTGTTCAGCACCGAAGCCAGCAGAGGTTTGAAGGTCAAAGTGTCAGCCGAGGCCAGACGGCGGTATATGCCAATGGCTTCATCGAATAAGGGTTCTGCCATCGACGGTTGTGCCGACTCGGAATAAAGCATGGCTATGTTGTTGAGTGTCCTGGCCAATAGCGGTTCATACCGCCCGGGGTCCGTCTGGGCCAGGCCACGGGATGCATCGATGGCTTTCCGGTAGTACTGCGCCGCCTTGTCGGCCAGTCCCCGCTGCTGCAGGTAACTGCCGGCATCGGCTTGCCACTGAGGATTCATGGCGTCTAAGCCGGCTCGTTTCTCGATGTAATATGTTGCGGAATCGTTCTCGTGTGCCAGAGCAAAACGCTGGAAAAAGCTGAAGCAGTCACGGGCGATGTCCTCGCGCTGGGTTTTCTCAACCATTTCGCTCTTTTCCACCATCTCGCGCGATATCACATTCGCTTCGTGGAGCTGATTGAGTTCATTGATGCGCTCATTCATGTCGCCCTTGGTCCTGAGCAGGGAGTCGGCACTTGCCAGATTTCCGTTCAAGATAAAATCGCCAACGCGCCGGTTGAAGTCATCGAGCATGTCATAATCGATGGTAGCATAGTATTCCGCCATTCTGCGCACCAGCATCGCGTTCTTGTCCTGCTGGTCATAAAGGTCCTGAATCTGCTGCAGATACTGCTGCTGAGAGACCTTGTTCTGCCTTTTCAGCTCATTGATTTCATTTTCCTTCCTATTCAGGTCACGGGTCATGGCTTTGTTGATCTGGCGCTGTGCGGCCAATTTGTCCTCAAGCAGCTGATCTGGCGTATCCATGACCAGGATGATGGGACTAGTCGAGTAGGTATAGACCTTGGGTGCCGCATCGGCGTCGACCAGCTGATATCCTTTTTTCCTGACAGACTCTATCTTGAAACTCTTTCCCGGAATCGGGAAGGAGAACGAGCCGTTGCGGTTCTCGACAACGACACTGGTTCGTCCCTGGATGTGCACGGTAGCGCCAGTGAGTCCCTGACCTGACTGGTGCCTGCCAGCGACCAGGCGGCCACGTGTTTTCACCACCCCGTGCTGGGTCTGTGCCAATGCCCAAGCGCCCACAAATACGCAGATCAGAAACAATATCAGTTTTTTCATATTCATGAGATAAGGGGTTGTCCTAAATTATGCCCAAAGAAACATCCACAATATTATAATCATAACTCTTGACCCGCGTCGAGAGTTCTTGCCAAGGTTTAAGGCAACCGTGAAGCATTCTCACCTCATTCTTGTAGTCCACGTCGCCATGGTCACGGTAGCCCAGGATCTCGTGCGATGCCACCCAGCGCAGGTGTTCGGTCTGGGCAATCACGTCGAGGACACGTGTCACTGCCTGGTCGGGGGATGATTCTTGCCACAGATAAGTTGTCTGGTTCACCTCCCTGGACAAGACATGGCTTGTCAGCAGGGCAGCGCGATCATCACCGAGGGCCAGCGCCGCCAGCTGCTGCTTGGTCAGCTTGTGGAAACAGTTCTCCATGTTCTGCCGCTGCATGCGCCTTAACTTGGTTATCCCCGTAAGCGTGGGGCTATACCCCGGATACTCGTCATCGTTGAGCTGCATCAGCCTGCGTTGCTGCTCATCCCAGCTCTCTATTTTCTCTCCAGCAGCGCCTTTCAGGTTACGGATGGACTCCTCGTACTTCTCCATAAAAGCGCGCGCCTCGCGGTTGATTGTGTCGCCAACTACACTATCCCAAGTAAAGACCCCACTCAAGGAGCCAAAACAAGTAATCGGTGCATTGAGGTGCTCGGTCTTGGTAATCGTGTGCTGATGCTGGTGCCCGCCATCGCTGCAGCATTCGGCCGCCCACAAGCGGTTATAGTGCTCGGCGATGCGTTTCAGATGACCATCATGGTCGCCACAGACGCGCACCAGAATGCGTAAGTGCCTCATGTCCTTACGGTAACGCACCGCCAGCCGCAGGATCCGCACCGCCAGCGACATGTTAGATTCATCATCATCGAGGGTTATGACAACATAGTTGAGCTTGTCGATGATCTTTTCCACATATTTATAAAAGGCCACGCTGCCCGTGTCCACGTCATGGAGCAAGATGTGCGTGTTGGCCTGCGACGGTTCTCCGTCAAGCGCTTCACGGCACACGATAGCAGGAGAATTGAAGGCAAACACCCCCGCATGGGTCATGATGTCCTTATCGACCACATCACAGTGGAAGGGGGCGCGTTGCACATTATCATCAGTGCTGCCGCTCTTGACAAACGACCCAAACTCATAGAGAAAGCGTACTGAGTCATAGCCCACCTCGCCAAAGCCGACAACCAAGGCGTTGAAGGCCGACGAAACTGTCGCGTCGTGCTCGACATCAACGTAGCTGACAGGGTGCAGGGTCACATCCTGCTTAAGCATCTCTACGCTGATATGTGACGGATCGACTACCCGAACCGTGCAACGCGCGTTATGCTGCTCATCCTCAATGACACGGTGCATGCTGTTGTAACGCGCCTTGCAGTACAGCGTGACAGGCACGGTAGCGTCACCCACGGTAACGTCCCGCTTCAGGCATTGCACTATCTTGATGTTGACATCGTCCTTGTCGGTGAGGACAAACATGTGCAAGCTCCCGGTGGTCTTGCGCCGAATGATCCGAGCGAGCTGGTTGAGGTTGAGCATACGCTTCAGCACATCACTGTATCCTAGGCCGTCCTGTAGCGAAAGCTGAGAGGCGTCAGCATAGGTACCTGTCGTCAGACAGTCGAGCTCGATCAGGCGCTCCAGGTCATTATCGCGCAGGGAGACAAAATTGAATAGCCGCTCCATGCCATTCTTGACACTGCCGGCATCGCCCTTGTGGTTGGTGCGGACAATGATGATGCGGAACGCACCTTCGCGGCCACGGTAATGTTCCTTGATGCTTTGGGCGAGCAGATAGGTGGGTTCGTTCAATCCCCAAAACACAAAAGTGTCCCGCTTGCCCCCGAGCACGTAAGCCTCGAGAAACATCCTGAAAGCGGCAATGATGTTGTAACCGAAGTGTCTGATCACAAACATCAGAGTGATGATCGCTGCCAAGAAGTGTGCCAGCGAGAAAAACAGCATAAAGAGCCAATTGTGGTGAAATGCAGATTGAATGGCCGCCGCATCGCTCTCCAAGAGGAACATTTCGGTGGAATGGATGATAGCCATCGGCACATTAGTGAGCAGGGACCACCGGCTATGATCGATGTACATGCCGACATCATAAACCACAAACCCTAACAGCCATACGACAAAAAAAGAGGTGGTCAGCATCCGGCTGGCCAACCGTGACCAGCGATTATGTCGGCTGCGATAGAGTAAGAGCATCAACAGTATCCCCAAGATGACTGCCACCACACCCAACAGACTGCTGCACCGGGCCATATCAATCAGGAACGGGTTTGCGCCATCAGTCTCGAGCTGCTCATGCGGCAGACATGCAAACCAGTTGGCTATATTCAATAGAGGGGATAGACTCATATTCTGATAAACATAAATTCACGAAAAAAAGAATGAATGCGCAAATTTAGTAAAAAAAATAAAAAAATTGCCATGTTGCCATCCTTTTTTGGCTATTAACCTATTATTCACGCCAATCTGCTCAACCAAATCGTGGCGCACAATGCTGGATTGATGGCTAAAAAGTATTAACTTTGCAGCCGGAATGAATCACGAGTTGTACATCTCACGACGCATGACGCTGAACAACGAGCGGCAGAAAGGCTCCCCGAGTCTGACGGTCGCCCTTGTTGGCATTGTGCTTGCCGTGGTGGTGATGATACTGTCCATCGCCATCGTGATGGGATTCAAGGGTGAAATCACTGGCAAAATCATGCATCTGGACGCCCACTTGAGAGTCACCAATGCCGCGCTGGGCATCGATGACAACTATGCCACAATCAACGGCCGTGAGGTGCGTGAAGCCGTGGCTGGCGACAGCACCATGGCCCAGATGGTCGAGAGCATGAGCCTCGTGGCCGACAAGAGCGCCATTCTCAAGACCGACGAGGACTTTATGGGCATCATCATGCGCGGTGTGGACGAAGGTTATGACTTCAGATACTTGCAGTCGAGAATGGTCGAGGGAGTGTTGCCTGCCGTGAGCGACACCGCATCGGGCAACGAGATCGCCATCTCCCGAACCGTGGCCGACCGCATGAAGCTGCATGCGGGAGACAAGGTGCTCACCTACTTCATCGACGACAACATCAAGGTGAGGAACCTCACAATAGCCGGCGTGTTCGAGACCGACCTCGAAGCATTTGACAACGCATATATTGTGGGCGGCATCGGCATCATCCAGGGCGTGAACGGTTGGCATGGCGACATCGGCACCCAGTTTGCCATCAACCTCAAGAACACTAACGACCTGGACAGGGATTCCTACTACCTGTACTCCATGCTGGCTGAGAACACCGTGCAGCATGAGAGCAAAAACCTGTTTTTTGTCACAACGACCCATCAGAACAATCTGCCGTTTTTTGCCTGGCTGCAGATGCTCGACATGAACGTCGTGATCATCCTCACGCTGATGATGATTGTAGCAGCCTTCACACTCATCTCGGCCATGCTGATGATTGTGCTGGAACGCATCCGTGTCATCGGCAACTTCAAGGCCATGGGCGCGACCAACGGGAGCATACGCCGCATCTTCATTTATCTGACCGGCAAGCTGATTATCAAGGCGCTTGTTGTCGGCAACATCATCGGCATCGGGCTGGCATTGCTGCAGCAATACGGCCACATTGTGCGGCTTGACCCGTCGGCCTACTATATGCCTTACGTTCCCATCGAGCTGAGCATCCCCGCACTGCTGTTGCTCAACGTGGGCATCATCGTCGTCTCCTACCTCACCCTGCTCGGTGCCAGCCACATTATCTCGACCATCAAGCCGACAGCCACGATGCGATTCGAGTGATTGTGCATGTAACACATCAACAGAAAATAATCCATATATAATAAAGATATGATCAAGAAGCAATTAAACATCAAGGAAGAGGCAGCACGTTGTCTGCTTTGTGAGAATGCGCCGTGTAGCCGTGCTTGCGGCAAGGGTGACGTGGCCAGGGCTATTCGTGCCGTGCGTTTTGGCAACGAGAGTATTGCCCGCCAGTGGATTGCAGGTTGCGACGAGAGCGACCTGGAGAGGGCCGAGCAGGCATGCATCCACTACGACCGTCCAATCCGCCTCAGGGAAATCGCATGTCAGCTGCCCGAGGAACACCAGGTTGACTTGCCGAGCCTAGCCATCGACTTCTGCGGCATACCCTGCGAGAACCCGTTCTTCCTCGCTTCATCATCGGTCTGCACCAACTATGAGATGGTGGCACGCGCCTTTGATGCCGGGTGGGCTGGCGTCTTCTACAAGACCATCTGCCTTGATGATATCAACGAGGTGTCGCCACGATTTGACGTCTTGCACCGTGAGGGAGACAAGGGTGATTTCAACGCATTGCGCAATATGGAGCAATTGAGCGAGAATCCGCCCGAGGTCGATTTTGACATCCTGCATCGTTTGAAACAGAATTATCCGTCAAAAATTGTCGTGGCCTCCATTATGGGTTCGACCGAAGAAAAATGGATCGAACTCGCCAAGAGAGCCGAGGCTGCCGGTGTGGATGCCGTGGAGCTCAACTTCTCGTGCCCGCAGATGCGCGCCACGGGTATGGGCAGCGATGTGGGACAAGACCGCGAGCTGGTGACGTTCTTTACCGCCTATGTCAAGCACGCGGTATCCATCCCCGTCATCCCCAAGATGACCCCCAACATCACCATGATGAGCGACCCTGCTATCGGTGCCCATTTTGCTGGAGCCGATGCGATTAGTGCCATCAACACCATCAAGAGCGTCACCATGGATGAACGCGCCCAGGTGTCGGGCTCATGGGCCGTGTCGGGACTTTCGGGACGAGCCGTCAAGCCTATCGCCCTGCGTTTCATCCTTGAGATGGCCATGAACCCCATTCTTAAGAACCTGAAGCTGAGCGGCATCGGCGGCATCGAGACCTGGCAAGACGCGCTCCAGTTCATCCAGCTGGGGTGCAGCAACGTGCAGGTATGCACCGCCGTGATGCAGTATGGCTACCGCATCATCGACGACCTCAAGCTGGGCCTTCAGCACTACATGGCCAGCCGTGGCATCAACAAGCTGTCAACCCTAGTGGGAGAGCAGCTGCCCAATTTCATCAAACCCAGCGACCTGGACCGTGACACCGTCGTCTTCCCCATCTTTGGCACCGAGAAGTGCATCGGCTGCGGCCGTTGCTATGTCTCCTGCATGGACGGCGGCCACCAGGCAATCACCTTTGGCGACGACCGCAAGCCCCACCTTGTCGGCAGCAAGTGCGTGGGCTGCCACCTGTGCCGTCTGGTCTGCCCCACTGGTGCCATTGGTGTCTCGAAACGCGTCCCCAAGCGCAAAGCAAAATAGGGATTGCGGTGCAAGGGACGGCCTAATTTTGCTTGAAAAACTGCCTAAAAAGCATTTTTTTGAAAAAAAGTTCATTTTTTTCTTGGTGGTAACAAAAAAAGCAGTACCTTTGCACTCGCAATTAGGAATTGTCCTGTGGTGTAATGGTAGCACATCGGATTCTGGTTCCG
>CAZVMM010000010.1:0-60608 GCA_964628205.1 uncultured Muribaculaceae bacterium
CAGGCGGTTGATTTGCAAAGAGGGTGAGCCATAACTGAATTATGACACACCCTCATACATGGTTAGTTAATGGTATTTTGGTTATCTGATTTTAGCCGAGTCGCTTGAGCTTCACGGTGAAGTGGCGCATAAGGGGAGCTTCCCACTCGATGGCAACACCGCGCTTGATCTCGTTGCGACGGTCATAGACGTTCTTCAGAGCGGCGGCAATCACGTTCATGTGGTTGTCTGTATAGACGCGGCGGGCGATGCACAGGCGTAGCAGGTCCAGGCCGCCGAAACGGTTCTCGCGGGTGACGGGGTCACGGTCGGCCAGGATGTAGCCGATCTCGCAACCGCGGATACCTGCCTCGAGATAGAGTTCGCAGGTCAGTGTCTGGGCGGGGAATTCCTCCTTGGGGACGTTGCACAGCACCTTGTCGGCGTCGATAAACAGGGCGTGACCACCCACGGGACGCTGATAGGGGATGCCATACTCGTCGAGCTTCTTGGCCAGGTACTGTACCTGATGGATGCGGGTCTCGAGCATCTCAAACTCCGTGTTCTCGTCCAGGCCGACGGCCAGGGCGTTGAGGTCACGACCGTTCAGGCCACCATAGGTGAGGAAGCCCTCGAAGGGGATGCAGAAGAGCTTGGCGCCCTCGTACCAGTCCTCGCGGTTGGTAGCGATGAAGCCGCCCATGTTCACGAGGCCGTCCTTCTTGGCGGACATCGTCATGGCGTCAACGTAGGAGTACATCTCGCGGGCAATCTCCTTGATGGTCTTGTCGGCGTAGCCCTCCTCACGGGTCTTGATGAAGTAGGAGTTCTCGGCAAAGCGGGCGCTGTCCATCACCACGGGCACGCCATACTTGTGGCACAGCTCACAGGTCTCCTTGATGTTCTTCATCGACACGGGCTGACCACCCACGGTGTTGTTGGTCACGGTCAGTACCATGAAGGGGACATTGCCCTTGTTCTCCTGGAGCACCTTCTCCAGCTTCTCGAGCGACACGTTGCCCTTGAAGGGGATCTCGAGCTGAGTGTCCTTGGCCTCGTCGATGGTGACGTCGATGGCCTTAGCGTGACGGCTCTCGATGTGACCCTTGGTGGTATCGAAGTGGGCGTTGCCGGGGACAACGTTACCCTCCTTGACCAGATAGGAGAACAGCACGTTCTCGGCAGCACGGCCCTGGTGGGTGGGGATGACATACTTGAAGCCGAAGATGCGTTGCACGACGCTCTCAAACTTGTAGAACGAGGTGGCGCCGGCATAGCTCTCGTCGCCCAGCATCATCGCAGACCACTGGCGGTCGCTCATTGCGCCCGTACCCGAGTCGGTGAGGCAGTCGATGTAAACCTGCTCAGCCTTGAGCATGAAAACGTTGTTGTGAGCTTCTTTGAGCCATTGCTCACGCTCGGCGCGAGTGCTCTTGCGAAGCGGCTCGACCATCTTGATTTTCCAAGATTCAGCAAATGGTAATTCCATTGATTTTCAAATATTTATGTTAAACGTTCTTGTCAGTTTTCCAGTAAAAATTGAGGGCCTAAAAGGTTATTTATATTCAATTTTTATGCAAAGTTACGGCAAGTTGCCGAACTGGCAAAATTATCGTCCTTTTTTTTGCCCGATTGATTTTTTTTAACAGTTTTACGCTGCTACGTAACTGTTCAGCGACTTCAACTCACGCCAAGCCGCCAAGCCGCTAAGTTGTCTGTTTTTTATTAAAACTTCGCGGTTTGGCGGCTTGTTGTGGGCATCGATGTGCCGAATGCGTGCTGTGTGTGTCGATGGTGGAGATACTTTATTTTTTCCTGAAGGCAGCTCGGCGTGTCAATAGTCGCAGCGCGTGCGGCTATTGTTGGTGGGGTAGGTGGGAGTGGTGTTGCGCGGTTTGTCCGAGTCCTTGTTCAGGATGACAAGAGCACCGATCACACCGGGAATCCATCCGGCACAGGTGAGCAATAACACAATCAGCACAGATCCGCACCCCTTGTCCGCCACAGCCAGCGGCGGAAAGATAATCGACAATAGTACTCTAAAACAACTCATCGTTCTCTCCTCTCAATTATTAATTCTCAAATTTTATTCTTTCATCAATCAGCAAATTCCATGCCAAACCTCCCCATTTTGCCCGATTGACCCCGATTTTGGCGCAGAACTTTGAAAAACTAATATTTTTAGTTTTATTAACTAAAATAATTTGTTTTATAACTAAAACATTTAGTTAATTTGCGTCGTGAATCTTAAAAAAGGCTGGAATTATGAAACAGTTAACCCAAAAAGAAGAGGAAATCATGGAGCGGATGTGGGACCATGGACCCATGCTCGTGCGCGAGTTGCAGGCTTGCTATGACGAACCGCGCCCCCATGTCAATACCCTTGCTACATTAATGAAGATATTGGAGGAGAAGGGCTTCCTGGGCCACAAGGCCATTACTGCCCGCTGTTTCCAGTATTTTGCCCGCATCAGCCGCGAGGAGTATCGCGGTGGCTCGTTGGAGGGCGTGGTCAACAAGTTCTTCGGCAAGTCCTACCTAAGCGCCGTCTCAGCGCTTGTCAAGAGTGAAAAGGTCAGTGTTGAGGACCTGAAGGAACTCATCCGTGAAGTAGAAGAAAACAACCAACAGTAAAGCTCCTCTCTCACTATGTTACTCATTTATCAAATAAAAGTTGGCCTCTGCCTCATCGCCTTCTACCTGTTGTGGAAGCTGCTGCTCAGCCGTGAGACCTTCCACCGCTTCAACCGCGTGGCGCTGCTCGTGGTCATGGTGCTCGCGCTGGTGTTGCCATGGATCAAGATTTCACTTGATGCCATGTCCCCTGTTGCCAAGCAGATGGTGACGCTGGAGGACTTGATTGTGACCCACGATGGTGCTGTTCGAGCCCAGCAGGCATCTACGTCATGGACTGTAATGGGCATCGTCACTGCGGTCTACTTCATCGGGATGGCTCTAGTGGCCGCATGGCTGCTGCATAGCCAGTGGAACCTGCACCGCCTGATGAAAAAGGGGCGTAAGGAATCTCTACCTGGTGGTGTCACATTGCACATTGTTCCTGGCGACCTGGCTCCGTTCAGCTACTTCAAGCACATCGTGATCAACGAGCAGGATTACCGTGATAACCCGCGTGAGATTCTCATTCACGAGCAGGCACACATTGACCTGCGGCATTCATGGGATGTGATGTTCTTGGGGCTGGTAACCTTGTTCCAATGGTGGAATCCGGCAGTCTGGCTATTGAGCAATGAACTGAGGCAAGTGCATGAGTATGAGGCCGATGAGGCAGTATTAAATGCTAACGTCGACGTGAAGCAGTACCAGTTGCTGCTGATACGAAAGTCCGTCGGGGACCAGCTATTCTCGATGGCAAATAACTTCAATTATCAATCTCTAAAAAAACGAATCCGTATGATGACGATGAACAAAAGCAGCCAATGGAAGACATTGCGTGCGCTGGCTGTGGTGCCCGTGATAGCATTGGCGCTGTTGGCCTTTGCCAACACCAAGAGTGTAGCAGCAGTATTGACGGCGAGTGTTCCGCAAGATCGCGCTGTCCAGTCAGAAATGCAGTCGCCCGAGCCCGTCCAGGTCGAGGCCGCTACCCAGCCTGTCGAGGCTGAGGCCGTTCCCGAGGCTGTCGAGATGAATACCGAAGAGCAGGCTCCCGAAGAAACTGAACCTCAATCCAAAAAGGTATATAATTCTGTCGAGCAGATGCCCGAGTTCCCTGGTGGCGTAGCTGGACTGATGAGATACCTGTCCGAAAACATCAAATATCCGCCAGAGGCCGCAAAGAACGATATTGAAGGCCGTGTCATTGTTCAGTTTATTATTGACGAGACTGGTCAGGTGGGAGAAGTCAAAGTCGTCCGCTCGGTCAGTGATGAACTGGATGCCGAGGCTGTCCGTGTGGTCAAAACCTTACCCAAGTTTGAACCTGGCCGCCAGGACGGTGAAGCCGTCTCAGTGTGGTATACCCTGCCCATCGTCTTTAAAATGCAGGCCAAGCCTATGCCTCAACCACAACCAAAAGACGGCGAGTAATTCAACACTAATAATTAGTTATTAAAGTAGCGTGAGTTCGATGAAATCTAATCGTCGGACTCATGCTAATAATACGCAAATAATTGATATTTAATCGATTATCATATATGATGTTTTTAAAAAACAATCAGCGATTGCTCATCATTGCCCTTGCAGTTCTTTGGTCATGGGCTACACTGGCTTGGGGCAATGACAGTATTCCGTTTCTGTACCGTTCGCATCTATTTGTTCCTGCTTGTATCAACAATGAGTATCAGGCCAACGTTATCTTTGACACGGGAGGCTCTGACCTCTTCGGCATCGACAGTGTCTATCTCTCGGCCTCGGAATGGCATTCGCAGAGCCTCGGCCGGGCTAGAACAGGGGGCGCCGCCGGCGGCACCAGCGTGCGCGTCATCATGGACCTTACATCGTTGAGCGTCGGGTCGTTAAAGAGCACTTACCAGATTGTGCCGATTTTCAAGTTGAGGGATGTGGTGGATTGCCATGTCGATGGCATTTGGGGCATCAAGGACATTGAGCAACATCCGTTAGAAATCAACTTTGAGCACAGTTTCTTGAAGTATTACAAGGATGGAAATCCACAGGTCGAGGACTATGAGAAATTGCCGATCCGTTGCCATGACCTCCGAATCCAGGTTCAGGCCGAGGTCCTCGTCGGCGGCAAGAGCATCCAGGGTTGGTTTCTTGTGGACACGGGATCAGGTGCCGCGGTCGACTTCACGGCAAGTACCGTTAAGCAGTACGGGCTTGAATCGCTGCCAGGCAAGAAATATGTTAAGGACATGACGCAATTTGGCATTGGAGACAAGGCCCAGGAGTCTATTATCGAGATGCAGTCACAGCGCATCGTCATCGGCTCCGACACCACAAGCAATGAGGTCATCTCCTATTTGCCCGACGGGGCCGGCGCCTTCGGCAAGAGGGATTATGTCGGTGTCATCGGCAATGGATTGTTATCCAGATTCAATCTGGTCATCGATACGGCGCATGGTTTCCTCTACCTGAAGCGTTTCAAGGCAGACCAACCCGTCAAGCCCACCTATGACTTCGATTTCAGGAACCGCACCGACATCGGTAAGGGCTGGATTGTTTCGTCGCTCACGCGCGATGGAGATGCCGCACATGCAGGGCTGCAATTAAACGACCGCATTATCGCTATCAACGGCAGGCCCGTGGAGGACTTCAACTGGGAGGAAGAATACCGCATCGATGAACTGCCCCAAATCACACTAGACGTAATCGGCGCCAACGGCGAGTCCCGCCAACTCACACTAACACCTGCCCTCAAGTGGTGACCAGCAGTGAAGACGATAATAAGCCTTAATTGTCAAAGACTTCGCTACCACAAAGCAGATAAATTGAGTTTCAGCACTTTGTCGTATCAAATTCAGGTTATATACAACACAATAATAAGGAAAACCCAATCTTTTCCAAAGAAATAGCGCTAACTATTTGCCACTTTTGCAAAAAGTTGTAATTTTGCGCTCAATAAGGTTGCAAAAAGTTGTAAAACTAACGCTAAACTGTTTGCAAAAAGTTGTAAATATGCTCAAACGAAAGGTAAGTGATGATATCGCAAAGTGGTATCAATCAGGATGTAATAAAGCTTTATTACTCACTGGATCACGTCAAGTGGGTAAAACGACCTCAGTGCGTGAATTTGCCAAGGCAAATTATTCGCATTTTGTGGAAATCAATTTTGTCAAGTATCCCCGCGCTAAGCAGGCATTTGACGGCAATCTTGATACTAAGACCATTGTTACTAACCTCTCGGCAATGGGGTTTGGCCCGTTTGTTGAAGGCAAAACACTGATTTTCTTTGATGAAATTCAGGAATGCCCTAATGCCCGTACCGCAATTAAATTTCTAGTAGAAGAGCATCGATATGATTTCATTGAGTCAGGTTCTCTATTAGGCATTAACTATAAGCCCGTCACATCCTATCCCGTTGGATATGAACAGGAACTGAAGATGTATCCGCTCGATTTTGAGGAATTTCTTTGGGCAAACGGTGTATCAACTGATGTTATTGATATTTTGCTGCATTGCTACAGTAAAGAGCAGCCTGTACCCCCATTCATTCATAATCAGATAAGCCAGTTCTATCGCCAGCACTTAGTCGTGGGAGGTATGCCCAATGTGGTACAAACTTTTATTGACAATGCAGACTTTGGTAACGTTCTGAATGTGCAGCGCTCGATACTCACAACTTATCGTGCTGACATCACCAACTATGCTGGAAAAGACCAGGTGCTGGTCAAGAGAATCTTTGACGCTATACCTTCTCAACTTGGCAAACAGGACAAAAGATTTATCCTTGCCTCTCTCGAAAAGGGGGCATCTAGGCGTAAATATGAAGACCCGACCCAATGGCTCATTGATGCGGGAATAGCCTACTATTCATTCAATGTCAGAGATTTTGCCCTACCATTTACCGCAACCGAGAATAGGAAGCTATTCAAGCTATATATGGTGGACACCGGTTTGCTAAGCAGTCTCTTGCTCAAGGGCATCCAATTTGATGTGTTGAATGGTAATTTAGGTGTTAATGAGGGTGCATTGACAGAGAATTACATTGCATGCTCGCTCTCAAGTAAGGGCACATCACTTCATTACTATGACAAGAAAAGTCGGCAAGAACTTGACTTTATCATCGATGAGAATAATCGAATCACCATTATTGAAGTTAAGTCTGGAAGCGATTATAAGCGCCATGCGTCATTAGACGCGGCAATAAAGGCATACCCCGAAAAGATAGAGCGGGCCATCGTATTCAGCCCTTACAATGTAGAAAGCCATCGTGGTGTTCTTTACCTGCCCCTCTACCTGTCCCAGTTCCTGTAATCAATCCCAGGCAGTGCTGTTATGATACTGATTTCAATCAAGGTGGACGTGACTGGCGCCAACAAAAAAAATTACCCCTGGGTCCAAATGGTGGTCCCGGGGGTTGTTGTAGATGTATATTTCGTCGTGGGGATTGCGCCCCACGGAGCCAAAGGCTCGTGTAAATATCTCTAAACTCTAAACTTTTAAAATTGCCAGAATTTCTGGCAATTTTAAAATTACGTATCGATGGTGGCGTAGGTGGCGTTCTCCTCGATGAACTTGCGGCGCGGATCCACGTCCTCGCCCATGAGCATCGAGAAGATGCGATCGGCCTCGGCGGCATCGCTGATGTTGACGCGCTTGAGCAGACGGTTGTTGGGATCCATGGTGGTCTCCCACAACTGCTCGGGATTCATCTCACCCAGACCTTTGAATCGCTGCACGGTCACGCCGTCCTCGTTGCCGCCGGCATACTCGTCGATGAACTTGCGCAATTGCACATCGTCCCAGCAGTATTCCTCGCGCTGGCCTTTCTTGGTGCGGGCACGGTACAGAGGCGGAGTGGCGATGTAGAGGTAGCCATTCTCGATGATGGGTCTCATGCGGCGGAAGAAGAAGGTCATCAGCAGCGTGTCGATGTGTGCGCCATCGACGTCGGCATCGGTCATGATGATGATGCGGTGGTAGCGCAGTTTGCTCAGGTTGGCCTCCTTGGGGTCCTCCTCGGTGCCGATGGTCACGCCTAGGGCACGGAAGATGGTGACAATCGAGTCGCTCTCAAACACCTTGTGGTCCATTGCCTTCTCGACATTGAGGATCTTACCGCGCAGGGGCAGGATGGCCTGGAACTTGCGGTCACGGCCCTGCTTGGCGCTGCCACCTGCCGAGTCACCCTCGACGAGGAAGAGTTCGCTCTCGGCGGGATCCTTCGACGAGCAGTCGGCCAGTTTGCCGGGCAGTCCGCCGCCAGCGAGCGGCGACTTGCGCTGCACTTTCAAGCGAGCGTTCTGTGCGGCATGGCGTGCCTGTGCGGCCAGGATGACCTTCTCGATGACGGTCTTGGCCTGGGTGGGGTGCTCCTCGAGATAAGTGTTCAAGGCATCGCGCACGGCGGTCTCGACGGCACCGATGACCTCGGTGTTACCGAGTTTGGTCTTGGTCTGTCCTTCGAACTGGGGTTCCAGCACCTTAACCGAGATGATAGCGGTCAGACCTTCGCGGAAGTCCTCGGGCTTGATTTCGACCTTGGCCTTCTCGAGCATCTTGTTGTCCTCGGCATATTTCTTCAGGGTCGAGCCCAGACCGCGGCGGAAGCCCGTCAGGTGGGTACCGCCCTCGATGGTGTTGATGTTGTTGACAAACGAGTAGATGTTCTCGTTGAACGAGGTGTTATAGGTCATGGCGACCTCAACAGGGATGTCGCCCTTCTTGCTCTTGATGTGGATGACGTCCTGTATGAGCGCCTCCTTGTTGCCGTCGATGTAGCGCACAAACTCGTCGAGGCCCGTCTCGCTATAGTAGGTCTCGCTGCGGGGGGTGCCATTCTCGTCGCGGCTGCGCAGGTCGGTAATCGATAGGGTCACACCGGCATTCAGGTAGGCCAGGTCGCGCAGGCGGTTGGACAGGATGTCAAACTCATAGACTGTGGTCGAGAAGATGCCACCGTCGGGGTGGAAGATGATGGTCGTGCCGTGATCCTCCTCTCGGCAGTCACCGATGACCTTGACTTCGCTGGTGGGCTTGCCCAGGCTGTACTCCTGCATATAGATTTTGCCGCCGCGGCGCACCTCGGCGCGCAGGTAGTCGCTGAGGGCGTTGACGCAGCTCACGCCGACGCCGTGCAGACCGCCCGACACCTTGTAGGAGCCCTTGTCGAACTTGCCACCGGCATGGAGCACAGTCATGACAACCTCGAGTGCCGACTTGTGCAGTTTCTCGTGCTCATCGACGGGAATGCCGCGGCCGTTGTCGCGCACGGTGATGCTGTTGTCCTCGCCGATGGTCACGTCGATACGGTTACAGAAACCTGCCAGAGCCTCGTCGATGGAGTTGTCCACGACCTCGCTCACCAAGTGGTGAAGACCCTTGATGTGGGTATCACCGATGTACATAGCGGGGCGCTTGCGTACGGCCTCAAGACCTTCCAGCACCTGGATGTTAGACGCTGAATAATTTTTTTCTTCTTGCTCTTCGATATATTTTTCTTCTTCCGACATAAAAATGAAGTTTTTTTCAGTTTTATACCCTATGGAATAGGGGGTGTATAAAAACGTACAAAATTACAAAAAAATGCCCATCTGCCAATGTTTTCAATCCTTAAAAAACCATAATTCCAACGCCATTCCTCACGCCTTTTTGCATCCTCGTCAAATCGTGTGTCAAGGAAGCGAAAAATCATGGATTTTTGTCCAAAAGCGGCGTGAAAAGCATAGATTTGGACGAAAACCAATGGTGATGATATAAATGTTGGCCCGAACCCTGCGGGGCTAATGCCAACCTTTAGCTCGGCGAAGCCAATTACACGAATTAGTTTTATTTTTTTTTCGTGAGATACGTTTTTCTTCGCGAAATGAGCATTAAAAAACTTTTTAGGGCCAACTGCTATGTCGTTCCCTAATTTATTAGACCTGTTTTGTGACCTGTTTGCGGCATTTGCATTAACTTTGTCGCTATGAATCTGCCACAGGAATTTATCGATCAATTGCGCGGGCTGTTGCCTGGCGAGTGGGAAGCTCTGGCGACGGCCATCACGTCGAGCGAGCCTAGCGTTGCCGTGCGAGTCAACGAGGCGCGTGGTGTCAGTGTGCCCGATGGCGCACGTCGTGTGTCCTGGTGCGACCAGGGGTTCTACACCGACGGCCGTCCGGCATTCACCTTTGACCCCGACTGGCATGCTGGGCGCTACTACGTGCAGGACGCGTCGTCGATGTTCGTTGCCCATGTTATCAGGCAGCTTGTCCATGCTCCAGTGCGCTATTTGGACCTGTGTGCCGCCCCTGGAGGCAAGACCACTGCCGCCCTGCAGGCGCTGCCACAAGGCTCGCTGGTGGTGGCTAATGAGGTGGTGCCGGCCCGCGCCCGAGTGCTGACTGATAATGTGCTCCGCTGGGGCAATCCGCGCTGCGTGGTCACAAGCAATGCTCCCGCCCAGTTGGGGAGGTTGACCCATTTCTTTGATGTTGTAGCCACCGATGTGCCGTGTAGTGGCGAGGGCATGATGCGCAAGGACGCCGAGGCTGTCAGTCAGTGGTCGCCTGCCCTGGTTGGCCAGTGTGCCCAGCTGCAACGCGAGATTCTGGCCGACGTGTGGCCTGCCCTGCGGCCAGGCGGCCTGCTCATCTACAGCACCTGCACCTACAACCGTCAGGAAAACGAGCAGATGGCCGATTATATCACGGGCGAACTGGGTGGTACCCCGATAGAGGTGCCAGTGGAGCCGTCGTGGAACATTCATCCGGCCATCGGCAGCGACATCCACGCCTACCGCTTCATGCCTCATCGTGTGGATGGTGAGGGGTTGTTCATGGCTGTGTTCCGTAAGGATGGCAACGCCCCACGTCAGGACATCCGCCTCAAGGAAAAAAATGCCAAAAAAGTCGATGAAATCGGCAAAAATTGGCTCGCAGACTCCGGTCAGTACGCGGTCGGCCAGGTGGGCGACCTGTGGGTTGCAACCCCAATGGATATCAGTCGAGAGGTTGCCACCCTGCGTGCCTCGCTCAGCGTGTTGCATGCGGGGATTGAATTGGCTACTGTCATGGGCCGCAAGATGGTACCCCACCATGCGCTAGCCATGTCATGCGCAAGGGCCGATGAGGCGTTTCCCGAGGTCCAGGTGGACTATGCCACGGCATTGCGCTACCTGCGTGGTGAGAGCATCAGCATCGATGCTCCGCGCGGCCATGTCCTTATTGCCCACGAGGGCGCTGTGCTCGGCTTTGCCAACAACCTGGGTAACCGCGCCAACAACCTCTATCCCAAACCCCTGCGCATCCTCAGCACCCACAAGCCCGACGACAAGCCCAAAGTCCTCTAAAAAAAGGAAGACAATTAAAAAGGAAAACAATAAGTACAATAAATACAAAGCAGCTGATTTCTAGCCATTTGTATTTATTGTGCTTATTGTCTTCCCTATAAAGATTGTCGTTTACAGGTTGAGGTAGCTTTTCAGGGCCTCGACATACTGCTCAAAGGCTTTGTGCCCCTGCTCGGTGATCTGGCAAGTGGTGCGCGTCTTCTTGCCGACAAAGCCCTTGGTGACGGTAATGTAGCCCGCTGTGGAGAGCTTGTCGAGCTGCACGCTCAAGTTGCCTGCTGTGGACTCGGTCTTCTCCTTGAGGTAGACAAAGTCGGCCTCGTCCACGGTCATCAGGATAGACATCACTGCCAGCCGTAGCTGGGAGTGAAGGATGGGATCTAGCTCTTTCATCGCTGCTGACGGGCTTTACGGTTGATGATGTGGCCGGGAATGATCATCATGCTGGTGAAAGCAACGATAAACATCGGCAAAATCATGTTGACATACAGGGGAATCCCACCGGCAATGCAGCAGACGGTGAAGATGCCGCATGCCAGACCGATGGCACCACCTGCCACCAGCGACCGTTCCCTGACAATCACGCCCTGGGCCATCTCGGCCATCGGCACAATGATGAGTGCGAAGGCAAACATCATCCTCCACGTGTCGTAACCTACGATAAATGTGAAGATCAAGCAACATAGCGTGGCCACGATTCCCGAATAGCCCACGATAGACCAAATCTGGGATGACAGTTTGTCGGAGTAACTCTTCACGCCATATTTCACTTGCTGCTTGCGTGCCATGATGGGGGTGGCAATGCCGCCGATGATCCAGATAAGGAACCATAGCCAGTTCCATGCCTGGTTATGGGTGGTAATTAACAAGATCCATACCAGAGCGGTTATCGTTACAGTGAGGTAACCCCACATCAGCATGATGTTGCCGTCGCCCATGTAGCGCTCGCGGGTGCGCTCAATCATTGTTGTAATCAGTTCGAGGCTCTCGCGCTCGGTTAATTTCTTCTCTTCCATAACTTGAATTGTTTTAAAATTTGGCTATAAAGCGGTTTAAAAAATAAACTAAAACTCTCCGAAAAAAGAACAGCACTCGCGATTACCGTCCTTGTTTCACGCTGCAAAGATAAAGCGGTTTATAATATAAACCAAATTTAATCCAATTATTTAACATTTTTTAATATATCCCCTGCTTTCAGACAGACTTTACTTCAAACAACCTAAACAACAGAAAGACAACCTAAACAACTTTATTATTAATTGTTGTTCAGGCTGTCTTTGCGTTGTTGTGGTTGTTTGATTATAGCCGGGTTAGCCCACTTGGCAGCCGGGCTTGACGGGGCCGGTGGGGCCGATGACCACGAGGCGTCCGCCGGCATCCTCGGCGCTCAGGATCATGCCCTGGCTCTCGATGCCCTTGAGTTTGCGGGGCGGGAAGTTGGCGATGAAGCACACCTGCTTGCCCACCAGTTCCTCGGGCTGGTACCACTTGGCGATGCCGCTGATGATGGTGCGGCCAGCCATACCGTCATCGATGGTGAACTTCAAGAGCTTATCGGCCTTCTTGACCTTCTCGCACTCGAGGACAGTGCCCACGCGGATGTCGAGCTTGGCGAAGTCGTCGATGGTGCACGACGTGGTGACGGGCTTGGGCTTGAAGTTGTTGATGATGTTCTCCTGCTTGATGCGCTCCAAACGGTCGATTTGCGCTTGGATCACGTCGTCTTCGATCTTCTCGAACAGCAGTACCGGCTGCTCCAGTGTGCGGCCTGCGGGCAGCAGGTCGATGTCGCCCAGGCGGTTCCATTCCACCTTGTCCATGCCGATCATGCCGCGCAGCTTCTCGCTGCTGAAGGGCAGGAACGGCTCAAAGGCGATGGCCAGGTTGGCAGTGATCTGCAGAGCCAGGTTCATGATGGTCCCGACGCGGGCCATATCGGTGTTGGCTGCGCCTTCAGCGGGCTGCGCCTCGGCATCGCTCAAGCCAGCTTGGCGCTGCACTCGGCTTGCACCGCTGTTGGCCAGTTTCCAGGGCTCGGTGTCAGCCAGATACTTGTTGCCACAGCGGGCCAGGTCCATGGCGTCCTTGAGCGCCTCGCGGAAGTGGAAATGCTCGATGTGGTCGTTGAGGACAGCCTTGACGTTCTTGAATTCCTCGATGGCGGCGCGGTCCACGTCGGTCAGCTCGCCAGCCTGAGGCACCTTGCCGCCGCAGAACTTGTGGGTCAGCACCAGTGCACGGTTCACAAAGTTGCCCAGGATAGCCACCAGTTCGCTGTTGTTGCGAGCCTGGAAGTCCTTCCAGGTGAAGTCGTTGTCCTTGGTCTCAGGAGCATTGGCCGTGAGCACATAGCGCAGCACGTCCTGCTTGCCGGGGAAGTCCTTGAGGTATTCGTGGAGCCAAACTGCCCAGTTGCGGCTGGTGGAGATCTTGTCGCCCTCCAGGTTCAGGAACTCGTTGGCGGGCACGTTGTCGGGCATGATGTAGTCGCCGTGGGCCTTCATCATCGTGGGGAAGATGATGCAGTGGAACACGATGTTGTCCTTGCCGATGAAGTGGATGAGGCGCGTGTTGTCGTCCTGCCACCACTGCTGCCAGGTGCCCCAGCGCTCGGGCTGGGCGTCACACAGCTCCTTGGTGTTGCTGATGTAGCCGATGGGCGCGTCAAACCACACATAGAGCACCTTGCCCTCGGCACCCTCGACTGGCACAGGAATGCCCCAGTCCAGATCACGGGTCATCGCGCGCGGCTGCAAGCCGTTGTCAAGCCATGACTTGCACTGACCATAGACATTGCTGCGCCACTCCTTGTGGCCCTCGAGGATCCACTCCTTGAGCCAGCCCTCATACTCGTTGAGGGGCAGGAACCAGTTGGTGGTGTCCTTGAGCACGAGCGGGTGGTCACTGTCCTTGGCGTGCGGGTTGATGAGTTCGGTGGGGTCCAGGTCGCGGCCACAGCCGTCCTCACACTGGTTGCCCTTGGCGGCGGGGTGGTGGCAATAGGGGCACTCACCCTCCACGTCGCGGTCGGTGAGGAACTTGCCATCCTGCTCGTCATAGAACTGCTTGGTAGTCTTCTCGATGAGCTTGCCGTCATCATAGAGTTTGCGGAAGAACTCGGCGGCAAACTGATGATGGGTCTCGGAGGTCGTGCGGCTATAGATATCGTAGGAGATGCCCAGTTCCTGGAACGACTCCTTGATAATCTTGTGGTAGCGGTCCACGACCTGCTGGGGTGTGATGCCCTCCTTGCGGGCACGCTGGGTCACGGGCACACCGTGCTCGTCACTACCGCCAACAAACAGCACGTCCTGGCCCTGCAGGCGCAGGTAGCGCACATAGATGTCGGCAGGCACATACACGCCAGCCAGGTGCCCGATGTGAACTGGACCGTTAGCATAGGGCAACGCTGTCGTTACCAACGTACGGGCAAATTTCTTCTCATTCTCCATATCTGTATCGTTATTTTATCGGTTGTTTCCTATTTGGGGTGCAAAGGTACGAAAAAGTTTCCTTACACACTGATTTGAAGACAAGAAAGACAATTTTTTTCAAACAACAATAACAACTTCGGGACAACCCCAACAATCTATATTATATAGGAATTAGTTCATCAACACGTCTTTCAAGAGAATCGGCCTGTCTATGCATTCAAAGTAGTCGGAATCTCATTTTTTTTTCGAGATTCCGACTACTTTCGTTTTCACCAATACTATTTCACAAGCCGAATGGCCTTGTACTGGTTGTATTTGTTGTCTTCCCTTTAAGCAGGGCAGTGGTTTATTTCACGAGGATCTTCTTGCCGTTGTGGATGTAGATGCCACTGGTGGGATTCTGGGTGGGAATACCCATCAGATTGTAGTACAGGCCACCTGTCTGCTGTGCAGCCTGAACCTCCTGAACGCTGCTGCCGGGGCTCTTGGCGGGCATGAAGGTGACGAGGCCCTTGCTTGGGTCGTCCACCTGGTGGTAGATGACTTGCTCGATATTCTCCTCGGTCTGTTCGGAGACATTCCAGGTGTTGCCTTGTGCCCAGATGTCGCAGGTGCCGTTGTTGAACAGGTCATACATCACGCCACCATTGCCGTTGTTGACAAAGGTGTTGTTGCCGGGGTTGTAGTCAGCAGCCTCGGTGTCGCCCGTCTTGCCCAGGTTGACGTTGGGTGCTCCGGTGACGATGGTGATGCCCCACAGTCCGCCTTCCATCCAGTTGCCCTCGATGTAGACGTTGCTGCTACTGCTGCTGTCATAGACGCTGATGCAGCTACCGCCGTTGTTGGGGTTGGTCTCGTAACAGTTGTCAATCATCTTATTGTTCCTGATCACGGCGTCGAGCGAGCCAATGGTGGTGATGCCGTATCGGTTGTCGGCGATGTAGTTGTCCTCGATATAGGCCTTGCCGGTGTGGCCCATGCCCATCATGTTGCTCAGGCCGATGCCTCCCGAGAGATTGAACTGTCCGCCGATAATCTGGTTGCCAGTGATGTGCACATCATAGTCGCCGGCGCAGGTGAGGTTGATCTGGGGCTTGTTGCGATTGGCGGTGACATTGTGCCACAGCATGTTGTTGCGGATGATGATGCCCACGGGATTGGTGGCGCCGTTGCCGATGGCGTTGAGGGAGTTCTCGATGAAGTAGCAGTTCTCGACCACGTTGCCGTCACACGAGGCGTTAAAGGCGAGGGTGCCCGAGCTCGAGAGCTTGCCGTTGTACAGGGTGAAGGTGCAGTTGTCGGCCTTCAGGCTGCTGTTGATACCGCCAAAGACCACTCCCACGTACTCAAAACGCACGTTCTTGAGTGTGGCGTTGCCGTTCTCGCCGAGCATCCAGAATCCGCGGGGATTGGAGCCCTCGGCATCGCGGGTAATCAGGGCGGTGTCGGCAGGGGTGAAGTCGGCATCGCCGTCGATGGTGATGGTCACACCGTCGCCGATCTTGATGACATCATGGTTGGCGAGTTGCAGCACGTCGCCCTCGGCGATGGTGAAGTTGGCGCTCACCAGATAGGAGCCATCTTCCTGAAGGGTAACGCCCGTGCCGTCGATGAGGCTCAGGCTGTTAAAGGTGTACACGTTGCCGGTGCCGTCGGTGGAGTACTCCTGTGCCAGAGTACTAGCGGCTATAGCGGCCATGAGAATGAAAGCGTAGAATTTCTTCATAAAAAAGTGCAATTTATTGGTTAATAGTGTATTATTGGCAAGTATGAGAACTGAGAATGCAGTATTCGTCGACAAAATTACTTATTATATTTCGATAGTTTGCAATTTTTGTTATAATTTTGTGACGATATTTTAATATAATACTAACACTTGTGATTCAATGGATTATTCCCTGATAGATTTTCTTGCCCTGCTTGGCGCAGTGTGTCTGTTCCTGTATGGAATGAAGGTGATGAGTGAGGGCTTGCAGAAGACTGCCGGTAGCCGCTTGCGTTCCATCCTGGCCTGGATGACCAAGAACCGTTTTCTAGCCATCATCACGGGTATTGTCATCACAGCGCTGATCCAGAGTTCATCGGCATCGGTGTCGATGGTCGTGAGCTTTGTCAACGCGGGATTGATGCCCCTGGAGCAATCCCTGGCAGTGAGCTTTGGTGCCGCACTGGGCACGACGTTTACCGAGTGGATTATCGCCATCTTTGGCTTCAAGGTCAAGATGTCGGCCTTCCTGTTACCCCTGCTGTTCTTTGCCGTACCCTTGCTGTTTGTCAAGCGGGGGAATTACAAGAACTTCGGTGAGTTGCTTATTGGCTTCGTGTTCCTGTTCATGGGTCTGGACGCCATCAGTGCCAATGTGCCTGACCTGTCCAAGTCGCCCGAGACGTTTGCCTTCCTGCAGCAGTACACGTCGATGGGTTTCCTGTCGATCCTGATTTTCACGCTGGTGGGCTGGGTTGTCACGATGCTGATTCAGTCGAGTGCCGCCACGTTTGCCATCGTGCTGATCATGGCTGCCAAGGGGTGGATCTCGTTTGATATCGCATGTGCGATGGTGCTGGGTGCGAGCATCGGCACCAGCATCACGCCACTGCTGGCATCGCTCGGCGGTAATGCCGAGGCCAAGAAGGCCGCCCTGGGCCATGCGCTGTTCAACCTGTTTGGCGCGGTGTGGGTGCTGATCATTTTTGAGCCTTTTGTGTCGATGGTGACCTGGGTAGTCAGGGACCTGTTCCACCTAGGCGATCCTTTGGCATTATATAATAGTGTGAAGGCTGGTGGCAGTGTTGACAGCGATGCGCTGGTCAGCGAGCAGGTGGCCATGTCGATAGGCATGACGATGTTCCACACCATCTTCAAGCTATGCAATCTGTTGATCATGATCTGGTTCACCAAGTACTACGTGAAGCTGCTCAACCTCATTATCAGGAGTAAGAAGAAGGAGGACGAGGAATTCCAGCTGAAGTACATCCAGGGTGGTCTGATGAGTGCCAGCGAATTGAACATCGACCCGGCACAGCGCGAGATTGTCGTGTTTGCCGGCCGCGTGGAGCGCATGCTGGGCATGGTCAAGGAACTCGTGCACACCAAGACAGGCACCCCCGAGTTCAACAAAATCTTGTCGCGGGTGCAGAAGTATGAGGACATCACCGACCGCATGGAGTTTGAGATCGGCAGCTATCTGAACAAGGTGCTTGACGGCCGCTTGAGCAGCCAGGCCAAGTCGCGTGTGGCCAGCTTGCTGAGTATCATCAGCGAGCTCGAGAGCATTGGCGACAGCTGCAACAACATCGCTAAAGCCCTTGTCCGCAAGGAGGAGGCCGACGCCCACTTCAACGAGTACAATTACAAGAACATCGATGAGATGCTGCGCTTGGTAAGCGAGGCGATGACCAACATGCTGATGGTGCTCAGCGATATCGACAATGTCACGGCCGAGGACCTGATGCGCAGCTATAACAAAGAGCGCGAAATCAATAACTTCCGCAACCAGTGCCGCACCGAGAATATCGAGAACGTCAACCAGAAGAAGTACCCCTACAAGGCAGGTATCTTCTACATGGACATCGTCTGTGAGGCCGAGAAGTTGGGCGACTTTATCGTCAACGTCATCGATAGCATGGAGGATATCATGCGCCGCAGCGCCTCTCCCACGGCCGGAATGACCATGGGCGAGCTCAATCCCGAGAAGGTGTCCATGGGATAAGACATGTGGTTTGCCTAAATAACACAAGCAGTCGGAATCTCTATCTTACTAATTTCTGAGATTCCGACTGCTTGTGTTATCGGGAGTTTGCCTCTATGCCCGTGGAGGGAGAGGGAAGCTATAGCCTATTGAGGTTGCGGTTGTTGGTGCGGTTGCGCTTGGCGTCCCTGTACTTGTCGCCGGTGTAGGTGTTGTTCAGGCCAGTGCCGAACTCATCCTCTTCTTCCTCTTCCTCGTCACCGTTCTGGCCCTTGTTCTGCTTCTTCTCGACCTTGTTCTTGGCCTGCTCGGGCTTGTTCCGGCGGATGTCTTCGGGTTTCTGCAAGTCGAGTGCCGTGTCATAGATGTTCCAGCTCTCGTCGAGGTCCCAGTTGCGGCGCAGGCGCAGTTTCTTGGGGTAATAGTACACTTCCTCGGGTTGCAGGTGTTCACTGTAGTTGCCCGTGTCCCACTTGCCGTTGCCATTGCTGTCGATGGTCAGGCGCAGGTAGTAGGTTCCTGGGTTGACGTTTATCAGCTCGAAGGCGCCATTGCTGACGGGCACGGTGCGAACGACCTTTTCGCCCGAGGCCAGCAGTTCGACAAAGGCACCGTCCCTGACGTTGACGTGAAAGTAGACGTTGGCATATTCCTCGAGTCCCCTGACCTTCAGCTCCTTGCTCAACTTGTCGTTGCGCAGGCCATAGACCGACGTGACGGCGGCGCTGTCGATAGTCAGACGGTAAGTAGAGTCGGGCAGCATGGCCACGGGCATCCAGTAGCGCATGGGGTTGCAATCGTCCACAAGGCGCAGCTGGGGCACGATGCCGGGGTAGGGTAGCCACAGGGTGTCGCGTTTCACCTCCAGATGCACGCCACCAGGGTCGATGGCGGCGATGGGCGCGTCGAACCGGAGCACAATCGAGTCTCCCACATCGACAGTGCCCCCCTTGGCGAGCTCCATCTGCAGTTTGGGTATCTCATTGGGGTCGACATGCTGCAGTTCCTTGATTTCTTCGAGTTCGCCCTCATTGAGTTCCTTGCCCTGGGCTGCGGCCTTCTCCTGCTTGTCGAGCAGTTGTGCTAGGCGTTCCTGCCGTTGTTGCTTCTCCTTGGCCCGCTTTTCCTCTTCCTTGACCTGGGCGTTGGGCTTGCGGTAGCCGAAACGGATGGTGTCGGTCACCTGTTGCAGCTGGTCGGCAGTGTCGGTGCGCAGGTAGGTCATCGCCACGATGATGGTGTCGGTCTTGATCATCGCCGAGTCGGTGATCCAGTATAGCAGTGAGTCGTTGCTGAGCGTGCGCTCCACGCGGTACCAGTCGCGGGCGTGCTCGGCGGGCCGCAGCACGTCTAGCGTGGGCAGCGAGTCGTTGGGAGCGCCAAAGAGCATATACAGCTTGTTGTCGGCCGGGCGGCTGGTCTGCCTCACGTAGTGGGAGCGGTAGCCCTCATTGAACATGCACAGCAGCAGGTCATTGGGCAGGAACAGGGTGTGGTTGGCCGTCATCACGGTGTCCACGCGGCGGTCGTAGGTGAAGATGGTATCCTGGGACGTGTACTCGCTGGTGGTGGGCACGACGACATCGTCCAGGAAGGCAATATCCTCGGTGCGGGCCATGCGGTAGTCGCCGTCAACATCACTCAGGGCAAACACGTGATAGCTGCCGGGCTTGAGTCCCAGCAGGGTGAACTTGCCGCGGTCGTTGGTACGGGTCACGCGCTCGAGCGGCAAGCGTGTAAACGCCGTGTCGTCCAGATTGCTGTGCAGACCCACGACGATGTGCTGCATGGGCTCCAGGTCGTTGGCCCGCAACACGATGCCCGACACGGCCAGCGTGTCGATGTGGTCGCCAGTCGAGAAAGTGAAGGTATAGCCGTCGAGCTGGTTGCTCTCGTTGTTGTCCTCGATGGCGTTCGAGAAATCGAGGACATAGGTGGTGTTTGGCTCAAGTGTGTCGCGGAACTCCACGGTCAACTTCTTGCCCACTGTGCGGATGAGTGGCGCCATGCGCGGTGCAGGAGAGATGATGACCTTTTTCTGCTGGTCCTTGAGGTTGATGATTTCGTCAAAGGTGATTTCCACCTTCTGCCCCGTGAAGTTGAGGGCTCCGGCCTGGGGTGATGTCTTCACCACCTGGGGCGGGGCGTAATCGCGCGGACCGCCCTCGGGCGACCCGATGCTGGCACACGCCGCGAGCAACAAGCCCACGAAGGCCATCAGCAACCAGTATGTCAACTGCTTTCTCATGAATTATTACTGAGCCGCAAAGGTACTCATTTTATCCATTTCCTGCAAATCCCTAACGATTCACCGTTATGGCTCACGCTCAGGCGCCGTGGCCCATTTCAAGAGCACCCCGTGTGGTGGTCACGAGAGGTCGAAGCTCTCCAGGTCGTTGGGCACCAAGATGGGACCGTGCTTGTAGTAGCGGCCGGCCTCGGCGCTGTAGGTGGCGGCCCGCGTGTCCAGGTGGGTATCCTCGGTGTGATACAGCACCAAGTGCTTCACGCCCAGCTCCTGGGCTATCATGCCGGCATCCAGGGCCGTGCTATGGCTCTTCTCGTAGGGGTTGAAGGCCGCCTGGTCCTTGTAGAGGCAGAAGGCCTCGCACATCAGCCATTCGCAGCCGCGGGCATAGGGTTCGCACTGGATGCCATAGGGCTCATCGCCCAGGCATACCAGCCGCTGCCCGTCAGGTAGCTTGGCCTCAAAGCCATACTGCTTGGTCTTGCTCGAGGCGATGTCAAAGAAGGTAACGCGCATGTCGTCGATCTCGATCATCTCGCCGTCATGCACCTCGCGCAGGATGATGGTCTGGCCGATGGAGTCGAATATCTTGCGCGGAATCATCAGCTCAGCCATCGTGTACAGGGCGTGCTTGACCACATCGTTGCAGTAGATGGTGAAGGGACCCCTGTGCTTGCCCTTGAAGATCATGGGCGAAATCTTGCGCATCATCCAGATGGCGCCCAAGATGTGATCGGTGTGGCTGTGGGTAACAAACATGTGGCGGATGCCCTCGAAGGGGATGCCCGCTGCCATGAGCTGCGTGATGATGCCATTGCCTCCGCCACCATCCACGAGCATGCCGCCTCGGGGCGTGTGCAGGAAGAAACAGGTGTTGTAACAGTTCACACACATGGCATTGCCCGTGCCCAGCATGGTGACGCGTGAAGATGTCTTGTCGGTGGTGGTACTCATGATGGTGGTTTACTTGACTTTAGGAAGTTCGATGCCGAATGTGGTGCCCTTGCCCACTTCCGATTCCTTGATGCATATCTGGCCGTTGTGATACTCCTCGATGATGCGCTTGACCAGCGTCAGTCCCAGTCCCCAGCCGCGCTTCTTGGTGGTGAAGCCGGGGGTGAAGACGTTCTTGAAGTTCTTGCGGGCGATGCCCTTTCCGGTGTCCTTGACCAGGATGACGACATTGTTGGGACTGTCCTCAACGGTGATATCGAGCTGGCCCTCACCGTCCATGGCATCGACGGCATTCTTGGTCAGGTTCTCCATGACCCAGGCAAACAGCGTCTGGCTGAGCATGACGCCGTTGTTGGTCTGGTCATTGGTGTGGATGTGCAGGGCGACACGCTTGGGGATGCGGGCGCGCATATACTCCAGGCTGCTGGTGACAGCCTCGTTGATGGGCACGAGCTCCTTGTCGGGCATGGAACCGATCTTGGAGAAGCGGTCGGCAATCGTCGACAGCCGCTTGACGTCCTTGTCCATGTCGGTGACGATGCTCTGGTCCACGCCCATCGACTCGAGCAGCTGCGTCCACGCCATGAGCGACGAGATGGGGGTGCCCAGCTGGTGGGCTGTCTCCTTGGACAGGCCCACCCACACCTTGTTCTGTTCTGCCTTCTTGATGCTCATCAGGGCAAAGTAGGCGATGGCAAAGAAGAGGATGAGCACAGCCAGCTGGATGTAGGGGAAATAGGCCAGGCGGCGCAGCAGGGTGGAATCCTCGTAATAGAGGTATTGGGTCGTCTCATCGTCGATGATGATGTCGATCTTGTTTTCGCTGTTCTTGAGGTGACGCAGTTTCTTGTTCAGGTACTCCAGGTTGGCAGGGGTAATCTCAAAGGCTAGGCTGTCCTCGGGTTCGGGCAGGCGGAAGTTGCGGTGCAGCAAGATGTTGTCCTGGTCATCGACCAGCAGGACGGGAATGTTGTGGTTGGCCTCGATGATGCTCAGCAGAAAGTCCACGTCGGTACCGCTCGTGCCGATGGGGTTACCGTCGGCGTCCACCTCGCTGCCGCTGCCCATGGTGGCTAGCTCCTGTGTCGCATCGGCCCAGATCTCCATGCGCTCACGCTCCTGCACGGCCAGGTCCTTGACCAGATTGTTCGAGATATACAGGAACAGTGCCACGAGCAGCAGTGAGATGGCGAGGAACACCACCTTCCAGATGCGTCGTGAGTCATATATGTTGCGCAGGTTAGCCATGCCGTGCAAAGGTAGTAATTTTTTTTTAGTTAGAAGTTGTTAGTTGCTAGTTGTTAGTGTTGCTAGTTGTATGCGGATGCCACCTAAAGCCTAGAATCTAAAACCTCCCTCTCTATCCAGCGGGGCACGCTGTCGGCCGTGTTGGGGCCGATGACCTCGCTGGCGATTGCCTTGACTTCGGGAAAGGCGTTGCCGACGGCGACGCTATAGTCGGCTGCCTGCATCATGGCGATGTCATTGCGGTTGTCGCCAAAGACCACCACCCTGTCGGCACCCACCTCCCGAGCCAGTTGGCGGATGGCAGCCGCCTTGCTCGTGCCGGATGTGAATATCTCGAGATAACCCTCGTTGGGGTCAAAAATGTCGTGATAGACCATTACCGAGCACGTGGGTACCGACCGTTGTAGGTCTCGTGCAATGGCATCGAGCAGGGCAAACTTGTTCATTGAGAAAATTAGCAGCGCCTCATCATCGTTGTGACGGTAGTGCGGGTCATCCAGGAAGAACCGCTTCAGTGGCAAGTGCTGCCGCTCGGCGACAAATCGCGCTTCCTGGGTTGACAGGGGACCATAGTGATGGGTGTGCAGCAGCCTGCCGTCGTGGCGACGGTAGATAAACGGGTAGGCTCCGTGATGGTCAAACACGTCGCATACGGCATCGACCGTTGCGTTATCGATGCCACGCGTGTGTTCATAGCATCCCTCGACGGGATTCCACATTGCCGAGCCACCGATGACGATAAACGGCAGCGTGGCCCTCACCTGCTGCATGAGCGGCACCACCGTGGCTGGTGTGCGTGCCGTGGCCACCGTGAACAGTACGCTCAGTTCACCGATGACCCGGTTGAGCGTCTCGACTGTCACAGCCGACAGCCGCGAGTCCTCGCCCAGCAGCGTCCCGTCCATGTCGCTCACATAGAGTGTCCTAACCTGATGATTCGTTGCCGTCATATTGGCGTCAAAGGTACTGCTTTTTGCTTTAGGGAACTTCTATAAATTACCAAAATGTGGATTATTTATGTTGACAGTATTTTGTCTCTTTTTGGCATCTTTTACCTTATCTTCTTGCACCATAGCTCGCTATGCTGCTGCGAAGGTAAGTCAAAATCTGCTCAAAAATAAGCCAAAATCCATGTCAAGCTAATTTATAGAAGTCCCCTTTAATAGGCCGTTGAAAATGGCGTCTTTTCATTTTTTGGCAACAAAGATGCGCTGTTTTCAGTAATATTGACTAAATTTGCCATGAATATTCAGCTACTTACCTATAAAAATAATAAAAATAAGCAATTATGAAACAGACGATGCCTGTAGACGGAAAGTTTGAATTGATGGCGCTGCCCTACGGGGCCTCGGCGCTGGAGCCTGTGATCAGTGCCAACACGCTGGCCTTTCACCACGGTAAGCACTTGGCTGCCTACGTGAATAACCTGAATGCCGCGTTGCCTGGCAGTGGACAAGAAGGCAAACCCCTGGAGCAGATTGTGCTCGATGCCCAGGGTGGTATACTCAATAATGCCGGCCAGATTCTGAACCACAACCTGTACTTCTCCCAGTTCAGGGTTCCCCGTGCCGATAATGCGCCTGTGGGTCGCTTGGCCCAGGCTATCAACGAGGAGTTCGGGTCGTTCCAGGACTTTAAGGACATCTTTGCCAAGGCTGGCGCGACGCTCTTTGGCTCGGGTTGGGCTTGGCTCAGTGCTGATGGCGAGGGGAACCTGCAGATTACCCAGGAGCCTAATGCCGCCAACCCCATTCAGCACGGCTTGCGCCCGTTGTTGACGATGGACGTGTGGGAACACGCCTACTATCTCGACTACCAGAACCGCCGCCCCGACCACCTGGCTGCCTTGTGGCAGATTATCGACTGGGACGTGGTGGCAGAGCGCTATGAGCAATAATTGTCGATGAAACGGGTGTTTTTTGCGGTTTTGGCTCTGTTGTGCTTTGCCTCAGTGGCCATCGCTGGGGACAAGGTGAACAAGGGCTGGCAGCAGGCTGTACTCGCAGCCATCGACTCATTTCCTGAGCGTGGCGGCTACTACACGGGTGGCCGCCCCAACGCGTTGTTTGCAAAGACCACCTGGCGGGGCTTGCACGAGGCCTACCAGATGGGTGTCGGCGACGAGCGGCCGCGGTTTGACCCACAGCTGGCCCAGCCGTCGTTCTGCTCGAGCGCGACTTATGCCGTCATCATCAAGGCACTGCTTATTTGGGACAAGAAGCACAAAATCTCGCGCCAGGCGTGGATCAACATGAAGCCCCGCGTGGGCATCGCCGACGACTTTAACCCCGATGGCATGGGGCAAGACGATGGCGTGGGCTTCTGGGGGCGGGCCAATGCCAACGGACCCGGCCTGGGTGTGCTGGTGCATGAACTGGACGCGGGCTATAGTTTCACGGCCTATCGGGGCGCCAAAAGCCTTCGTAACAGGGAGACGCCCGACGAGCGCTATCTCACCGGCGCGGAGTGGTGTGCGCAGGATGTCTGGCGGCGGGCCGTGGCTGGCGACTTGATGAAAATCTTCTGGAACCGCAACGAGAGCCGCGGCAGTGACAGTGGAGCCATCATCGGCTGTGATGACGACCGCGAGGCCGAACAGGAAGCCGGCCACAGCGTCATCTTCCTGGGATGTGAGGGCGATACGGTTGTCTACTGGTCTTCGAACGGGCCTGGTAAGCATCCCGAGCAGATGGGCTATGGCGTGGGCCGATGCCACAAGAACGACATACAGCGCGTGGTGTTTACTCGTATCACGCGGCCCGAGCGCTTCGACAACGCCCGCAAGATGCCTCCCACCGATGTGAATGCCTACCTACGCGACCTGAACGGCGTGCGACACAGCACCACTGCCCAGATGCTGCGTGAGTTAGGGTTTTAGGTTTTAGGCTTTAGCTATTAGATGGCATCCGCATCCAACTAAAGCCTAAAACCTATAAGTTATTGAAGCCTTGACGTGTCTACAGTGCCGCTGCCGGCGATGTCCTCCTTGTGCGTGCCTGCCTTGCCGCGCAAGATGATGTCGCCCGAGCCTGCAATTTGGCTGTTGACCGTTTCCACGTTCAGGTTGTTAAACGTCATGTCGCCCGAGCCTGCAATCTCGTTGTGGAGGGTGGTGCATGTCAGCGCGGCGATATCGATGTCGCCCGAACCCGCAATCTGGCTTCTTACCTTTTTTGCCTGAATTGGCCCGGTGGTCACGTCGCCCGAGCCGGCAATCTCAATGGACAGGTCTTGACATGTCAGTTGAGCCAGCGTGATGTCGCCCGAACCCGCCACATTCATCGTCATGTCGGCCACTGCCAGTGTTGCGGGGGCCGTTATCATGCCCGAGCCAGCGAGTTCGATGCCCTTGATGGTTGTCGCGGTGACATACACCTTCATGCCCTTGAAGAACTTGTCGGAGTCGAACATGTCCTCCTTCATGTCGATGTACAGTGTACCATTCTTGACATAGATTGTCATGGCTGCCAACTGGTCGACAGTGCCGTCGACACGCACCTTGTGCCCCTCGCCCTGCTCCAGGATGACGTTGAACGGGCCGTACAAATTCAGTTCGTCGAAGGCTTGCATCGCGATGTCCTTGCCAGCCTCAGTCACCTGAGAGGGCGTGTCGTTCTTGTGCCCTGACAGATTGATCAGCGACCAATCCTTATCACCGATTTTCACACGCATACAAGACGACATTGTGGCCATGACCATGGCTGCAATGCTTACCCAAATAAAGAGTTTTTTTGTCTTCATTGATATAACAGTTTTAATAGTTCTTACAATTATTAGACGCACGCAACCTCCAAAAAGTTTCACAATTTTCCAAAAAAAATCATTTTACCGTGAGTTTTCGGCAAATATCGCCTGTCAGAATGCCTGTGGTCGAGGGGGGCATTGCCCGAAGTTGTCAGTTGTTAGTCGATAGCTGTAAGCGGATGCTACCTGACAGCTGAAGCCTAAAGCCTGAAACCTTTTTTAAGAGAAAATATTCACTTTTTTACTGATAATGCGTTTTAAATCGGGAATTATAACTAAATTTGCCCTGTCATCAGGATTGGCAAAGAAACAATAACCATTAAACCAGTTAATATGTATAAAATTGAAAATCATCCTATTCTAGAATTACCTAAAGAAGAATACGTGGAATTCCAGTTTGAGGGGAGAACCGTACGCGGACAGAAAGGCAAAACCATTGCTGCCGCCCTTCACCAGGCAGGATTAATCGTGCACAGCCACAGCATCACGGGCCGCAACCGCAGTCTGGAGTGCGGTATCGGCAAGTGTGGTGCCTGTGAGATGCTTGTCGACGGACAGGTGCGCCGCATCTGCATCACCAGCGTCGATGACGTGAAGGAGGTTTGCGAAATCCCCAAGGACTATATGCCCGAGGGCAAGCCCCGAGCTGCCAGCGAGACCAGAATCTATAAGACCACGGTGGCCATCATTGGCGGTGGCCCTGCCGGACTGGCATGCCGCGAGCAACTGACCGCGCTAGGTATCCCCAACATTGTGGTGGACAACAACGCTACCGAGGGCGGGCAGTTCAACATGCAGACCCACCAGTTCTTCTTCTTTGAGAAGGAGCAGAAGTTTGGCGGTATGCGCGGTTTTGACATCGCCAAGACACTGGCGGGCGACAGCCATGACGGCATCCTGCTCAACAACACCGTGTGGGACCTGCTCGAGGGGCGACGTATCGCCTTGAAGAATGTTGTTACCCAGGAGGTCAGCTGCATCGATGCCGACCATCTGGTGGTGGCTACCGGCGCCGTGCCGTTCATGCCCGTGTTCGAGAACGATGACGTGCCCGGCGTGTACACCGCTGCCGTGTTCCAGAAGATGATGAACCAAGAGTATACCCTGTTGGGTAAGCGCGTGCTCACCGTGGGTGCCGGCAACATCGGCTACCTGACCAGCTATCAGGCCATGCAGGCGGGTGCGACTATCAAGGCTATCATCGAGGGTATGGACCACGAGGGCGGCTTCCCCGTGCAAGCCAATCGTGTGCGCCGTCTGGGCATCCCCATCATGACCTCACACGTGCTCCTGCGTGCCATCCCCAACGATGACTACACCGGTATTACCGGTGCCGTGATAGCCGAGTGCCGCAATTTCAAGCCCATTCCAGGAACCGAGCAGGTGATTGATGACATCGACATCATCAACATCTGCACGGGTCTGATTCCTGATAACCAGTTGCTCGTTAAGGGTCGTTCGGTCTTTGGCCGCAACGTGTATGGCGCCGGCGATGCCGTCCGCATCGGCGAGGGTACTAGCGCCGTGCTCCGCGGCAAGCAGGTGGCCTATGAGGTGGCTCAGGAGCTGGGCCTGCGTTTCCCCTACGAGGACTATCTGGAGGTTTCGCGCCAGTACATCGACTCGCAGCAGCGCCCCGTACGCCTGCTCGATGAGCCGCGCGTCCCAGCCGAGGAGCGCATGGCTGCGAAGCCCTATGTCGTCATCAACTGCCTGTATGGCTTCGCCTGCAATCCCTGCACGTTCTCGTGCCCGCAGGGGGCCATCACCAAGCCCACCACATCGTCGGTGCCCGTTGTCGATTATGACAAGTGCATCGGCTGCATGCAGTGCGTCAACCACTGTCCCGGCCTGGCCATCTTCGGCTACGACAAGCGCAAGAATGTGGTCTTCCTGCCCGTGGAATATGAGGTGGAAGAGGGAAAGCAGGTATTCCTGGTTGATGACCATGGCGCTAAAGTGGGCCGGGGCGTCATCGAGAAAGTTCTCAAGAAAGACAACAAGACCAATGTGGCCCGAGTCCAGGTTACCGAGGCCGATGAACTGAACCTAGTGAAAGGTTTCATCCTCGAGGAGCGTTATCCCGAGCCGCTGAACCTGAGGCCCATGACCAATCCCGAAGAGGGCAAATCCTTTGTGTGCCATTGTGAGGACGTCGACGTGCAGACCTTGCTGGCTGTGGTCGGCGACCGCAAGCATATCTCTGTGGACGAGCTCAAGCACACCACCCGCATGGGTATGGGACCCTGCCGCGGCAAGCGATGCGTGTCGCGGGCCAAGCAGATTCTGCGTGCACACGGCATCGAGGTGACCGGCGACAGCACACCGCGTGCGCCGCTGGCCAACCAGGTGACGCTCGGCGATGTGTACAATGGCGAAGCCAAGGAGACCTTCGTCTTTGAGCACGGATCGGTTATCGAGAAGGCTGAGACCGAGATTCTCGTCGCTGGCGGTGGTATGGCTGGCAGCGCGGCCTTCCGCTACTTTGCCGAGGCTGGCAAGCGCACCATCCTGGTCAACTATGACCGCGGGTCCACGTGGCGTTGCATCGGTGGCGGCCGCCCCGCCTTCTCCAACCCCGACATCAGCGACATCGCCATGCACAATCTGGAAATCTTCCGCGACGACCAGCAGCACTGCAACATCGACCTGAAGATGACCCGCTACGTCAACCTCGTCCACGATGATGCCACCTACCGTTCGCTGGACGCATCACGCGCCTGGAGCGAGGCCTACATGATCGACCGCAAAGACTTCACCGAGAAGATTTCGCCCTACTGGAACCCCAACGACAACATCTACAGCCACGCCCTGATTTCAGAAAACTGCTGGCAAGCCACTCCCGGACGCACCATCGAGTATGTGCGCACCGTCGGCAAGCAGCATGGCGGCCAGGTGCTCGAGGACTGTGAGGTGCTGCACGTGGAGCGTGCCGGTGACAAGTACCGCGTGCTGGTGCGCCGTCATGACAAGCACTACGTGGAGTTCACCTGCGACCATTTTGTCAACGCCATGGGATGGGGTTCAGAGAAATTTACCGACATGCTCGGCATCGACACCCAGCTCTATCCCGTCAAGCACCAGGCATTCATTACCCGCCGTCTGCCCAATCTGGGTGTTGGCGGCGACTCGCTCGACATGATCATCGACCGTCGCCACTACAAGGGATTCAACGCCGTCTACGGACAGCAGTTCCTGCACACCGGCCAGATTATCGGCTGCGCCTCGCCCGACTGCGACCCCTACGAGGCTCGCCAGAACCTGAAGTATAACAGCCAGGCCTTCCTCAAGATTGTCAGCGAGATGTTCGCCCAGTGGATACCCAACCTGGCGAATGTCGGCTTCCACGCCGTCTGGGCAGGATACTACATCGAGCCGCGTTACATCATCGATCCCGAAGTCGGACTGCTCACCGGCCTGAGAGGACACGGCTTCATGCTCGGCCAGTACCTTGCCAAACTCTATGTCGACAAGTATCTGGGCAAGCCCGTTCCCGAGTACATGAAGGACCTTGCCATCAGCGGAAACGGCCTGAGTGAGAACGCCTTCCAGTAATCCCGCCTTGCCCAAAACCAAAGTGCCCCCACGGATTCCCAAACACTCCGCGGGGGCACTCCTTGTTGATATATCAAATCGTCTGAAATACCCGATTCTTTCCTTCTACTGAAAAGATCGGATTAGCTCAAGCCCCATCTGAGAAACGTGACAAGCCCATCCCAATCTTACAGGACGAGTCTCTGTTCAGTAAGAAAAGAAAAAAGCCGTTTACGTGAACTGAACCATGACCCGGACACCGAGTCGCTGATACGCAAGTATCTGAAATCCGGAGTGCTGGAGAACGGTATGTACCACCCGACAGAGCTTGGCACCCCTCAAGGTGGCAACCTGTCCCCGCTATTGAGCAATGTGATGCTCAACGAACTTAACAAGGAACTGGTCAGGCGCGGACTGCGCTATGTGCCTTATGCCGACGACTGCGTGATAGCGGTTGGCAGCAGTGCGAGCGCCAACCGAGTGATGCACAGCATCACCACGTGGATAGAGCGTAAACTCGGCTTGAAAGTGAATGCGACCAAGACCCATGTCAGCCGCCCGAGCAAACTGAAATATCTCGGGTTCGGGTTCTACAAGAACCCGCAGACGAAGAAATGGGATGCACGTCCTCACGAAAGCTCGGTAGGGCAGTTCACCCGCAGGCTCAAAAAGCTGTGCAAACGCTCATGGAGCATCTCCATGGACAAGCGCATATCGCTGCTCAATCCCGTGACGCGCGGGTGGATAAACTATTTTGCCATCGGGTCGATGAAAGGCAAACTGGCAGACATAGACGCCCACCTGCGGACGATGTTGCGCAAAGTGATATGGAAACAGTGGAAAACTCCAAGCAAACGGGCATGGGGACTTCGGAAATTGGGAGTTGACAATGCTGTAGCACGACTCACGTCCTATAGTGGCAACCGCTACGAATGGGTAGTAAGGCGCACATGCGTCGCCAAATACATATCCAAAGAAGTCCTTTCACGCAAAGGCTTGGTGAACTGCCTTGACTACTATTTAATTAGACACTCTTTGAAAACAAATTAAACCGCCGTATGCCGAACGGCACGTACGGTGGTGTGAGAGGAAAGGCACCGAAAGCCAAAACTCTCGCTCCCCGACCTACTCGATCGAGTCAAACTCGTACCCAGAGCCGAGCTATCCCAGTATTCCCATTACAGCCCATCAGCGCCTACTAATGAATGATTAACAGGCAATTATAATCCCTTCCCCCAAACATCAGTGAGCAATAGAAAGTCACATAAACATCAAAATGTTTTAGTAATGTTTTAGTAAAATTGGGGTTTTGGGGGAATGATGAGATGAGGGTAGATTTGCATTGGGTGTTATTGGTCAGTTATGGCGGGATTGGCCGTGGTGAACATGGCTTGATTGGTGACGAATAAAGTGAAAAAATCGGTACTCTGATTGTTACAAGGTACCGCAAACTTATATTGTTTAATTGTTTATTACATTGTCTTTATGGTTGGGCTGCTTGGCATGTCTCACTGGGAATGATATCAATTGAATGCTGATGTTATAGCTGCCGTAAATGTGGAAGTGGAGTTTGACGACGATATGCTCGTTGGTTTGAACCATTTCCGATACATGTTTGCTCATCAGTTCTCCATCCCTGGGTGACATCTCATTGACAAATTCCAGCAATCGGTCTATCGAAGGCTCATAGATATTTCTGACATTAGATAATTCCAACAATTCTTCTTTAGGCCAGCACTTGTCAATATCTGCGGGGCTTATGACATTTTTCACAATGACATATCCGCCATCATGAGTATAGTAATAAGGTATGTCGTCCTCATTAATTTGAGGCCAGTATTGCTTTATGCGAGACGCTTTTTCATCATTAAAACTAATTGTGAAGCTATTGCAATATATGTACTTTCTCGAATCCTGCACATATCCCAGAAACAGATCTTTAAGAGACTTATAGCGTCCATCGTTCCAGCACACCTTCCATTCGGCCAAGTGCATGTCAAAGTTCTCGACTTGACTTCTCATCAGCCGCAAGAACCATCGACCAGCAACAATGTCGCCGCGAATAGCATCATAATATTGGCAGAACACATCCCACGCCAATCCATAATAGTCACAATACTCGTAACCATGCCATTGAATAAAGATATATGCGTAATCCCGCTCATAGAACCTAACGAGCAACGATAAGCGTTTGTTACGAAACTTATGCTCACTGATTTCGTTAACATATTGGATCATAAGCTTATTATAAAATCAGTTGTTCTCATTTAATGACCTCAGGCCAAGGATAGCCATGTCAATGCACATTTCTTGGCCTGAGGTTTCATTTGTTCCGTAGCCCACCATCACATGCATCTCCGCCAATTCATCAAACGCAATCAACAAGATGCAATCCTTGACTGTCAAGCAGCAAGTTCACATTCGTCGGTGGAGCCGATCAGTTTATACACCTTCTTCTCAGCCCTTTGCTGGATTCCAGGGGTGATTTGGGCATGAGCCGCCTGTACTGCGAAGGTGACGGCAGCCAGGTCGTCAGCAAATCCCGCGACGGGAATGAAATCGGGAATCAGGTCCAGCGGTACCAAGACATACCCCAAGGCCCCGATGATCTCAGCCTTGACCTTGACGGGCACGTCGCGTGACTTGAGCACGTAGTAGAGCACATACACATTGTACAGCAGTTTGCCGCCCATCTTCTTGCCGATTCGCTTCACCTTGTTCATTAAACCCTCATCCGAATACTTGTCGGCATACTTTTTAGTGTCAATTTCTTTCTTTGCCATAATCTTTAATGTTATAAATGGTTTGTAATTGGCATCAGTTAAGGGTGGAGAGTGAACACAATTACTCTCCACCCTTAAACTTCATGTCATTTTCCCGAATAAGGATTTCAGGGGATTTTCAGACGGATTTCTTCGTCGCTGCACAGATAGTAACCTCATTTCGGATGTATTCACCCAGTTGCTGATATAATTGTTGGCTCAAGAACGCTAAGTAAGCGAAATAATTAATTATTCGTAAAATTCGGCGTAGCCCCGTAATGGTTAGGGCCAACTCTTTTTTCGTTCTCATCAAAAAAACCAGCCACGGGAAAACCCAGCGGCTGGAAAACCGTTACTTACGGCTTTTTGAGGAATCGATCAACTCGATAATGATCGGACCGACCACTACGAGGATCTGCAATGCTGACTTTAAAATACCCATTAGCAGAGAATTTTAAAATTAATAAACGCTTTTGGCCTCACTTGTCTTTCAACAAGTTGAAAGTTTGCCAACACTTTCATGGTGATTATTGTTCATTAATTTGTCAGCACTGCAAAGATACAATTTTTTTCTAAAGCAAGTATAACTTGGATGCTTTTTTCTCAAATTGAATGAGTTCAACCTGCCAGAAAAGGCTTCAATTGCCAATGTTGAATATAACATCATTCCATCTGTCTAGATGTGACCTGATGAGCCTGATGTTATCATCGTCCACTTCAAATTCTGCAATGATCGCGTTAGTCACGTCAATTAAATCTTCGCATACGTCATAATCCTTTTTCTCATAGGCTTGCGCTATTAATTCTAGCTTCTTGATCAAGGTGATCAACGTGGCTTTGTAATTTGCCGGAAGGACACAGCCCTTGGGCTTTTCCTTCGTCTCTGGATGAGAATACTTGTTGTTGTCGTGATCGCATGACTCCCCACAGGCTACAGCGGTTTTCTGATTCATCAGGTTTGTAGTTTTCTTCTTTACCAATTGGCTTTGGTAAAAGAGTTTACCTTCTATAGTAGTGATCTTTTTGTTCTTTTTTGCGGTCTTAATGCTCTTGAGAATTTCAAGGCAGTAGGCTATCCGCTCAGTTATACCTTCCAGTTGATTCTTATCTATTAATTTGTCATTGTCGTCAACGATGGGCATGACATCTCGCTCAAGAATGATGTTAGCGACCTTACCCCTTATCTCCGCCGTACTGCCAACACTATCGTCTGCAATGAATGCGAGTTGTTGATCGAGGGGTAAGTTCAAGACCTCTCTTAATTGGGGCAAAAGCCTTCTCAAGACGTCAATTCTTCCACGCAGCGTCGTGAGTTTTGCCCTATCTCTCATGGAGAAGTCCCTATCGTTCTTTTCGGTTAAGTATAACTCACACACATCCAGCAGGTCTTCGGCTTCATCAACTTTGCCCATGTTGATCAACCTCTTGCACGATTCTAGTCGTTTAATGATAGACTCCCTTAATTCCAAGAATTTTTCACTTTTTTTGAAATTGTTCACCAGTTTATCTTGCAATGACTTGTCACGTTTGTTTAATTCCTGTCCATGGGTTAGGGACGGGTCGCTAGTCACGTGATAGCCACAGCAGAATTCACAATAGTAACTCCTCACCGGCGCTTTGCCATTTTCTTCAAGAATGGCGTCGCTATTGTACTTCATGAAGTTATCGGCTTTGGACTGGCTCTCAAACAGCATCTTGGGCCGCTGGCATCCTATGCAGAAAACGACATTTTTTGTAGGTTTCATTTCCCGTGAATTTAGATAATATGTTCGTTAAAGTGTGTCAGGGAATATCAACTGAGTTGCTACCCAGTACTTGCCGTTTTTCTTTGCAACGAAAATGGCAATGTCACCGACATTGCACTGAGGACGCTGCCCATTAATGCGCAGAGGATATGGAAAGCCCTCATACTGTACGCACTTGAACGTTTTTCCTTTTTCGTCGGTCGATTCAACGATTACACCTCCATTATAGGTTTCTCCCTCGATAAACTGGAAAGGTGTCAGTAATTCCAATTTCTCGTTACTGTTATTGGAAAGCCAAGTATCGATACAATGCTTAAACTCTACAAGATATTTATTGGCTTTAACTAAATCTTCTTCAGACAGATATCTGTCGTTCAAGTGGCCAGGGTGATTCCTGATTTTAACGACATAATAATATTTTGAGAAGAAATCAGCGCATGAAGTAAAAATGTTTTTAAACGTTTTCCAGTGTAACTGCAACAGTGAACCCATGTCAGATTCATTCAGGTATTCGATGGGTGGGCTCACAGATATGCCGTCTCGCTTGTCATTGTTTATCTGCCTGCTCAGTGCCGAGATGAAGTCGCACAACCTCGGGTCGGAAGCTGCGTCTTCAAACCAATTGTCACCAAAGGTGTCGACAAATGAACGTTTGGCGATTTCTCTCATGCCGCGGAACACTTTCTCCCACTCTTTCCAATAGCTGGGCTGATTCACGTAGAGAGATTTCATGTACTTCGTGAAATAATCGGAAGGAGCGACGTAGCCCACCAGTTCGCCGCCTTTATTTTCGGTGACGCCAATTTCGGTTCCTATGATTTCATACTTCTTGCTTTCGGATACCTCCCTCAAGAAGCCGTACTCCTTGAGGCTATCCATCTGTTTCTCGGTGAGTTCGTAAACGGGACCAATGATGGCTTGAATACTGGCTTCTAACAAATCCACCGACTCTAACATGTTCATTTCCGAGTCATAGGTAGACTTCATCTCGGCACGTATATCCTCTTCTGTTACGAGGTGCCCAGTATCCTTGAATGTTTCATAATTCCTGGAATTGAAAACATTCAATTTGTGAGGAAAATGACCTGCATAGTAAATTGCTCGATTTTTATATTCCTCGTCAAACGGGAAACCTATCGCCTCAAAATAAGGTTCTAACCGAGCCCAATATTCACTCATTTCCTGGTCGTTAAACGGTTCTAAATGAATTGTGTTACCGGTGAAAATCTCGTAAAAAGTTGATGGAGCCCTATTGTCGGGATCATCAGTCCAATCCTCCAAATCATAGATTGAACGTTTGGACATGACGATTCCTGTGATATTATGCACTTGCAGTATCTCTCGAAGCATTGAGAAATTGTGTCCCGAGAAACCGATATTCCTCACTTTGTCAAACTCGTCGATGAGCAACAATAGGTGAATGGACATGGATTGAATGCCGCTCTTGAAAAAGGGTTCTATCACATTGGGCTCAAAATCATAGCCCTCTACGAGACTGTAGATGTTCTCTAAAGCTTTAAGGTCATCATGAGCTTGAATTGTTGTAAGGAAAGCTTTGAGCGTCAAGTGAACTTGAAAGACAAGGCTTTTGAAAAAGTCCTTAGGAGTCGTGCAGCTTCCCGTGTTAAAATCAACCACACATAGGGGCGAGTCGCTCTTGACGGTCTCCTTCAAGTGAACGACACTCTGATAGGTTAAAGATGTTTTCCCTACCTTGGGTAAGCCTTGAATGGCGAAGTTTCTGTTTGTGCATTCGTTTTGTAAGCGTTTCACAGCAGCTTGACGTCCCACAAATTGGTCACCAAATACTGGGTTCCCTAAACGCTTGAAAGGGTTTTCCTCGTATTTGTTATACTTTGATGCCTCCATTTCTGTATTATTTGTTGTTGTTCAACCATTCTTTAAACAATCCCACGATGATTTGTATTACCACCCTATTGTCTTCGGCGCCACGTTTCCTCCTTATGACTTTGCGTTTATCCAGGTCATCTAACATGCCAGGAACATCTCTTTTCCTTATTTTGTGTTCCTTTGATGTTATCGTTTTTTTAACGGCATCCTGTGAGCACCAGCCAGATTGATTGGTGCGTATCGCTATGCAACGTAACAACGTCTCAATTTGCTTGTCGGTATAGGTGTAATACTTGTCTGATATACCACAATTTATCAGACTATCAAAACCGCGTATCGAGTTGAACTCGTCATATTCCCTAGTGATAAACCGTTGCGCTATAATGTCGACATCGGTTGCCGACACCCTCACAATCTCATTTTCATTGATATAGTTTACCATTCTTCTCATGAAGATTTGCAGGTAATATGGGTTGCGGCCAGTATAGTGGATGATTCGGTTGGCGGCCTCGGGATCAAATCGCGATACGCCATTATTCAAAATGGGCTGTACAATTAACTTCTTGGCCGCTGTTGTTGACAGATAGGTCAGGGGATATAATTCTATTATCTGGCTGGCGTTCACCGCATAGGGCTCACCCAAGAATCTCGGAGTAATGTCATGGCCTACAAATATTGTCGCAAAGTTGGAAGATTCGGTTTCCTGAATAGCTTTCCAGTTGCTTAGGATACCCTCTGATGCTTTACCGCTGCGGATGCTCCCATAGATAGCTGTGAATTCATCGATGATCAGCGCCAACTGTCTGTTTTCCCAGCCTGGCGTTGATGCCATGCTCATTTTTAGGTTACTGATAGTTTCCATGAAGAGATTAGTCGGTGAGTCCGATTGCTTCATCTCTTTATCTGTCGGTACTGAAATGATTGGCTTGGAATCTTCTCGGCACAATTTGAGCTCAATTTCGATGGCCCTCAAGAGATTCAGGTAAAAAGCAGCATTAGTGTAATATTCACTCTCTTTTTGGGTCAATGATATATAGACACACCACACTTGATCCGAGAAGTCCCGTTGTAAACGGTCAATGACTGCTTGCACCAGTGTGGATTTACCACATCGCTTCTGGCCATAAACGATAATCTGCGCCGCATGGCCTTGTGGGTCTATTACTTTATCCACTAGGTCCTTGATTTCCTTCTCTCTACCAAAAAAAGTGGGATCACCGGGTTTCAAAGCTACTCCTGATTTATATGGATTATTCTCTATGGCTGTGAACGGGACATTCTGGAACAAATGCACTTGAAGATTTTGGAAAGTTTTGTGCTTGTCTTTAAAGCCATTCTCTTCTCTATAAGTACATTCAATCTTGAATGGTAGATGAGATTCTTTGCCCTTTAATGACTTTGCCAGTTTAACTTTAAAGCTGAAAGATTCAGACCGGCCACTTGAGATTGACCCTAGCACGATAGGTTCAAGATGGTCGCTGTCAATGCTGTCCGATAGGATAGAAAGCTTGACGTTTTGTGCTGCCAGCGATGACTTGTCATTATTGATCTCACCTTTAATGAAAAAATAACCATCACTGGTTTCCAATATTTCGTCGTCCTTAATGGTGAGGCTCAACTCTGCTCTTGGGGCTGACACCGTTAAGGATTCTTGGGCTTTGGCAATAGCGCTATTAATCGTATGAATTGCAAACAACAAACCTTCCACTGCAAACCTTGATGGATTTCTCCAAACGTCTTCCTCGATTTTACCGAGTTGCTCGACCAGGTCTTTTCCCGCTTGTATTTTACTACTGGCTTCGCTTGAAATTTTTAATTTGTTAATTAATGAGATGCCGAACTCTTTGACTTGACTGATGCGGTTCTTTTCAATTTTCTCCTGTTGTTTGAAGGGCCATTTGTCAAGAGAAAGCTGTTCAAGCGCTGGCGGTATTTCCTCTATTTTGTCCAACTTGTCAAAATCTGCTCTAAGCTGTTTTATTGAGAAAACAAGGTCATCATTCTCGTTGTTGGATTTAATAACCAGTTTATGCTCATCATCTCGATATGCCTTACCAGCATATTCCATGTATGACTCCTTGATCTGGCTGTTAGCATGCACAAAGTCAAACACTTCGCTCTGGATCTGCTCATTCTCCTGCGTAATATAACAAATCATGCTCCACTGTTCTGAACTGATGTCAGCGGGCTCCATGATCAGTTCTTGCCATGATTTTTTGTTTTCCCATGGGTTGGAGTACAGATTCTTGTTCACATGGATGTCAATATCCAATATGTACGATAATGCTTCGGCAAAGCGGTTTTGGGAGTAATAGCCAAAACCCGGCAATATCTTGAACAGCTCTTTCCAGAAGTATAATGCTGAATTCAAGTTGCCAGTTTTAGCATATTCCTTTGCTTTCAATGCAATGTATTCAGTAAAAAATCCTACAGCTTTTTTGCTTGGCACACCTTGAGAATCAACTGAAACGTGTCCGGCTTTAAGCAGGCAATTCATATAAGCCGGTGTTTCTTTATCAAAGAAACCGCTCACTTGTTTCATGATGTCAGATTCAATCTCTCCAATGTCTTGTTTGAACAGGGCCTCAATGAGCAGGCTCCTGTTAACTGGTGCGGATAGAACAGGATCATTCGGGCTCAAAAAGAAATATTCGGCATAATTATTAAATGGCATTAAATAGAGAGATTCTTTTGCATAGGGTAGTGCTTTTTGTTTGTCACTATCACCGAATGACCGTGCTTTATAATAGAGCAATACCGACCTGAATGAAGGATCCACACCTGAATCTTGAAGTCCCATGTCAATGGTCTCGTTGACCTCTTTTTCACAACCTATGCTCGAATAATGATTGATCCTGAAAACGTAGGATTGCATTAAGACAGGAAATTTTTTGTAGTTATCCTCAATAAAAGCCTTGAACTCTGTTCTTGTTAGATCCTTTTCATCGGAATAATCCTCCTGGTTGTTGTACAACAACGTGAGGGCCTTTGCCTTTAAATGGATTGACTTCAACAGTACAGTCTTGTCACCTGAAGCAATAAGTTCTTCAAGGATCTTTATGCCCTTTTTTATGCCCTTTTCCTTTTGCTCAATATCTGTTTCTTCCGATTCATTGATGAGTTTAGACGCCTCCAAGAAATCATGCTCTTTTTGAGAGATTTGTGGTTTAAAACGCTCCAATCGCTCTAATGCTTGCTCATTGTCAGGATATACATCAATGATATGTTGAATGATGTTTTTTGAATCATTTGGCCTGTTGAGTTTATAATATTTGTCGGATAGCGCAAACAATTCACTGATGGTTCCAGGTGCATGGATCGATATGGCGTTATCATATTTTTTCCCGTTTTTAGCAACGAATTTTGTTTTTGTGAAAACAACTTGGCGCCCAATCAAATCGTTATTATTTGCCGCTACTTTTAATGGCTCATCAAGTAGAGAAGGAGAAAAGAACGCGTAAAACAGACCGTTGGGTGTTGTTATCCTTGACAATCCCTTTTTATTAAATGAGGTCACCACGCCCATCGATGGAATTGTCAAATCATTTTCAAAAGTCAATGTTTCATTGATCTGACTCCTCTTTTTTACCTCAAGCTTAGGCTCAATCCACATACACATGTGGTCTGAGACAATCACGTCACCCTGAGAGGTCTTATCCTTAATTCTGATAAAGTTTTTTCCAATAGCGACAAGTTCACCCGTGATGATGCCTTCATTCTGTTGAACTACATTTGATGATATTCTGATATTTTTCCCGATGCTTCCTATTCCTCGCAGGTAGTCGTAAAAAAAGCGTTCTGGCAATGGATTGGTTGATGCTCCTAATTCTGTAATTACCAACTTGTCGCCAGGAGTGAACCAGCTCTTATACTCCAGTGGCAACATTTTTAGAGAATCGCGGTTGAAAACCACATTTGTGAGACGAACGGATTTCTCTTTTGGCCAGTAAGCGTACAAATTAGATTCCCTATCACGAAGAAGGAAAACGGCATGCTTTAATGCGTTTTGAAATTCTTCGTCTTCATTGACATCGTAAATGTCTTCAAATGTTATAGACAGTAATTCTGACAATGCCTGAGCTTCCTCGACTCTCTCGGTCTCGGAATTCATCTTTTGGTTATTATCGTAATAATAGCCTAATAACCTAAGATTGAGATTCTTTAACTCGTTAATATCCATAATTTTAAGTGCTTATGATGTAATCAAACGTGCTTTTTGCTTAGTCAGGCCAAACAATTGCTTGTCGCCGCATGAAAAAAACCAGCATCTATAAACGTTGAAGATAGATTATAGATTGTTGCAAAATTAATCAAATAATTTGATTTTTGCCACCTTGTTCCAATATTTTTTGAGATTAGTATCTTTCTATTACGCTCCTCATCGTATGGGACCCATTTACCGTGCCAAAGGTCAAGGTAATAGATGATGGTGCGTTGGTCGAGCGTTAGTGATTCATCAACCAATCGGCCAGTGCAGTGCCACTACGTATAGCATCTTCCAACTCGTTGCGAAATTTGCTAAAAAATTCTATTGGTGTCCGCTAAAAAAAACTTTAGCGGACCAATAGTTTTATACTTGTTGGATTTATACAAGTGAAAAAGAAAAAATGTTTTAGTAGAAAAACAAAAAATGCGCTGTGTCTCAAACAGATACAGCGCATTGCTTATTTGCTTGGTACCCAGAGCCGCAATTGAAAATATTAAAACGGCTTAAATGGCATTTAATTGAAAACCCTTTAATTTCGCTTATTACCTATTGATTTTCAACATATTACAAAAACTTTCGGATTTAAGCGCATTTAAGCGTTTTGCAAGGTTTTTAGCAGATGTGGGGAAAATGTGGGGAAAATGTGGGGAAAAAATTTTGGTTATTTTTTGGACAAGTATTACCTTTGTATTAAGCTATTTACACACTATCCCAACAACCATAAAAAAGACATGAAAATTACATTTATCATCAAAAAAACGGCAAAACGGTACGACACGGAATCGGCAGCAACCATATATTTGCGTCTGAGGGATGGCAGGAGATTGGATTCAGTTGCCCAGACAGAACTCACCATCAATCCTAATCTTTGGGACGAGAAAAATGAGTGTGTCAAGTCTAAGGCTGTTTGTGACTCAAAGCTCCGTATAAAGATCAATGAAGAGCTCCGGAAACTCAAAGGCTTTATCGAGAGGGAATACGAACGGGACAAGGACAATCTGGATAAAGACTGGCTTAAAGCTGTCCTTGTCAGATATTATCATCCCGAAAAGTTCACACCTGAAGGAAACAAGAAGCAGACCTTTGAGCAGATGTTTGATGAGTTTTTGGAGAAACACCGCCTTTCTGAAGTTCGCAAGAAGAATTTCAGGGTGGTAAAACGTTCCATGCTTCGATATGAGCTTTATGTCAAGAAGACCAAGCGAAACAGGAAAGACTTTGTTCTTGACGTGAACGAAGTGACCAGGGAAACGCTTGCTGATATGTGGGATTTCTTTGAGAACGAATACAAGTACTTCGAGAAATATCCTCAAATCTATGAGAACATACCCGAAAAGCGCACACCTCAACCCCGAGGGAAGAACACTCTGATAGATTGTTTCTCACGTATCAGGACGTTTTTCCTGTGGTGCTATGAGAATGGGAAGACCACCAATCGCCCATTCGACAAATTCCCTATTGAAGAGTGCTTGTATGGTACACCTGTCTATATATCATTAGACGAGAGGGAGCAGATCTGGAATGCGGATTTGTCAGCAAGACCTCAACTCGCGATTCAGCGTGACATCTTTATTTTCCAATCGGTAATAGGTTGTCGCGTCAGTGACCTTTACAGAATGACAAAGCAAAGTATAGTCAACGGTGCCATCGAGTATATCCCCAAGAAAACAAAAGAAGGACGACCTTTAACGGTACGAGTCCCACTGAATGAGAGAGCAAAAGAGATTCTCAAACGATACGAGGACTTTGAAGGTCCGGGCCTTCTTCCTTTTATTTCTGAGCAGAAATACAACAAGGCCATCAAGGAGTTTTTCAAACTCGCTGGCATTGATAGGATTGTTACCACATTAGACCCTCTGACGCGTGAAGAGGTAAAACGTCCCATCTATGAGGTAGCCAGTAGCCACATGGCGCGAAGGACTTTTATCGGTAACATTTACAGAAAAGTCAAGGACCCAAACCTTGTCTCAGCCCTATCAGGTCACAAGGAAGGCAGCAAGGCTTTCCAGCGGTATCGAGATATTGATGAGGAAATGAAGAGAGACCTGGTCAAGTTATTGGATTAACTTGAGTTATATTAATCCGTTGTCTGCACCCTAATGGCATTAATAAAACGGCACTCCGTTTCACAACGAAGTGCTGTTTCTTTGTAAAAAATATATTATAAATAACATATCATGACGAAACTAGATCTAATTTCGCTGCAAAGTTACAGCCGTGTCACATCATACGCAATACCCAAATGGGTCGTATTGACCGAATGATCACTCATGTTTGCAAAAAATGATGCTGTAATAAGTCAAAGAGAGTCGAATAGGATATTTTGTAGTCAGTGATTGCATAATACCTTCCCATGCAGATAGTGAACTCGGTGCGTTCACAATTGTGGATTTTCCACTCGGTGAGTGGAAAATTCTGAATGGTTCTGATAATCCCATCGCTGACGGGATTATTTCAGATTGTCTAGTCACTGATAGGACAATACCAGATGTCTTTTTGACAAAACTTATGGAGAAGGCCAGTTGGGCGACTTTGACTGTTCGCTGATTTAGCAAGAAAAAAGCCTCGTAATTTTTGATGAAGTTTACGAGCTCCTCAGTCGTGATATTAACGCATGAGGATGGCCACTAGACTGCTCCTCCTAAGTCACACATCCATCAGCCACTTCCACACTGGCACCACGGGAATTCCCTCTTCCGTGCTCTCCTCATCGTAAGTAATGAGCATGCACTTCCAATCTTGATGTCCTTTTGAATATTTCACCAGCGGTTGCACTTCTCTCTCCCACGTCATCTGATCTTTTATGCTGTACGACACTTGGATGGCCAGTTTCTCTTCGGGTATGATAAAGTCAATTTCCTTATCTGCATTCATATAATAAACATTCTCTTTACCATACCGTCTACAGAGTTCCACTGCTACCATATTCTCCAGCAGCGATGATTCGGAATTCATCAGGAAGAGGTTAAGTAAGCCGTTGTCTATAAAGTAATATTTCTTTTGCGATTCCTTCTCTGTCAGTTTGCCTACCTCATTTTGCATGGGCAATATCAGCCAACTGTCAGCAGCATATCCAGCATAATCTATCGTCGTTGGTACACTGATAGGAGCCCCCGTTGCCACAATCACATTCTTCAACCGGTTGAACGACAGCGGTTGCTTCACACTCTCTGCCATCTTCTTGATCAAGATGTTCATCACGCGGTCGTTCTTAATATTGTTTCGTGCGCAGATGTCACCCAGATAAATCTTTTGGTATAGACTTGACAGCATGGCTCGCTTATTCTTAAACGACAGGATCTCTGGCAGACCGCCGTAATAGAAGTACTCATTCAGATGTCGCTTCACTTCGCTCCGCTGTATCGTGTCATATTCCCAGTGTTCCTTCAGTTCCACCTGTTGCGCTGCCAGGTATTCTTTAAATGAATATGGGTATGCATCATAAATAAAGAACCGTCCGCCCAGCGTAGTTGCCACCTCCTTGCTCAGCATCTTCGCATTGCTGCCCGTCACATATACCCTATATTTAGCATCAGCCAGTCTCCGCACAAACTTATCCCAATGCGGAATGTTCTGCACCTCATCCAAGAACACTATAGGTTTCTTGCCATACAGTTCCAGATGAGCCTCCAGCAGACTGTTGAAGTCCTCTGTCTGAAATTCAGCCAGACGCTCATCCTCAAAGTCCACAAAAAGAATCTCGTCCCATCCCTTTCCTGCAGCCTGCAGCTGGCGCACACGCTGATATAGCAGGTACGACTTACCCGCATGTCTCACGCCAACTATCACATAGTTGCCGTTCTCTTCGAATTCTACGGGACGGTTCACAATCACCGCCTCATCCACCTCGCGCTGCTTGCTAATCAGGCACTGTTTGATGACATCTTTACTGATACTCATATAAATTATATTTAATAAGAATTGGGTGAGTTTATTAAGTTTGGCTTACAAAGTTAGGCATTTTCTATAAAACAAAATTAATAAACTCTGATTTTTTGCAATATTTTCTCACTTTTTTATCTCAAACCATGATTTTTACCCCAGAGTGAAATCTCTCCGGATAATTCTTGTCAAACATAGTTGCATCATTCGCATTGAATCCGCTTAAAAAGTATGCGGCCTCAAATGTATTGAAAAATAGCACTCCGTTTCACAACGAAGTGCCTATTCATAATTTTTAAAAAAAATATAGTATGAATTAAAAAAGATTAATCTGAATGGTATGTACTTCAGATTGGTGCAAAATTACACCAATCCCACGACACACACAATACCTAAATAGTTTTTTTCAAAATAATTACTCACAATATCCACTTTTGCATTGATGAAAAATAGCACTCCGTTTCACAACGAAATGCTATTTGAGATATTTATTAAAATATAGTATGAACACAAAAAAGTGTCCAGAGTATTTGCAAAATTACATTTGCTTTTCAGAACTCGGAAATATTTGTTGTTTCATTGTGTTTCTCTATATTGATAAACTGTGTTGTCTCTCACATAAGACACTACTAGTTGATTGTATTTCAGCGATATATAAAATTATCTTTTTCGTGTTTTTGAACTATCGCAAGTGTCTTGCAAGAAGCTTAATAGAAACACTGAGAAACATTTATTGCCATTCTTTTGGCTATTCGCATTATTCTTTCTACTTTTGAAACCGCTTAATGTATGGCGCCCCAGATTATTGAAAAAATCAGCACTCCGCTTCTCAACGAAGTACCTTTGCAAAAAAATATAGTATGAATAAAGTAGATTTAAAATTTATTTCAAAATTACAGTCATGTCATGACATGCTCAATACCCAAATGGGTCGTATTGACGGAATGATCATTAATAACTCATGTTTTCAAGGTAAGTATGGCTAATGACATGAAATAACTGTTAAAATGAGTAGGATTCAAAAAAAAATGCTACTTTTGCGATATTAATAATGATTTATAAACTAATTCTGAGACACATGAGAAAAGTAGTTTTTGGGGCAATTGCCTTATTCATGGCATTCGTAAGCAATGCCCAAGTACTTGATCCAAGTGCTATCAAGGTCGAAGAACCTGAGTTTGAGCAGGAAGCCATCTTGGTTATTAATGAAACCGAGGGCATTCCTCTTGAAGTAGAACATTCCAAGCTTCGTGCAACCGCCAATGTCGGAATGGCTTTGCTTGGTGTGCCCAAAGGCAGTGAATATTATCAGTTGGAAGGCCCTGAATCACCCGTGACCCTTGATGCTTCAGCCTATGACAATGATATGTATATTATCATTTCTTGGGAAGACAATAAACGCAGTCCCAAGCGCCTGTTCCAAATCATTCCGCTTGAAATTCAGAAGAAAAGGCGTATTTATAATGTCGCAAAACTGACTGCATTCAAAGGTTCTGTTGCGGCCGATCAAGGGTATGTGAATTTTTCCGCAGAGAAGTACGGCGACCACTCCTATCTGGTGAAGATTCCCGCAGAGGAACTTAAGGCATTGCGCGACGATAATAATGGTGAAATGAAAAAGTTCGGTAAGCAGTTCATCATCCGCTTACTCAATGCTTCGACCGACAAACTGTCTGATACTGAGGATTTCATCACATTCGGCATTGCAAAGCCCAAATAAATAGATTATTAAAAGATACATGGACATATGAAAAAGATTTATTCAATCCTGATGGTAGCTGTTGCTGCCTTGTCAATGAGTTTCACGGCAAATGCCGAAGCTCCAAAGTGGGAAGTAGTTGCTGGTATGAATGTGGCTAACCTTGATGCCAGCGGTGCAAGCTCACGAATTGGTTTCCATGCCGGACTTCGCACAACATTTGGCATTCCAAGTGCGGATCATGGATTCTATGTTAATGCTGCTGCTTTACTATCGCTCAAGGGCTGCAAAGCTGGTGGCTTTACCTTGAACCCCTATTATCTTGACATCCCCGTACACGCTGGCTACAAATATGCTATCAATGAATCAGTGGCCATCTTCGGTGAGTTTGGTCCCTATTTTGGCGTAGGTCTTTTCGGAAAAACTGATGGCGAGGATATGTTTGGCGATGAAGGCTTCAAGCGCTTTGACTTTGGTTTGGGTTTGCGCGCAGGTCTAGAGTTCAATAATAAGATTCCAGTGTCTATTGGTTACGACTTTGGCGTTCTTGATGTTTTTGATGAGGTTTCAGCCAAGACACGAAATCTGACCATATCGATCGGATATAAGTTTTAATCATACTATCATTTACGATGAGATTGAGAGGGATGTATCTGATAAAGGTACATCCTTTTCGTTTTTCGTTTATTGCATCGCGAGAACCACTGAGAAATATTAATTACTATTACTTTCTTATGAAGTAACGGTTAGTTCTTTCATTTTTCTCTTGGCATTCCTTCTTCTTCGAACCCGGGATGGATACCTCTCGTCAAGATATCTCTCTTCGAACCATTTTTGAATATTGGATTCCTTTGGCAGTATCGAAGTCATGCCTTTAACAAACCAGAACCAAAGAACCCTTAACAGGACACAAACAAAGAGGAGAACGGCAATTCCTAGAACAATATAGAATCCAGCTACGATGCCAAGAAGAGCCAGGCAGATGATTAACAATACTATCATCCCAAAACCCATCAATAATATGGTAAATGACTCTAACATATCTTGGTTCTCCTCACTCGTTCTATCTGAAGACAGAGTAGTCCTCGTAGTATGGTTTCTTCTTTTCGGGAAATGAATTATGATTAATCCGGTTCTTTTTGGGTTCTCCTATCAATTCCTCAATCATTGCTTTTATTAAGGCAATTATAAAGGTTATTCCAAAAACAAAAGCAAATATTACGATGCCCCCAGCTAAAACAATTAAGGCTAATCCTATGATCATCCAACAGAACCAACCAATTATTTCAAGCATGAACATCATAACTTTGCTCCTTTCTTATCAACGAAGACTGCAAAAACCATACCATTAAACGCCAAAACTTAATGTATATAACACCCTTTCAATACTAAATGACCATAATAAACCATGAATAATATCTTAACTCATTGATTCAAGATTTTTTTTGAACTCTTGAAACTTTTCTTAGTTTTCATGCGTCAAATAAGTATAACAACATTAAAAAAGCAAGATATGAACACGAAACATCTGATTATTCTGGTTCTTATTGGTTTCTGTGTGCTTTCATGCCGGAATCATCCCACACAGGTGAAAGTCAATAACCAAGAAGTTACAATGGCTCCATTTGAAAACATTGATGCTGGAGGTGAATTCACGATTATCTACACTCAAGGTGATGGTTATAGTGTGCGTGTCGAGGGCGATGAAAAACAGGTCAAAGCTTTGATCATCAATGCCGAAAGCAACACACTGTCTATCTACCCTAACGATAAACTTAATGATAGAAGCTTCATCAAGAATGCCATAACAAATCTAAAGGACATGAAAATCCATGTCAAAAGCCCCACACTTAAAGAACTGGAATTATGCGGCTCTGGCGCATTCTTGATTCCTAATCCACTCAAGGTCAGTAACCTACATGTAGACAAGACGGGCTCGGGTAACTTGCTAATTGCAGGCATTACTTGCCAAGATCTGTTTCTTGACATACTTGGTTCAGGTAACGTTGAAATTGCAGGCATCAATGCAAGCAGCATCGAGACCGATAAAAGCGGTTCGGGCAATTTGATTTTAGCAGGAACAGCAATTAACCATCACGAAGAAATCATGGGCACTGGAAAAGTCGACCTCTCTGGTCTGCACTAATTGTCGAGTGTTTTTATAATACCCAAATAGGCCTTTTTGAGCAAGATTGCCAAAACTCTTGCAGAAATCCTCTCACATTGAAATTATTTCTCTATTTTTGTCTTCGGTAAACATAGTGGTTGATTCTTGCTTTTGCAGAATTAATCTCTATGCACCTAAATTTCAATTAACTATAATCGAACTCACGTTGGATTAGAGTATGGCAAAACAGGACTTTGAGAAATTCAAGCAAGAGATCAAGGCTTGGCTTGATACCCATCAGGATGAGTACGATGCTTTTGTCGCAGACATCAATAGCAAATCGTATCAAAGCATTCAGCGCATCTATGCCTTGGGTATTAAAATGACGCCTAAGTTAATGGCGAAATCAAGAGCCGAAATACATGGAGATGTTGTGCCAGAAGAAAAAGAACTTGACTCTTTTATCGCAGATGACGGACTTGCAGCCCAATTGGTAGATGAGTTTCACAATGTGGAAAGCTCGTCAATAGTTCCTTGCTTGCTTTCGTGGCTTTATTACGGCAAGTGTTATGAAACGATGGTCGAGCGATTGGAAACCGACATTAATGATCCCAACTGTGGCCGAGCAACGAAATGGATTTACAAGTTCCTGATAAAGTATGTCATCAACGGAAGCATCAAAAACAAGATGCGGACAAAGGAGGATTGGGAACAATACCGAAAGGAGAAGGCGTTGATTGATCATGGGAAATTCACAGATAACGTGATTGAAGGCATCAATCAAGATGATAGTGTCCCGTCTCCAGTTCCAGAAGAAAGCCAAATAACCCCTCTGACCAAAGTGCAATTTGAGGATTATCTGCTGTGCCACGACAAAGCTGAAGTTCTTCAGAACATCAAGCGTATTCTCGCATTAAAGCATTCCGCTCCAGATCTGACATATCTGTATGCAGCACTGCAAGAGCTGGAATACCTGGACAAGTGTGATGCCACGACATTCCACAAACGCCTGCAGGAGCTTGTGCCGACGATAGACCTGAAAGGCACCCGGAACTTCCAGATAGCCCTTCGCAAAATCTTTGATAAGTCTGGTAATCTGACTTTGACTTCCAATATCGAGAGAAAGACCATTGACAACATCAAGGCGATGCTCCAGTCAAACATCCAAAACGAGGATTCCAACCCGAGTACAGTTGAAGATTAAACGATATTAGACTAGATTCTATTTCTTGTATTTCGCTTTTCATTTCGCCGAAATATGAGAAATGCAAATCATTGAAAATCAGTTATTTTTGGCTATACTTTTGCGCCATCGTTCCAAATGGAGCGGTGGCTTTTTCATCTATAATGCCACCAAGATGAGAGGGTCAAAAATCTGGTGGCTCATGTATAGCTATGACTGATATCATGTCAATTCTTACAGCAGGCAATGCAAACATCAAGTTGGAGATTACCAGTGAGGACTTGCGCAACTTTTCAGAAGAACTGATAAGTCGTGCGGTCAATGAGGTTGCAACGGCCATGCAAGACAACAAAGAGGACTGTCTGCTGAGTAAAGAAGAAACCAAGAAACGCCTTGGCGTCTGTGATGCCACCCTCTGGCATTGGGACAAGAAGGGCTACTTGAAACCTGTCAAGGTCGGCTCCAAGGTGAAGTATCGTGAATCTGATGTGAACAAGATTCTCGGAGTCCAGAACAAACCGTTTGGCGATGATGGTAGGGATTGATCAAGGGTGTCCAAGTGTTTTGGCGCTATCAAACAGAATCCGACGGGAGGCTATAGGTCTGAAAGACACTGGTCTTCCCCTTGATGCCTTTCCTCAGAAATTGCAGGGCATTATCTTCGATGTCACCAATATTGAGCAGTTTAATATTGAATACCTGGCAATGAGTATGTTGTCGGCAGCAGCTACGGCCATCGGAAACAGTTGCCAGATACGTATCCGAGGATCATGGAGAAGCAGCCCTGCCCTTTATGTTATCTTGATAGGAAGACCAGGGCAGGGCAAGACCCCGCCCCTTGACTATGCGTATCGTCCACTTCAAGAACATGACTTCCTTCAGGTCAGCAGGTACATCGAAGAGAACAAACGCTATGCAGAACATAATGCTGGATCCAGGGATGGCGACGCCTATGATAAGAACAAACCTGTTCTCGTCCAAACCATCCTCTCTGACCTTACGCAGGAGGCCATGATGCGAATCCATAACGACAACCAGCGTGGCATCGTCATCCTAGTGGATGAAATCATGGGATTCTTCAAGAGTTTCTGTCGATACAATGACAGTCCCTTGCTTACCCAGTTGCTCACCGCATACAGCGGAAAGCCTTTGAAGGTGTCCCGTTGCAGCAATCCCATTCCTATCATCATACCCCATCCATGTATCAATATTGTCGGTACCACCCAGACGCAGCGCATCGGGGAACTCTTCACCAAGGAGAATGTGTCAAGCGGATTGATTGACCGCATCCTGTTCCTTCATCCGAAGAGTCGTGAAATTCCCAAGATGCAACTGATTCAGGATGCAGGATTGCGCGAAGATGATCGGGTTGGTAGTGTATATCGGAAATGGAAACAGGTGATAGATAAGCTACTTTCCATTGAGCCTGATTTTGACGAGAAAGGAATCATCATGCCGAAAGTCCTTGACATGAGCGCCGAAGCCTATCAATACTTTGCCCAATGGAAAAATACCCTCATCGAGCAAGTCAATATGATAGAGGACGAAAGGCTCATTGAAAGCCGGGTGATGAAAGCAGACTCCAACGTGGCCAGACTTGCACTGGTGTTTCAACTCCTGGGATGGGCTTGTGACGAGATTCACATGCAGCACATTGATGTGCGCTCAGTTCAAGCAGCCATTCGTCTGTATGACTATCTGGAACTATCATATCAGGAAATCAAGACACAAGTCCAGAAAGAGTCCATGTCACCACTAAAGAAATCATTTTTAGATGGGGTTCAATCAGATTTCACTACCGCAGATGCTATCAAGGCTGGAGCGGAAATAGGACTTTGTGAAAGTGCTGTCAAGAAGAACCTTGCCAAGATGAGCGTGGAGCGAACCCTCCAGAAAACAGGTCATGGCACCTACCGAAAAATACTCTAGTACACCCGATACATTTTACACTTTACACTTTCGAAAGTGTAAAAGTGTAAAGTTCCAAAGTGTAACGGCATAATTCAACAACCCAGAAAGAAAAATAATCATGAGCAGCTATCGATTTCATCTTCAGAAATATAAGTCAGGCAGAAACAGCAAACTGACCTGTCCCCAATGTGGAAGGAAGCAATGCTTCGTCAGATATATCGATGAGGAGGGAAAGATAATCTTTCCCGATTATGTGGGACGATGTGACCATGAGGATTCTTGTGGTTACCATTATACACCAAAGGATTTATTCCAGGACAAACCAGACCTGAAGCCCAACAATGATGATGGCTGGAGGGGCATCAAAACCTTTGCACAGATAAGGACAAAGGCCGAGCCCATTGCTCCGTCTTATATTCCGGCTGACCTCATGCGAAAGACACTTTCCCATTACGGCATCAATCCCTTGTACCAATTCCTGTGCAAGACTATAGGAAAGGAGGGCGCCAACAAACAGATTGAACGCTACATGGTTGGCACTGTCAAAAAATGGGGAGGTGCTGCTGTCTATTGGCAAGTTGACATCGAGGGAAATGTCCGAGCAGGAAAGATGATGGGCTACAATCCCAAGGACGGGCATCGCATCAAAGAACCACATCCGCAGGTCAGCTGGGTGCATTCAGAATTAAAACTACCTGATTTCAATCTGAAGCAATGCTTGTTTGGTGAGCATCTGCTTGCCACCTCCTCTGCCACAATCATGTTGGTGGAGAGCGAGAAGACCTGTCTGATAGCATCCCACTTCATGCCAGATTTTCTCTGGCTGGCCACTGGAGGGAAAAATGGTTGTTTCAATGAAGATGCCATGCAGGTGCTTCGTGGCAGGGATGTGATTCTCATGCCAGATCTTGGAGCGATAGAGAAATGGATCGATAAATCGAAAATCCTTGAACCCATCTGCAAGAGTGTCACAATCTCTGACGTGTTGGATCAGATGGCGACCGACGAACAGCGTGAGGCGGGTCTGGACATCTCAGATTTCCTCCTGATGCAGGAGACCAAGCAGATGGTTTTGGGCCGAATGATTGAACGAAATCCTGCCCTTCAGCAGTTCATCGATGACTTTGACCTCGAACTTATCGAGGATGATTCATGAGGATGATTTAGGACCAAAAGGGCATCCCTTGACGAGTATTTTACCCTCTTCTGCCTGAGCTTGCTCCCCGTAGGAACTCCTTCAGGAGAGGCTGCCTAAAGTGTTAACGAAAGTTAACTCTTATTAGGCTAAGAGTTTTTATAAACTCCCTTCCCTTTGCTCGTTTATATAACCCCATTTTCGGTGGAGCAAGCTCCCCCTTGGATGATGGTAGTCCTAATCGCCAATAGAACCAAAAACCATCAAAATGGTCCGACTGATTCTCGCCAAGCAAGTCAGATCCGTATTGTATTCTCATGATTCTTTTCTTCGACCAATGGAAAAGCCCCGGAACGATTGTTTCCGAGGCCATGACAAAATTAAAAAATCATTCCGTTGCTACGGGAATGAGGTATCCTATTGATCAAACACACTCGGAATATCCTCTGCAACTCCAGCGGGACAGATGTAATAATGCTCGTATAAAGGAACATCTTTATAATGATGTAAGAGATTATACTCCGCAACCTCACGTGATTTGAATGTCGCACAACAGTAGTCGTGACCATCTGCTTCTACGCATCTGATTTCGTATTCCTGATCATTTTTCATATTTCGTACATTTCTGAAGTTCCGCCAAGCGGTTTTCAAGTTCTTTTTTCTCTTTATTGGCTTCACTCAACAGGTGCTGACATTCATCGTGCTGCTGGATGACATCTTTGAGTCTGCTACTGAGGATTTCATGCTTTGCTTCAAGCCCCTCTATTTTTTTGTCTCTTGATTCAACGGACAGTCGGAGCGTCTTGACTAACTCTTTAAGTTTTGCGATTTGGGCATCATGTTCTGATTTGTTTGATTGGTCTTTTAGTTCCTGTTGGAGTTGGTCGATACGACTTTTGTATTTCTCCAATTCTTCTTTGAGTGCTCTTCTCTCAAACTTGAGACCATCGACTTCTAGCTTGCTCTCCTCGAGCATTTTCATGAGGTCTTTCGTAACCTTGCTCAGACGGCCTGATTTGCCTTCAAGTTTAGCATTTTCTGACGTGAGCTGTTTCTTAAGTTTCATAAACCCCTCGATGTCACCTTTGAGTCCTGCTATCTGCTTTTCCTTTTTTGCGGTATCGGTCTGTTGGCTTTCAAGCTTGGATTTTGCCTCAGCCAATTCGGCTTCTCTCTGCTTGATCGTTATTTCGAGTTCTTTAATTAGGGCTTCAAGATGGTCGCTTTTGGATTGTAAGTTGGCTTTTTCACTCTCTAAAGAATCAAGGGCATGTTGCTTGGCCTCATGATCTTGTTTCAACTGGTCTATTTCCCTTGCAGCATTAGATAGATCAGCTTTTGATGCTTCAATTTGCTGTAGCAGGTCGGAAATTTGAGCCTCTTTAGCCGCTACTACGGCATCAAATTGGTTTTTATGCTTATTGGCAGCATCGAGCAAGGCAAGTGAGGCGCGTTGCTCACTTGCTAAGTCATCAATATCGATTTTGAAGAGTTTCTTCAAAATCCATCTGCCTAAAGCACTATGTTCTGAATCTATTTGCATTTTTCATGTATAGTTGAAAAATTGCTTGATTATTTGATTTTTTGAATATCATTCTCCCGAATCCCCATTAATTACGGGGACTGTCATGGGCATACCTCCATTGTTTGTATAGCTGTATGTACCTACTCTTTGTGGATTCTTGATAGTAACAACCTGATCACTATAAAAATTCTCACCAAGTATCATGACAGTATTGCCGTGATACCATTTATACTCTTTGTTTGAGATTTCATTTGCCAAAGCGGCATTACCAAGAACCTGGAACACCTTGAACGATGTCACCGACTTGTTCTCGTAGCTTACAGGTTGTTCAAGATACTGAATCAAGTCGGCTGCTTCAGAGTTTCGATTAACCAAAGCAATAACAAATAATACTGCGAATGTTAGGATTGCACCTGTCAAGATGCCCAAGAAGAAAGATTTCTTATTCATAGTCTTGTATATATTATTCTCTTTGTTTTACACTTAACATGCATGGAAATGAAGGGCATCTAAAAGCGATTCGTATCTCTGGTAGAACTTGCTTTCTCGATCTGTATATCTTTCAACATCAAATTCTTGCCTAGAAAGCAAATCGTTCATTATCGCGATGTCTGCGATGCTTGAATCCATCGCATCTACAGAAATTTGATAACCGCTAACCATTAAGGCTTGACAGTCTCTTTTGAACTGTTTGGAGTCGATTTTATTAGACATCGTTCTACAAGACCCAAAATGAATAACCTTATCCTTGAAAAAGCCTTTTGCCCACTTTTGTAAAGTAGTGAGGGGTACTGATTTCCCTTCAATCCACAAACTTTTCTTTTCACCGTGACAAGCGAAATAAATAATATCATACTTGTTGAAGTCTTCCTCCTCATCATCACCTTTTGCATGAGCACGAAAGTATTCAAGATAATACTTCAGGTCAGACTTTGTTCTGAATCTTCTATATATCACATCACAATCGTATGCCTCTTTTAACCAATTAAGCATTGGCAAGGTGTTAAGGCTAAAGCGGTTTTTCGGGTTTTGCTCGCTATATTCCCATTCCGCTTCTAAGCATATTATATTATGGCTTGTATGCTGTTTCATAAGTCGTGACGTTATTTGAGAATATTCCAAGAACAGCAATGTAGTCCTCCTTCCTGTTTGAGGGCTTCAAGTGCGTATATAGGTATTATGTTCTCCCTTGGGTATTCTGGGAAACGAAGTTCAAACTGGCGGCGAACCGTCGTGTCTTCTATACAGTCTGCATTCTTTGATAGTGCAGGCATGAAGATATAGTCTTTTGTGCGGATATAGTTGATGTAAGCCCATTGGAATCGTTCACGACATTTGGCTCCACCTGAAGGCATCCAGAAATTGTGCATTTTGTTGAAATGAGTCTTCAACATAGATTGACACTGTTTCATGTATTTGGGGTCAGGATATTTTGTAAAAAGGAGGTCACCATCAGACATGTATCTTACAACTCCATCAGAATGACCATATATGCCTTCTTCATCATCCCAAGGAATGAGGAAAACTTCACAGCCGAACAGACGAGTCAATTCCGCAAGAAGTTTGCTTGCTGAATAGTGAGGATTAGCCTGAATTACTTTGTCAACCATTATAACAGCATTATCACACTTGATTACGTTTCCACCATCAACAATTATGTCTGTATCTATCACTTCCGCTTTATCACCTAAGATTTCGCGAGCAATATCAGCAGCGTTTCCTGTCCGCGAATCTCTATACTTTGGATTAAGAAGATAATCAGGGAGATATTTGAATGCCACAAACTTGTCTGGAGCAACCTGTATTGGCATATAATCACGCGCCCACATATCTTTTGCACCTTGGAAAAACTCTATCGGATAGCCCTTTGCTTTCAAGGTTGATATTGAACGATACAAATCTGGACACACTTGCTCAAGCATGTGAGAAAAGTAAATTGTATTTGTAAGCTGGTCTGTAATCATGATTATTCTGTTTTTAATTGATTATCTTACATTGTTTTACATTGCTCTTTATTCACAACCCTGTCCCTGAACAACCGCATATTGGTAAAATTGCGTGAGATATTTTGAACAAGCTCCAGATAATTGTCGCTGCCATCTTCCCATTTGTGGTAGAAGGGCTTTATTGAAACGCAGTTCTCATGCTCAAAAACTGAATTGAGCAAAGTCCTGTCGGAATTGCCGCAGGAGTGACCCATAATCAGCACTTGGAAAGGTGCTGCCATTAAGAAATCTAACATCATGTGGTAATTCCTCGTTTCCAAATACTTAACAGACTTGACATTCTTCAATAACTCATTGTCGTTCCTGTCTAGAATGTCCTGATAGTCCTTGTCAAGTTCATCACCATAGCCAAAGATGATATGCTCTGGGTGGTTCAACTCTCCATGAATGAAATTGAGGATAAGACCACCATATAGCTCATATATATGGGCTGTCTCAGTATAATTGAAACACAATAGCATGGTACGTTCAGGAGACAAACCAGAAGAATGTTCAGCAATGTAACGATTATCATCAAAGGTATTGGTATCAAATTCAATAATTCCCATTGTCTTCGCCAATTCTTTACCTTCAATTGATAAATCCTCTATGTAGATATAATCAGTTAGGGCCTTGTTAATGTCTCCGATTGCTTCAGGGACTTCAATGGTGCGGAGGTATTCTACCAACTTTTCCTGTAGAAAGCCCATCTGCTCATTCAGATCCTCGATGGTGTAGTCAATCGGAGAGACTTCTCCAATCACCTTTTTCAACATATAATAATAGTCGTTCTCTATGTCCACCCATCTTTTGGTTTCAAAAGATTCCATGATTCTCCTGAAAAAAGGACAATAATCTATCGAAAAGACTTCCGGATGTTTTTCGAGTTCCTTTATCACTTCATGACCCGAACAAGTTCTGTTGCCTAGTATATCCCTGAAGTATGATTGTTCAAACGTGAACACATTCCAGCAACTTACGTTGGTGCCATCTTTGATGGTCAGTTTGCACAAGCGGTCTTCTGAAACCTTTGTCGTGTTACCCGCAAAGGCATCTATGCGTTTGTCCCAATACCAGTTAATGAAGTCCATATAACTGGTTTTGAGGCCATGAGCCATATCAAATCCGTTTCCTATGAGAACTATTCTATTCATGAACTTATCTGTTGTCAGTCATTTCATTAATGTATTGTTTAGTATTACAGTTTACTCCGTTTTTTGATCTTGGTACCAGTCAGGATGGAAGAATTGCATGTACTCGTCAATGGTGATACCAGCTTCGGTGGTAGCATCCTCGATAGATTTCTTAATGATTTGGAAAGCGAATTTGGCTTGCCAATATTTGCCTTCTTCTGGATCGTCAATCAAGAGATCCCAATCGGTGCCCTCGTCGTCGTTGTACGGGTGTATGATTTCTCTTGCAGCGGAATGCTTTGCCACCTGCTTGAGGTGGTCGCCTTTGCGGCCACGGTCAAGATTGTGGTCAAGGTCGTTGCACTTCACGTTGATGGCAATGGGATTGTGAGAGCCGGCAATGCGTTCCACATAGTCCATATAACTTGAGCCTTTCTCGTGAGTGAGCAGGCGCAGCGCGTTAACGACCTCGGAGGAGATACCTGCAGCCAGCAGGTCTTCAAACGAGTAGTCGGTGTCTTCGACCACATCGTGAAGCAGACCAGCGACAATTTCGTTCTCATTGTTGCCTTTCATGGCGACAGTGAGCGGGTGCAGGATTACGGGCTTGCCATCAAGGTCACGCTGTCCCTTGTGCGCCTTCAGCGCTATCTCCAGTGCTATCTCTATCTGCGATAATGGCTGCGTGTTTTCTGATTCTTTCATAGGCAAATCGTTTTAATCTTCCACATTATCATCAACAACATTGTTGTTCAATGGAACTAACTCAAGTTCAAGGATTGACGGGTCAATACCCAATTCCTTGAAGATATAGAGCAGCACGTTGCGTTTTGAACGTGTGTCGTTAGAAGCCCAAACGTGACAATTCTCCACTACAGGCGCAGTGTAGTCTTTAGCCGACGCATGTAAGTAATTGTCTTTTGTTGCCAAATACAGCATTTCAGTAGGATACTCGTTGAATATCAACTTACATACCTCTAAGAGCATCATCTTCCACGACCATACTTCGTGTTTCACTCCGTTATAACGGAATGCAGTAATAGTCCTTCCTTTCAGATCGGTATCGTCATCGTCGATGGAGACCACCTCGACCTCTCTTTCAAGAGGAACATACTGCGTCGAAATCATAGGCCAAAGACGCAAGAAGTTTTGAAGAAGAAGCTCTCCACGTTCTTTAAGCTCATTCTCTGTCCATTGCTGATGCAACTTCATATAGTTACTCAATTTAAAAGCCGAGTCTTTATAGCCATAGACCGAAATGGTCTTCTCCTCTTTTGTCTCTCGGTCTTTCTTGGTATAGGTATAACCATTCCATTTATCGCTATATGGACGATTGCTATAATCGATGTTATAACCAGTAAGAGTGAGATTTGCAAACGTGTGAAGATACTGTTCTTGTATTCTCTCTGCTTCCGGGCCAAGGTCTTCTTTCCACTGTGGTGTGAGGTGCTGTGGCATGATATGTTCGATAGTAATTTTTCCATCACTTAGTTTTTGAACAATATCCTCATCTGCTTCTTTGCTATCGAGGTTTTCCATACGCTCGAAAAGAAAAGCACGGTAAGAGGAAGGCATTTTGTAAATCTGTCGTTGAGGGAAACTCTCAATAACATATCGGTCAATGGGAAACTCACCAGTGCCTTGCTTCTTCATAATTATATATTTCATGACTTCCACATAAGGCAATTCCAATTCTTGCCCACGTTTCTTGTGGATCTCATAAATACGCAAGATGTCGCTATGCAATAGAGCGAAAGATTTGGTCATGGCATTTGCTGGCCAGTTGCAGATAATTCGACGTGCCCAGTAATTTTCAACCACATCAAGTACATCATAACGCTGCTGCTCGCTCAAGCTATTCTGATCAGCATAATCAAAGAATGCGAGATAGAAAGGCATGCACACAAACGAACCGATGCTTGCGAGTTGACGCAATTTACGGTTTAGGCGTTCGTTGTTCGTCTTACCCTTTAGCGCCATTTCGTAATACTTGGCATATTTCAGCATGTCGGCAAGCAAGTCCTCACGCATTAAGCCTGATTTCTCATCATAGGCCTTGAAGTCGAAATACAATTCTTCCAGATTACTGATGACTCTTCTTTTAAGAGTAAGGTAGTCGCGGATGAACATCGTCGGCTCGCCATCTGTGAGTTTTTCAATCTTTTGCCAATATTTGTAATAGTACTGTTCTTGAAGTTCCTTTGATTGCGACATCAGCAGATAGTTGCGCACCTTATCCGCTTCTTCCAAATCTTTGCCACAGGAATTAAGGCTCTCAAAGATTAGCTGAGGATTGTCGTTACTATCAAGACAGATATCTATAATGATCAGTCGCTCAATTGAATCAATCAAGTCCTCAAACACCAAAGTATGGCCTTGGCCAACAATGAGGTTATAGAAAAACAAATAATTCTTCGTAACTCCGGATTTCTCGGCAGGGACAAATTGTTCTGGGTCATTGGAGAAAAGCGCATCATATGCTATTAAGTCTTCGTCAATCGGACGCAATTTAATCTTTCTCTCAACATGACGACGATATTTGGCATATAGATATTTCTCCATTGTATCTTTGAGAAATTCCTCATTTTCAATGATCATTTCACCATTCTTGACGGCATTGATAGCCGCAAGAATAAGTATAGAAATCGTTGTGATGCGCTGCTGACCATCAATGATAAGCAGGTCATTCTCGTGCTCGCTATCTGCCTTAACTGAAACAATGCTTCCGAAGAAGTGACTGCGAATGTTTTCTTTTTGTATTTTTTGTAGGTCAGAGAATAGCCGTTGGCAATGTTTCTGCTGCCATGCATATTTGCGTTGGTATAAAGGAATCAAAAACAATGCTCTATCGTCCCTGAAATAAATGTCCAGTCTAGTTGCGTCTCTCATAAATCAAATATGTTTCAATTAATTGATATGATCATTATAATATTGATAGTCGCAAATTTACAAATTTTTCTGATATGTTTTCTTTTTTCACTGAACTAATCAACATTCGATAAGCCGCATTATCCGTTTGAGATTCCTAATAACTGGGTATGGACTACTCTAAGAGAAATCAGTAACTATGGGACATGCATAAATGTGGCAGTAGAAGATATTCCTGCTGAATCATGGGTGTTGGAATTAGAAGATTTGGAAAAAGATACAGCAAGGCTAATTCAAAGACTGAAAAAGGGAGAACGTGATATAAAAGGTGTTAGACATAGATTTGAAAAGGGAAACATTCTCTACTCTAAACTACGTACTTACCTTAATAAAGTTCTCGTTGCAGATAATCCAGGTTTTTGCACTACTGAAATTATTCCATTTTCTTTATTTAGCGGAATTAGCGAATTTTATATCAACCTCGTTTTGAGGTCAAAATATTTTGTTGATTACACAATTCAATGTGGTTTTGGTGTGAAAATGCCTCGTTTAAGCACTTCGGATGCTAATTCTGGCCAAATCCCTTTACCACCACTTAATGAGCAGAAGAGAATTGTAGATAAAGTTGAGCTGCTCTTATCTATTGCAGACTCAATAGAGCAAGAGAAATTTGATTTATTGAAATCTGCATCTAAGTTAAAGAATCATATTCTAGAATTAGCAATTTCAGGGAAACTTGTGCCTCAAGATCCCAACGATGAACCAGCCATTGAACTACTTAAACGAGTTAACCCTAATGCGGTTGTATCTACCGATACATCGCATTACAAATTTGACACTCCTAACAACTGGATTATCAGCCAGTTAGGAAGT
>CAZVMM010000011.1:0-49656 GCA_964628205.1 uncultured Muribaculaceae bacterium
GTTTAGCAAACTGCTGGTTTCAGCCACTCACCCACCTCTCCGGAAGCTAGCTGAAGTATTTTCATTAGCGAGTGCAAAGGTACTGCTTTATTTCATATCTGCAAGTGTTTTTGGCGTTTTTTTTCAAAAAAAATCTCGCTTCGGTCTGCAAGTGCCTTTTTTCTCGGTTTTTACGTGATGCCAATTCTTTTTTTTGTATCTTTGCACCCCGTTAAGGTTACGGAATGAGTTCTGGAACTATCATTTAAAAGATCATCAAACTAATGGCAGAAATCACAATAGCGGGCGTTATGCGCGCTGGGGCTTATTCGCCCAACCATATTGGTAACGACACGGCCATCTTCAATCTGGTGGCTGAGCAACTGCGCAAGCGTGGTTGCCAGGTGAATGTGTACAGTGAGGAACAGTTCAACAAGCAGGAGATTGAGGAGCCGGTGGTGCTGGCTATGTGCCGCGAGCGCGAGAGCATCGCCAAGCTGCAGCGCCTTGAGGACGCTGGCAAGCTGGTCATCAATTCGGGCTATGGCATTGAGAATTGCACGCGCGAGCGCATGACGCGCATCCTGCTGGGTAATGGCATCCCTTATCCTGAGAGCCTGATTGTGAACACCAACGAGAATATCAAGTCTCAGCTCAAGAAGGCTGGTTTCAAGTCGTGCTGGATCAAGCGTGGCGACTTTCACGCGATGCACAAGGAGGACGTGAGCTATGTGCGTCATCCCGAGGAGGCCCAGGAGGTGCTGCAGGAGTACTTCTATCGTGGCATCACCCGTGCGGTGATCAATGTGCACCTGCAGGGCGATCTGGTGAAGTTCTATGGCGTGAAGGATTCCCAGTTCTTCTATTGGTTCTACCCCTTTGACGAGGGGCACAGCAAGTATGGTTGGGAAGAGGTCAATGGCCACAGCCAGGGCATAGACATCGACCTGAAGGAGTTGAAGGACATCTGCGCGCGTGCTGCCGAGGAGCTGAATGTGGTCATCTATGGTGGCGACTGCATCGTGGATCCGGATGGCACGATCCGCATCATCGACTTCAACGACTGGCCCAGTTTCGCGCCTTGCCGCAACGAGTCCGCTCCCCATATCGCTAAGGCTGTGCTGGCGCTTGCCAAGGCGCACTTGGGATTGTAAGATTTAGTAACGAAGGTATTGGGGCTTGGCGCTAGCAGCCACCCTGAGACTTGGAAAGTGTAAACTGACAACCGAAAAACATGACATTAAAAGAAGAGTATCAAGCATCGCTCAAGTCGTCAGACACCGAGGAGTGGTTTGACCTGCATTTTCATCGTCCGCTGGGGTTCCTGTGGGCCAAGTTTTTTGCCAAATTGGGTGTGAGCCCTAATGCGATAACCGTGGCTAGTATCTTTATGGGTGTTGCCGGGGGTGTCTTGCTGTATTTTGGCCAGCGTGACCTGGCATGGCTCAACTGGATTGGCATGCTGCTCATCACGTGGGCCGACACCTTTGACAGCGCCGACGGTCAGTTGGCGCGTCTCACACAGCAGTACTCACGCATGGGCCGCATCCTGGACGGTGTGAGTGGCGACTTCTGGTTCGCGGCCATCTCATTTGCTCTGGTGTTCAGGGAACTGGATTTTGGAGATAGCCTGTTGGGCGATTATTTCGCGAACCATGAGTGGCAGATTTGGGTCCTGGCCATCCTGTCGGGCGTGAGTCATGCCTTGCAGGCGGCTATGGCCGATTATTATCGCCAGTTCCACCTGTTCTTCCTGAAGGGGCAGCAGGGGAGTGAGCTGGACAGCTCGTCGAAACTTGGAGAACAGTATCGCCAGTTGGAGTGGGGCAGAAACTTCTGGAGCAAGGTGCCATTGTTCTTCTACCGGGGTTACACGGCTAACCAGGAGCGCATGACTCCCAACATGCAGCGCCTGCGCCATGCGCTGAGTGAGCGGTTTGGCGAGGACGGCGTCCCCAGTCAGGACTTCCGCGACTATTTCCGGGCCCTGAGCTTGCCGCTGATGAAGTATACGAACATCCTCACGTTCAACACGCGCATCATTGCCTGCTTTATCGCGGTGCTCATCGACATGCCGTGGTTGTATTTCGCCTTCGAGGTTGTTGTGCTTAATATCCTCTTGGTCTACATGATTGTGCGCCACGAGGGCATCTGCAAGCGTGCGCTGAATTACCTCAGGCAGCACTGAAACAAGAAGAGATCTATTAATCCCTAATCCATAATTATCGAGATGGTGAAAAAGTTTAATTCATTTTTGCTGGCCTTTGCCGTCATGGTGGGTCTGCATGCAACGGCTGCGATCCCTAGTGGCTACTATACTGCCGCACAAGGAAAGAGTGATCAGGCGTTGAAAACAGCCCTTCACAAGATCATCAAGGGCCACACCAAGCGTTCTTACGACAACCTGTGGACCGATTTCAAGACGACAGACTGTAATGGTGACATTATTATTGACCGTTATTCCACAACACAGTACACTTATCACACCAACCAGTGTGGAACTTATGATGGAATAGGCGACTGCTACAACCGCGAACACTCGATTCCCAACAGCTGGTGGGGCGGTTCAAGTTCTGATACCGCTTATACCGACCTGCATCACATGTTCCCCGTTGACGGATGGGTGAATGCCGAGCGTGGCAATTATCCGTTTGGTGATTGCGCCAATGGTGCGCCCAAGGGCACCGGCAAACGCGGCACTTGCACCTTCAGCGGCTACAGTGGCATCGTGTTTGAGGTCGCTGACGAATACAAGGGTGACTTCGCGCGCGTGTATTTCTATTTTGCCACACGCTACATGATGCGCATGAGCTCATATACCAGTGGAACGGGTAGTGTGGTGTTCACTTCATCGTCCTATTTGGGTCTCACCACCTGGGCCATTAACCAATTGCTGGAATGGCACCGCAACGACCCCGTTAGCACACTGGAAACTAATCGCAACGATGCCGTCTATGGCATCCAGAGAAACCGCAACCCCTTCGTTGACTATCCCGAACTGGTCGAGTACATCTGGGGCAACATGAAGGGCAACGCGTGGACGCCGGGCGGGGTGACTCCCACGCCGACTCCCACTCTGACATCACCCGTCAGCGGTTCGACTGTGAACGTGGGTACCAACACGGGCAACGGGGTGTCAAAATCAATCACCGTCAAGGGTGCCAACCTGACAAAGGCTTTGACCGTGAGCGTTAGCGGTTTAGGCTTCTCGGTGGCCCCGACTAGCATTTCGGCAACCAATGCCAACAATGGTACAACCATTACCGTTACCTATAATGGCACTGCTACCACCGCTACAGGCACGTTGACCATTACCAGCTCAGAGCTGAGCACCACTACGGTTAACCTGACTGCCAGCTACAACTCTGGTGGCAGCGTTGAACCCGGCGAAGAGATTATCGAGACCTGGGAAGGCTGCTCAACGGGTGGTTACTGGACCCAGGCCGTGAATGGTAAGGCGTTCTCATGGCAGTTTACCGATGCCGGTATTTGGGGCACTGATGCTGATAAGAAGAACAACTCACTGAGTTGTCGTCTCGGTAAGACAAGCACGTCTTGCATCGAGATGACTGAGGATGTCGCTGATGGTGCAAGCAAGGTTACTTTCTATGCCGGTAATTGGAGCTCGAGCGAGGCTTCTCCAACGCTGCAGCTGCAGTACAGTACCAATGGCGGCAGCACTTGGACTACTGTGGGAACCTGTTCGCCAACTACGACTTGGAAGCAGTACAGCTTCGACATGAACGTGACAGGCAATGTGCGTTTCAGAATCAAGCAGACCGCTGGCGCTCGTCTCAATATCGACGATATTGCCATCACGACCAACAATAGCGCACCTCAGCCTGAACCCACGCTTTCCATCACTCCGGTTGGCCAGATGGAGGCTGAGCAAGGTGGCGAGTCGAGCATTGTTAGCGCTACTGTATCTGCCGACAACAATACCGAGAATATCACTCTGAGGGTCACAGGCAATTTCCAGATCAGCTTGAACAGAACCTCATGGGCCAACACGCTGACGCTCGATCCGACCGGAGAGGTGTTCTATGTGCGTCTGGCCAATACCAGCACAGCAGGCGATTATGAGGGAACACTGACGGCCTCAACAAGCCGCGTTAGTGCTCATGCAGACGTAGAAGGCACAGTGAATCCCAAAACGGTGAAACCAGGTGATGTGAATATGGATGGTACAGTCAGCATTGCCGATGTTTCAACTCTTATCGACTATCTGCTCTCGGGCAATGTTGACCCATTCGATGAGCTGGCGGCAGATGTGAATCTTGATACTGAAATCACTATTGCCGATGTGTCCTCGCTGATCGACATGCTGTTGCAGGGAACGGCCGCAGCATTGTCCTGCAGTTGGGATGCAGTACCTGTCGAGGGTGGCATCCTCTGCGAGAACTATTCAGGCGAAATGCTTGAGATTTACGACATGGAAGGCGAATGCCGCGCTGTGGTCATGACACGTGGCGAAAGCACCGTTGACTTGCCTGATGGCATCTATCTCGTCACTAGCGAAACGGCTTCGCGCAAAGTCGTCGTGAAGTAACGTCATAGATTAACACCATAATAAGAGCAGCAAGGTTCCGTCGAATCTTGCTGCTCTTATTATAATGTAATATATTGCTACTTTATCGTCCGATGCAGTGGTACTCAAATCCGGCCTGATGTAACTCCTCGCTGTCGAGGATGTTGCGGCCGTCCAGGATGAGGCGCCCGCGCATCTTGCGCTGCAGGGTCTCCACATTGGGCATGCGCAGCTCTTTCCACTCGGTGACGAGCATGAGCGCGTCACAGCCATCGGCGGCATCATACATGTCGGTGGCATAGGTTACCGTATCGCCGATGCGGCGTCGGCACTCGTCCATGGCCACAGGGTCATAAACCCTGACAGTGGCTCCTGCCTGGAGCAGCAAATCGATAAGCACCAGTGACGGAGCTTCGCGCATGTCGTCGGTCTCGGGCTTGAATGCCAGGCCCCACATGCCGATGGTCTTTCCCCGTAGCTCCTGCTCGTTGCCATAATAGTTGACCAGCTTGCGGTAGAGCACCAGTTTCTGGTCTGCATTCACGTCCTCGACAGCTTGTAGCACGCGCATGGCATAGCCATTGTCGGCTGCGGTCTTGATAAGCGCCTTGACATCCTTGGGGAAGCAGCTGCCACCGTAACCACATCCGGCATACAGAAATTTCTTGCCGATGCGGGTGTCGCTGCCGATGCCCTTTCGCACCATGTTCACGTCGGCACCAACCAGTTCACACAGGTTGGCGATATCGTTCATGAAGCTGATGCGGGTTGCCAGCATCGAGTTGGCTGCGTACTTGATCATCTCGGCCGAAGGGATGTCGGTGAAGATGAGACGGTCGCTCACGATCATGAACGGCTTGTACAGTCGTGCCATGAGTTTGCGGGCCCGCTCATTCTCAACACCTACCACCACGCGGTCGGGACTCATGAAGTCTTTGACAGCATTGCCCTCCTTGAGGAACTCGGGGTTGCTGGCGACGTCAAATTCCACGTCAACGCCCCGCTTGTCCAGCTCCTGCTGGATGACATCCTTGACTTTTTTTGCCGTTCCCACAGGGACAGTGCTCTTAGTGACCACTACGACGTAGTGGTCCAGATGCTGTCCGATGGTGCGTGCCACCTCCAGCACATATTTCAGATCGGCGCTACCGTCCTCGTCAGGGGGCGTTCCCACGGCACTGAAGACGATGTTCACATCGTGGAGCACGTCCTCGAGCCGCGTGGTGAAACGTAGCCGCCCCTTCTTGGCGTTCTTGTGAACCAGGGTCTCCAGACCCGGCTCATAGATGGGGATGATGCCTTGCTTGAGCGCCTCGATCTTGCGCTCATCCACGTCTACACATGTCACATGGACACCCATTTCGCTGAAACAGGTGCCCGTGACTAGTCCGACGTATCCGGTTCCTACAACCGCAATCTTCATTCGTCAGTATTCAGATTATGATTTATCCCTGGATGGGTTTTTCCCTGTCCTTGGGGGTGTCGTCGATATAGTAACCACCGCTATCACCACCATAGCCGTAGCCATAGCCATATCCGTAACCGTAGCCGTAACCCTTACCGTAGCCGTAAGCATACGAGTAGTTGTAGCGGGTCTTGCTCACCTTGATATCGTTGATGAGGATGGTCAGGTTATTGATCTTGTGCTCGCTGGCCAAGCGCTCAAGCTCGTACATGTAGGTCTGCTCAACCCTGCCGTCGCGCACAACATAGATGGTCAGGTCGACAAAGCGGTTCACAACAGCGGCATCTGCAATCAGGTTATAGGGCACGGTATCGAGGATGACGAAGTCGTATCGCTTCTTCAATTCCGTGATCATCTTGGTCATGTTGTCGCTCAGCAGCAGTGCTGTGGGGTTGGGGGGGATGGCTCCTACACTGATGATGTCAAAGCCCTCGTGGAGTGCGCCACGGTGAATGACATTGTCGATGTTGGGCTCCTTACCCGACAAGTAGGCGGATGCGCCCTTGCCGTCCTGAACACCCACATACTCTGAGAACTTACCCTTACGCAAGTCGAGGTCGACCACAATCACCTTCTTGTTCACAAACGTGTAGGACAAGGCCAGGTTGACGGCAACAAAACTCTTACCTTCACCAGACATGGTCGATGTGAACTGGATGACCGTAGCCTCGCCGTCGGGTTTCTCCTGGTTGGTAACAAAGTCCAGGTTGTTTCTCACGATGCGGAAGGCCTCGTTCATGCGGTCATTGGATGTCTCGTTGACAACAATCTCGCCAGTGATGTTGCTCTTCTTGGCAGGCAGCTCACCCAGAATGGGAATATCGCAAACCTCCTCAATCTCACGACGGGTGTGGATGGTCTTGTCAAGTGAGAAGTACCAGAATACTGCATAGAGGATGAAGGCGGGAATCAACAGACCAATCACCATACCGGTGAGCACGATACGCGTCAGCGGCGCGGTCACTGGGGTTGGGTTGGGGATTGCAGGCTCCATCACCTTGGCGTTAGGCTCTGTAATAACCATCTGCAGGGCATTCTCCTCACGCTTGTTAAGCAGGTACAGGTATAGCTGCTCCTTGATCTTCTGCTGGCGGGTAACCTCGGTAATCGCCTTCTCGTGCGAGGGGTTGGCCGTCATGCTGCTCTGGGCTTGGCTCTGCATGCGTTGTGCCTGGTTTTGCTTGGTGTGCAGGCTGCTGATGTAGTTGTCAAGACTGGCGAGAATCGTCTTCTTCTGGGTGGTAAGGGCATTGGTAAGCTCCTTCATGACGGGGTTCTCGGCACTCGAGGTGGCAGCAATCTTCTGATACTCCTGCATGGCCTCGTTGTATTGGGTAATCTGGGATGAGATACCCGAGTTGTTCATGCCGGTATTCACGGGGATGAGGTCGCTGGGGCCCATGCTGGCGATGAAGTGCCTGATCTGGGATGCCAGGTTGATCTCGAGGTTGACGTCGGCGGCATTGTTGAGCTGCTGCATGGCGTTAGACGAGTTACCCAGCATCATCGAGTTGGCCGAACTGGCGGTCAGCACGGCAACCTCATTGTCCACACCGCTCAGGTCCTTCGACAAGTCAGACACACGTTCGGCGATAAAGGCCTCGGTGTTGCGTGCCACCTGGTTCATGTCGTTGATGCCTTCCTGGTTGTATGCAACGACCAGAGCGTTCAGAATGTCGGCGCACATCACGGGGTTCTGGCCCCTGATAGCAAGATTCAGCACGTCGCTGTGCTGGTCGGCGAGCTCAACAATCAGTGAGCTTGATAACGACCTGGCCATTGCCGACGGATTGCTGATTTGCACGATAACGTTATAGTCGACGTATCTCTCGTTGAATTCCTTGGTCTTGGTGATGGCCACAGGACCATACTCGGTGTTCACCTTGTTGCCAAAGTGGGCCTTCTTCCATTGGCCGTCGTTGACCTTGAATTCATATTCCTCTTCACTCTTGGGCACAATAGTGATAGAGTAGCCGCTGGTCACCTCCTTGAGCGGTGTGACTTGGACCGGCGTGTTCTTGTAGATGTTCACGTCGCGCAGGAACATGTGGCCAAAGTACTGAACGTTGAGTCCAAGAGAATTGACCACGATCTCCATCACGCGGGAGGACCTCAGCTTAAACGGCTCATTGGGGATATAGTTCACCGTGTTCAATCCCAGGTCGCTGAATGTCATCGACGGAGTGCCTTGTGCGCTGTCTTTTGACCTGACGAGGATCGATGACTTGGCCACATAATACTGCGGCTGTGACTTGCCGTACAGGTAGGCAATACTGGCGCATACAATCATCGACAGCACAAACCAGTACCAGTTGTAGGCACATGCCATGAAAAGTCGGTCCCACTTAATACCAGTGCGTAAGCGTTTTTTCTTTTTCTCTTCGGCCGCCGCTTTTGCAGCCAAATCTTCTTGGACTATCTGTTGCATGATATACGAATTTTTTTCAATTAGTTTGGTATGAATAGTCATCGACGGAATTGCCTGTTGCCGTCAATACATAATTCGGTGCAAATTTAGTGTAATTCACTTGAATTGACAAACTAAACAATGATAAAAAATTTTAATGTCAATAATTGCTGTCGCTGCGTTGTTAGGGGGCCAAAAAGTAGCAGGGCCGATGCCCATTCGGCATCAGCCCCGCTATGATGGTTTGAGTTGTCCTATCGATGGATTAATCGATCTCCTCGTCGGCCTCGTAACCGCCCATCTCGCGGATGGCATTCTTCAGCATCACGTACTGCTGGAACAGGTGGTTAACGGGGATCTCGTTCTTGGTGTAGTCGTGCATCGGGCTCTTGAGGAAGAAGCTCAAGAAGCGCTGCGTGCCGTAGCGGCCGGCGCGGTGAGCCAGATCCATGAGCAAGCACAGGTCGAGGCACAGGGGGGCGGCCAGGATAGAGTCGCGGCACAGGAAGTTGATCTTGATCTGCATGGGATAGCCCATCCAGCCGAAGATGTCGATGTTGTCCCATCCCTCCTTGTTGTCGTTGCGGGGCGGGTAGTAGTTGATGCGTACCTTGTGGTAGTAGTTGCTGTACAGGTCGGGCTGATCATCAGCAACGAGAATCGACTCGAGGGTCGACAGCTTGCTGACCTCCTTGGTGCGGAAGTTGGCGGGCTCGTCGAGCACGAGACCATCACGGTTGCCCAGGATGTTGGTCGAGAACCAGCCGTTCAGGCCCAGCATGCGAGTGCCGATGATGGGAGCGAAGCCGCTCTTAACCAGCGTCTGGCCGGTCTTGAAGTCCTTACCAGCGATGGGCAGTTGGGTCTTCTCGGAGAGCTCCCACATGGCGGGGATGTCGACGGTGGTGTTGGGGGCGCCCATGATGAAGGGGCAGTCCTCCATCAGTGCTGCATAAGCGTAGCACATCGAGGGGGCAACCTTGTCTACCACGTTGTCCTTCATGGCCTGCTCCAGGGCAGCGATGGTGCCATGATACTTCATGTCGGGCTCCACGTAGATCTCGGTCGAGGCGGCCCACAGCACTACCACGCGGTCGACGCCGGTCTCTTTCTTGAAGTTACGGATATCCTCACGAATTTGCTCGGTCATGTCCCAGCGGTCCTTGCACTGCTTCACGTTGTCGCCGTCCAGGCGCTTTGCGTAGTTCTTGTCGAAGGCAGCCTTCAGCGGCTTGATCTTCAGCAACTCGTCCTTGACGGGCTCGATGTCCTTCTCCTTCAGCACCTCGGCGTTGATTGCGCTCTCGTATGCGTTGGCGGGGAATACGTCCCATGCTGCAAACACCAGGTCGTCCAGGCTGGGCATCGATACGATATCTTTATAATGTAAGTACTTTTTGTTCTCGCCTTTTCCGATGCGAATCTTGTCATACTGTGTCATGCTGCCGACGGGCTTTGCAAGACCCTTGCGAGCCATCATCACACCAGTCATGAACGTGGTGCTCACGGCACCCAATCCTACTACCATAATACCTAACTTGCCGGTAGCGGGCTTAACGATTTCTTTTGCCATAATTTCTTATTACAGTTAATGTTTACGATTGATTTCTAGTCTCTGTTTAGCAGTCATCGGACTGCTGTTCTTGTCGCTTTGGATCACTAGTCCGCGAAAAAACGGCGCTAAATTACACCCTTTTTTTGAATTGAGAAACTAAATGTATTGTAAAAATGGTGTAAAAAATATAATTTTTGGCCTAAATGTGCAAATAGTGTTAAAATCAGGCTATTTTATAGTATTAACCGCTAACAAGTGTTAATCACACCCCAGGCAAAAAATCGGATTTTTGCCTTTTTTTCGTCGATAAATCTCCGCGGTGCACTTTGATAACATTTTTTTAATGTTTGATTGCGATGCGTGACCGTTCAGCCAATCCATTACACGGAACCTCACGATAAGACGCAAGTTTTTTTCAAGCGGTTATTGAGGCACGATGACCTGCAGCGTGAGGACCGCTGGAATCTCATGCCTGCTGACCTGTCGTCTGCCAGTCTGAGCAAAGGTCAACAGCTATGCCGTTTCGTGGGGTATGTCACGAGGCGAGAAATGCTTCGGCCGTTGCGATGTCGCCAGCGTGGTCCACATCCACGATCTTGTCGATGCTGTAGGCCTGTAGCTTGAAGTCTGCCTCGACCAGCGCACGCTGGAAATTGCGCATCCGGCTGATACCTTGCTCGATGCAATGGTCCAGAACGGGAAACGCCTTGTCCGTCATGGCATACACGCCGCCCGACACATAAGTGGCTCCGTCCCATCGCTTGTCGCGGAATGCGGTGATGTTCATCTGCTTGTCAACATCGACCCACAGCGGTTTCTCGTCGTCGACAAAGGGTGTTACGGCCCACATGCCGTCATGGCGGTCGTCTGCCTCAAAGGCATCGATGTATCCCTTGAAGTCCTGCTCCTTGAAGATGGTATCGACCGTCGTCAGGCAGAATTTGCCTCGTGGGATTTCGCGGCTCAGGTGCCACAGGCTGTGCATCGAGCTGGGAGTGGTCTTGACCACAAGATTGAGGGGGACGGGCAGTTCAAGGCCCTCCAGATATTGTCTGACCTCGGTCATGTGCTCGTTAACGATGATGCTGATGCTCTGGGCGTTGCACCTGAGCATGATGTTGATGAGGCGCCCGATCATGGGCTCTCCTTGCAGTTCAACGAGGGGTTTGGGCTTGGCAATGCCTTCTTGGGCCAGCCGTGAGCCCTCGCCTGCAGCTATGATAGCATAGTTCATGAGTGGTTGCTGATGTGATGAATAATGAATGCGTTATTACGATTTGTCTGTCAGCCAATCGGTCACTTGTGTGACACGTGTGATGGTGTTGGGATGGGTCTGCTCGTCCTCGGCAGCGGTCCACCCCTTGCCCTTGAGCCACAGCACTTGGCAGCCCAGCTGCTCGGCTGGCTTGATGTCCTTGACCAGGCTGTCGCCAACCACGAGCACCTCTTGGGGGGCAAGTTCCAGTGCGTCGACTCCCAGCTTAAATAGGGTGGGGTTGGGCTTGCGCACACCCACCACGGCACTCTCGATGATACCCTTGAACAGGTGCCGGATGCCATAAGACCGCAAAACCTCGTCGATGTTACCGTAGAAGTTGCTGACCAGCATCAGGGGGTAATGCTCGTGCAGCGCCTCGAGCATGGGGCGCGCTTCGTCGATGCACGAACGCGCGGCATTGTCACAGTAGGCGGCGATCTGGCTCACCCACAGGTCGCGGGTGGCCTGTTCGGGTTGCTCGGGCAGGAAGCTTACCTCGAGCGCCACCTTCTTGGTGAGCAGGGCGTGGAAGTCGTCTTGGGGCAGGATGATGCGTTCGCGTGCCAATGCGCGTTCGCCCTCCACGTAGGCCGTGCGGAAGGTTTCCTTGTCGATGGGTACGCCTGCCCGCTGATACCCCTGCCACAACACCTCGCTCCAGTGCACACCTCGGCTGTCGAGTGTGCCTCCGTAATCAAAGATGATACCCTTTATCATATTGTAGTATATGTGTCTCGGCTATGCGGGTTACACGTCCTTGGTCAGGTCTAGCTTGACGTTGTCGCGGCCGCGGTCCTGGAAGAGCTTGGGGAGCGGGTTCTGCCTGGCCTCGTCATAGCGGATGCGGTTGCGGAATACGTCCAGCGCGGTATAGATAGCGTGGCGCATCGACGACTCGTTGGCAATGCCTTGACCGGCAATGTCGTAGCCTGTGCCATGATCCGGACTCGTGCGCACGATGGGCAGGCCGGCTGTGAAGTTTACGCCCTCGTCCATCGCGATGGTCTTGAACGGAGCGAGGCCTTGGTCGTGATACATGGCCAGCACGCCGTCGAACCGGCGATAATGGCGTGCGCCAAAGAATCCGTCGGCAGCATAGGGGCCGAAGCACTGCACACCGTCCTCGTCGAGGCTCTGCTGAATGGCGGGCACGATGATGTCGCGCTCCTCGGTGCCCAGGATGCCGTTTTCGCCTGCGTGGGGATTAAGCGACAGCACGGCAATGCGCGGGCCGTCGATGTTGAAGTCGCGTTTTAGCGATGTGTTCAGCAGGCGCAGTTTTTCCTTGATGCCGTCGATGGTCAGTGCTGCGGGGACTTGGGCGAGCGGTATGTGGGTCGTGGCAAGGGCAATGCGCAGGTTCTCTGTGCACATCAGCATCAGTGCCTTGTCGCCATCACCTGCCGCACTCTCCAGATACTCGGTGTGGCCGGGAAACTGGAATTGCTCGCTCTGGATGTTGTCCTTGTTGATCGGGGCGGTAACCAGGACATCGATCAATCCGGCCTTGAGGTCGTGTACGGCGGCCTCAAGGGCAATGAATGATGCCAGACCGGCTTGTTTGCTGGGCTGGCCCAGCTCCACCTTGATGTCTTGGTCGATACACTCCACCAGGTTGGGCATGTTGTCCTTGAGACTCTCTGCGCTCTTGGTGTGATTGATCTGGAATCCGGGCAGGTTGCACGCGTTGCGATGGTAGCTCACCACCTTGCTCGATCCGTACAGGATGGGGATGCACATGTCCATCATCTCGGGAACGCTTACGGCCTTGAGGGCAACCTCGATGCCGATGCCGTTAGTGTCGCCCAGGGTGATGCCCACCCTTAATTTTTTGTTATATTGACTCATATTCAGTTCTTTTACTTTACATAGTTGAATTCAAACCGCAAAGTTACACTTTTTTTGCCTTTCGGCTCGCACAAAATTGGCTATTTCGCTCTGCATATTCATTTTTTTATTACTTTTGCGCTTGGTATTTTGCGGCAAATCTAACAATAAACAATCATACCGCGAGTGAAACTATGATGATGAGAAAACGATTCCAGCTAGTGGGGCGCCTGCTGTTGGCTGCAGCCCTGCTTCCCGTGCTGGGCTATGCCCAGTCGGTGCGCACTACCTATTTCATGGACAGTGCCCCCTATCGCCTGCAACTCAATCCTGCACTGGCTCCCGACCGTGGGTACGTGAATCTGCCGGGTATCGGCGGAACCTCGGCGGGTTATTATTCCAACACGATGGGCATCGGCGATGCTATCGACATTATCGATAATGCCGAGGATGCAGACTACTTCACAACCGACAAGTTTTATGGCAAGCTGACGGCAATGAACCGCATGTCGGTCGATGCCGGAGTCGACCTGCTGAGCGTGGGGTGGTGGCATGGCAATGGTTTTATGTCGCTGAACATCAGCGCGAAGGCCGATGGCAACCTCGGTGTGCCCTTGGCGATGTTTGACTTCCTTCGAGACATGAAGGGCATCAATGCCAACGACTATGGCAACTACGTCCGCACGATTGCCGATGGCAAACTGGCGCTGAACGCTTACACCGAGGTGGGGCTTGGATACGCCCATGTGATCAACGAGCGCCTGACACTCGGCGCGCGCCTGAAAGGCTTGCTGGGAGTGGGAAACGTGAGCCTGAAGCTCAAGCGTGCTGACATCGTGACCCACCTCGAGGGGATTGACCCCAACATGGATTGGAGCCATGCCGACCCCATTGAATTGCTTCGGGCCACAGGAACGGCATCGGTCGATGTTGACGCCGAACTCGAGAGTTCGATGATGGGCTTGAAATACGAAGTGGGGGATAACGGCTACATCGATGACATAGATCTCAATGCCAATAAGATGGGCGTCACGGGCATGGGTGCCGCGGTTGATTTGGGCGTCGATTATCGTGTGAACGACGCCGTCTCGCTCAGTGCCGCAATCAATGACCTGGGCTTCATCTCGTGGTCGGGCGACCACACGGTGAGGGCCCATGCCAACACCGACGACCTGCACTATGACAGCAGCAACCCTGGTGACCTGTTACGCTTCGCCGATGTGGTGTCGACAGGCGAGGTGCTCAATCTGGACATGATGCGCCTGCACATCGATCAGCAGAAGTCCAAATCCCGCACCACAAAACTCTCGTCAGTGCTCGCCCTGGGCGCACAGTACCGGTTGGCCAACAACAAGTTAGGGCTCGGTCTACTGTTCACTCAGCGGTTTGCCCAGCTAATCGGTAACGGGAGCGAGCTGACCATGGCGGTCAACTACCATCCCCGCAGTCTGGTCGACCTGGCCGTGAGCTATTCTCCCATTAGGTGCGGTGGCAGCTCCTTCGGGCTGGCGGTGAAATTGGGCCCGCTGATGCTGGGCACGGATTATATGTATCTCGGCAAGGGCACCAAGTGCTGCAATGCGCTGGTGGGCTTATCCATCCCGCTAGGCAAGCGTTCCCAGGATTGATTCATACACCCATTTAACTAGTCTAACAGAGATGCCGTGCCTCCTGTTGCGCGGCATCTCTGTTAGGATTGATTGCAATGTGATCGTCGGCTGGGCCGTTACTTGACGACCTTGACGGTCTGGGTGGAGCCGTCGCTCATCTGCCTGACAATGATGTTCACGCCCTGAATGGGCTCGCTGTGTTCGGCACCGGCGGTGTCGTAGTAGCGCTCACTGACTATGGTGAGCTGGCTCAGGCCGTCGGCAGTCGTCTCCATCACATGTGTGGGATGGCCAGGAGGCGCCCAGGCGATACCAAATTCTGAGCCTCCGCTGTCCCGGTTGGTCGACGGACGCTGGTCGTCGTACATGTAGGTGACATAGTTGCGCTCTTCGTTCAGGAGCTTGATGACAGCAATCTTGCCATAGATCGTGCTCAAATCCACCTCCACCGATGGGTCAATGATCTCAACCACCCTCTTGGGTGCGCCTGCAGGGGTCTCCTCGCCACGGGTGCCATCGTATACGCCCGATGAGTTCACCTTGAAGCTTAGCACCTTGTCGGGGTCGAAGCCATCATCGACAAACCGGCGCAGGTAGCCATTATCCTGACTGCTCAGCAGTGAGTCCTGGCCTGCCTTGTGCCCCAGATAGGTGTCGTAGTTCTCTTCGAGGGCATCGCCTGCGTCGGGCTCGAGCTGCAGGTAGTACATCTTGTGCACGGTGGTGACCTGGTTGACGGTGGTAGACCATTCCGACAGCTCGCTCATTATCAGTCCCCTGACATTGTGCTCACAATTATATTTGTTGGGGTTGATGTTGGGGCAACCGCTCAAGTCGATGGCATTGATGTGGTTGTAACTGTATGTGAGGGTGTGCAGATTGGGATTGTTAGCCAAGCCGTCCATATGGTACAGGTCATTGGCATCGGCGTGAACCTCCTCGAGCACATTGCTGGCAAAGTGCAGATCGGCAATGCTGTTTTTGCCTGGGTCATCGACGATGGTGGGCACGCGTCGTGGCATGTCGTAGTCGTACTGAAAACGCTGGTAGGTCGGATCTTGGCCAATCCAAGCGCTGTCCAGATTGCAGCAGTCAAAGTAGGTGAGCTGGTGGTTGTTGTCCAGATTGATGTTTCGCACCATGCAGTTGCGGAAATCCAGTACCTTCAGCCCCGTGTTTGCAGTGACATTGATCTCCTCCAGGACGGGATTCTGCCATATCCTGAGCGTGTCCAGGTTGGCTCCGGCACCATTCTGGAACTTCTCGAGCAGGCTGTTCGACACCCATGCCGAGACAAGTTTGTGGTTAGCAGTCAGGTCCATGCCATTCCCGGCCAGCGCTGTACCCAGCGCCTTGTCATTGTAGGCGTGCAGGTAGCGCAGGTTGGCGTTGTTGCTCAAGTTAAGTTCGATAAACTCTGGGTTGTCGTTGACCCATACCAGGTCGAGTGAGTCGGCATCCACAGCAGGATAACCATATTGCTGGTCGACAGCTGGTTTCGGGAACGGAAGGCTCTCGAAACCGTGTATCTTGGGCAACACTGGATTCTTGAAACAGTACACCTCGCGTAAGGCGTTATTATTGTCGAGAAGCAGTGTGTGCAGATATGGACGATCATAGGCCCTGACTGCCCTCAGGCCGCTGAACGGGGTCGTCACGTCGCCCTTGACTGTGGGGTTGGCGGCAACTTCATTGGTCATGTCGCTGGAATACTCACCTCCGATGCGTGCGCCATTCTTAAATATGTTGGCATCTGGCGGGTAGGTGTTGCCCGTTGACGGGTCATAACCGCGCATCTTAAAGGCGCACTCGCGGGCATCGACGTAGACGATGTTAGGGTTGCTCTGCAGGTTCAGGTAATGGATGGGATTACCCCTGATGATGAGGGTGTCCAACTGGGGAATCCTCCACACGCCGATGGAGTCATAGTCACTATATGCTAGATTGACGTAATGCAGATTAGGACTGACGATACCATGGGGGTTGATAGAGCCCATCATGGTTCGGTTATCGGCGCCACGCATGCCGATGACCGACAAGCGTTCGAGCGATGCCAGGCCTTCCTGGTGGAACTTGCCTCGCTTGGTGCTAGTGCCCAGCGACCGCATGCCATTGCAGTCGGCATAGAAATACTTGAGCAACGGCAGGTCTTGTATCCAGATGTAGCGCGCATTGGCCACATGGCAATGGGTCGCTGCCGTCTGCTCGATGCCGGTGTAACTGATGTCCAGGTACACGAGCTTGTCGTTATGCATCAGGTCCAGGATGTAGAGGCCCGTCGTATCATTGTAATCATGCGTGTAGGGCTCCTGGTCACTCGATTCGGGATCGGCCAGCCACAAGTACTTCTTGTAGTCAGGAAATTCGGTGTAGGCTGCTACCGTCTTGTCAGAACCGTTGTTCGATGCCCTGTAGGCAGCGCCCTTGTCGCCCGAGGTGGTCCTGTAGTCGATGGTCCGGTTGTGGCTCACGTCGAGGTATTCGAGGTTAACGTTGCTGTGCAGGTACAACGAGTCCTTGAGTTGACAGTGGCTCAGGTCCAGGTATCTCAATCCCGTCAACTGCTCTAGAGACGCACTGTCGGGATAACCATTGTTGGCTGGCCACCACGATGAGTAGTAGTAATCATAGTCCGGCCTGGGAGTAAGGGCGTACTGCCGTCCGTAGGCATAGTTTGACTTACTGCAGGTCTCATAAAAACCGCCCTCGACGGGGCTCAGGTTCCTGAACGTGTAGAACTTGTTGTAGCTCGCCTTGAGCGTGTCGATGGGCACATCGTCGAGCGAACTGTTGTTACCGATATGCACGAAGTGGTTGGGTTGATCCGCTGTGCCGCTGATGTCCATATAGGTCAGTGCCGAGTTGCCCAGCAGGTACAGGCCGCAGCCGTCAGTCATCACGTCGCTCGAGGTCATCTTGGTGATGCCAGGGTTGTTGTGCATTTCCAGTCGTGTCATGGAACTGTTTTCACCCAGCATCAGTGCTGTGAGGGTGGCAGGGAGGCTTGGAGCGCTGAAACTGGTGAAGCCGTTGTTGTTCAGGTCGATGCCCGTCAGGTTGCCGCAGTCGCTGGCGTTCACTGTCAGTGGATTGCCAGTAAATCCATCGTTGCTCTCGAGGTACAGGTAGGCCAGGCTGCTGATGCTGGCAAAGTCGGTCGTGGCCTGACCTACAGAATTGTAGTTGTTGTCATTAAGGTACAGGCTGCGCAACGCTGTGCAGGTGCTGCCGCCTGTGAACGTGAAGCCCGAGCGGGGCAGCGCGTCCTCGTTGAGTTGCAGATAGGTCATCTGGTTCAGCCCAGTGACGTCGAGCGACTCGAGTAGCGGTGAGCCGTTGATCCAAAACTGGGTTACACCGGGATTGCCACTCACGTCCACTGTCTTGAGTTTGCTGAAGCCTGTCAGACCCTCAGTATACTCGCCCATTTTGCTGTTGCTGGCAATCAAGGTTTCCAGATTGGGGTTGTTGGTGGGTGTGAGGTAATGAAGCAGGTAGTAAGCGCTGGATGTCCCGTTGCGGAAATAGAGGTCACAACCACTGATGTCCAGATACTTGAGCGCACTCAAGTACTGAAAACTGCTACTGTAACCAAAATTGCTGTTGTTCTTGAGAATCAGCGTCTCCAGCTTGTTGTGGGCCGACGAGAAGGCCACACTTGCCGAGGTCTGGGCCGTGTTGGTAAGGTCACAATACACCAGGTCGGTTTGGTTTGAGATGCCTGGCGACCAGCCGGCCATAGCGGGATTGTTGGCCAAGCTGAGCCATGTCAGCGAATTGACATGGTAGCCGGTTGACAAAGCCTGGAAGAAACCGATGTTGCAGTTCGACAGGTCAAGGTGTTTCAGCGGCATGTTGTTGGTCAGCGTGATCCAGTGTGCAGAAGTCGAACCACTGCCGCTTGTCGAATTGAAACCACGCAGTGCGGGGTTGTCGCTGAGGTCCAGCCACTCGAGATGAGGGTTGTTGGTGATGTTTGCAAACTGGATGTCGTTATGCGAAGCAATCAGCTTGGTCAGGGCAGTCAATAACTCGACACCCTTGATGTTCGTGATGCCCTTGTTTGAGACATCCAGCTCGGTGAGCGTGGCCTCGTTGAACGAACTGCCCTCACTCACTCCAGTGATGGCGCTCAACGCGGCCCTGAAGTTGTCGTCAGGGAAGCTGGCCGAGTTGAGCGTTACGCTGCCCTGTGCCCAAGGGGCGCTCGATAGCACCAGTAGCACAACAGCGCAAGTCTTCTGTAGTAGTAAGCGTTTCATCATAAGTTAAAATATTTAGAAATCAAAGTATATATATACTTGAAAAATGAATAATTCCTTCAATCCACTTAATACGGTTTTACAAAAAATTAATCACTATTCATGAAAAAATGATTGTTGACTGCAAAATTATGAATTGAATTGATAATGTGCAAGAGTTTGGCCTAAAAACGTGTTAAAATCTTGCAAAAATCATCCTCTCGCATAGTTGTGTGTAATCCCGAAGTAAATGCAATAACTATGCATCTCCTGCCTGGGCGAGCCAGATAAAACGCCATGGCAGGCACTACACAAGGGACTTTCTTGATTTTTTGTTGCAAATTTGCGAGTGTCGCGGAAAAAACTTACTTTTGCGTGTTGAATATTACGCGAAGGCGCACGCTTGCGGGCGTGAGGACCATCTTGAGTATCGACATAATACTGGTAACTTGCTGATAATGACTACTGAGATAGTGTCTGCAGCTTTACCCGCTCTCCACTGGTTCGCTGGTTCCTATGGTACCGGTGACCCTTGTCGTTTGTGCTTGTGATGGATTGTTGATAACGCCTGACCACACCCGTCCTGCAACCAGCATCAGCCTTTTTGTATACATGATTTCGGTAGTTGTTCCAGTTTATAATGTCGAGCAGTACTTGGGAGAATGCCTCGAGAGTATCCTTGCGTCGACTTATCGGGACTTTGAGCTCCTGCTGGTCGATGACGGATCTACCGATGGGTCTGGCAATATGTGCGATGCTGTCGCTGCCAGCGACGAGCGCGTTAGGGTCATTCACCAGAGCAATGCCGGTGTCGCCGTGTCGCGCAATGTCGCGCTGGAGGCTGCAACGGGCGAATATATCTGTTTTGTTGACGCCGACGATGTGGTGGCGCCTGATATGTTGCAACGCCTGCACGACGCATTGTCCCAGCGTGGTGAGCAGTGCGACTTCGCTATGGGTCGCGCCGTGGCTTTCGGCGACGCGGAGCCGTTGATCCCGCTGCAGTCTGCATCCCCCGTGCCCTCTGTGAACTATTACAGCCAGGAGCAATACATGAGCTATTTGTTCAGAGGCAACCAGTTTGGCTACCCTGTGGTATGGGCCAAGCTGTTCAAGCGGGAATTTATCGGGTCAGAACGGTTTAAGTCGATTGCCGCCGAGGATATTGAGTGGCTCACACGTCTGTGTGTCGGCATGCGGCAGGCCATCGTGGTGGAACAGCCCCTTTATGGTTACCGCGTGAGGTCTGGCTCGATGACCCACGACCAGGGTGGCGTGAACGACACGATTGTGGAGCGGCTGGACACCTTCCTGATGTGCTTGAACGACCTGCCCAAGCACGACACGCGCTATCGCTCGTGGTGCTTGCTGTATACCTACAAGATGATGCTCAACACCAGATACCGCGCCCGCAAAACGACCTTTGCCGCCGGCGTGAATCAGCGTGTGGCATCCATCTTTGGCCAGACGGTCGAAGAACTCAAGAATTGCCAATTGCCGTGGATGGTCAAGCGTGCCCTCATTATGTTCTATCGACTGCCATGGCTGTATACTGTGCTTTACTCTGCCTACGCATGGTATTACGAGAAGAGAAACGGATAGACAGCACCACGCCACTAAAGCCTAAAACCTAAAGCCTAAAATGCGCATCGGTATCGTGACTCAGCCGCTCGAGATGAATTATGGCGGCATCTTGCAGAACTGGGCCTTACAGCAGTCCCTCAAGAAGTTGGGACATGAGCCCGTTACCATCGACGCCTATCAGCGATACTCGACCATGCACTATGCCTATAATTGGCTGCGTGTGGCACTCAAGCGCATCCAGGGCAGGAAAGCTAAGTTCCCTACCCGTTATTGCGGAGCACTGCGCAGTCAGCTCATGGGGCAGTTCATAGAGCAGCATATTGCCAAGACGCGGGTAATGTGGGAGTACAAGAAGAGCATCGTTCCCGAATATGCGCTCGACGCGTTGGTAGTGGGCAGTGACCAGGTGTGGCGAGCCGCCTACAATGGTGATCACATTGAGAACATGTACCTGCGTTTTGCCCAGGGACTGCAGCTGAAGAAGCGTGTGGCATATGCTGCCTCCTTCGGCGTGGACCACTGGGAATATACCGAAGAACAAACGGCTACCTGCGCGGCGTTGGCTCAGCGCTTCGATGCCGTGTCGGTGCGTGAAGCCAGTGGCGTGGACTTGTGCCGTGAGCACCTAGGCGTGAATGCTGAGCATGTTCTCGACCCGACGTTGTTGCTCTCGCTGGATGATTATCAATCGATAATCGACCAGAATTGGGAGAGTGGTAAGCCTTATTTGGCTGTGTACTGTCTAGACAATACCCCCGACAAGAAGGCGTTTTTTGACAACATGGCTGCTGACCGTGGACTGACTGTCCGCTATTTCTCAGCAGGATGGCAGTCAACGCTCACCGTCGGACAATGGCTAGCCATGATCAAGCACGCAAGTCTGGTGGTGACCGACTCGTTTCATGGCACTGCGTTCAGTATTATTTTCAACAGAGATTTTTACACGCTGGAAAACCCCAAGCGTGGCAACACCCGCATGACAGGCCTGCTCACACCGTTAGGGCTTGAACAACGTCTGGTTCCGGATGCCGCTCCTGCCGACCCCGTTCGTCAGGAGATCAACTGGCAGGATGTGAATGCGCGCGCCAGTGAGGCAATCGCCCAGAGCTTGGGATTCCTGGCATCCGCACTGAACGGCTGAGCCGCTGCGGTAGAGAACGAAAAAACATCCGATAGACCAATGAGACCACTACACATCATCATGCCGATGGCTGGCGAGGGTTCCCGATTTGCTCGGGCTGGCTGGACCACCCCCAAGCCCCTCATCTGCCTGAACGGAGTGCCGCTGTTCCAGCGTGCGATAGGCAGTGTGGCCATCGCTGGCGCGGAAATGAAGTATAGCTTTATCGTGCGCCAGGAGCACATTGATAATCAGCACATCGACAAGCTGATTCAGGAGATTTTGCCTGAGGCCCGCATCTTTTCGGTGCTCAAGACCACCCGCGGAGCCGTGGAAACGTGCCTTGTCGCTGAGTCGGCAATCGATGACGATGATGCCATCGTGGTCATGGATTGTGATCTGGAATTTCGTAGCAGGGCATACAATGAATTGGTCGCAGGGGCTCTGTCAGTGCCCACAAGCGAAGCCGATGGCGGAGCGCTTGTGTCGTTTGAGTCGACCGATGCACGATATAGCTATGCTCAGGTCGATGACCAGGGACGGGTGACCCGAACGGCCGAGAAGGAACCGATATCCTGCCATGCCTTGTGCGGAGCCTACTTCTTCGGCAGCGGCAGGGACTTCAAGCGACTGGCCCGCAAACTGCTGGTCGACGGCACCCACGGCAAGCCTGAGTTCTATGTGTCGTTGCTCTACAATTACCTGCTGGCTGAGGGTAAGACTGTGCGTTTGGCAACGATGGAAGAATACCACTCCTACGGAACCCCTGAGGAGCTCCTGGCATCGCAACAAGGAGAATGAATATGGAAATCAAGTTATTGATAACCGATTTTGACGGCACGTTGGTCAACACTTTTCAGGCCAACTACCATGCCTACCGCGAGGCTTTCGGCCAGTGTGGCTTGACCCTTACTCAAGAGCAGTACCGTGGATGCTACGGGTTGCGCTTCGATGCCTTTATGGATAAGATGGGTATTGACGACTTGGAAACCCGTAAAAAAATCCGCGGCATCAAGGGGGACTGCTATCCCAGCTACTTCGGCCTCCTGCAAGCCAATCAGCCGTTGCTGGATTTTATCAGGATGTTCCGTCAGAGCGGTGGCAGGGCTGCTGTCGCATCGACTGCACGCGCCAAGAATCTGGCCAACGTCCTTAACCACATCGGCGCTCAGGATGATTTTGACCTGATACTTGCTGGCGAGGATGTCGTGGAGGGGAAACCTTCCCCGGAGATTTATAACACGGTGATGAGCCGCATGGGAGTAACGCCCGAGGAGACACTGATTTTTGAGGATTCGGAAGTCGGGCTCCAAGCCGCGCGTGCCAGCGGTGCCAGAATCATTAAGATAACCCTATAGGGGACTTCTAAAAATTAGCTTGACATGGATTTTGGTTTATTTTTGAGCAGATTTTGTCTTAGCTTCGCAGCGTCATAGCGAGCTATGGTGCAAGAAGATAAGGTAAAAGATGCCAAAAAGAGACAAAATACTGTCAACATAAATAATACACATTTTGGTAATTTATAGAAGTTCCCTCTAACAAAAAGAAATTGTCTAAACTATGAAACTCGATATTCAGGGCCATTCGGGCTGTGACATTGCCATAGTGTATGAGGACAATGAACTCCACATCCACAAGAGCACTCATGACGCAGGCTATGTGCCCCGCTTGGTCAATCAGGCCAATAAGCAGATAGCCGCCTCGCACAGGGAGTACCAGAACATCCGTGTGCCCAAAATCTTTGACGTTGAGCGCTCAGACACCCAGGCCACGATCAAGATGGAATATATCTATTCCAAAAATTTTGTGGAATATTTTGAGAATGCCGGTTTTGAGCAAATCAAGTACCTGATAGGTGCCATCACTTATTTTGTCGACTTGGAAATCAATGCGTCATCGATGCAGGTGGTGCCTGCTAATGTCCTCACGGACAAGATGGCCGATGTGGCCCGCAAGGTGGCGGGCAACACCCACTTGCAGGATGATAACGATGCGCAAGCATTGGTGAGACGTTCCCAGCTGGTGATGGATGGAGTGGGCGACATGACGATGCCGGTGGGCACCTGCCATGGCGACCTGACGTTCAGCAACATCCTGTTCAACGGCAATAATTACTACCTGATTGACTTCCTGGACTCGTTTATCGAGTCTCCGTTGCTCGATATTGTCAAGATACGGCAGGACACGGCTTACCTGTGGTCCACGCTGATGTATAGCAAGCCGTTTGACAAAGTGAGATTAAGTATCGTGAGCGAGAAAATCGATAAGGCCATCGATGACTATTTCTCGGCACATTACCAGTGGTACCGCCAGTATTATATGCCTCTGCAGCTGATGAACTTCCTCCGTATCCTGCAATATGCTCACGATGAGAAGGTTATTGCCTATCTCAAGCGGGTGATAGCAGGACAGCTGGCGACCATCGAAAAACTCTAACATCAATCAATCCCCAACAAGATGATGACTCTTATTGTTCCCATAGCGGCCGATCATGCCGATTATGCAATGAAGTTACCACAGCCCTTCCGCTTTGATGACGAGGGTACGATGTATTGTGTCAAGGCCATTACCGGACTGCCGCTGGGCGAGATCAATGATATTTATTTTGTGATACTGAAGGCTCATGATGAGCGCTTCATGATCAGCGAGCAGTTGTCCATGCAATTCCGCAAGCACAAGCTCTCCAATGCCCATGTTACAATCCTGGACAAGCCCACTTCTTGTCAGGCCGAGACCGTGGCCCGCGCCATCCAACTCAATGGCATTGAGGGAATCGTCTTTATCAAGGACGCCGACTGCTATTTCACCACTGATGAGATTCTGCCTCAGAATGGGGTCGCGATTTATGCGCTCGAGAATCTGCCGATCGTGGATCCCCAGCACAAGAGCTATGTAGCGGTCGACGACATGTTCTATGTGACCAACATCATCGAGAAGCGCGTCGTCAGCCACTTCTTCAGCGCTGGCGGCTACTGCTTCGAGGACGCTAAGGAGTTTTGCCGCTATTATGAGCGCCTGAAGGGGTATTCCCCGCTGTATCTGTCTCACATCATCTACTCGATGCTGCTCGACAAGAAGATTTTCAGGCCTATCCAGATCGATGATTATCAGGACTGGGGTGTGGCGGCTTTGTATAAGACTCATCTGGATTAATGCCGGATTGGCTGTAATCACTTTTTTGCTTATTAGTTATGCGCATTGTTTTTGTCAACCTGCATGGTAACGAGTTTCTGGTGAAGACGATCAACAAGATACTCTTCAAGCAGTCTGTTGCCATCAAGCATAAGTATTTCCTGGACTACCTGCTTTCTCGCGATGATGTGGAGGTGTGTTCCTATATCAATAAGCGGGGACTCTCGTTGTCTTATGTAACCCGCAATCGCTTCCTGCAGTCGTTCCGTTTCTTGGAGCATCGCTTCGTGATGTGGAAGAATGGTATCCCCATGAAGAAAATCAAGGTGCTCAAGAGCGAGGACGAGATACGCCACGACGATCTGGTGATCATGTATCAGATTTTTGGACATGAGTTCGATTTCAAGAAGCGTCCTGACGCGTTTATTGCCCTGAGCCAACTGCATTTCACCATCGATCAAGAGGTGGTAATGGAGCAGTTGAGGCCCGACTTGATGTACAACGAGAGCGATATGCGCAAGCGCTTTGTCGGCTTCAATGAGCACTTCGGGTGGTTTGACAAGCAATACCTGGTGATTCCCTTTGTGTTTGGTGATCGCTTTAAGGTGGTAAAGCCTTTTGCTGAGCGCCAGAACAAGGCCGTCTCGGTCGGCACGGTTACCTATCCGCCCTATATCCGCAAGTATTATGGAACCAACTGCCTGCAGCCGGCCCGCAAGCAGGTCTACGACCATGCCGAGGAACTCAAGCCCTGGGTAGACTCGTTCAACAGTGACTTTCTTGCCGACGATAAGCCCTATAACGTCAGCAGCAAGGTCAATCCGGTGAGGAAAATCATCAATCGCCTGCATGACAAGTTCTTCCTGGGTCGGCAGAAGAAGTATTACTCATTTGACATGGTCGAGAAATTCAACGACTACAAGATGTGTGTGGTCGGTGAGGAGATCATCGGTTTGCCAGGCATCGGCTTTGTCGAGGGTATGGCGAGCGGATGCGCATATATTGGTCAGACTGTGGGATACTATGAGGATTATGGTATGCAAGAGGGAGTGCACTACATCGGCTATGATGGCTCGCTCGATGATTTGAAAGACAAGATCAGCTATTACCAACAGCCAGAGCATCAGCAGGAACTGGAAACCATTGCCAAAACCGGTTGTGAATATGTGCGAAGCCACTTCAACAGCGTGGCGGCAGCCGAGTCGCTCCTCAACAATTTGCTCGATGCTCAGCATCGCTGGCTTGCCGAACATCCTAAACAATAATTCAGGTGATTTGGTGATTAGTTATCCCTAATACCTGATTGCTAAAGCATAAAGCCTCAAGTTTGATATAACAATTATTGTCATGGTATCGATTCTTGTCCCGGTCTATAACACGGCTCCGTTCCTGAAGGAATGCGTGGAGTCGCTGACTAATCAGACCTACCGGGACCTGCAGATAGTGCTTATCAATGACGGCTCGACTGACGGGTCTTGGGATGTCTTGCTGGAGCTCTCCCGCCGCGACAAGCGCATTGAGGTCTATAGCAAGACCAATGGTGGCGTTGCCGAGACGCGCAACCTGCTCTTGAGCCGGGCTAGGGGAGAATGGGTGCTGTTCATCGACAGCGATGACTGGATTGAGCCCGACACCATCGAGTGCCTTCTCAATGAGCAGGCTGTTGGGGACTACGACATTGTGTCCTTCAGATTGTCAGGCGCAGCGGGCGGAGGAAATCTTGTGTATACCCGCCAGCAGGCCGTGAAATTATTTCTGGAGCACATCACCTTCCGCGGCTCGTTGTGGGACAAGATGATCAGGCGCTCGCTGTTCGAGGGCCTCTCATTTGATGCCTCGGTCGGCTATGGTGAGGATGCGCTCATGGTGTGGCAAATCTTACAGCGCATTAGTCAAGTGTGTGTGCTCGATAAGGGATTTTACCATTATCGTGCAAACCCCAACAGCATCTCCCGGCAGTCGTTCAACGGCAAGAAGTTTTCGGCCTATACCGTGTGGGACTACATCTGTGCCGATGTCAACAAACTGTGGCCCGAATACAAGGAGATTGCCCGCGCCAGGCACGCCTGTGAGATGACTCAGGTGCTGTATAGCGCAGCCCGCAGCGGCTATCCCCATAATACCAGCGTGCAGTTGCTGCAGGAGGTCATCCGCAAGAATGCCCCCTGCATTCACAGGACGGGCATCTCGTCGACCAAGATGAGCCTCTTTGCCTGGCTGGTATCCCATAACTACTACATTGCCCGCCTGGTGTCGCGATACGTTTGAGCCATGCCCCAGATCTCTAAGGAACGAATATTCGGTTATGACGCGCTCAAGGCACTTGCTGCCTTTCTCGTCGTGCTCTACCACGTGCGCATGGTGGACTTCGGCTATCGTGAGGGCGTTTTCTATTATCCCACGATCACGCAGCTGGTATGGCTGTTTTGTGCGTGTGGTGTGCCCTTGTTTTTTATGGTCAATGGAGCGCTGACCGTCCCTCGCCACTACGATGCCCGCAAGTCATTCACTAAGGCGGGGCGCCTCGTGATGGCAGGCCTCGTTTGGGGAGTGGTTGCCCAGTTGTTGTTGGCCATACGCCATCATGCCATGCCGGCCGTGTCGCTCTCATCGGTAGCCTATTACTGGTTCCTGTTCTCGTTGGCAATGATGTATGTGGTCAATTATTTGCTCTCCCGCTTACCGCAGTGGTGCCGATGGGCGATGATCGGCGTGTTGCTGATATCTCCATTTGTGACCAATCTTTTGCTGGACATTGAGATGCTGGCTCATCCCGACACGACCCTGCTTCGCTGGCGACATGGCGCTTTTACGCTTTATGGCCTGGTGTATCTCTATCTTGGAGATTGCCTAGCTCGTCATCGTGGTAAGCGTTGGCTTGCCCTGGCGGCTGGCATCATGGGCTTGGCCTTATTGGCCCTTGAAGCGACTGCTGTCGTCAATCGCTCCCATGCGCAATTCGAGACAGGTAATTACTGTTTCCCCACACTGGGGGCCTTATTGTTGTCGGCGGCTCTTTTTTTGGCTATCAAGGACTGGAATCCGTCTGCAGCCTGGTTGAGGCGTTTGATCGTTTTCCTGGGCAACAATGCGTTGGGCATCTACATCTTTCATATGCTGCTCATGATTGTGCTGGGTGGCTTGTTCCCGACACTGAAAGAGGCCATGGTTCATCCCATCGTTGCTATTTTGATAGCCATGCTATATACACTTGTGAGTGCCGCCATCAGTGAGGCTTTGCGCCACACGCCACTGGCATTCTTGCTGAAATTGTAACTGAAGATTTTTATTCATCCACTCATTCGTTGATACAGAATGGAAGCTATTGAATTCGTCCCCCCGTATTTCTACAACCTAGTATACTATCTCACCTTCTTGATCCTGACCTGGTTCACAGTGTTGTACTACATTGGCTCAGGCCAACAAAAAATCCTTCACGCAGAGAGTACCCCTATCCAGGGCGCCGCTTTGTTCTTGTCGCTAATAGTTATTTATTTTTTGGGTTTGCGCCAGGTCTCCGGAGAATTCGGCGATACGTGGATGTATGCTTACGACTACTGGAGAATCGAACCAGAGTACAAGGCGATTAATATTCATACCGAATGGTTTTGGGATAACATTAGAGCATTCTGTAAATCTTCTGGGTTTAATACCAATGAGTATTTCTTATTTGTAGAATTTTTCTATGTCATGGGTATGTTCACGTGTGCCATGATATTAATGCGAAAGAACCTGTGGATAGCGATGCTCTTCTTTTTTACTGCATTTTCCACCTATTCTTTTGGCACCAATGGCATTCGAAATGGGCTCTCGAGTAGCATCATGCTGGTGGCTATCAGTTTGCTCCCTGAGGCAGGCGGTAAAAGACTTTTTAGTTTTTTGCTCATGATCTTGGCTCTTGGTATCCATCGAACAGCAGCATTACCTAGTGCGGCAGCTATTGCCACACTTGTTCTGATTAAAGACACCAAATGGGCCATCCGCTTCTGGATCGCCTCCATCGCGATTTCACTGGTAGCAGGTTCTGCTATAACTCAAGTATTCTCTTCTTTGGGCTTTGATGACCGTATGTCTGGTTACGCTATTGATGCGTCACAATCTGGAGATGCTTTCTCGCATACTGGGTTTAGATGGGATTTTTTGCTATATAGTGCCTTCCCTGTTGTGATGATTTGGTACGTTACCCGATATCGCAGGTTTACCGATTTGACTTATACAATTGTTGCCAATACTTATTTGTTGTGTAACGCCTTTTGGATTATGGTGATTCGTGCTTCGTTCTCTAACCGATTTGCATATCTCTCTTGGTTTATCTATCCCCTTGTGATGGCTTATCCCCTGTTGCGCATGAACCTATGGAAGGACCAAGATCGAAGGACATCAATCATTTTGTTTCTCTATTCCGGCTTCTTGTTCTTCATGTACTTTATTTATTACTTCGGTACATCAAATGGCTTTAGGGGATTTGACTTATATTGGTGGAAACGGTAAGTTTAAAGGCTTTAGGCTTTAGCAGTTTAGGCTTTAGGAAAACTAAACGCTGTGAGTCCAAACTAGATACCCTGTAAATGAGAGTTTTTTCTTTTGTCACCTCCTACCACTAACCTTCAAGTTATTTAGAACTTGAATAAGATTTTAAGTTATGCCTACGCTGACTGTATTCACTCCCGCTTATAATCGTGCACACACCATTGGGCGCACTTACGAGAGCCTCTGTCGACAGACGTGTAAGGATTTCGTTTGGCTGGTTATCGATGATGGCTCGTCGGACAACACCCGCCAGCTGGTGGAGGGGTGGATAGCCGAGAGGCGAATCCCCATCCGCTACATCTATCAGCAAAACCAGGGCATGCACGGGGCGCACAATACGGCCTATCGCAACATAAATACGCCACTGAACACCTGCATCGATAGCGATGACTATATGCCTGATGATGCGGTAGAGAAGATACTCGCTTTCTGGCAGCAGTGTGGCGATAACCCCAGGCTTGCTGGCATGATCGGTCTTGACGTGACCGAAGATGGCCGCGTGATCGGTACCAAGTTCCCTGAGGGTATGACGACGACCACCCTGCAGGGGTTTTATAGTGCTGGTGGCCGGGGGGATAAGAAGATGGTTTATCGCACCGATGTCATCAAGCAGTATCCCGAGTACCCGCTATTTGAAGGCGAGCGCTACGTTGGCCTGGCTTATAAGTATATGCTCATCGATCAGGACTATGAGTTGGCGACCCTCAACGAGCCGCTGGTCATCGTCGAATACCAGCAAGATGGCTCCAGCTACAATATGTTTAGGCAATACTGGAACAATCCTCGCGGGTTCGCTTTCTTTCGCAAGACCGAAATGAAGACCACACGAAGCCTAAAGCGCAAACTCCAAGTCTGCACACACTATGTGTCCAGTTGCATCATCAGTCGCAATTGGCGCTTTATCCAGGAGAGTCCAGAGAAATTGTTGACACTTTTGTGCATTCCCGGTGGCATTGCCCTATATTTCCTCATCCGCTCCAAAGTGAAACGCGGCGCCAAGATGAGCATAACCAAGTAATTCAGAGTCTCACGCAAAGTCGCGAAGACGCAAAGATGATGTTGTTTAAGTACTATCTTAGCGACTTAGCGTGATTAAAGGTCAGGCCGTATTCGCAGAATACACTAATTGCTGAAATTCTTCGCGACTTTGCGTGAGGCCAATTTTTTTTATATTATGGGATGGCTGTTTAATCAAACAATTCAGGAAGACCTCTATCGATACGAGGGCGGTAGAAACAAGAGCCTGTTGGTCAAACTAAAGTATCTGTTTGGTGTCCCAGGCTTTACCTATATCTTTTTCTTTCGACATGCCTCCCGTTCCCGCAATAAGATGGCTAAATGCTTTTGGGGCATATTTCTTTATCTGACCAAGATTATCACCCACATACAAATACCTGTTGGTGCAAAAATAGGACGCGGGCTAAGGATAGTACATTTCGGACATATCGTTGTCAATCCTAGAGCTGTGATTGGTGATAATTTCACAATATATCAGGGTTGCCTCATCGGTAATGCGCAGGGAAAACGGGCTGGCGCGCCGACAATTGGCAATAACGTGTGCATGAATGCCAATGCTGTTGTGATCGGCAATGCCCACATCGGTGATGATGTGCTTATCGCTCCAGGCGCGTTTATCAACTTTGATGTACCAGATAATTCTATTGTTATCGGCAATCCAGGGAAGATTATCCCTCGTGACAGCTCGCCCACTGAGAAATATATCGTTTATCCTGTCAAAACAACGTAACGCGAGTTATGAGGATACTCCACGTCATTACATCCCTATATACAGGCGGAGCCGAGCGATTGATGGTTGACCTGTTGCCGCTTTTGCGTGACAAGGGAGACAATCAAGTCGAATTGTTGTTGATCAATGGCGTGGAGACGTTGTTCAGGCGAGAGATAGAACAGCGTGGCATCCCAGTGCATGCTCTATCGGTGACCAATGATGTGTATCATCCCCGTAACCTCTTCAGGATGAGGCAATACCTCAGCCAATATGACATCATCCATACCCATAACACGGCACCTCAATTCTATGTGCCGCTGGCAAAATTATTGACTCGCTCAAAAACAAAGTTGGTGACAACGGAGCACAACTCCACCAATCGCAGGCGGGTCAAGTGGTGGTATAAACCTATCGACCGGTGGATGTATCGCCAGTATGCTGCCATTATCTGCATCGCTGACCAGACGCGTGCCAACCTTGAGCGATATATAGGAAAGGACGAAAGAATCCATACCGTCTACAATGGCGTGGATGTGAACCGCCTAGTCCATCCGATTAAGGATATTGCTAATCAGCATGACTTTGTCATCACTATGGTTTCGGCATTCCGAGAGCAAAAGGACCACGAGACCTTGTTCCGGGCAATGACACATTTGCCCAAGAATTACCGGTTGCAGATTGTGGGCGGTGGCGAACCGGTTGACAAAGAACGGTTGCATTCCTATTGCAGTCAGTTGAACCTGGATGACCGCGTCGATTTCATGGGAGTTCGCTCTGATATCCCGGCCATTATGGAGCAGAGCGACATCATAGTGCTCTCGTCGCACTGGGAAGGCTTGTCGCTATCCAGCATCGAGGGCATGGCTTCTGGCCGTCCGTTCATTGCCAGCGATGTGGATGGTCTGCACGAGATGGTGGATGGCGCTGGCGTCTTGTTCCCTCATGGCGATGATAATGAACTGGCAAAGAAGATAAGGTACCTGTGTGAGCATCCCGATGAATACAGAACTGTAGCCGAGTGTTGCCAACAACGTGCCCGTCAATACGACATCTCCATCATGGCCGATAAGTATCTAGAACAGTATAAGATGGTTTTAAACAATTGAGGGCTTTACAATGAGGATACTTCATGTGATAACTATGCTGGAAATCGGTGGTGCCGAGCGCTTAATGGTTGATTTATTGCCATTATTGCGTGACAAAGGCAACGAGGTTGATTTGTTGTTATTCAATGGCGCAGAGTCTGCGTTTAAATCATCTTTAGAGGAAACTGGTATTAAGATATATGAATTAGCTCACGGAAAGGACATAAAGAACTACTATAAGGAAGTTTATGATCCCCGACATATATTTCGGCTAAGAAAATTCATGAAAGGGTATGACATCATTCATACGCATAATTCTATCTGTCAGTTCTATCTGGCTATAGCAAAGTCCATTTTTGGCTCAAAAACACCATTAGTTACTACAGAGCATAGCTCAAATAATAGGCGTCGGTCTAAAAAGTGGTTTAAGCCTATAGATAAGTGGATGTATGAACAGTATCAAGCTATTATTTGTATTGCGGATCAGACAAAAAATAATCTTGAGTCATATATAGGAGGCCAAAACAATATCTGCACTATTTATAATGGAGTAGATATGAAGCGATTCTTAAGAAAGGTTAAGGATATCTCAAAGCAAGATTCGTTTGTCATTACGATGGTTGCCCGGTTGCGAGTCGAAAAAGATCACGAGACTGTCATAAAGGCAATGCGGATTTTACCTGATAATTACCATTTACAGTTGGTTGGGGATGGTGTTAGGGATCAGGAACTGAAGAATCTATGTAATCAACTGGGACTCAGAGAAAGAATTTCTTTTATGGGCGCAAGAAAAGATATCCCAGCCATTCTCGGGCAGAGCGACATTATAGTGCTCTCGTCGCACTGGGAGGGCCTGTCGCTATCAAGCATCGAGGGCATGGCTTCAGGCCGTCCGTTCATTGCCAGCGATGTGGATGGCCTGCACGAAATGGTTGCGGGTGCTGGCGTTTTGTTCCCCCATGGGGATGAAAAGGAACTGGCCAAACAGATTCAATACTTGTGTGAGCATCCTGATGAATACAGAGCCGTGGCCGAACGTTGCCAAGAACGTGCCCGTCAATACGATATATCGGTTATGGCTGACAAGTATCTGGAATTATATCAAGAACTGTATCAAGATAATTAACTGCTGATATCATGAAGAAAAAAATTGTCCGTTCGTCAACAATTCCTCAGTCGTTAAGCTCTTTCTGCAAGGGTGTGCTTAGGGAGTTATCGCATGAATACGAGGTGGTGGCGATATCATCACCTGGCGATGCGCTCGATGAGGTGAGGACTCGTGAAGGCGTGCGCACGATTGCTGTGCCCATGGAGCGCCACATCTCGTTATTCAAGGATTTGAAATCCTTGTGGCGCATGTGGCGGGTGCTCCGTGCCGAGAAACCCGATATGATTCACTCGATAACCCCCAAGGCGGGGCTTATCAGCATGATGGCGGCTTGGTTGGCAGGCGTCCCCGTGCGCGTTCACATGTTCACGGGCCTCGTGTGGCCCACGTCGACGGGCCTGAAACGGCGCATCCTGATGGCGACGGACTGGCTGACGTGCGCGTGCGCCACCCACATTATCCCCGAGGGCGAGGGCGTGAAGGCTGATCTGCTCAATCACCACATCACGCGCAAACCGCTACAGGTGCTGGGTTATGGCAACATCCGCGGCATCGATCTGGACTATTTCGATCCCGAGAAGTTTGTTGACGGCAGGCGCCACGAGGACGGCTTCACGTTTGTGTTCGTTGGCCGCATCGTTCGCGACAAGGGTATCAACGAACTGATACAGGCCTTTGACCGCTTGCATCGGGAACACCCTCAAACTAAGCTTGTGCTGGTGGGGCCCCGCGAAGACAACCTGGATCCCGTCCTGCCCGAGACTTTGCGGCGTATCGACCAAGGTGATGGCATAGAGGCTGTGGGACGACAGAGCGATGTGAGGCCCTTCTACACTGGGGCCGATGCCTTGGTCTTCCCGAGCTATCGCGAGGGTTTCCCCAACGTGGTTATCGAGGCCGGCGCCATGGGGCTGCCGAGCATCGTGACCGACATCAACGGTTCACGCGAAATCATCATCAATGGCGAGAACGGCATTATCGTTCCCCCACAAGATGCCGAAGCGCTTTACCAGGCAATGAAGCGGTTTGTGGAAGATGACAAAATGGTAAAGGCATTGGCTGCCAATACTCGAGAGCTTATCGCCTCGCGCTTTGAGCAAGGCTTTGTGCACCAGTGCCTCTATGACTTCTACCACGAAGTATTAAAAGATTGATTTAATGAAGAACCTATATAAGGATTATATCAAGAGAGCATTAGGATTCACCATCTCGCTGATTGCCATCATCTGCCTGTCGCCCCTCTTCTTGGTGGTGACCATCTGGCTTCACTTCGCCAACAAGGGCGCCGGCGCCTTCTTCTGTCAAGAACGACCAGGCAAGGACGGCAAGATATTCAAGATTATCAAATACAAGACGATGACCGATGAGCGCGATGCCGATGGCAAGTTACTGCCTGACGCTCAACGCTTGACAAAGGTCGGGCGGTTTGTGCGTTCGACTAGTATCGACGAACTACCACAATTATTTAATGTGCTGAAGGGGGATATGGCGATAATCGGCCCCAGACCCTTGTTGGTACAGTACCTGCCATTGTATTCGGCAGAACAGGCTCGCCGACATGAAGTGCGTCCCGGCATCACCGGATGGGCACAATGCCATGGGCGCAACGCACTATCTTGGAGCGAGAAATTCAGCCTCGACGTGTGGTACGTCGACCACTGCAGTCTCACAACGGATATCAAGGTAATTCTTACTACGATTAAAAAAGTGATTATCAGGGACGGTATATCCCATGATGGTCAAGCAACAATGGAAGTTTTTAACGGAAATAACTAATGTACCTTTACGGAGCTAGCGGGCATGCTAAAGTCATTATTGACATTTTGAGTGCATCGGCAGTCAAAGTTGATGCTTTATTTGATGACGACTGTACGATTAACGAGTTATTGTCCATACCGGTCAGACATGATTGGAATGGAGAGTCTCCGCTGATTGTTAGTATAGGAAATAATCTAGCGCGTAAACAGATTGTCGAGAAACTTAATTGTGAGTTCTCCTCGGCGATTCATCCTACTGCGATTATTTCTCCTCATGCACAAATTGGTGTGGGGACAGTGGTCATGCAAGGGGCAATAGTCCAGAGTGATGCAAGAATAGGGAAGCATTGTATCCTGAACACTGGTGCTTCGATTGATCATGAATGTCTCATCGGGGATTATGTCCATATTTCGCCTCAAACCACATTATGTGGCAATGTGCACGTTGGCGAAGGTGCATGGATTGGTGCGTCAGCGGTAGTCATTCCAGGCGTGAAAATCGGAAAGTGGGCTACTGTCGGTGCTGGAAGTGTGGTTGTAAGCGATGTTCCTGATGGAGCAGTCGCTTATGGAAATCCCTGTCGCATACATTCATTTAACATAGATAATGAATGTTTGGGTCATGCTTATGACAACAGGCTAAAAAAGATTGCAGTTTATGGCGCCGGTGGTTTGGGACGTGAGGTTGCAGGTGGTATAGAGAGAATCAATAAATCAGGAAAAGGCGGTTGGTCATTTGTCGGCTTCTATGATGATGCGATACCAATAGGATCTCAAGTCTCACACTATGGACAGGTTTTGGGGGGAATGGATGAACTGAATGCGATTGATTATCCGTTGGCTCTTGCAATTGCAGTGGGGTCTCCAACATCGCGAAAACAAATTTATGAACGCATAACAAATCAGTTTATTCATTTTCCGAATATAATTGCCCCCTCTTTTAGGATTTTAGATGCTAAGACGTTTGATATTGGTATAGGTAATATAATTCAAGATAATTGCAGCGCAACTTGTAATGTCTCAATAGGCAATTTCAATGTCTTCAATGGCTCTAATGCACTCGGGCATGATGTCATAGTTCATGATTTCAATGTATTGATGCCTGGAGTAAGATTATCTGGTTCCGCTGAGGTTGATAGCTGCAATCTTTTGGGCGTGGATAGTGTTGTCTTGCAGCGGGTTAAGGTGGGCGATAATGTGACGCTGGGGGCTGGTAGTGTGTTGATGACCAAGCCTAAGGACGGTCACACCTATATCGGCGTGCCTGCCAAGAAATTTGATTTTGAATGAATAATTAATCATTGACTTTGTTTTTTAGCTGATGGAGTATAATCCTTTTTCGTTGCAAGGTAAGACGGTGCTCGTCACGGGGGCCTCGTCGGGTATTGGCCGGGAGACGGCTGTCGTGTGCTCACGCATGGGCGCGGCTGTAGTGATCACGGGGCGTAATGAGGAACGCCTGCAACAGACGTTCGACGAGCTCAACCCCGATGTCGAGGGTCACATGCAACTGCTGGCCGACGTGACCCGTGCCGAGGACGTAGAGCGCCTGGTTGCGGCCTTGCCCAAGCTTGATGGCGCGGTGCTGTGTGCGGGCAACTCCACGACGTTGCCGTTGCAGTTTGGCACTAGGGAGAAGTTTGACAACATGTTCAATGTCAACTTCTTTGCTCCGGTGGAGCTCATGCGCCTGATGTACAAGAAAAAAGTGCTCCAGAAAGGGGCTTCGGTGGTACTGATCGCATCCATCGGCGGCACCCACAGCTTCATGCCCGGCAATGGCGTGTATGGCGCGTCGAAGGCCGCGCTCAATTCGGTCATGAAGTATGCCGCCCGCGAGTATGCGTCGCGCCGGGTGCGCGTCAACAGCATCTGCCCCGGAATGGTCGACACCCCGCTCATCCATCGCGGCACCATCACAGAGGAGCAGCTGGCCGAGGACACCAAGCGTTATCCGCTGGGCCGTTATGGCCAGCCTGCCGACATCGCCAATGGCGCTGTTTTCCTCCTGAGCGATGCCTCGAGTTGGCTCACGGGGCATGATTTGGTCATCGATGGCGGCTTTTCGATATAGTTTTTGTGCATTTTTTTTGTGTTTTTCAAAAATACAATTACTTTTGCACTCAAAATCAATAGTGTTTTATCAAAATAACACAAGATTATAATATATATGAGCATTCAGGATTTTATTGAGAATTTCGCAGCACAATTTGATGATACTGATCCCGAGGTATTCACTGCTGACACAAAATTCAAGCAGCTGGATGAGTGGTCGTCCCTGGCCGCCTTGTCGATTATTGCCATGATTGACGATGAATATGATGTGATTGTGAAGGGTAACGATATATTGAATTCCGAGACTATACAGGATTTATACAATATTGTCGAAAAACAGCTTTAATCCCATTTGTCCACTTAGTCAATGGAAACGCAGGTCAAGCAAATCATCGCACGGGTTCTCAACGTGGACCCCGAGGTGATAACCGATAACCTCTCGTCAGGCGATATCCCCGAGTGGGATTCGGTGGGCAACCTAGCGATTATCAGTACTATAGAGAACGAACTCGACGTGGAATTCCCGCTCGAGGACCTCTTTGACCTCACGTCGGTCAAATCGATTGTCGACGAGGTCAACCAACTCAAGAATGTTTGATGCCCCCCACAGCCATGTGCTCGCTGCAATAGCGGGTCATGCAACATCTGTGCCCGACCAGGTCGCTCTGGTTGAGGGTGCTTGCCGTGTCACTTACGGCCAACTGGTGTCGCGCATCGAGTGTGCCGCTGCATTTTTGCTCGACTTGGGCCTGAAACGCGGCGATCACCTCCTGCTTGCGGCCCAGAAGGAGACGGAGTTTGTCTACCTTTACCTCGCTGCCCATCTGCTGGGCGTTATCAATGTCGTGGTCGACCCGGCTATGCCCGCCGACAGGCTCAATTACATCATCGGTACCGTTCAGCCCATTGTTGCCGTTGGCAACAGGCTGAACATCGACGGCCTGAGGAACATCAGCTTTCAGGACATGGACCTGGAACGGGAGTCTGAATCCCGATTGGTGCTGCCGTCATTGCTGAGCACTGATGTCGCTGACATCATGTTTACCACTGGCACGACCGGACGGCCAAAAGGCGTCTGCCTGTCGCATGCCAACATTGCGGGCTCAGCCTGCAACACTAACGGCTTCATCGGCACCACCCAGGGCGACATCGAGGCCCTGGCCTTGCCGTTGAGCCACTCCTTCGGCCTCGGGCGGCTGCGCTGCGTGCTCATGGCGGGTGCAACGCTGGTGCTGGTAGGGAACTTCGCTAATCTCAAGGCCTTCTTCAACGTTCTCGAGAGTGAGCACGTGACAGGCTTCGGCATGGTACCTGCCGTCTGGCAGTACATCAAGCGGCTGAGCGGTAGTCGCATCGCCCGCTTTGCCGCTCAACTGCGTTACATCGAGATCGGCAGTGCCGCGATGTCGCTCGAGGACAAGCGCCTCTTGATGGAACTCTTCCCCAATACCCGCATCTGCATGCATTATGGCCTGACCGAGGCTTCACGGGCCATGTTCATCGAGTTCCATCACGACCACGAGCATCTCGATTCCGTGGGCCGTCCCGCCTCAGCGTTGGTCCATGCCTGCGTGCTCGATGAGCAGGGTAGGGCAGTCCCCGATGGCGTCGATGGCGAGATCTGTGTGCAGGGCAATATGGTCACGAGCCACTATTTCCTGCCTGAGGATAACGTGGGCGCCTATTATGGCGGCTGGTTCCGCACGGGCGACTGGGGCCACCGTGACTCGGACGGCCTCTTCTATCTGACAGGCCGTAAAAAGGAGCTTATCAATGTCGGTGGCGAGAAAGTGAGTCCGGCCACTATCGAGGATGCCATCCGCTCGCTGGGTGTTGCCGACTGTGCCTGTATCGGCGTGCCCGACCCCCAGGGCGTACTGGGCGAGGTCCCCAAGGCATTCCTGGTCAGGGACAATAACACCACGGCCGACGTCGATGCCATCAAGCGCGGGCTCGCCGCCTTGTTACCTCCCCATGAGATTCCCGTGGCGTGGGAGTGGGTGGATAGCATCCCGCGCACCTCATCGGGAAAAATCCAACGGCTCAAACTCAAGCACTAACATAAATTTTCAAGACAAATGTCCCAATTAACGATTAACAACGTCCGCATCGCCGGCATGAGTGCCTGTGTCCCCGCGACAGTCGAGGATAACCTCACGCTCCCCATCTACAAGGACCAGAGCGAGGCCCTCAAGGTCATAGCATCGACTGGCATCGAGCGTCATCACAAGGTGGAGCCTGATACCACAGCGTCCGACCTGACGGTCAAGGCTGTCGAGCGCCTGCTCGCCGACATGGGCTGGGAAGCCCAGGACGTGGATTGCTTTGCCTATGTCTGCACATCCCGGGATTACATTGCCCCTCAAACGGCTTGTGTGCTTCAAGACCGGCTGAAACTGCGTGGCGATTGCTGCGTGTTCGACTTGCCCTTTGGCTGCTCGGGCTGGGTATATGGCATGAGCATTGTCGGCTCGATGATGTCTCACGGAACCTTCAAGCGCGCCATCCTCGTCGCTGCCGAGACCAATACCCGGAATCGTAACCCGCGTGACACAGCCGTGCGGCCCCTCTTTGGCGACGCGGCAACAGCCACCGCCCTTGAGTTCGACCCCGAGCATTCGCGCCCCATGAACTTCGTCTATGGCGTTGATGGCAGCGGCTTTGATGCCGTGTGGGCCCCCTACGGCGGCATGCGCAATCCCGTTACCCCCGAGTCGCTTGAGGAGAAAGAAGTGTCGCCGGGTGTCTATCGCCGCGGTATCGACATGATTGTCAATGGCATGGATGTGTTCGGCTTTGCCATCAAGCAGCCACCACGCTCGCTCCGCGAGTTGATCGACACGTTTGGTATCGATACTGAGACCGTCGACCTGTTGCTGCTGCATCAGGCCAACAAGTTCATCGACGAGAAAATCCGTAAGGCCATCAAGATACCGCCCGAGAAGACCCCCTATTGTCTCGAGGAATATGGCAATGTCACCAGCGCTTCTATCCCCCTGACCATGGTGTCGAGGTGTCGCGAGAAACTGGCGGCTCCCGGCGAGCGCCATTGCATCGCCTGTGGGTTTGGTGTGGGCCTGGCGTGGGCTAGCATGGAATTCTATGCCGGCGGCATCCAGTGTAGCGACGTGGTGATTTACTGATTATCGGCTAACCATTATGGCACAATTTATCAATTCCAACAAGGAGTATTATTGGGGCGACCATTATTTTAAGTCCCACGTGATGTCGGCCGACTTTGATTACAAGGCCCACAAAAAGGAACTCTCGCCCTATTTCGAGCAGCAGGGGTTCAAGGTCTCCATGATGTTTGCCGACTATTTTTCCAGGCTCAATGGCATAGCGAGCGACCGTTACCTGTCGATGGACGTGTATTACTTCTACGTGATTCCGTCGCTGAACCGTCATGACTTCAAGGACGCCTATCTCGATAAGAACATCTATAGCGAGCTTTTCCCTATGGTCAAGCAGCCGGCAACCATTGTCAAGAACATTCACGGCATCTATTATCGCCATGGCGAGGAAATCTCGCGTGACGAGGCCATTGCCGCCGTGCATGCCGCCGATGTCGACCTCATGATCAAGCCGACTGTGGAGACGTGCAATGGCGAGGGCGTTGAGCAGATAAGCGACAACAGCCTGGCTGCCCTGCGCGACCTGTTTGGGCGTTACGGAATCAATTTTATCGTCCAGGAGAAGGTCAAGCAGCACCCTGACCTGCAACAGGTCAACCCCACGTCGCTCAACTCGATGCGCCTCTACACTTACCGCCACTTGGACGGTACCTACGAGTTCTTGTATCCCTTCGCCCACATGCGCTTCGGTGGCAAGGGGGCCATCAAGGACAACGTCTCGCAGGGCGGCGGCACCTGCCTCATTCATCCCGATGGCAGTGTCGACGACAAGGTGTTCCGCTTCAAGCGGATGGAGGTCTCATCGCTCTATCAGGAGACGGGTATACGCAATCTGGTTGTACCTAATTACCAAGGCGTTATCGAGACACTGCTCACGATGCATCACCGATTGCCATACTTCGACTTTGTCGGCTGGGATGTCACGGTGCTCCCCAGTGGCGAGCCCCTGTTCATTGAGTTCAATCTCGTGCCCAGCGTCGAGGGCCCCCAGATGATGGCTGGCCCTATGTTTGGCGACTGCCTCGACGAGGTCATCGGGCGCGCCCGTTGTGCCGAGTGCTCCCGGGGACAGACCTATAAGAAGGTTTTCCCCAAGGGTTCCGTCTTCTACCTGCACATGCAGTAACGCTTCCGTCGCCATTCACTGCAATAATTGATGGTGATTTCCGTTGATATTTAAGGGTAAAAAGCAATCCACCGATCACGTGACCATACACCAGATTGTCAATGGCATCTTTCGCTCATGCAGTTACGTCCTGTGTCAGGATGGCAACTCTTGGTTGGTCGATTGTGGTGATGTGGACCAGATTCTTCCCCTGATTGACGGCAACTTGCGAGGGGTGTTGCTCACTCATGCTCATTTCGACCACATCTACGGCCTCAACCAGCTCCTAGTGCTTTATCCCAAGGTGTCCATCTACACCAACCAGGCTGGCATTGTCAATCTGCTCAGCGATAAGTTGAACTTCTCGAGATATTATGGCGACCCCATTGTGCTGAGCGAGCCGAGCAATGTCTGTTGCGTGAGTGACATGCAGGATGTGGCCCTCTTTGAGGGCGCCAGCGCTCAGGCGGTTTTCACGCCGGGACACAGCCCCTGTTGCGTGACATGGAAACTCGCTGACGCGTTGTTCACCGGTGACAGCTACATCCCTGGAGTGAAGACGGTGACTAACATCCCGCACTCTGACAAGGCACTTGCCATGGAGAGCGAGGCGCTCATCAAGCTCATGGCAGAGCATCGCACAATCTATCCGGGCCATGCGCCTCAGTGTGCCCCTCAGTTATAGAAAACAAACAAAACAAAATATTAACAGATATGCCAAACAACAAGATTTTATTATGCCTAGCCCACATGAGCGGTCAGGAGATGAAGTACATCCAGGAGGCTTTCGACACCAACTGGGTGGTGCCTCTGGGGCCCAATGTGAACGCCTTTGAGGCCGACCTGGAGCAACTCTGTGGCCAGGACAAGCATGTGGTCGTCCTCAGCTCGGGAACCGCGGCCATCCATCTGGCGCTAGTCAATCTGGGTGTGGGACGCGACGACGAGGTCATCTGCCAGTCGATGACATTCTCGGCCAGCGCCAACCCCATTACCTATCAGGGCGGCGTTCCCGTGTTTGTCGATAGCGAGAAGGATTCATGGAATATGGACCCCAATCTGCTCGAAGACGCCATCAAGGACCGCATCGCCAAGACCGGCCGCAAACCCAAAGCCATCATCCCCGTTTATCTCTATGGTATGCCGGCACGCATCCACGACATCATGGAGGTGGCCCGCCGCTACGAGATCCCTGTCATCGAGGATTCGGCCGAGGCTTTCGGCTCGCGCTATGACGGACGGTTGTGCGGCACCTTCGGCACCTTCGGCATCATGAGCTTCAATGGCAACAAGATGATTACCACCAGCGGCGGTGGCGCACTCATCTGCCCCGACGAGGCCACGAAGAAGAAGACCATGTTCTATGCCACGCAGTCGCGCGAGCCCATGCCCTACTACCTGCACAAGGAGATTGGCTATAATTACCGCATGAGCAACATCTGTGCCGGCATCGGCCGGGGGCAGATGACCGTCCTCGACGAGCATCTGGCTCACCACCGCCATTTGTGCGACCGTTACGTGGAACTGCTGGCCGATGTGGACGGCATTACTGTCCACACCAATCCTGACGCACTCTGTGATAGCAACTACTGGCTCAATACCATCCTCATCGACCCTGCCAAGGCCGGGACTGACTATGAGACCGTGCGCCAGCACCTTGAGACTTGCAACATCGAGTCCCGCCCGTTGTGGAAACCGATGCACACCCAGCCCGTGTTCGCCTCGGCACCGGCCTATGTCAACGGAGTTAGCGAGCACTTGTTCGAGACTGGACTGTGCCTGCCCAGCGGACCCTGGGTCAGTGACGACGATGTCGAGCTTGTGGCCCGTGAGATCAAGTCATGCTGCAAGTAATGTTAAACCACTAAACGTTAAGAATTATGATGAACATTGCAATATACGGCGCCGGTGGCTTCGGCAAGGAAGTGGCCTGTCTGATAAAAAGAATTAACGCCAATGGCGGACAGTGGAACCTGATCGGCTTCTTCGATGACACAAAGCCCGCAGGATCAGCGGTTTCCAGCTATGGCAACGTGTTGGGTGGCATGGAAACGCTAGCTCAGGTCAATCACCCCTTGGCTGTCGCCATCGCCATCAATGACAATAAGGCCGTGAGGCGGCTGCGTGAGAGCATCAACAATCCGCACATCACCTTCCCCAACCTCATCGATCCCTCACTGTTCCTAGTCGATGAGCAGACTGTGATCATGGGCGAGGGCAACATCATCCAGAACGACTGCATGATTTCATGTGATGTCACGCTGGGCGACTTTAACCTCATCAATGATCATGTGGTGGTGGGGCACGATAACCGCATCGGCAGTTTCAATGGACTGATGCCCGCTGCCCACCTGTCGGGCGGCATCACCATCGGCGACAACAACCTGCTGGGTGTGGCCAGTGTCGTGCTGCAGGGTATGACCATCGGCAACGGAGTCACTTTGGGCGCCAATAGCGTGCTCATGACGCTGCCCCGAGACAACAGCACCTATCTGGGCGTCCCTGCCAAGAGATTCGATTTCTGATGCGGTATCCTGCCGTGGTAACACAGTGCCCTACGGCAAACAATCACTGCTATTGGTATTTTTTACTGTAAATAATTCTTTTTTGCGTGCTGAATTAAGTTTTTTTATTTAATTTTGCACGCCGCAAAAATATATGCGGTATTTTTGCGTTATAAATGCAGTAATGAGTCTAGATCAATTCATAGATTATTTTGTGGACCTGTTAGACGAGACAGATCCCGACACTATATCGGCCACCACCCGCTTCAAGGAATTGGAGGAATGGTCTTCGCTTGTTGCTCTGTCGGTCATTGCGATGATCGACGAGGAATATGATGTCGAGTTCCGCGGTGACGACATCCGCGGCAGTAATACTATTGAGGACCTTTACAACATCGTCAAGAAAAGAGTGGGATGATGTGGATTATTATGTGAAACCTGCTGTCTAGGGGACGTCTCCTTAGGCGTTTGGTTGCACATTTTCATTTTTAACCTGAAGAATCATAACCTATAAGCCGTCACCCCTTGGCGGTCAATCTTGAACTACGTATGGCAAAAATTACCTATCATGGCGTGGGGATTAAGGCCCTAAGCGCTTGTGTTCCTGCTGATGTGGTATACAACAAAGACTTAGGATACCTCATCCCTGAGGAAGAAATAGAGAAAACCATCAACAACATAGGCATTGAGCAACGGCGCATCGCTCGCTCCGATGTCATGGCTAGTGACTTGTGCTTCAAGGCGGCTCAGCGCCTGATGGCTGATAACGGCATCGAGCCCGACAGCATCGACGTGCTCCTGTTCATGAGCCAGACAGCCGATTACCGCATTCCAGCGACATCATGCCTGTTGCAGCACCGCCTGGGACTGTCGCGCGACACGATGTGCTTTGACATCTCGCTGGGATGCTCGGGTTATCTCTTCGCCCTTAGCGCCGCCTTTGCTTACGCCTCGATGCAGGGCGTGAACCGCGTGCTGTTGCTCGATGGAGAAACCTTTTCCAAGATTGTCAACCGTCGTGACAAGGTGGACTGGCCCCTCTATGGCGACGCCGGTACTGCCACGCTGGTCGAGAAGGGCGACTATGGCGACTCCACATTCATGCTCCATACCGACGGTAGCGGCGAGAACGTGCTCAAGATTCATGCGGGCATGCGCAATCCCGTCACCCCCGAGTCGTGTGCGGAACGTGTGCGCGAGGATGGAAACATACGCTCCGACCTTGAGGTCTACATGGATGGTATGGACGTTTTCAATTTTGCCATCAGCAAGGTGCCTAAGAGCGTGAAGCAGCTCCTCAAGGAGACCGACCGCTCGATCGACGAGGTGGATTACCTGGTATTTCATCAGGCCAACCGCTTCATGATGGACTTCTTTGTCAAGAAACTGAAGACTTCGCCCGACAGGGTGCCCTATTGCATTCACAAGTATGGTAACACCAGCAGCGCGTCGGTTCCATTGACCATCGCCAGTGAGCTCGTTGGGCGCCTCGATGGCGAGAAGACGGTGCTCATGAGCGGCTTTGGCGCCGGACTGAGCTGGGGCTCGGCCATCCTGTCGATGCGTGACTGCAACGTATCGCCCGTTTTTGATTATTAACCCATATTCTGAGAACAATAGTGGAGGAAAATATGCTCACGTTCGACCACATCGGCATAGCTTGCCGTGATATCACCAAGACCAGCGCGTTCTATCTCGCGATGGGCTATTCGGCGACGCCCGTGGTCGATGATCCGATTCAGCATGTGCGCATCGCGTTCCTCTCCAAGCCCGGCGAGCCCTGCCTGGAGCTGCTTGAGCCTCTGGACGACCAGAGCCCCGTGGCACGCACCCTCGCCACCGTGGGCGTCTCGCCCTACCATCTGTGCTATCGGGTTGACGACATCCAGGCCGCCATCCAGCGGTTGCGCTCACAGCGTTTCCTGCTCGTCAGTGGCCCTGTGCCGGCATGCGCGATGGGTGGCAGACGCGTGGCTTTCCTGTTTCAGAAAAATACCGGCCTCATCGAACTGGTTGAGGCGCAATCGTGATGGATGAGATTTTGCTGACATTCGTCTTGCCGGTCTATAACACGGCACGCTATGTTGAGCGTGCGCTGCGCTCCATTGTGGCTCAGCGGTTGCGTGACGGCAGCTATGAGATTCTCGTTGTCGATGACGGCTCCACCGATGGCAGCCGGCAGGTGGTAGAGGATTTTGCCCGTGAGCACCCTTGCGTGCGTGTGCTTGCTCAGGACAATGCTGGTGTGAGCGCTGCCCGCAATCTGGCAATCGCCAAGGCCCGTGGCTGTTATCTCATGTTTGTCGACAGCGACGATTACCTCAACGACGGCGTGGTGCCCGAGCTGCTCCAGCGTGCCGTGGACAACAAGCTGGATGTGCTCTCGTTCAATTACTGCTGCCGTGATACCCAGGGCAACGCGTTGCCCCATACGCGCGATGACAACTATGCCACCACGGGGGTCATGACCGGATATGAATTCCTGAGCACTCACAGCATGACGCCCTATGTGTGGCGTTTTCTGGTCCGCAGGGAATACCTCGACCGCAACCAGTGGCGCTTCGATCCATCGCTCATCGTCTGTGAGGATGGTGCGCTCATTGCCCGTTTTCTGCTCAATGCACCCCGCATGGCTCACCAGGACTGCGAGGCCTATTGTTATGTGAGGCGGGCCGATAGTGCGATGCATAACCCTGACCGCGGGCATCTGGCCCGCCGCATCTATAGCCAGATCGATTCGGCCGCGTCGATCCATCATGCAGCGCGTGACTACGAGGCTGTTACCGGGCATGCTGCACCTGCCAGTGTCGATGGCGTGAGAAACGTCTACCTCTACTTCTCGATGACCAAGGCGCTCACCTGTGGCCTGGTCGATGAGGTGATGCAGCGGATTTCCCATGCGGGGCTCTTCCCCTTCCCTTGTGTGGGCCCCGAGGCCGACTATCACGGGCGGAAATGGAAAATCATTCACACGCTGATGATGCGTCCCGGGCTGTGGCGCTTGCTCAGCAGGCTGTATCGCCTGATAAAGAAATAATGTGATGAGCACTTTTGTTTTTCGTAATCACACGGTTGAGGCCTTTCTGGGTTATGATGGCATGACCTATTCGGGCTATGGCGACATCAGCAGGGTTCCGGCTGATGCCAGCCGCTACATCTGGTTCTATCAGGTGCCTGTCAATCCCAATGGCCAGCAACTGGCCCAGGAAGTGCAGTCCTATTGCGACCAGTTGGACCTCGTGTTGACTCAGGTCACTGGCGACAAGCCGTTTATCATATTCTCTCTAGTCGACCTTTTCCCATTGCGCCTCACGGGCAATGACTGTGCCGTGGCCAGTGCCGTGGCCGACTTCAACCGCCATGCGGCCCAGCTGGCGTCATCCAATCCCCATGTCAAGTGGGTCGATTTCTCGGAATTTACCGCTCGCTACGAGGCCGATATACTGGTCAACTGGAAATACTACCTCATGTCCCAGACGCTGCTCAATCCCAAGCTGGCGCATGATTTCCAGGCATGGTGGGCCCACATCGAGGACGAGATGGCGCTCAAGCGCAAGAAATGCCTCGTCCTGGACCTGGACAACACCTTGTGGGGTGGGGTGCTGGGCGAAGATGGCGTGGACGGCATCCAGCTCGGGGGGGACTATCCGGGCAAGGCTTATTCCGCCTGGCAGCAGGCTTTGCTGCAACTGCAGCGCGATGGCGTGATTTTGGCCGTTTGCAGCAAGAACAACGAGGCCGATGTCGATGAGGCCTGGCGGCTCAATCCCCACATGGTGCTCAAGCGCGAACACTTCAGCGCTCTACGCGTCAACTGGCAGGACAAGGCCACCAACATCCGCGAGATTGCCGACGAACTGAACATCGGCCTTGACAGCATGGTATTCGTCGATGACAATCCCTCGGAACGCGAACTCGTCAAGCAGGTGTTGCCCATGGTCGAGGTGCCCGCATTCCCGGCAAAGCCCTATTTGCTCATGCCATTTTTCAGGGACCTGCTCAACACCTATTTCCGCGTCTATGCGGTGACCAGCGAGGATCGTGCGAAAACAGAACAGTATCGCGCCAATGCCCAGCGCAGGGCCGAGCAAGCAAGGTTTGTGGATATGGAGAGTTTCCTCTACAGCCTGGACCTGCAGCTCGACATCCTTCCCGCCGATGAGCACAATCTGCCCCGCATTGCCCAGATGACGCAGAAGACCAATCAGTTCAACCTGACCACACGCCGCTACACCGAGGCCGATGTCGCCCAGCGCCTGTCTCAGGGTTGGCGCGTCTTTTGCATGAGCGTGAGTGACCGCTTTGGCGACAACGGCATCACGGCAACTGTCTTCATCGAGCCTGTGAGCGACCTCGAGGTCAATATCGACTCGTTGCTGCTCAGCTGCCGCATCTTGGGAAAGGGCATCGAGGAGGCCTTCATCAAGACGGTCTTCAATCTGCTGCGGCTCGATGGATACAGGACGGTGACTGCTGATTACCTGCCAACGGCCAAGAATGGGCAGACGGCCGATTTCCTTGACCGGATGGGCATGACACCTGTCGCTGTCGGCGATGATGGAGCCAAGCACTACAAGATGGCATTGGACCACATGTTCGAAATAAGTAATTGCTATAATATCAGAGTATTATGAATCTAGAAGATAAAATCCTCGGAATCATGCGCGAGGTGTTTGATCTGGAAACAGTGCCGACCGATGCGTCTCAGAAGAATTGTGACCGTTGGGACTCGTTGCGCCATCTCACCCTTGCGTCGGAGCTCGAAGAGGCGTTCGACATCGAGTTGGAGCCCGAAGAGATTGCCGAGATGACCGACTTCTCGCGCGTGGTAGCCATGATACAGAGCAAACTCTAAGGTCCGCGTGCCGCAGGCCGTGGCGTGCGGTGTCTTTCCAGATGGCTGGTCAGCGTATTGCCTACATTGATTTCATGAAGTGCTTGTGCATCATGCTCATCGTGATGTACCATATCGATCATGAGGCATTCAACTACTTGTCCCCACACCTGAATGACGCGTTGCAGGCCTTCCGCCTGCCCATGTATTATTTCATATCGGGTATCTTTTTTAGGCTGTATAGCGGTTTTGCCGATTTCACACGGCGCAAGGTCAATAACATCCTTGTGCCGTTCGTTTTTTTCGTGGTGTTCGCCTACGTGGTTCGCCTGCTGGAGTTCGCGCTCAGATCGCTTGTCGGTGCTGATGCCATCGACATCGACCCCATCCGCCTGGTCGAGCCTTTCTTTTTGAGGTATTGGGAAATTACCACGCCGTTGTGGTTCCTGCTGAGCCTTTTCTGGGTGAACATCATCTTCTATGCCCTGCAGCGCTGGATCGTGCCGGTGTGGGGGCTGTTGGCGGCTACTGTCGCCCTGTCGGCGCTGGGCTATTGGCTGGGCATCAACAAGGTGCAGCTGCCTCTCATGCTCGACACTTCGCTCGTTGCGATGCCTTATTTCGTTTTGGGATGGGCCGTGAACAGGCTTGGGGCTTTGAAGCCCTCTCGATGGGATCGGTGGGGCCTTGTTGCCCTGCTGCTCGCTGCGTTTCCCATCTACTGGCTGAGTGAGTTCACCAATCTCCATTTCCAGGTCTTGCCGCCCTACTGGAAACTTTACCTGCTGCCCTTTGTCGCCATCCTGGTGTTGTTCTGGGCGTGCAAGTCCTTGCCCTACGTGCCCGTCATGTGCCATTTTGGCCGTTATTCGCTCATCATTCTGGGAACGCATCCGTTATTCTTTCTGCCCATCCGTTTCCTGTGCGTAACGCGCTGTGGCTTGGAGCCTAGCTTGGCGTTGACACTCATTGTCTTTGCCTTGACCATGCTGCTCGAGTGGCCCATGATTTGGATTCTCAAGACTTATTTCCCCCGCTTCACTGCGCAGCAGCCGTTCTTCAAGCCCGGCTGGACTATCGCATAACCACTCCCCAAAATAGTAGCTAAA
>CAZVMM010000011.1:49756-58034 GCA_964628205.1 uncultured Muribaculaceae bacterium
TAAAACCTAAAATGAAATACATCTTACACCTGATTGCCATTGTCGCCGCCTTTGCGCTCCTCTTTGCTGCCTATGGCGGACGGGTAGACCCCAATATATGGACCCTGCCCTCGCTGGCAACGCTCGTGTTGCCGGTTATCGCGATAGCCGTCATCGGACTGATGGTGTTGCTGGCCCTGTTCCGGCAATGGCGGTCAGCGGTGATCTTGTTAGCGGCACTGTGCCTGTCGTGGCCCACTTTGCGGTTGATCTCGCCCCTGAACTTTTCTCATCCCGAGGCCGACCCCGATCGCCCTAAGCTCAAGGTCATGACGATGAATGTCACCCAGTTTAACTGGCAAGATGGCGACAGCCCCAATAAGAGCATGCGGTACATCCTGGACCAGAATGCCGATATCGTGGTCATTCAGGAGGGTTTGGTCGATTTCAAGTACGAGAATCTGCCTACGCTGAGGACCATGCTCGATGAGCTGTACCAGAAGTATCCTTATCGCAAGAAACATTACTTCGACGTGGGCATCCTCTCCAAGTACCCCTTCGAGGAACTCAAGTCCGACATCCTGACGCGTGACTCGGTGAGCTACTACGTCAAGGCTTGGGACGTGGATGCTCCCGGAGGCAACCTCAGGGTGATCAGCATGCACTTGAGTTCACTGCGCTTCACCAGCAACGACAGCCAGATTCTGGACTCGATGAATGTGCCCTCGGGACGCAAGAAACGGGTCAAGTCGGTGGTCAACAAGCTCGATGGCGGCTTCCGCATCCACGCGCGCCAGGTACGATCCATGCGCGAACTGATTGACCAGACGGCAGGCGATGTGCTGGTCATGGGCGACATGAACGACACCCCGGGCTCGTTTGCCTACCGCACCCTGTGCGGCGAGGACCTCAAGGATGCCTGGACCGAGGTGGGGCTGGGGCCAACCTACACCTTTCATGCCCACCACCTCTATGTCAAGATAGACCATATCCTGTACCGCGGAGACTTGCAGCTGCTGTCTTGTCGCCGCGACAAGGCAGGCGAGAGCGACCACTATCCGATGGTGGCCGTCTTCCAGCGCTAAATCGTTACCAGGGCACCTGTGTACACTAAAACGGCGGTTTTCCCGTTCTATAATTGTACACATGATCAATAAATCTCACGACAATGACTCATTACAATAGATTTCCGCTGTTGATCGGCCTCATGGCCCTGTTGATGGCTTTGTTGTTTTCCTCGTGCATCGAGGATGGCTTTACCACCTCGTCGAGCGATGTGCTCACATTCAGCAAGGACACGGTGGCCTTTGACACGGTCATCACGCTTCAGGGCACAGCCACCAAGCAGATGGTGGTGTATAACCGTAGTCCTAAACAGATCAGCATCTCGTCGATAAGGGTTGCAGGACTGGCCGACAAGGGACACTTCCACCTCAACGTCGACGGCATACGCGGCGATTCCTTCCAGAACGTGGAAATCCGTGGCAATGACTCGATTTTCATTTTCATCGAGGCCTATCTCGACGAGATGGACAAGGACGAGCCCACACTGCTCGAGGACAAGCTGGAGTTTGAAACCAACGGCGTGAGCCAGAGCGTGCTGCTCAGTGCCTGGGGGCAGGATGTCGTCCGCCTGACGGGTGACACCATCTCGCGCAGCACCCATTTCACGTCGGCCAAGCCCTATCTCATCTACGACACCTTGTTTGTCGCCCCTGGCGTTACCCTGACCATCGACGAGGGTGCTACGCTGCTTTTCCACGACAAGGCCGCCATGCGCTGTGCCGGCAAGATGATTGCCAACGGCACCGTTGAGCGCCCCGTCACCTTCAGGGGGGACCGTCTGGACCGCATCGTCGGCTCTACCAGCTTCGATATCATGTCCGGGCAGTGGGGTGGCGTGATCTTCACCCCGCCCACAATGGGTAACGTCTTGAAGCACGTTATCATGAAGGGTAGCAGCATCGGCATGCACTGCAGCGCCAACGGTGATACCACCAATTGTGCCCTCAAGCTGGTTAACTGTGTGCTCACCAACTCATCATCTACCTGCCTGGCTGCGGCAACGTGTTTTGTCCAGGCCATCGGCACCGAAATCAGCAATGCGGCCGAGGAGGTCGTCTATCTCGCTGGCGGCAAGGTGATGATGAGCCAGTGCACCTTTGCCAACGACTACTTGTTCAAGGTGCCCTCGCTGCCCATCGTCAATGTCTTTGACGTGGAGTATAACAACGGCACGATCGGCAAGATCAAGGCCCGCTTCGACAACTGCATCTTTTATGGCCTCACGTCCGAGATCAACGAGGGCAAACTCGATGACTTTGACGTCTATCTCCGTTACTGCCTGCTCAAGAGCACGGGCAACGACGACGGCCACTTCATCAATTGCGTGTGGGAGGGCAATCCCATGTTCCTCACGGTGCGCGACGACCACTTGTTCGACTACCGCCTCGGCAACGAGAGCGGGGCCATTGGCAAGGGTAATCCGGCCTTGTGCCCTGACGAGGGCCGCTACGACCGCTATGGCAATGACCGGTTGGCCAAGGGTGCCATCGACCTCGGCGCCTACGTCTGGACATATATCCCCGACGATGAGCAGTAACCAATACCAATTCCAGTATATATGAGAAAGCGTTTTTTTCTGCTGTCGATGCTGATCGTGGCGCTGACAGCTTGCGTGACTGCCCATGAGGCGGGCGCTCAAGGGCCGCTGTTGCCCAAGCATGAGTTCCGTGGCGCCTGGATGCACATCATCGGGCAGAAACAGTATGCCCAGATGACTCCCGGGCAGACTCGTGACTACCTCATCAGCCAGCTGGACCTGTTGGAACAGGCAGGCTGCAATGCGGTGATCTGGCAGATCCGGCCCCAGGCCGATGCCGCCTACGTCAGCGACCTGGAACCCTGGTCGCGGTGGCTGACGGGCGAGGCGGGCAAGGCACCCGACCCGGTGTGGGACCCCCTGCAGTTCATGATCGAGCAGAGCCACCAGCGCGGCATGGAGCTCCACGCCTGGATCAACCCTTATCGTGTGACCAGTAGCGAGGACGACAAGCCTGCTGCCGGACACATCTATTATGAGCATCCCGAGTGGTTCCTCAAGTATGCCGACGGCAAGATCTATTTCGATCCGGGCCTGCCCGAGAGCCGCGATTTTATCGATGAGGTGGTGCGCGACTTACTCACCCGATATGACATCGACGCCCTGCACATGGACGACTATTTCTATCCCTATCCCGTCGCTGGTGCCGAGTTCCCCGACACCACGTCCTACAACGAGTATGGTATTGGCTGGGACCGTGGCGACTGGCGCCGACACAATGTGGACCTGCTCATCGAGCAGCTGCACAACACCATCCAGGAGGTGAAACCCTGGGTGCGCTTCGGCATCAGCCCCTTCGGCATCTGGCGCAACAAGGCCAGCGACCCCGATGGCAGCGAGACCAACGGTCTGCAGTGCTACGACGCCCTCTATGCCGACTGCCCCAAGTGGACCGCCATGGGATGGGTCGATTACATGGTGCCACAGCTCTACTGGGAACTGGAACATAAGGCCGCCAGCGACCTGGTGCTCATGCACTGGTGGAACGACCACGCCAACGGCCGCCACATGTATTACGGCCAGGCCGTGAACAACGTCATGTCACACCAGGACATCGCCGACGAGGGCGGTGACACCACCAACCCCACCCAGCTCGACCACAAGCTGCGCCTGCAGCGGGCCATGGACGACGTGCACGGCGTCACCTGGTGGCCGGGCTACAGCATCACCAGCAACTACAAGGGCGTGCTCGACTCGCTCACGGCCAACCAGATGAGCCATCCCGCGCTCATTCCCGCCTATACCTGGCTCGATGACACGAAGCCCCATCGTGTCGATGACCTCAAGATCAAGAAAGTGGACGGCAAGAAATGCCTCACCTGGCGGCCACACGACACCGACGACCCCATGCAGCAGGCCGTCCGCTATGTCGTTTACCGTTATCCTAAGGGCAAGAAAGGCCACCTCGACAACCCCGCCGATATCCTGGACATCACCGGCGACACCCGCTTTGTCCTGCCCGATGGCGGCAAGGGCAATTGGCACTATGCCGTTACCGCCCTCGACCGCTGCTGGAACGAGAGCGATCCCGCCTGGAAATAGCAGTTTCTGACCAATAACCAACAGGACAGCCGGCCTCCCATCAGGGCCGGCTGTCCTGTTTAAATCCTCTATAGCATCTATAGCATCTATAGCATCTATAGCACCTATAGCATCTATCTTGAATCTATGCTAGAACAGCAACTTGATGTTCTCGGTCATCATCTTCACGCTCATCGCCAGCAAGATGATGCCGAAAAACTTGCGCGAGAACATCATGCCGCCCTCGCCCAGCAGACGCTGTATCCTGTCCGTGCTCTTGATGACCGCGAACACCCACAGCATGTTGATGGCCAGCCCGATAAAGATGTTGATGTCGTCATACATCGCCTTCAGCGAAATCAGCGTCGTCAGCACACCGGCGCCCGCAATGAGCGGGAACACCATCGGCACCATCGTCGCTCCCTTGTTCGGCGTGTTGTTCTTGAAGATCTCCACGTCCAGAATCATCTCCAGCGCCATCAGGAACATCAGGAAACCGCCCGCCGTGGCAAATGAGTAGATGTTGCAGTTGAAGATCTGCAGCAGCCAGTAGCCGCCGTAGTAGAAGCCCACCATCAGCAGGGTGGAGTAGAGCGTGGCCTTCAGCGCATCCACGTGGCGGCCCTTCTCCCGCAGCTGCAGGATGATCGGTATCGAGCCCACAATGTCGATAATACTCAGCAACACCAGTGTCGCGCTCAAGATCTGCGTGAAGTTAATCTTTCCCATAACTGACAATACGATAACATCATTTCTAATCAGCCACAAAGATAATAAAAATCTTGCGACCCCACCCTCAAAGAAAAAATATAAAAAAACTTAGCGACTTAGGCTAGTGATGGCTTTGCGTGAGGCATGTGTAGGCTTGGCACGAGGTTCTGGGGCTGAGTGCGGTGATGCGAAATGGGCTTACTGTTTTGTCGATTGGAGTTTTTTTTGTAATTTTGCCATTTAATTGGAACTAAAAACATTATTATAACCAAAAACAATGAGCGAGAAAGAGAATACACTGGCTACGAAATACGACCCTAAGGAGGTCGAGGACAAGTGGTATAAGTATTGGGAATCGCACGACCTGTTCAAGAGCGTGCCCGATGAGCGTGAACCCTATTGCATCGTCATCCCGCCACCCAATGTGACGGGCGTGCTTCACATGGGCCACATGCTCAACAACACCATCCAGGACATCCTCATCCGCCGGGCCCGCATGGAGGGCAAGAACGCCCTGTGGGTGCCTGGCACGGACCACGCGTCGATCGCTACCGAGGCCAAGGTGGTGAAGCGCCTCGCCGAGCAGGGAATCCGCAAGCGTGACCTCACGCGCGACGAGTTTCTGAAGCACGCTTGGGACTGGACTCACGAGCACGGCGGCATCATCCTGCAGCAGCTCAGGAAGCTCGGCGCTTCCTGTGACTGGAGCCGCACGGCATTCACGATGGACGAGACCCGCAGCAAGAGCGTGCTCAAGGTCTTTGTGGACCTCTACGACAAGGGCTACATCTACCGCGGCCTGCGCATGGTCAACTGGGACCCCAAGGCCCAGACCGCGCTGAGCAACGAGGAGGTGATCTACCGCGAGGAGAAGAGCCACCTCTATCACCTCAAGTACTATGTGGACGGCCTGCAGACCCTCGAGAACGAGGACCAGCTCCGTGCCGAGGGCAACATCATCCACAAGGATGAGAAGGGATACTATGCCGTCGTGGCCACCACGCGCCCCGAGACAATCATGGGCGATACCGCCATGTGCATCAACCCCAAGGACCCCAAGAACCAGTGGCTCAAGGGACGCAAGGTCATCGTTCCCCTGGTGGGACGCGTCGTCAACGTCATCGAGGACCGCTACGTGGAGATCGAGTTCGGTACGGGCTGCCTGAAGGTGACCCCCGCTCACGACACCAACGACTACATGCTGGGCAAGACCCATAACCTGGAGACCATCGACATCTTTAATGCCGATGCCACCATCAGCGACCAGTCGCCGCTCTACGTCGGCATGGACCGCATGGACTGCCGTAAGCAGATCGTCATCGACCTCAAGGAGGCCGGCCTGGTCGAGAAGATCGAGGACTATGACAACAAGGTGGGCTACAGCGAGCGCAACAGCGACACCGCCGTGGAGCCCCGCCTGTGCATGCAGTGGTTCCTGAAGATGAAGCACTTTGCCGACATCGCTCTGCCCTGTGTCAAGAACGACGAACTCAAGTTCCATCCTGCCAAGTATAAGAACATCTACAACGTGTGGCTCGAGGGTATCCAGGACTGGTGCATCTCGCGCCAGTTGTGGTGGGGACACCGCATTCCTGCCTACTTCCTGCCCACCGACGATCCCGAGAAGGAGGTCTATGTGGTTGCCCTCAACGAGGAGGAGGCCCTGGAGAAGGCCCGCAAGATTCCCGGCTACGAGAATATCGAGGCCAGCCAGTTGCGCCACGACGAGGACGCCCTCGACACGTGGTTCAGCTCATGGCTGTGGCCCATCTCGCTATTCGACGGCATCAACAACCCCGGCAACGAGGAGATCAAGTACTACTATCCCACCAATGACCTGGTGACCGCCCCCGATATCATCTTCTTCTGGGTGGCCCGCATGATTATGGCCGGTTATGAGTACATGGGCGACATGCCCTTCCGCAACGTCTATTTCACGGGCGTCGTGCGAGACAAGTTGGGCCGCAAGATGTCCAAGTCGCTCGGCAACTCGCCCGACCCGTTGAAGCTCATTGAGAAATTCGGTGCCGATGGCGTGCGCATGGGTCTCATGTTGGCCGCTCCCGCTGGCAACGACATCCTCTATGATGACGCCTTGTGTGAGCAGGGACGCAACTTCAACAACAAGATCTGGAACGCCTTCCGCCTCGTCAAGGGCTGGGAGGTGGCCGACGTTGAGCAGCCCGAGTCGAGCCGTCAGGCCGTGCTCTGGTTCCGCAACCAGCTCAACGACGCCCTGGCAACCGTCAAGGACCACTTCGCCAAGTTCCGCCTGAGCGATGCCATGATGGTGCTCTACCGCCTGTTCTGGGAGGAGTTCTCGGCATGGTATCTCGAGGCCGTGAAGCCCGCCTTCGGCCAGCCGATGGACCGCGCCACGATGCAGGCCACGCTCGAGTTCTTCGACATGCTGCTGCGTCTGCTGCATCCCTTCATGCCGTTTATCACCGAGGAGCTGTGGCAGCACCTCGATGAGCGCAAGGATGGCGAGAGCATCATGTATGCCCTCATTCCCGAGCCCCAAGAGGCCGACCAGGCCTTGCTCAAGGCGATGGCCGATGTCAAGGAGATCGTTGGCGGTGTGCGCAATGTGCGCAAGCAGAAGAACCTCCCCAACAAGGAGCAGCTCACACTGCAGGCCGTCGGTGGCTTGAACAACCCGTTCGAGGCCATCATCATCAAGCTCGCAGGGCTCGAGAAGATCGAGGCCGTGACTGAGAAGGACGCTACGGCAGCCGCCTTCATGGTCGGTACCGCCGAGTTTGCCGTGCCCGTCGCCGGCAGCATCGACGTCGAGGCCGAAATCGCGAAGCTCGAGGCCGACCTGGCCTATACCCGCGGTTTCCTCGCCAGCGTTGATAAGAAACTGAGCAACGAGCGCTTTGTCGCCAATGCCCCCGAGGCCGTTGTCGCCAACGAGCGTAAGAAGAAAGCCGACGCCGAGAGTAAGATCGCCACGATGGAGCAAGCCCTCCAGGCCCTCAAGAAATAAATAATTGCGCCCACCATTTGGGCGCAATTATTTGATTAGTGATTAATGATTAGAGATTAGAGAGATGGATAATTCGATATTAAAACCCGGCATCCCCGTCGCCCTGTGCAGCGACCACGCTGGCTATCCCGTCAAGGAGGCCGTCAAGCGCTGGCTCCAGGAGCAGGGTATTGCCTGCAAGGACTTCGGTACCTACAGCGAGGACAGTTGTGACTACCCCGACTTTGCACATCCCTGCGCACTGGCAGTAGAGCAGGGTGAGTGCTATCCCGGCATCGCCGTGTGTGGCAGTGGCGAGGGCATCAACATCACCCTCAACAAGCACCAGGGCATCCGTTCGGCCCTGTGCTGGCGCCTGGCGGTCGCCCGCTTGGCCCGTCAGCACAACGATGCCAACGTCCTGGCCATGCCTGGCCGCTTTGTCACCGACGAGGAGGCCATCGCCATGGTCGAGGCCTTCCTGACGACCCCCT
>CAZVMM010000012.1:0-56204 GCA_964628205.1 uncultured Muribaculaceae bacterium
TGCCAGCAGCACCGTCAAGAAAGTAAAAAGAATCTTTTTCATATCAGTTTGAAGCTAAAGGTTCGCGAAATTCGTAGTTTATTTGAATGCGGATGTCATTAGTTTAATTAGCGAAATTCGTAGTTTATCTCCAATGGCCGGAGAGCAGGTAGTCGATCAGGGCCGTCACGTCGCTGATGTTGATGCTGCCGTCCTGGTCGCAGTCGGCACCACTCAGGTTGATGCCCGAAGCATTGCCGGTCAAGAGGTAGTCGATCAGGACCGTCACGTCGCTGATGTTCACGCTGCCGTCGCCGTCAACATCACCACGCCGGGCTGCGTTCTTCGCGGTGAAGTAGCCCGGGTTGCTCGTGCCGCCGTCGATGTGGGCGTAGGTCTTGTCCACATGATTGGCATCATAGGTCGTGCCCTTGCCGCCCACCAGGTTGGTACAGTTCTTGAACATATCTGTGGAACTGGTAACGGCATTCGTACTCCAACCACTTCCGGCATAGATGGTTGTCAGGTTGCGGCAACCATAGAACATGGTTCCCATGGAGGTCACACTGGCCGTATTAAAGGAGCTCACGTCCAGGCTTGTCAAACCAGAGCAAGCATAAAACATTTGGTTCATGTTGGTCACCTTGGCAGTGTTGAAGTTGCTCAGGTCAAGGCTTGTCAGCTTATTGCAGGCATAGAACATGCCACTCATGTCCGTCACGTTTGCAGTGTTGAAACTGCTCATATCAAGGCTTGCCAAATTATAACAGCTCATGAACATCCAGCCCATGTTGGTCACACTAGCAGTGTTGAAACTACTCAGGTCAAGGCTTGTCAAACTGGAGCAGTCCCGGAACATGGTGTTCATGTTGGTCACTTTAGCCGTGTTGAAATTGCTCACGTTAAGGCTTGTCATTGCCGAGCAACCATAAAACATAGCGCACATGTCCGTCACATTGCCAGTGTTAAAGTTGCCCAGGTCAACGCTCGTCAAACTGGAGCAGTTCCGGAACATGGCGTACATGTTGGTTACATTGGCAGTGTTGAAACCGCTCACGTCAACGCTCGTCAAACTAGAGCACCCACGGAACATGGCGAACATTTCTCTTACTGAACTGGTGTTCAAGTACTGCATGCCCGTGATGGATTGAAGATTGGCCATAGCATCAAACCAATAGCGGGTGGTAGTCGGGCGGGCATTGGAGAAGGACGAGTTGAAGACCACTTTGGTCACATTGGCATTCGTGCCGTCAATGTACCAAGCGGGATAATTCGTACCCGTGTTCAAGTCAAAAGTCTCACCCGGGCGGCTACTGCGCTGGTTGTCGTAGTAGAACGTCAACGTATTATTCGTCGACGTGTAGCAGGCATAGGCCTCGGCAGCGGCGGCGCCGAGGGCACACATCATGGCCGCCACCAGGACGGCGAGTCTGAAAAGTAGTTTATTGCTCATAGTCGTATCAGGTTTTATTGGTTAAGTATAATAATTTGGCGATTTGGAGTATCTTGCGAGGGGTTGACCACAAAGATAATAATTTTTTTCCAATTCTCGTCATCGTTTTGCCCATTTCACCATATCCAGTAGTCGCCTTATATATACTGAGATTTAACTAACATTTTTATTAACAACTAATTACAATAACAACAACATTATGAGACGACTTTTGAAATTTATGAATTACGCGGCTCAGCTCATGGCACTGATCGATATCGGTAGAACCATTAAGCGCTGGCGGTTTTTTTCGCTCCATGAATAGAAAAATCCCTCACGCCCTGGATGAGCATGAGGGAAATACTTTAGGTTTTGATGAAGTTTTAATTCCAGGTGCCAGACAACAAGTAGTCGATGAGACTCGAAACGTCGGCGATGCTGACATCGCTATCGCCATTGCAATTAGCGGCAGCCAGGTTGACACCAGTAGGATCGCCGGTCAACAGGTAGTCGATCAGGGCCGATACGTCGGCAATCGTCACATCGTTGTCGCCGTTCACGTCGCCGCGCAGGCCGGTACCGCCCTTCTCGCTGAAGTAGCCTGGGTTGCTGGGGCCGCCGTCGATGTGGGCGTAGGTCTTGTCCTTCGGGTTGGAGGAACTGTAGGTCGTGCCCTTGCCGCCCACCAGGCTGTGGCATACGTCGAACATACTAGAGGATGACGTTACCGCTGCGGTGGTCCAGCTATCGCCAACATAAATGGTCCTCAAAGTTTCACATTCATTGAACATGCTTGACATGTTTGTCACTTTACTGGTATTGAAACCACTCAGATCCAACTGCTGCAGACCTTTGCACCAACTGAACATCCACGACATGTCGGTCACGTTGCTCGTGTCGAAATTGCTCACATCCAGGCTTGTCAAACCGCTGCACCCGTCAAACAATTGCCTCATGTTAGTTACATTGGAAGTATTGAAGTGGCTCACATCGAGGCTGGTCAGCTCTGAGCAATCACTGAACATCCAGGACATATCAGTCACATAACTGGTATTCCAGCCGCTCACGTCAAGAGCAGTCAATTCATAGCATTCAGCGAACATGGCCGACATGTCGGTCACCTTGCGGGTGTCAAAGCCGCTCACGTCAACAGCGGTCAGCGCACCACACTCCCAGAACATACTTGCCATATTGGTCACCTCGCTGGTATTCAGGTATTGCATGCCCTCAATGCTGGTCAGGTCGTACATTTCGGCAAACCAGTGATAGGTGCTCGACGGATAGTAATCGGCGAATGAACGGCTAAAGACGACCGTCTTCACATTGGCGCTCTGGCCATCGTTGTACCAGTCGGGAGAATTGGAGCCGGAATTCAGGGCATAAGTCCAGCCGCCCATGTTGGTACGTCGATCGCGCCACGTGTCGTAGTAGAACGTCATCGTTCCATTCGGCATATAGCAGGCATAGGCTTCGGGTCCCTCATACTCAGTGAAATAACCCGGGTTGCTGGTGCCGCCGTCGATATGGGCATAAGCCTTGTCAATGTGGCTGGCATCATAGGCCGTGCCCTGGGCTCCCACCAGCTTGGTGCAATTATAGAACATGTTGCCCGAACTGGTCACAGCCGCCGTGTTCCAAGTACCATCTACATAGATGGCGGTCATGTTGCTGCAGCCATAGAACATATAGCTCATGTTCGTGACCTTGGCCGTATTGAAATCTATCAGATACAAGCTGGTCAATGCAGTGGTGTTACTAAACATGCCTCGCATATCGGTGACCTGGTCGGTCTTGAGATAGTGCACGTCAAGATTTGTCAATGCAGAGCAACCACTGAACATGTACCCCATGTTGGTGACCTTGGCTGTGTTGAAGTGGCTCAAGTCAATAGAGGTCAACTTGGAACAATTGTAGAACATATAGCGCATTTCGGTCACCTCACTCGTATTGAGATAACTGATTCCCGTTATGGTTTCAAGATTCTGCATATCGCAGAACCACCTGTAGGTTGATGTGGGACGAGCGTTAGAGAAATCCGAATGGAAGTTCACCTTCGTTACAGAACTGTACATGCCATCGCTGCGCCAGCCTGGCGATGTGAAGCCCGTGTTCAAATCGTAGGTCGTGCCAGTGCGGGAATTGCGGTACGTGTCATAGTAGAACGTCAGTGTAGTGTTGCCAGGGTTGTAGCAGGCATAGGCTTCGGGTACAGCGGTGAGGTAGCCGGGGTTGCTGGGGCCGCCGTCGATGTGCGCGTAGTCTTCACCACAATGATTGGAATCATAAACCGTGCCCATACCGCCCACCAGACTCGTGCAATCATTGAACATCGAGTTTCCCGTAACCGACAGACTTGCAGTGGTCCATTGATCGCTCACGATGATGGTCTGCAGCGAAGTGCAGCCCTGGAACATTTGGCTCATATTGCGCACGTTGGTCGTGTTGAAACTGCTCAAGTCAAGCGTTCTCAGCGATTGGCAACAAAAGAACATTGCGTTCATATATGTCACATTCTGGGTGTTGAAAGATCTCATATCAATTGAATTCAAAGATTCACAATTGCCGAACATACCTCTCATAGTGGTCACGCTACCCGTGTCGAAGTGGCTCAAATCGAGTTGTAATAATCGCTGACAATCTTGAAACATATATTCCATATTGGTCACATTACTTGTATTGAAGTTGGTCACATCGAGTTGTGATAATCGCTGACAACCATCAAACATGCCTTCCATATTGGTCACATTACTTGTATTGAAGTGGCTCACATCGAGTTGTAATAATTGCTGACAATCATAAAACATATATTCCATATCGGTCACTTTGCTGGTGTTGAAATGGCTCACGTCAATTGCCCTTAAGTTAATGCATCCGTTGAACATGTTAGCCATGTTGGTCACCTCGCTGGTGTTCAGGTACTCAATTCCTGTGATGTCGTCCAAAAATATCATTTTAGCGAACCAATTATATGTGTTCTTAGGGCGAGCAGAGGCAAAGGATGGATCAAACACCACTCCGTTAATGTTCGAGTATTCATTGTCATCGGGGATATACCACTCCGGACCAACATTCATAAAAAAGTTACTAGACTCGATTATTTCAATTCCATAGGTGATTTCGGAATGGGACAGTCGCTGATGGTCGTTGTAGAACGTCAGGATCTGACGAGAGCCTAAGTCTTGTCCTTCTATCGTGAGTACCGCATAGGGTTTACTATTGTAATCCTGTGCACTGGTAAAATAGCCAGGATTGGATTCGCCTCCATCGATATGGGCATACCCTATACCATCGTTGTTCATGTGATAGGCCGTGCCCATGCCTCCTACCAAGCCGCTACAAAACGTAAACATCCCGTACCCACTAGCAACATTTTCAGTCGTCCAGCCATCGCCCACAATGATCGTCTTGACATTGCTCCCACCGAACATATAGTCCATCTTCGTCACATTGCGCGTGTCAAAACTACTCAGATTCAACAGACGCTTTTCAGTATGGAATTCTCCAAACATGAATGACATATCGGTCACATTAGCTGTGTTGAAATGGCTCAAGTCAAGGTTTCCTATAAGATAGCTATAAGAGAACATATTAGCCATAATGGTCACCGCACTGGTGTTCAAGTAGTTGAGGCCCTCGATGGATTCTAATTGTAACTTATCGGCGAACCAGCGGAAGGTGCTCGTAGGCCGGGCACTAGCGAACGACGAATGAAAGACCACCTTGCGTACATCTTCATTGAGGTCCACATAGTCCCACGCTGGGCTATTGCTACCCGTGTTCAAGTCAAAAGTCTCACCCGGGCGGCTACTGCGCTGGTTGTCGTAGTAGAACGTCAACGTATTATTCGTCGACGTGTAGCAGGCATAGGCCTCGGCAGCGGCGGCGCCGAGGGCACACATCATGGCCGCCACCAGGACGGCGAGTCTGAAAAGTAGTTTATTGCTCATAGTCGTATCAGGTTTTATTGGTTAAGTATAATAATTTGGCGATTTGGAGTATCTTGCGAGGGGTTGACCACAAAGATAATAATTTTTTTCCAATTCTCATCATCGTTTTGCCCATTTCACCATATCCAGTAGTCGCCTTATATATATACTGAGATTTAACTAACATTTTTATTAACAACTAATTACAATAACAACAACATTATGAGACGACTTTTGAAATTTATGAATTACGCGGCTCAGCTCATGGCACTGATCGACATCGGTAGAACCATTAAGCGCTGGGCCACAAAGGACGACACCACCTGGTACAGCTTCCACGAGTTCATCGAGGACCGAGAAGGCTGAGACAGCACGAGACTATGCAGAGTGAACATGAGAAAAGACGGCAAACTATTGCCGTCTTTCTATTTCATTCGTCTTCGCGTCACCGATGAACGTGGCGCGAGTTATGCCTGAAGAGGGGCTAATCCTGTGAAACGCGCACAGCCCGCACGGTGAAGCCGGTGTTGCGTGTGATGTTCCACCACTGCTTGCCGTCCGGGCTGAAACAGATCCCGAAAGCGTAGTTCGAGTGGCTGCCGAGCGTACGCGTCCAATAGTCTCCGAGTTCCCCCTCAACGGCGATGCTGTCGTGGTGGCAGCCCGCTGCGGGCAAGAACAAAGTGTTCCCGTTGGGACCGGTGAATAAGCGACCGTTCATGCCGTTCAACTGAGTCCACTCCCAAGTGCAATTTTCAATCAATTCATCGATATCAGACTTGGACGGCATGCGCCACGATGGACCCCAGTTGACGTAGGCCGCATCGTCCTCAGGATCCAATTCGATCTTGCCGTCTGTGTAGCCGTTGTAGCCGTAATCGCTGTGGATGCAGTACTTCGTCAGCGTAGTATCACTACCGTTGCACCACTGATAGGTTTCCCACGTATATTCCTCCTTGGGCTCGGTCTCGCCCCAAGCAAAGTAATCGCCATACTCCTCGGGAGCTGTGGCACCCACATTACAGGTTGCCCACAGCGTGCCGCTGGGCAGACCCAAATCAACGTATTCGTGCTCATCGGGAGAGACAGGCTCATCAGGCCAGGTCCCAGTCAACAAATAGTCAATTAAACAGGCCACATCCGAAATGTTGACCGCTCCATCCTGACTCACATCACCGCGTGGATACTCTTGTGCACCGGCCGTGAATGAGGTAAGCATCAGCAACAATACGATTAAAAAAGAGCTAAATTTCTTCATAATGTTATTGATTTTTTTTAAATAGTTTATTAAGGTTTTCCGTGGGCAAAGTTAGTGATAAAAAACAAAAATCAAACATTTTTCCACAACAATAAAAACAATAACCGAAAAAAGAAGTCGAGACCGGCACCTCTTCGGTGTTAGCCTCGTTGACTTCTTTTCCAGACTCGCTGTCGGTTTGATTATGCCGTCTTGCGACTTGACCTGAAAAAAGTTGTATCGGAGTAGCAGCGCTCCAATGTCAATGCTTCTACTATTTGATTATGAGTTTGATCATACATAGAGAAGCCATGTTGATATCCTTTAACGGTCTCATTATGACACACCCTCATAGCACCGCTGTTTATCAAGTGGAATTAAAGACATGAAAACGGTGGGATTTCGGTAATTTTGAGTAAATTTGCAGGACAAATGGGACGTGGATTTTTGATAGCGGCGCCGAATAGTGGCTCGGGCAAGACGACGGTTGCTCGGGGACTGATGGCGTTGTTTGTCCGTAAGGGGTATCGGGTTCAGCCGTTTAAGTGCGGGCCTGATTATATCGACACGAAGTTTCATGCCGCCGTGTGCGGGCGGCCGAGTATCAATCTAGACACGTTTATGGCCACGCCTGAGCATGTGCGGGAACTCTATGGCCGCTATGGTGCTGATGCCGATGTTCGGGTGGTCGAAGGCATGATGGGACTGTTTGACGGCTATGACCGCGACCGTGGCTCTTCGGCCGAGATAGCAAGTGTTCTTGGCTTGCCCGTCCTTATGGTGGTCGACGCTAAATCTGCTGCCTACTCGATGGCCGCTCTCTTATCGGGATTTATCCATTTCCGAAAAGACGTTCACATTTGCGGCGTGATATTCAATCGTGTGGGTTCGACAAGGCATTTCGGGATGCTGCAGCAGGTGTGTGAGGACCTTGGGCTGGAGTGTTACGGTTATCTTCCCAAGAGTGCGCAACTAGAGCAAAGTTCACGCTACCTGGGGCTGGACTTTAGCAAACAGCCCGAAAACAATTTTTTGGTCGAACTATTGGAGAAACATGTGGCATGGCAAAGGTTATTAAGACTCTGATCGCACGCAACGATGAGTCATTCTCCTTCATCTATCAGGAGAACCTCGACCGGTTGAAGAATGTCTTTTTCTTTGATCCGGAGAATGATGTGCCTTGTCTGGATGACGTGTCGCTTCTGTACCTGCCCGGCGGTTATCCCGAGAAACACCTGGAAGCCCTGGTAGCAGCCGAGCCCACCCGCCGAGCTATCAAGGAATACGCTGAACGGGGAGGACGCATCATCGCCGAGTGTGGCGGCATGATGTACCTGTGCGAAGAAATCGTCACTGACGATGGCGAGTATGCTATGTGCGGAGTTTTACCCTATTGCATTACCGCCCGCAAAGAAGACCGAAAACTGTCGCTAGGTTATCGCCGCTTCACGCTCGATGGCAAGGAATACCGCGGACATGAGTTCCACTACACACAATTCGTGGGCGAGACACCTCCATCGGTCACTCAGGTCTATAATGCCAAAGGAGAACCCGTGCCAACACCCGTCATCCGCTACAAGAATGTACTAGCCAGCTACACCCACCTCTATCAGATAAATGAAACAGATATATACTAAGACCGGAGATAACGGCACGACGAACTTGCGCGAGGGCATGAGGGTCCCTAAGGACGAACCGCGCATCGAGACCAATGGTCAGATTGACCAATTAAACGCCCACTTGGGTGTCGTGAGGTCGATGCTCAGTGATGACGACGAAAAAAACGCTGCACTCATTCTTGCCGTGCAGCGCGAACTGATGGTTGTCATGAGCCACATTGCCACGCCCGAGGGAAGCGTCAATCCGCGAGAGATCCATTCTGCAGACATTACCAAGCAGTTAGAACAGGCTATCGATCACGCTCGGTTTAATGGCGGCTTCGTTGTACCTGGAGGTGGCTCACAGTTGTCTGCTTTCATCCATCTGGCCCGCACCCAGGCCCGCACGGTGGAGCGTCGCTTGTGGTCGTTGCATCGTGAGCATCCTGTTGACAATGCTGTGCTTGTGATGATGAACCGCCTGTCCGATTATCTGTTCGTGTTAGCAAACGAGAAAGAATGAGTAATAAGCGATTGCATCCAGTGATGTTTGCCGGAACGGGCAGCGACGTGGGCAAGAGTGTCGTTGCTGCGGCCTTCTGCCGCATCTTCAAGCAAGACGGCTACAGCCCTGCTCCGTTCAAGGCGCAGAACATGGCACTTAACTCCTATGCCACGCCTGAAGGCTTTGAAATCGGCCGTGCCCAAGCCGTGCAGGCCGAGGCAGTTGGCATTCCTTGTCACACCGACATGAATCCGCTGCTGTTGAAGCCCCAGAGTGACCACACCTCTCAGGTCATCCTGCACGGCAAGCCCATCGGCAACAAGAATGCCTATGACTACTGGCGAAGGGGCGCTTCGGACATTGACTACCGGCGGGAGGTGTGCGATGCCTTCGACCGCTTGGCTAACCGCTACAATCCCATCGTGATGGAGGGAGCCGGAAGCATCTCAGAAATCAACTTGCGAGACACGGATCTGGTCAATCTGCCTATGGCACGTCATGCTCATGCCGATGTGATCCTCGTGGGTGATATCGACCGGGGTGGCGTATTTGCCTCGGTCTATGGCAGCATCGCATTGCAGCGGCCCGATGACCGCCGGCTCATCAAGGGTATCATCATCAACAAGTTCCGTGGCGATTTACGCCTCTTTGACAATGGTCGCAAAATGCTCGAGGACATCTGCGGGGTTCCTGTGCTGGGTGTCATCCCTTACTATAAAGATATTTACATCGAGGAAGAGGACAGCGTGGCGCTGGCTCAGAAGTCGATGCAGGCACAGCGCGGCAAAGTCAATGTCGCGGTTATCATGTTGCGCCACCTGTCCAATTATACCGACTTTGACGCGATGGAGCGTGACCCTCGTGTGCACTTGTTTTACACGAACAACACCGAGGATATCAAGAAGGCAGACATCATTATCCTGCCAGGCACAAAATCCACCTTGCATGACCTGTATGAACTGCGCCGCAACGGTTGTGCTCAGGCTATCGTCAGGGCCCATCGCGAAGGTGCGGCGGTGCTGGGTATCTGTGGCGGTTACCAGATGATGGGTGCCGAGGTGCTCGATCCCCACCACGTCGAGGGGGATATCGAACGGTTGCCGGGGCTGGGCTTGCTTCCCACGACCACAACGATGAACGGGGATAAACAGACCCGTCAAGTCTCCTGCCAGTTTGGCAAGGGCTACGAGATACATCAGGGCGAGACGCGCCCCGCCCGCGACGCCAAGGCATCGCCGCTCTTGCACCTTGACGATGGACGCGAAGATGGTTACATCGTTGATAGCAAGTGTATGGGCACTTACGTGCATGGCATTCTCGATAATGCGCCTTTTATTGAATTCCTGTTAGAGCCTTTTAAGAACAAGATTGCGGAGGGTGCTGCCCCGTTCGATTATGCGGCATTCAAGCAAGAGCAATATGACAAGCTGGCAGCCCATGTGCGCCAGCATGTGGATATGGACCGTATTTATCAAATACTTACCGACCATGATTGAAGGGCACGGCGACGACCTTTATCGCTACAACAACATCAAAATGAATTTTAGTTCCAACATTTATGCTGGAACTGACTTGAGTGCTTTAGAAACCTATCTGTGCTCGCGCATGAATGTCGTGCGCTCCTATCCCGAGCCCTCGGCGGCATCGCTCGAGCAGATGATAGCCAGCGAGTGCGGCATCAGTCCCGACGAGGTGCTGGTTACTAGTGGTGCAGTCGATGCCATCTACCTGATTGCCCAAACCTATCGCCACGAAGGCTCTTGCCACATCGTGCAACCCACGTTCAGGGAGTATGAAGATGCCTGTCATGTCTTCGCTTATCAAGAACGTGAGGATGGCGCCCTGTGCTGGCTGTGTAACCCCAACAACCCCACGGGCGACGTCATGGCTACTGAGGGTGTGCTAGCGCTTGCCGAGCGTCACCGCCTGCTCATCGTTGACCAATCCTACGAGGATTATACGATGGCACCCTTGCTGCAGCCTGCTGACATGGTCGGTCGTGATAATATCATCCTGCTGCACTCGATGACAAAACGCTATGCCGTGCCTGGCCTGCGCTTGGGCTATGTTACCGCATCGGCACAGGTAATCAGCAACTTGCGGGAGCAGTACCGCCCATGGGCCATCAATGCCTTGTCGCTGGAAGCGGGCAGGTGGCTGGTATCTCATGAGGCTATTGCCATCAAAGACTTACCCTCTTATTTGGCCGAAACCCAACGCCTGCGTTCTATGTTGAACGAGATAGATGGCATTGAAGCTTTTGGCACTCAGACCAATTTCTTCCTGTGCACTATCAAGCAAGCAACTGCTGCCCAACTGAAGGAATACTTGGCGCGGGAGCATGGCATCCTCATCCGAGATGCCTCCAATTTCACGGGCCTCACGCCGCACCACTTCCGCATCGCCACCCAGTCGCCAGCCGAGAACGATGCCCTAGTCGCCGCTACATTAAACTACGTATTACGCGAATTAAACGAATGACATCCGCATTGATACTCATATTGCCGCTGTTGTTGGGCTGGTTGCTAGATTTTGTGTTTGGTGACCCCTCACGGTTGCCGCATCCTGTCGTGTGGTTTGGTAAAATGATTTCGTGGGGCGAACATCGCCTGAACAAGGGCAACCACCGCATGGCTAAGGGGGCTGTAATGGCTATTGTTTTGATTCTTCTGGTGTTTTTTGTCGTATTGGGGCTTAAGCGTCTGGTGCCCAACATGGTCTTGTGGCTGATTTTAGATACTGTCATCATATTTTATTGCCTGGCGGGAACGACGCTCATCCGCGAGGTCCGCGAGGTGTTCCTGGCACTGGACCGTTCGCTAGGTGAGGGTCGCAGACAGGTGGCACGTATCGTGGGCCGCGACACCTCTGAACTGTCGGCCCAGCAGGTGCGCACTGCTGCTCTTGAGACCCTTGCCGAGAATCTGAGCGATGGCGTTATCGCACCGCTCTTCTGGTTTGCGTTTCTAGGCACACCAGGAATGCTGGCCTACAAGATGGTCAATACCCTCGACTCGATGATTGGCTACCGCACCGAGCGTTACAGGGCGTTTGGCTGCTGGGCTGCCCGCATCGATGATGTGGCCAACTATATCCCTGCCCGCCTTACCGCCCTGCTGATGGTCATCGCCTCAGGACGCTTATCTCTACTGAAATTTGTTTGGAAAAATGGTCGCCGCCATGCCAGTCCTAATAGCGGTTACCCTGAGGCCGCCCTTGCCGGCATTCTCAACTGCCGTTTCGGTGGTCCACACTACTACTTCGGCGAACTGTTTGACAAACCCTACATCGGTGAAAACGACCGCGAACTGACCACTCAGGACATGCATGCCGCCGTCCGCATCAACCGACTCGCCGAGGTTCTCATGGTTGCCTTGGTACTCGCCGTGGTGATAGTTCTTTAGAAGTATTTGGTGATGTGGGCTGTGTCGAAGTTGTTCATCTCGTTGATCATGCGCACGGCCGAGTCGATGATGGGGAAGGCGCAGAGTGCTCCGGTGCCCTCACCGAGGCGCAGCCCCAGATTGAGTATCGGCTTGGCATTGACGATGTCGAGCATACGCTTGTGGCCGCTCTCGTCACCGCAGTGGGCGAAAATCATGTAATCCTGGGCGGCAGGGTAGAGTTGAATGGCCGCAATGGCGCAGGCTGTCATGATAAAGCCGTCTACCAGCACGACAAGGCCCTTCTCGGCACCGCGCAGCATTGCGCCAATGGCAGTCACCATCTCAAAGCCGCCAAAGTAACGGATGGCGTTCTCGGTCGTATTGTCCATCGTGTCCAGGTAGCGTGACAGCGTCTGGGATAGAATTTCGCGTTTGTGCAGTATGCCAGGAGCATCAAGTCCCGCTCCTGCACCGATACACTCGTCTAGCGGGATGTTTCCGAACAGGCTCATCCAGATGCTGGACGGCGAAGTGTTGGCAATACCCATCTCGCCCACACACAGCACTTGACACCCTTCGGACAGGCAATCGTCAACCAGGTCGCAACCCGTCTGGATAGCCTGGTCAAACTCTTCTTCGGTCATCGCTGGCCCTTGCAGGAAATTGCGTGTACCGCGGGCTATCTTGCGGTCGATGATACCTGCAATGCCCGATAGATCATAATCCACCCCGACATCCACGATTCTTAACTTGAATCCATGTTGGCGGCAGAACATGTTCACACCCCCTCCGCCATGGGTAAAGTTGATCATCTGCTGCCAGGTCACCTCGCGGGGCGACACGCTCACGCCCTCGCACTCAATGCCGTGGTCGCCACCCAGCAACAGGTGGCACGGATGATTCAACGAAGGCGTTAAAGTCTGCTGAATGAGGCTGATTTGCAAGGCCAGTTCCTCGAGGCGGCCTAGTGAGCCTTTTGGTTTATTCAGGTGGTCGATTTTTAGCTGGATGGCATCAACCATCGACTTGTCGGTGTGTTCTATATTGAATTGCTTCATTTTTTTGTTTTTTAATGCGAATTACGTTAATTGGACAAATTACGCGACGATAAATTCGCGAAACTAGCATTAGCCCCGCAGGGAATTACTTGATTTTTACTGGGATGCCCGATACCATGAGGATTACCTCGTCGGCGCGGCTGGCGATATATTGGTTTATCCAGCCCTGCAAGTCAGTGAAGCGGCGCTGAACGGCATCGACGCTTACCCCGCCGCTGCCAATTTCATTGGTCACGAAGATATATGTGGCGTCATGGGATGTGAAGCGCTCAAATTCGTCTTTGGCGGCTTGGAGCGTCTTGTCAGCGTCCTGACTCTCAAAGAAAAAATTGGTAAGCCACAGGGTAACACAGTCGATAACCGCCACGCGGCCTGACAGGTCATGGCGGCTCAGGTACATTTCTTCCTCAATATTTGTCCACTGTGGGCCTCTGCGCTCCTGATGTCGGTGCACGCGTTCGCGGAACTCATCGTCCCACACGTGGGCAGTTGCCACATAGACCGGGTTGTCGGTAAGGCTCAATGCCAGTTTTTCGGCCTGTTGGCTCTTGCCCGACCGCTGTCCGCCTGTAACAAGTATGATTCTTCTCATGAGTTGCTAGTTGTTAGTTATTAGTTTCTTAGGTGCCTGAAACCTATAGCTTAAAGTTGATACATTCGCCGTAATCCGGTAGGTTGCTCCAAGCGTTATCCCATTGGTAGATTCCCGCATGCAGACCAGCACTGATGAGCACTCCGGCATGGGCGAAGATGGCCACACGCTCATAGGGTTTGGTCTTGAGTTCGTCGAGAAACGATGCGACCCTGTGATATTGCTGCTCAAAGCTTTCCCCGCCCGTTGTGGGCTGGTGAATGTAATCGTCGTACCACTCTTGCAGGTGTGGGTCCTGAATCTCGTCATAGAGTTGCATTTCCCAATCGCCCATGTTCATCTCCATGAGGCGGTCATCGGTCTCAGCATCGGGATAGCCGCAATAGGCTGCCAATTTGCGCGCTCTGCTCAAGGGCGAGGAATATACCTTGTCGAACGGCAGGAAGCGCTGCAGGAATTGGCGCGTGATTTCGGCTTCTTGACTGAAGGTGTCCCTCACGGGAACATCCGTCCAGCCATAGCACGTACCCTTTGGCACATCGACACTGGTATGTCTCACTAGAATGATATCCATGTTTAAGGTTACAGGTTGTAAGTTCTTAGAATTTAGTTGATTGCATTAGCTTTGAATCCTAAATCCTCATATTCTTAGTAGTTAGTTGCGGCAACGAGATATACTGTCAGCTCCACCAGCAGGCAAACGGCACCGCAGCAGTCACCCGTGTAGCCTTGTATTTTGCGCTGGATGAGCATATACAGGAAATACATCGTTAATGCTGGAACGACAATGACCAGATACCAACTGATTCCCGTAAGCCAGATCATGAATGCCATGGGTAACAGCCCCTGCGCCGTCAAGCTCAAGCCCGCGGCTAGAGTGGGCTTGCGGTATATGGTCTTGTTTTTGGCTTCCTCTTGTCGGCGGGCATAGGGGAGCATGTTGATCAGTTGGCTGGTGGTCATCTTGGAGAACGGGTCTGCGGCAAGCACTGTGAGCGCGGCTGTTGCCGGAACCATGCTGTAAAGCGCGGTCCCCAATAGCAGCATGTAGATGATAAGTCCCAGCACACCATAGGTTCCGATGTGTGAATCCTTCATGATCGTCAGGATGCGATCCCTGTCACCACCGCCACCAAATCCGTCAAGGAAGTCGGCTAGGCCATCTTCGTGCAGAGCCCCGGTGATGAGCAGCCTAACGGTGATAGCAACAACGACAGCCACGGCCCAGGGAAACACCATGCTACCAAAGTAAAGCGTGGCAGCCATCGCTCCGCCAGTGAGCCAACCGGTCAATGGCCAGAACTCCACTACAGCCCTGTAACTGTCTTGTGGGGGCTGATAAACACGCCAAAAAGGCAGCCGGGTAAAGAAAATCAATGCGGCCCACGGTGTGTCAAACCACCTCTTTTTTACCGATATCTCTTCCATACGTGCAAAGGTACAAAATATTCATTTCACCATGCCTTTTCTTCTCTGAAAAAGTAGTACTTTTGTAGCATAAAAGATTGAGATTGAAAAATGAAGAATTTATTAGGAATTATTGCGGTTTTAGTACTGATGTGTGCTTGTTCATCCCAAAGCGGAGAGCAGTCGAAGTCGGCTAGTGGCGCAATGGAAAAAGTGAGTGTGAAGTATGCAACAGGATTTAGCGTCCGTGATTCGGCTGACATTCGCCTAGTGGACGTGGGTAAAAAAGACCATTTTGCCCTGGTGCATGATGCCGATGCCGTAGTTCCCGAGGGCTATGTCAAGGTGAAAGTTCCCGTCGAGCGCACGATTTGCATGACCTCGCTGCAATTGTCGAATTTTACCATTCTTGATGCCCACGACGTGGTGAAGGGTATCACCGGCACCAAGAACCTTTTTGACAAGGACATCAAGGCGCGTGTCGAGGACGGGCGCATCGTCAAGATAGGCATGGAGGGAGAATTTGACCCCGAAGTGGTCATGGCAGCTAATCCCGATGTGATTTTCATTTCCCCTTCGAAGCGCGGTGGCTATGACGCGATAAAGGAAATCGGGATCACGCTTGTTCCACATCTGGGTTACAAGGAGCTTGATCCCCTTGGGCAGGCCGAATGGATCAAGTTCATCGGCATGTTTATCGGAAAGGAAAAAGAAGCAACCGAAATCTTCGACGGCATAGAGAGACGATACAATGAACTGAAAGAACGGGCTGCGAAGGTCGAGAAACGACCCACGGTTACCAGTGGTGAGATGCATTATGGTAACTGGCATGCTGTGGGAGGCAAGAATTATCTGGCTCAAATCTTCCGTGATGCTGGCGCTGATTATGTTATCAACGATGATGAGACCTCGGGCGAGGATCTGGAGTTTGAAAAAATGTATGCACTCTCGGCCAATGCTGACTACTGGCGCATCCTCAATAGTTATCAGGGTGATTTCTCCTATGAAGCGCTGAAGGCATCTGAGCCCCGCAACGAGATGCTCAAGGCTTACAGAGAGAAAAAGGTCATCTACTGCAACATGAAGCAGACGCCCTACTACGAGATTGCTCCCGTGAAGCCCGATGTGTTGCTGAAGGATTTTGTGGCCATCTTCCATCCCGAATTAGTTGAGAAGGACTACCAGCCAACTTTCTATCACTTACTGCAATAGCCCGCAGAAGATTTTAGCAGACAATAATGAGACGTACATTGCCGTTGATGTTGGTCATTGTGGTGGCAATCGCCGTGCTGGTGATTGCCAACCTGTTTATCGGTTCTGTCAAGATTCCCGTGGCCGACATTTGCCGCATTCTGATCGGGTGGGGCAGTGAATCTGAGATTTGGACTAATATCATCCTCAGTTCCCGTTTGCCCCAGGTTCTGACCGCCATCGTCGCCGGAGCGGGCCTTGCGGTGAGCGGTCTGATGATGCAGACTATTTTTCATAATCCGCTGGCAGGACCATCTATCCTGGGAATATCTAACGGTGCCAGCCTTGGTGTGGCCTTCGTTGTGCTGCTGTCGGGCCAATTGGGTGGGGTGGCGTTGAGCAGCCTGGGGTACCTAGGCGATGCTGCCGTCTCGATAGCCGCGATCGCCGGTGCACTGGCTGTGATGATGCTCATCGTGTGGATCTCGGGCAAGGTGCGTGGCCATGTCACGCTGCTGATTATCGGTGTGATGATCGGATATCTCGCAACAGCCATTATCGGCGTGCTGAAGTTTCTCAGCCCGGAGGAGGATGTGAAGGCCTTCGTCGTGTGGGGCCTGGGCTCATTCTCGCGTGTGTCGGGCGACGAGATGATACTTTTTGTCGTGCTTATGTGCATACTGCTTCCCCTGAGTTTCCTGCTTGTGAAGCCGCTCAATGCCATGCTTCTGGGTGACCGTTATGCCGCAAACCTTGGGATCAATGTGGCAAGAGCCCGCACGTGGATCATCGTCTGCTCGGGCACACTGGTAGCCATCGCCACAGCCTATTGTGGCCCCATCATGTTCATCGGTATGGCAGTGCCTCACTTGGCACGAGGCGTTTTCCGCACGAGTGATCACTCCCGCTTGTTGCCCGCCACAGCTCTGTGTGGAGCCGCCTTGGCGCTGATTTGTAATTTGATTGCCCGCGCTCCGGGGTTTGAGGGCGCCATGCCCGTTAACAGTGTCACCGCCCTCGTCGGTGCCCCCATCATCATCTACGTCCTGTATCACCGCCGCAAAACATCCTACGAATAATAAATCTTCCCATTATCATCAATCAAGAGGATAGTGAGGTGGCCGTTGGGGAGTAGCGGAGCGCAGTAGAGGGTGCAGTGGTTGATGACAACGGTGGCAAAGTCCTGTAGTTTTTCTCGTGAGATTCTGTCCCACAGCTCGCGGGCGAGGGTGAGGTTACTGATATCGATGTCAATGCCAGCTTCATGAAGCATGGTTGTTACAAATTCTTTATCCATTGTGACGCGGCGACTATGGGTGTCGAGGTTGCCTGCAGCGAGTTTGACGGCCTTGCCCAGCATCACGCCCAGGGTAACCTTTTTGATATCAAGTTCATTGGCGATAGCCAAGGTCTCACCAATGTAATTTCCATATTCTACAAAGGCTTGCTGCGGCAGGTCGGGATATTGCGCTTTTACAAAGCGTTCGCTCTTCCCGCCACTATTGATGACAACACGGTCGCTGCCCGATGCCTTGGCCACCTGCATGCACTTGCGGATGCTATTGATGAACGCCTCCTCGCTGAAAGGTTTCACGATTCCCGACACGCCGATGATGCTGATGCCGCCTTCGATGCCCAGGCGCGGATTGAACGTGCGACGGGCAACAGCGGCACCCTCGGGAACTGAGATGGTGATGCTGACGTTTTGATGAATATTATCGCGCATCATCTGTCGCGGGCCCTTGTTGATGGCGGCTTCGCCAGGGGGATAGTCAAATCCGGGAACAGTAAAACGTCCCACGCCCTCGCCACCGTGAATCTCGAAATGTTCGCAGGGCTCAACATGAGCGCGAATTTCGATGCCGTTAGTCACGTCAGGGTCGTCGCCAGCCTCCTTGAACACGGCAGCATAGCCGTCACCATATTGCACCGTTACATCGATTGTCTCGCCATTGGGCAGGATGACAGGCACTTGCTCAGGTGTCTTGCCTGTCATTAACCGTCGTGTGGCAGCAATGGCCGCTGCGGTGGCGCAGGTGCCCGTGGTCAAACCGCTGCGCAACGGATAGAAATCGGGCAACAGCCGTTCCACCGCACGGCGCAGGCCGTAGGGGCCGTTGACGTGCTTGACCGCCACATCGGGCAAGGATGGATAGTCGGGGCGTTCTATGACAAAGACCTTGATGCCCGCTTGACGGGCAACGGTGACTTTTTCGGTGAAGCCCCCGCTCGTGCCGCTCTCCTTGGTGATGATGGCCTGGGGCAGCAACCGCTCAAGCAGCGTGGCGGTATCATCTTGATCATAATAAACCAGACGATTAGTGGGAAAACCAGCCTTCTGAGCCGATTCTTGAGATACTTCACGGTTAAGGATGCGGAACCAGCATTCGTGCTCCTGCCAATAGGACTTTAACTTGTTGATGGTGTTGACACCAGTGAGTGCCAGTAACTTGGTAATGCCATGCTCGCCTAATCGCTGGATGGCATCATCATAGTCACTGCACCAGACGAGGCCCTCGTCATGAGGCGGATATATGCGGTCATAGCGGATGATGGGAATGCCGATGTGGCTGGCAAGTGTCACAACATTGCGGTGCAATGCTTCGGCAAACGGGTGAGACGCGTCCACCAGCAAGCGTATGTCATGCTCGCTACAGGATGCTTCCATTTCGGGCACATCCATCCCGCCTGTGAGGCGGATGCCATGTGCTAGCTGGATGTCCTGTAGGTCTCCACGGGTGGAATAGTAGTAGGTAGCGCCCGATTCATCGAGCACCTTTGCCGCATTGCGGCCCTCGGTCGTTCCACCAAAAACCAGAATCATGCGTCGCCCTGCCTGAAAAGATGCGTGAAATGTTTGTTATAGAGTTCCGAGAGTCCCTTGCGGTTGTCGATGGCCTCACCCACGACGAGCATGGTCGTGAGCGTGAGGTTGTTGTCATGAACAATCTTGGCGAGGTCCTTGAGCACGCCACGATAGATGCGCTGGTCGGGCCAGGTGAGGTGGTAGCAGGCGGCAACGGGCGTATCCTCGGGGTACTCCATGAGCAGCTCCCGCTGCACGTCATCGACGATGGCGGCACTCAGGAAGATGCACATCGTGCTCTGGCTGCGGGCTAACAGATGAAGCTGTTCCTTCTCGGGCATGGGCGTGCGGCCCTCGCCACGGGTGAGGATGATAGTCTGAGTGCGCTCAGGAATAGTGAATTGACTTCTCAGTTCGGCTGCTGCTGCTAGGAACGACGAGATGCCTGGTGTGATATGGTAGTGCATATTGTGCTGATCAAAGAATGCCATCTGTTCCTGAATGGCGCCAAAGATACATGGGTCGCCAGTGTGCAATCGCACAATGAATTTACCCTGGTCATAGAATTCCTTCATCAACTCGCACTGCTCATCTAAGTTCATGCCCGCAGAACTGCGCACGACGGCACCAGGCTTGGCACACAATGTTAACTCACGAGGCACGAGTGAGCCTGCATACAGGATCAAGTCGGCGCGTTCCAGCATCTTGCGGCCCCGCACCGACACCAGGTCGGGATCACCAGGGCCCGCACCCACTATCTCGATAAATCCCTGTTGGTCGCGCAGGTACTGATAATCGATAGCCAGAGCTACAGTGAAATTTTTGCCCTTGATTTTCGGGACAAGGAGTTTGCCGTTGTTGGAGCCCAGGATGGCTGCGGCCTCACACACGCTGGGCGTGCCCACATGCTTGGCCACCGTGTCGCTCGGGTTAGGCACCTCGACGGCTGCCAACTGCTCGGCTGAGAAGAACTCAACCTCCTCGTCATAGTCTTCTTTTAATAATTGAACAAACGGCTCGTCGGCCTTGACATCAATCGTGCAGTAACGGCACGCACAGGGCAAGATGCCCCATTCAGCCAAGGCCTCGTCCATTTGGTCATAGATAAACTTATAGTCATCGGGGTGATGGGCCAAGCCAAAGCCGATGGTACCCACCATAGGGACGAAGTGCAAGGACAACATTCCCTCAGGCGCATAACGGCGGAAAGGCGTGACCATGATGAGCAAACGGTATTTCTTGGGGTCTGCCTCGCTTAGGTCGTTGATGATGGTGACGTGATCGGGAAGCGTCTTTTCCAGATAATCGGTGCCCTTGTCACGCACCTCCATAAACAAAGCCGTGGGCTTCCGGTTAACAAAGGCGAAGATGCAAGTATTCATGTCGTCTTCGCTGGCAATAGGCCAGTTAAAGCGCTCTTCCAACGTATCCAACGCCCATAGTCCGGCGTTGTCGCTTTGGGTGGTGATAACGGGCTCAGCGCCCAATGCCGATGATACACGTCGCGTCAGGTCATTGGCACCGCCCACATGACCTGACAAAACCGAAATGACGTGGTTAGCCATGCTGTCCACGCAAATGACTGCTGGATCGATGTGTTTATCCTCAATCAACGGTGCTATTGTACGCACGCAAATGCCCATGGCACCGATGAAGATAAAGGCGTCAAAAACTTTCCAATGTTTTGCGACCTCGGCTCGTTTGAGGACTGAGGCTTGCAACTCTTGCTGGAGGATTTCGGCTAAATGTCGACCCTCGTCGCTAATGGGTATTACGGCTATCTTTTGCATTTGAGTATCTCTATTGGGTTGTTGTCGTTTAAGATGATGCGTGTGGGTGATTCTTGCTTGAGCCCTAACTCATCACACGCCTCGTTAAACAGCTGCTGGCTATTGGTATGCACCATGGGCGATGTCACACTGTTCATCACGATGCAGCCGTCATCAGTCAGGACAGTCAGCACGCGTGCCATGATTTCCTTGAGGTGGCCGCTATGTCCGCCAATGAACACGGCATCGGGGCGGGGGAGGGTATCAATATCGGCTTCAAGAAAATCCCCAATGTGCCAGTTGATTCCTGGAGCACCAAAACGTTGGCTATTCTCTTGCATCAGAGACTCGCATTCGGGTCTGATTTCAAACGCCTCAACGTGCAGGTGCGGGAACAGTAGTCGTGCCTCAATCGATACGCTGCCCGTGCAAAAGCCTATATCCCACAAGACATGCTTCTGCTGCAATTTCAGGGCTTGAATAGTCAACAGGCGGATCGGCGCCTTCGTAATCATCTTCTCACGGCCATCGAGTAAAGCGAATTCACTCTCAGGAATACCGAAGTATCGCGGTCTGGAGTCATTACCAACCAAAATGAGGCAGTTAGGGTAGTCGAACTCATGCTCTGTAGCTTCTTCAAGCGGCAGTGTCGTGATACGTTCCTCTTTGGGATTGCCCAAGTGTTCACCCACATGCATTTGATAGCCATTATAGCCATACTCCAACATGCGTTGGGCGATGGCCGAGGGAGTGTGCTCGCGGTCAGTCAACACACCGATTTTTCCAGCACGTTCAATCAATGCTTTGTCAAATTCGGGCCAGGGTCGCCCCGTGAGAGAAACGACTCGCATATTATGGTAAGGCATTACTAAACGATGCGCCAGAATTTGCAGAGAGTTAAATGTGGGGTAGAGAACGATCTCGGCATCAGGCATCTTGCGCTTGATGGTGTTGGCAAAACCAAAAAACAACGGGTCACCACTGGCGAACACAATCACCTCGTCGTGATACTGTTCGAAGACAGCATCCAGAGGCGTGGTGATTTCAATCCACTGTGACCCCTCGGGCAAATAGGGAGCAACAAGTCCGTAATGGCGCTTGCCGCCCGAGAAGACATGCCCATTATAGATGATACTGATCACCTCTGGCGGCAGATAAGGCCGCGGCGCGTCACTGATGCCTATCACATAAAACTTCATATTGATTTCTGATAATAAAAACTTGGCGACTTAGCGAGAGGATTAAAGGTCTCGGCCGGGCTTAAGTTGCTCGGCATCGTCATACGTCAGGATGGCGTTACACAGGGTTGCGGCCAGGTTGCTGCCGCCCTTACGCCCCTCAACAATGATTTTGGGGATATCCCTGAAGGGCTTAACCATGTGCTTGGATTCGCGGACGTGGACAAAACCGACGGGTGCGGCAATAATGCCTGCCGGATGGGCCTTGCCCTTGCGGATGAGGTCACACAGCTCCATCAAAGCCGTCGGCGCATTGCCAAAGGCAAACAGGGCGTCAGGATGCTCCTCGACTGCTAAGCGGATGCCCGCCTGGGTGCGGGTGATGCCTTGGGTCGTGGCCATCTCGGCGACACGTGGGTCGCTCAAGTAGCATTTTGCCTCAACGCCTAGGCGAGTCAGAGCACCCTTGCGGATTCCACTGGTCACCATTGTCACATCGGTCACGATGGTCTTCAACTCACCGTTAGCGACCTTACGATACAATATTTCCACTGCACCTTTATCGGTATAGAGTATCCGCTCCATATCAAAGTCGGCCGTCGTGTGGATGGCGTGCAGCAACGCCCACTTGTGGTCAAGCGGGATATCCTTATTATGTAGTTCTCCCTCAATGGTGCGGAACGATTCAATCATAATCTGCTGGCCTGGCTTGACGGCTTGGTCTTGCTGTTCACGGTAATAGCCGCGTGGCGTGATTATCTTCTCGTTGCTAATATAGGACTGTGAATTGCCGATAAGGATGACGGTGAACATATCCACGTCCTCGGGGTCGAATTTGCCCAGTGTGGTCACTTTGATTTCCTGTTCATCACGTCCCGCCTGGCGAACATAGCCCACAGGCGTGTCGGCCGAACGTTGTTGCAGGAACAGTTCCACCAAGCGGTAGAGTTGCCAGTAGCGGCCATGGGATTTGGGATTATAGATGGTAGTGACAAAATCGCCCATGGCGGCTGCCTTGATGCGACGTTCAATCACATCCCATGGCGTCATCAGGTCGCTAAGTGAAATGATGCAGAGGTCATGGCCGATGGGAGCACCCAATAGCGAGGCGGCTTTCTGGAAGGCAGAAATGCCGGGCAACGACTCAATCTCCACATCACTATCACGCTCGCGTTTCATCTCATAAATCAGCGGAGTCATGCCGTAGATTCCCGCGTCGCCCGATGAAATGACAACGACGGTCTTGCCCTGCTCGGCCAGTTCAAAGGCCTGCTCGGCACGGTCGCGCTCCTTCTTCATGCCCGTGTCAACACATTCACAGTTGTCCTGAATGTATTCTTCAACGAACTGGAAGTAGTATTTATACCCTACAATAGCGTCTGCCGACCGCACTGCATTCAGTACGGCAGGCGTGATGTCCTGTTGACTGCCAGGCCCGATGCCGGCTACAATAATCTTACCCATATCAGTTTGCAAAAGTACGAAATTAATAAGGAAATGGAGGCGTATCTCACGATAAACCTCCATTAGTGATCAATATAAGGTTACTTAATTTTCAATTTCAATCCGATGACAAGCATGCGGCCTGGGGAGTAAAGTGCATACTTGCGGTTTGTGGAGTCGATACGGCGGTCTACCTTGTTGAAGATATTATCGATGCCGACACTCGGCTCCAGATATAAGTGCTTCAACCCGTTAATCGAGTGTCTCGTGTGCAGGTTCCAGATGCCATAGCCCGGTGCGTCCTCGTATCCGGGATAGTAGGTCTTGGACTGTAATCTGCCGTTAATGTTCACGTTCAGGCCGTAATTGCCCCAACTGTGATAATAGTTGGCTGCAATAGTTGCGGCGTTGCGGATGCTACGCTCCAGGGGCGCCCATTGGTTATCACTGTACGATCGGGCATAGGTGTAGACGTAGTTGGCCGAGAGGTTAAAGCCCTGGAACAAATTAGCCGACACGTTGACTTGAAGGCCCTTGACATCGCCCTTGTCGCTATTGCGGTACAGCGAATAGCGCTCCAGTTTTTGGGCCTGGTCATCGGTCATCTCGGGAAACTCGTTCCGGAGCATGGACAGCGCGGCTGCGTCCAGGTCAATATTCTGCCTGATAACCATATCGTTGATGCGGTTAAGGTAACCTGTCACGCTCACGGCAATGAAGTTTGTTCGATACTCGGCGTTGACAGAGAAATAGTTGCTCTTCTCAGGCTTGAGGTCCTTGTTACCGAAGATAATTTGCGCTTTGCCGCGGTTGACCGAGAAGTAGTGGTAATACAGCTCATCTAGGCCTGGTGCACGGAATCCGGCTGAATAGGTTGCACGCAGACGGAAGTTGCCAGGCGCATACATCAGCGTGGCCTTGGGCGTGAGATGCCACTTGAAGGTCTCGTGAAAAGTGGCACGCAGACCCACCGTAGCCGTCAAGCGGTCAAAGAAGGTCATCTCGTGTTGGGCAAAAGCAGCTGCTGTATAGACATTCTGATTAATGTTGCCTGAGGTGGCGGAGAGGTAATCCTTGCGCCAGTCGGCGCCAAAGATAGTTGTGGAGTTGTTCATCAGCCCCAGGATGGCCTTGAGCTGGCCCTCCATCGAGCGTTGCTTTTTGGACTGCACGTAGTCATCGATGGCATGGTCCTTAGTTGCCACGTCATACAACTTGCCGTAGCGGAAGCGGTCCACCGTGAAGTCGGCCTGCAGCGAGTTGCGGCTCGTGAACTTGTAGATGCCGCCAACGTTCCAGCGCAATCCCTTGTAGCGCATCTCGTAGTCGGTGCCGCCGGTGATATCCTTGCGTGTGTCGGGACGGTCGGTAATCTTGTAAGAATAGTCGATACCGGCGTTCAAGGCCAGGTGCTCATTGGGGGCATAGGTAAACTTTTGGCCCACGAGATTTGAGCGGTAGCCCGTGAAGAACGGCGCAATGGTCGGCTGGGTCTCCGTGTCCGATCCTTTCACATACTCCACATCGTTGATGCGGTAACTGTCAGCGCGGTCACGAGAGAATGAGGTGTAAGAACCGAAGCCATGCTTGAAGATGTCCAGGGTAATGTTTTCTGTCAGTTGTCCATGTCCGGAGACACGGGTGTCGCTGGTAAGGCTTATCAGTTGCTGAGTGGGCTGATCTGTAATGATGTTGATGACGCCGGCAATGGCATCCGAGCCATAGAGCGACGAAGCCGCTCCGTCAAGCACCTCGATGCGCTTCACGCGCGCCATGTTGATACGGTTCAGGTCAACATTATTGGAAATGTCGCCCGTTAACTTCTGTCCGTTGATGAGAATGAGTATGTACTTGTTGCCAAGTCCGTTCAGACGCAGGAAAGTGCCCATAGAGTTGGGTGACATGGACAATTGGGGCATCATGCGCGTTAGTGCGCCGTCAAATGTTGTGATGCCCTGTTCCTTGATTTCCTGGCTGCTCAGAACATGAACAGGAGTGGCTGTGGATTTCAGTCGCTGGTGGTGTCCGGAACCGGTCACTACCACTGGATTTAAAGTGTAATTGCGACTCATCATCGACGAGTCGGTGCGTTCCATTTTGTGGATTTGGGAAGCGGCGGTACTCCATGTGAGGAGTGCCATCGCCATGATGAGTAGTTTTTTATTCATAATAAAGGTTTAGGCTTTAGGTTTTAGGCTTTAGGTTTTAGACACAAATCGATGTCCTAAAATCCTAATAACTAAAGCCTAAAGCCTAAAAAAATGATGTATTACTCGGGATTCTTGCTGTGATAGAAGTCGAGAGGCTCGCCATTGATAGCGTCCTTGGTGTGGTTCATCCACACTTGACGGATGCTGGGCAGTTCCAACAGACCCTTCTCGATCATGGTCGAGTTGTTGCACTCATAACCCAGGTGGTGGAAGTACATCTTCCAGGAGGTGTCTTCTACCTCGCCCTCTTCGTTGGGGGTGAACTTGGTACCGTCCCAGTTGTCGTCGTCGTCACCGGCCATGTCGTTGTGACCGTGGTCACCGTCAATCGACATCAGCGGGTGGCAATATACCTTACCACTGGTGATACCGGCAGCAAGCATGCGGGCATAGACGTTGGTCTTGAAGTTGTCCATCATGTCAACAGTGCCAACAAAGTAGTGGCTGTTGAACTGCTGGAGGGCCTCCTCGAGCTGGGTATAGCGCACGTTGGCCTTGTAGGTGTCATAGGAGTCGGGGTTACCGTGACCCATAAAGGCAACAACACCCTCATTGGCTTTGTCCTTGTAAAGCTTGTTCAACTCGGTGGCAACAAGGTTCACGTCGGTCTCGGGATCCTGCAGCAGGGGCACACCCAGCTTGAGGTCAACGATCGACAGATACTTGTCGCTGATGTCACCGTTGGCGTTGTTAGCGAAGTCCTTGATGTAGTTGATCACGCGGGTGTATTCCTCACCAGGAATTACCTGCAGCGATTGAACAACGATTTCCATATACTCAACTTCGGCAAATGCGTTGAGCCAGAAGGGAGGAGCATAGAAATTGCGGGGATCAACGTTCTCACCGGCAGCTGCGCGGTTGATGCAGATGGCTGATGAGAATGACAGATATACGTCATAGCCAGGGAATGCTTTCTCGTAGGCGGCTACAGTGGCATCAAATGCGTTGTAAGCCTGCTCCCAAGTCGAGCCAAAGGCAACCAGCAAGATGGCCTTGTCGCTCTTCTTGTGCGACTTAACGGTCTCGGTAACGGCTTTCTGGTAGATGGTGTAGTTGTTCTCGATGGGATCATCTTTTTCATCTTTGCAAGAAGTGATACCCATTGTCAGGCAGATTGCCATCATGGCAATCATCAATGATTTAATTTTCTTCATTGTTTTGTTGTTTAGAATTAAAGTTAGACTTATAAGTGTTGCGTAGTTTTTTACCTTGATTGAAGCGGATGGTCAGTGACACATAGGCCGTTCGGCCTGGAGTCGTCGTACCTAAGTGCAGTCCGTGAGGCGTGCGGTCGCAGTAGTTAAAGATATTGTCCACCCCAGCTTCGACTCGCCAAGTGGTTGCCTTGAAGTGGCCCAGGTCATGCGTGGTGGACAGGCGCCACGTCTGGTAGCCTTTGCCGTTGCCGTCGTCTTGATAATAGCGGGTGCTCGACATGCGGCCATAGATGCCCACGCTCAGGCGGTAGTCATTGGAGAAACGGTGCCCCCAGGTGGCAAACCAGTTACCCTTGTGATGCGCCGTTCCGTCGATGGTGACTTTGTGCATCTTGTCGTGGTTGGTGTCATATTGGTTGGCGTCGGTATCCAGGTAACTGTAGCCCAGGCCAAAAGCGAACTCGCGCCACTGGTAATTGATATTCACGTCAACACCACAGGTCTTGGCATCCTCGATATTCTGGTACTGACGGGTTTTGACGGGGTCATATTGGATGATGTACTCGTCGGGGGCCTGATAGTTGGGAATGGTCACTAAGGCGATCATGTCCTTGACCTTATTATAATAACCTGTTACAGTCACACTCAGGCCACGCCAGCCATATTCGCCACTCACCGAGAAATAGTTGCTTGATTGCGGCTTGAGGTCGGTATTGCCCAGATAGAGGTAGGTGCCACTCATCTGTCGCACATAGCGGTAGAACAGCTCACGAATGGCGGGCGTCTTGAAACCCTGGCTCCAAGTCGCGCGCAACCGCCAGGCGTTGCCGAGTTTCCACATGGCCGATACCTTGGGCGTCAGTTTAGTGCCGAACTGCTCGTTCTGGTTTAAGCGCAGGCCAGCGGTGATGTTCACGTTGGGGATGAGGTTAAACTCGTCTTGCACATAGGCGGCAGCCGTCCAGTCGCTTGCCTTGCCGCCCTTCACGCGTGTGGGCGCATGCAGCCAGTCATAACGGAACTCAGCACCTGCACTCAGGATGTTCTCATAGGGCAAAGAGAAGACGCCCTTTATCGCGGCCATTGTGCGCTGTTGGTCGCTCTGTAGTTCTTTCTGTCCGGGCAGGTAAGGGAAATACGGATAATAGGGCGTGCCCACGCTCTTGTCATAGTCCTCGACGAGTGTCGTCGCCGTGTAGTAGTAATAATAGGCATGGCGATGCCAGTCCACATCCAGCGAGATGTAGTCCGTCTTTGAGCGGCTCCACTTGCCTCCAATGGCTGCCGAGCCATTGTGGTACTCCATGTCCCAGGTCTTCACATCATAGTGGGGATGACGGCCGCTCACGCGATAGATGCGCTTCCAGTAAGTGCTGCCGTCAGCATATAGCTCCAAATTATGGAGCGGCTGATAGGTCAAGCGTTCTGCAATCTGCCAATTGGTATGGCGATTAACTGTCTTGTTGCGGGAATCGGTAATGGGTGGTTCGGAGCCCTCGGTATGCTCAACAGTGGTGTTTTGCCAGCCGTCGCTATGCTGAAGTTGGAAATTGGTGTAACTGCTGATCTTGCCGTAATTCAACGCCAATCCATTGTGCTGGCGCACGTCACCATAGCTGCCGATTCGGGTCGTGTTCTCAATCAGCAGACCCTCCTCGCGATGCTTCTTGGTAATGATGTTGACTACACCAGCGATGGCATCCGAGCCGTAGAGGGCACTCGATGCACCCTTGACAATCTCGATTTTCTCGATATTTTGGGGGTCGATGAGAGACAGGTCGTTTTGACCGCCCACGTCGCCATGGATGCGTTTCCCGTCAATCAGAATGAGAATATAGCTGTTACCCAAGCCATTCAGTTGCATTTGGGAACCCATATCATCCTGATTAAAGGCAAACGATGCCGTGAGGCCACCCAGGATGTCCTCAATACTCTTGCCCGCATAGTTGCGCAGCATCTTGTTGGTAATCACCTCGGTCTGTACGGGTGCATCCTTCAGCAGGTGCTGTGTACCAGTACCCGTAACCACCACCTCGGGCAGACTATCCTGCCGCCAGATGTCATTCTGTGCATTGACAGCCGCAAACGTGCATAAAGCCAGCACTGCTGCCGTCAGTCTTTTTCTTTTCTTCATTTGCTTTCCGTCACACCTGTTCCTGAGTGAACGTACTAATTAGTTTTTAGTCTCTAGTCACTAGTTCCCAGTCATAATTGATGCAAAACCAACTATTAACTGTTAACTTTTAACTATTAACTGTTATGGCAGGTCTTCTGACTTTTCCCCAGTCTGCTTGGCCTTCCCAGCCATTTGAATGGCCAGTGGCAACTTAGTAAGCAGACCCTGTGTTTGAGGGGATTACAGCTGCAGGTACAGTCCCGGACTCTCACCGGATTCCCTTGCATCGCAGTGGCCTATGCCACCCGATTACCATCAATTTTGCCGCAAAGGTACAACATTCTTTCCCAACCACCAATAAATCCGCAAGAATATTCCAAAATAAAAAAGAATGGAAGTTCAAATAAGAAGTGCGAAAGGTTCTCCCGTTTGTGCGTTAGCCCTAAACATGAAAAACGCACCGGGGAGCGCCAAGCGGCAAGGGGCAGAGCCCCGACGAGCGTATTTCGGTTGAAAATGAGTATATTTACAGCGAAAAAATGGGGAGGATGCAGCCTCCCCCGAGATTAATTAATTATTTGTTAGCTCATGTACAATCAACTAACCTCGGAGCAAAGGTACTATATTGAAGTGTCACTCCAAAACGGAATGAGTAAAAAAATGATAGCAGAGAGCTTAAAAGTGCATCTAAGCACGGTTTACCGTGAGATATCCCGCAACAAGGGTGTCCACAGTTACCATCATAAGCTGGCGCAGCAGAAGTGCGACCAGCGCAAGCATCGCATGCGTAGCATCCGCACCTTCACCCTTGAAATGCGCAAGCGGATCTTCACCCTGCTCGTGGACGAACAGTGGTCTCCTGAGCAGATCAAGGGGTATCTGGAGCGGAAAGGCGAGTCGTGCGTGAGCGTGGAGACGATCTACTCGTACATCCGCTTCGACCGCAGTGTGGGCGGAACGCTCTGGAAACACTGCCGCCATGCGCTCAAGCATGTCCGGCGCCAGGTCTCGGGGCGCTACACGGCCATCAGGGACCGCAAGATGATAGACCTCAGGCCAGCGCAGGCCGACGGCAAACGCTTCGGAGACTGGGAGATGGACTGCGTTTTAGGCCGTGAAGGCAAAAGCGTCCTGTTGACCCTTACAGAGCGCAGCACAAACTTCTTGATTGTCAAGAGGCTTGAAGCGGGAAAGAATGCCAAAGCACTTGCACGCGTCGTTGTCTCGCTGCTGTTGCCCTACAAAAAGGACGTGCTGACCATCACGACTGACAACGGAAGCGAGTTTGCCGACTTCAAGTACATAGAAAAATGGCTTGACACGCAGGTTTTCTTCGCACATCCATATAGTTCCTGGGAAAAGGGAGCCATTGAAAACGCCAATGGACTCATCAGGCAATACTTGCCTAAAGGAATGGATTTCAACGATGTAACTAATGATGAGATTACACAGGTACAGTATAGGATTAACCGAAGACCGAGAAAAAAACTCCAGTTTGAAACGCTAAAAACAGTCTTCTATCGAAATTTATGACTATTTTCGCACTTCAAACTGGAATTCGCGGGGGTAGCGTGTTTGTTTACTTGCCGCCGGCAGTGCGTCCGGCTTCCAGGATAGGCAGGTTACCCTCGGTGGGGATGTAGATGACGGTTTTGTCGCCAAGGTCGGCCTGTTGGCGCACCCACAGATACTGGATGTAGGTGGGGGTGATGCTGCCGTTCTCGATCTCGATGGCCTTAGCGGCACCCTTGGCTCGCTCGATCTCGGCCTGAGCGTTCAGCTTCTCAGCCTCGAGGTTGGCGCGGGCCTCCTCGATCTTGATTTTGCGGTTCTGCTCAGCCTTGGCAAACTCTGCCTTGCCGTCCATCTCTTGTTGCCACACTTTGTACCTGGGATAGCCGAACATGATAGCGGCAATGATGACCAGGACAATCAAGCCGATGACCGAAATGCCAACGGCTGTTTGCATAGTGTCTGATTGTTTTGTCATAGTGATAATTATGGTTAAATGTCTGTTGTCGCTTATTTCTTGCGGTGAGCGATAAGGTACTGGCCAATCTGGACAGCGTTGAGGGCTGCGCCCTTCTTGATCTGGTCGCCACAGAGCCAGAAGGTCAGTCCGTTGTCGCTACTGGTGTCCACACGGATGCGGCCCACGTACACGGGATCCTTGCCCGAACAGTCGATGGGCATCGGATAGCGGTTGCTGCGGGGATCGTCCACGACAACAACGCCCGGGGCCAGTTGCAGGGCCGCGCGAGCCTCCTCAGGGGTGATGGGCTTCTCGCACTCGATCCACACGGCCTCGCTGTGGGCACGCATGACGGGCACTCGGACGCAGGTTGCGCTCACGCGGATGTCGCTGTGCATGATCTTGCACGTCTCCTTGACCATCTTCATCTCCTCGCGCGTGTAGTCGTTGTCCTGGAAGATGTCGATGTGCGGAATCACGTTGTAGGCTAGCTCGTGCTGGAAGTGGCGCACGGTCAGTTCCTCCTTGCCCACGGCAATCTCGCTGGTCTGCAGTGCGAGCTCATACATGGCCTCCATGCCGGCTCCACTGGCGGCCTGGTAGGTGGCCACCTGCACATTCTTGATGTGCGACAGGTCGTCGAGCGGCTTGAGGGCTACCACCATGATGATGGTCGAGCAGTTGGGATTGGCAATGATGTTACGGGGCGTGTTCAGGGCGTCCTCGCCATTGACCTCGGGGACTACCAGCGGCACATCATCGTCCATGCGGAAGGCGCTACTGTTGTCGATCATGATGCAGCCGTGCTTGGTAATTGTCGGGGCAAACTCACGGGCTGGTCCTGCTCCCATGGCGACAAAGGCGATATCGATGTCCTTAAAGTCGTCATTGTGCTGCAACAGTTTGACCACGTGGTCCTTGCCACGGAAGGTGAAAATGCGCCCGGCACTACGCTCCGAGCCAAACAACACGAGTTCAGTAACGGGGAAGTTTTGTTCGTCCAGGACACGCATGAATTCCTGTCCCACGGCGCCGCTGGCGCCAACAATCGCAACCTTCATTTTGATTTGGTTATTAGTTATTAGTTGTTAGTTGTTAATTGTGCAGTTGTTAGTTGTTGCTATGAATAAAAACCAGCAATAACAACTAACAACTAGCCACTGTAATATACAGCAAATCCCGTGCCAACAGGTGTTACCCCTTGATGTGAGTACCCTTGTCTGCCTTGCCCAGCTGGGCGGGACAAGTGATGATGACCTCTTTCACGCCATGGTCGATAGCTGTGAACGCATTGTCGAGTTTGTTGGCAAACCAGTCGTTCATGATGTCCGTGTCGCGCAGGGTCTTGTACTGAGTGCGGCGCAGATTGGCCACCACGCTGTCAGGGTCCTGAGGATTGAGCAGCACGCCTTTTCTCTCAAAGCAATAGATCAGCGTGATGTCGAACCGCAATGCCAATGCACGGGCAATCTCGGCGGCAAGGGCATCGGTCTCGTTAAAGAGCAGGTTGCCGCGTCCGTCGTGGGTGATGGGGGCGAGAACAGGCACGATGCCCGCATCGAGTAGCTGGGCAATGCCGGCTGTGTTGACGTGCCGCACTTGGCCTGTGTCTCCCAGCTTGCCGTCGGGCAACTTGGCGCTAGTCACGAGATTCATGTCGGCACCGGTGACGCCCAGGGCGTTGACCTTGTTTCCCTGGAGTAGCGAGACAAAGAGTCGGCTCACCAGGCCGCCATACACCATGGTGAGCAACTTGAGCGTTCCGGCATCCACAACGGGGCGGTCATCGATGAGCTTGGTCTTGATACCTAGCTTATTGCCTATCTCCTGGGCCATCATGTTGCCGCTGAAGATCAGCATCTTCTTGCCCTTGATGCCGGCAAAGGCTTTGACAAAGGTGCGCAGCTCGTCGGCTTTCTCGACGATCTTGCCGCTCACTTTGACAATCGTGAATTTCTCGTTCATCTGTCGTGTGGTGGTTTAATTTATTAAATGAATGCTAAAGCCTAAAACCTAAAGCCTAAAAAACTAACTCTCAGCAAACTCCATCAGGTAGGCCTTGATAAACTCGTCGATGTCTCCGTCCATCACACCGCCCACGTCGCTGGTCTGGTGGTTTGTGCGGTGATCCTTCACGCGACGGTCGTCAAACACGTAGCTGCGTATCTGGCTACCCCATTCAATCTTTTTCTTGCTGTCTTCCACCTTGCGCTGCTCCTCGCGGCGGTGTTCCAACTCCTTGTTGTACAGAATGGAACGCAGGTTACGCAAGGCGTTTTCTCTGTTCTTGGGCTGGTCGCGCGTCTCGGTGTTCTCGACCAAGATTTCCTCCTCCTCGCCGGTGTAGGGATCCTTGTATTGATAACGCACACGCACGCCCGATTCCACCTTGTTCACGTTCTGGCCACCGGCGCCACCACTGCGGAATGTGTCCCACGAGATGCGGGCCGGATCCAGCGTGATCTCGATGGTGTCATCGACCAGCGGGGTGACGAATACCGAGGCAAACGAGGTCATGCGTTTGCCCTGGGCGTTATAGGGCGACACGCGCACCAGGCGGTGAACGCCATTCTCGCTCTTAAGGTAGCCATAGGCAAAGTCTCCTTCGATACTGATTGTCACGCTCTTGATGCCGGCTTCGTCACCGTCGATAAGGTGCTCGATTGAGGTCTTGTAGCCGTGGCGCTCACACCAGCGCAGGTACATGCGCATCAACATCGAGGCCCAGTCCTGGCTTTCGGTGCCACCGGCACCCGAGTTGATCTTGAGGATGGCATCCATCTTGTCTTCGTCGTGGCGAAGCATGTTGCGCAACTCGAGTTTCTCGAGCATCGACAGCGCCTTGGCATATAGGGCATCGACCTCGCTCTCCTCGACCAGGCCTTCCTTGACAAAGTCAAATCCCGTAGCCACTTCATCGACAGCGAGTTCCACCTCTTCACAACCATTAATCCAGTTGCGCAGGGCCTTGATTTTCTTCATCTGGGCCTCGGCGGCCTTCTGGTCCTGCCAGAAGTCAGGCACATGCGTGCGTAGTTCCTCTTCCTCGACCTCGATTTTCTTGCCATCGATGTCAAGATAGCGTTTCAGGTCGTCCTTGCGTTGTTGTAATTCCTTGAGTTGTTCTTGGGTAATCATTTTTGGTTTCTAGTCCTTGATATATTATTGAGACACAATGACTTGTATCGCTATTTTAACTTTTGGTTCCAGTGCTGAGCATCACTCGTCTTTGTGGCCGCCTTTCTTCTTGCGGTAGTCGGCTGCATACATCGCATCGATGAGCGGCGCATAGCGCTTGTTGATGACTGCGCGGCGTATCTTGAGCGTGTTGGTCAGTTCACCGCTCTCCATGGTGAAGGCCTTGGGCAGCAGCACGAAGCGTTTGATCTGTTCATAGCTGGCCAAGCCCTTCTGGTAATCGTTAATGCGGTCCTCGATCATCTTGCGGATGCTGGTGTTGTTCACCAGGTCCTCGATGGAATGGTGCTCGATGTGCTTCTTGTCGGCATAGGACTTGAGCTCCTCAAAGTCGGGAACGATCAGTGCCGACACATACTTGCGGCCGTCGCCGATGATGGCCACCTGCTCGATGTACTTGTCCTGGCTCAGCATGGTCTCGAGCACTTGAGGGGCGATATACTTGCCGTTGCTGGTCTTGTACAGGTCCTTGAGGCGCTCTGTCAGGATAATCTCGCCTGTCGGAGCCAGTTCGCCACAGTCGCCCGTGTGGAACCAGCCCTCGGCATCGATGGCCTTGGCGGTCTCCTCGGGCTTATTGTAGTAGCCCTTCATCACGGTGGGACCCTTGACCAGAATCTCGTTCTGCTCGCCGATTTTCACTTGAATGTTCGGGATGGGCATGCCCACGGTGCCCAGTGTCCATCCCGGCTCGGTGAAGAAGCTTACCGAAGCGTTGGTCTCGCTCAGACCATACCCGATGCAGATGTTGATGCCCACAGCGTGGAGCATCTCGGTGATGTTGTCGCTCAACATCGCGCCGGCGGTGGGGAAGAGTTTACCCTCGGGCACACCAATGGCGTTGCGGAATTTGCTGTAGATTTTCTTCTCGAAGTACTGGTACTGCTTCTCGATGACGGCAGGCGCCTTCTTGCCCAGACGGGCATACTTCATGTTGCGGGTCTTGCCTACGCGGATGGCCTGCTTGACCATCATGCGCACTACGGGTTTGGCACTGGCCAGATTGTCGTTGACGGCTGTATAGACTTTCTCCCAGAAACGAGGCACGCTGCACATGTAGTTGGGCTGTACCTCCTTCACAGCACGCTGAATCTCCTTGGTATTGTAGTTGATGGCCACGCGGATTCCCGTGATCAGGCACACCATCGTCCAGCCCAGCTCAAACACGTGGCTGAAGGGCAGAAAACTCAGCGACACGTCGGTCTTGTCATTGATCATGCCATCGAATCGCTCGATGTGGGCATCCATGGCCGCACTCATGTTGCTGTGTGTGAGCATCACGCCCTTGGGCACGCCTGTCGTGCCCGATGTGTAGATCAAGTACATTGTGTCATCAGGCACGCCGGCCTGTTTGCGCGATTCCAGCTCGGCCAGCACATCCTTGCCCAGCTTGTCTCCTGTCGAGAGAAATTCCTCCCAAGTCAGCGTTGACTTGTCATCGGCGGCACGTTTCACAGCGGGATGCAGCGTGACGATGAATTTCAGCGACGGACATTCGCTCATCACCTGGTGAGCTATGTCGTACTGGCCCTGGTCTCCGGCAAACAGGATGGTTGCCCCCGAGTCCTTGACAATGTATGCCACTTCGTCGCGGCTGCTTGTTGCATAGATGGGAACGGGGATTGCCCGGTTATAGAAGGCACCGAAGTGGGTGATTAATACCTCAGGGCAATTGTTGGTGAAGATGCACACGCGGCCCTGCTGCTCCATTCCGCCAACGAGCAGGGCGCCGGCAGCGCGGTCGATTTGTTGGGCAAAGCCTTGCCAAGTAAGTGATGACCACACTTGAGTATCATAGTCACGAAACCGTAGCGCTTCGCGCTCGCCATATTTGGTACACTGTCTTGGGATAAGTTCTACAAATCTGTTCATATAGCCATGATGCTTTATCGTTCAGTCCAATCGTTAGGGAGGGGCTAAACGGGTTACAATCGGCAAAGTTAATAAAAATATGTAACATATACTATAGCTTAGAACTCAAACCCGATTATTTTTCATGAACAACAGGCGTGGACCATTGCGTTTTTGGTGCTTCTTTTTGCTATAATCCATGAGATTCTGACTTTGATTTTTTGTTGGTAAGTTGATTGATAAATTAGTGGAATCTAGTAAATTAGTTATTTTATAAAGTTAGATTTTTGGTTTGACAATAGTTAGAGTATCGTTTTTTGTGTACCTTTGTAAAAAATCATTTTTAGCGATACCTATCAGATTAACCAAACATGAGACGTGTATTATCTTTTTTAACAATCGTGATGATTGCGCTGTGCTCTGTAGCAGCCGTCTACGAGCCCTCGCTTTCCAGCGACAATGAGGTATGTGTGTTCTTTGAGGCCAATAGCTCGGTAACCGATGCGCCCAAAATCTGGGCTTGGGAGGGCAATACCGATGGCCGTACTTATGTGGGCACCGCTTGGCCCGGTCCGGCGATGACCTATATGGGCGACACCCAGAGTGGCAACAAAATATATAAGTGGACCTACACCGGTACGCTGGCAACCCCCACGGGACTGATTTTTACGTGGAACAATGAGTCGGGACGTGTCGACGGCTCGTTTACCAACCACGGCTACTATGTGATGGGGCAGCTTACCAAGGTCATCGGGGCAGGGGAGAGCTCCTTCGCGCCCAACCAGAATGTGATTTATCAGCTTGACCTTTACAATTTCACTAGCCAGGGCACGCTCGCTGCAGCCCAGCAGCGGCTCGACTATCTCAAGAACCTGGGTATCGATGTCATCTGGCTTATGCCCATCCATCCCCGTGGCGTGCAGGGCCGTATCGGCTCGCTTGGCAGCCCCTATGCCCCGCGTGACTATCATGCGGTGAATAGTGACTTCGGCACGATGCAGGACCTCAAGAATTTTGTTAATGCTGCCCACCAGCGTGGCATGCAGGTGTGGCTCGACTGGGTGGCCAATCACACTGCCAAGGACAATGTGTGGATCACCGAGCACCGTGATTACTATAACTCCACCCTTACCAGCCCCAACGGGTATGGTGACGTCTATCAGCTTGACTATAGCAAAGAGGCTACCCAACTGGCGATGATCGAGGCCATGACCTACTGGATCGACCAGGCCGATATCGATGGATACCGCTGCGACTACATCAGCAGCAACACGATACCCACCGCATTCTGGACCCGCGCTATCAAGGCCCTCAAGGAGCATAAGCCCGGCAAGACCATCACCATGATGGGCGAGGGTGACATGGCCAATAGCGTGCAGCGACTGCTGGTGTGTGGCTGGGACTATGATTACGCGTGGAATTTCCAGTCGGCGCTCGTCAATAACAAGACCAACCCCGCTGGTGTGCTCTCGCAGTGCCGCAACCTGGTGGGTGATCTGCGGTTCACCGACATGAGCCGCATGGTCTATCTTACCAATCATGACCAGAATTACAATAGCTCGATGCAGAGCCAGTATGGTAATAATGTATATGCCTTCACGGTCCTGACGTTTACCCTCTATGGCATGCCTCTGCTCTATAACGGTCAGGAGACAGGCTATCTGCTCTCGCGCAAGCTCGACTACTTTAACCGAACGCCCATTAACTGGAACTCGGTGGATGCCAAGATGCAGAACACCGTCAAGGCACTCACGGGCCTCAAGCACAGTTGCGATGCCCTCATCGACAACGGCAACCGCGCCAGCGAAGTGTCGTTCCTCTCTACGGGCAATGCCAGTCTGCTGGCCTTCACCCGTCACCATAACAATCAGACCGTCCTTGTCGTTCTCAACCTTGGCTCCAGCGCTGTCAGCAGCGTAGTTACCGGTATCGAGGCAGGTCAGTGGAAGTTGGCCATCGATGTGGAGAATATCGCTGCAGGCTTGACTGCCACCCCTGTAACTTTGAATTCAACTCAGAGTTTCTCGATTCCTGCGGGTGGCTACAAGGTTTTCTACAAGGGCGAGCCCGCTAGCGCTGAAATTGTCGGTGACATCAACAAGGATGGCGAGGTAACCATCGGTGACGTGTCGGCTCTGATCGACATCCTGCTCGGTAGCGAGGTCGACCTCGATATGCTTATCCGGGGTGACTTGAACAAGGATGGCGAGGTGACTATCGGTGACGTGTCGGCTCTGATCGACATTCTGCTTACCGATTGACTTCGGCCCGCCGCGTTGTGTCTAGGTAGCCTGATTTGCTGATAAAACATAAACCGCAGTTTGAAAAAACGATTTGCCATATTGATCATGTGCCTCTTGGCAGGGGTGATAGCCCAAGCGACTGTTGCCAATGGCGATTTTCGTCGGCTGGACAGCCTGATTGCCGCACAGCCCCAGATCGTCGAGGCTAAGGAAGCGTATCTTGAGCAACTCAAGGGCGAACTGGCCCGCGAAACGTCTCTCCGTGGACGCTATGCGGCCACCAAGCGGCTTTATGAGCAGTACTCGGCCTATCAGTATGACTCAGCCTATGCCTACGTGAGCCGGTGCATTCATTTGGCTCAGGAGATGGGCGATGCTAAGTTGCTCGACGAGAGCCGTTTGAACCTGGCCCACATCTTGTCTACCGCTTGCTTGATGGACAAAGCGCGTCAGACTCTAGATCTGATTGATGCCACCCATCTATCGACCGACCAGCTCATCGTCTATCACCGCACGCGCATCAACTTGCTCATCTACCAAGCTGAGTATATGCAGGGTACGCAGTATGCTCAAGAGTATGTTCAGCAACTGGTTGACCTGCGACGCCACATCCACTCGTTGTCCTTGCCGACAGATGATATCAACTATCTGCTCACGGCTAGCGAGCAGCTTGCCGACAACCAGCAGCCCCTAAAGGCCATCGAACTGCTCTCCACTCAGGCTTTGCCGCGTTACCACAGTGGTGAACGTCTGTATTCGGTTATCACCAGCACGATGGCGTTCCACTATTCGCAGATGGGCGACAGGGCAAACCAGATGCGCTATCTCATCAAGAGTGCCGAGAGCGACCTCGAGGGGTGTATCCGCGAGAATACTTCGCTCAGAGCCATCGCTGATCGCCTGTTCGATGAGGGGGATATTGATAGGGCATACCACTACATGCGGGTGGCCGTGGACGATGCCAACTTCTATGGCACGCGGCTGCGCAACATCCAGGCGTCACACATCGTACCTAAAATCCTGAGTGCTTATCAGACCAAGCAGGATCAGAGCCGCCGTAGCATGATGTGGCTGCTTGCTGCCATCTCGGTCATTGCCTTGCTCCTCGTGGCGGGAATCATCTTCGTTTACCAGTTGCTGGGGCGCTACCGTCGCCTCAATGAGCAGAAGCGTGCCATCAATGCGCAGCTGCAACAGGCGGGACAGCAACTGAGCCGCACTGTCGAGCAGTTGCAACACACCAATGGCTTGCTGCGTGAGCGCGAGAAACTCAAGGAGGAGTACGTGGTGCGATTCCTGACCCTCTCCAGCAGCTTTATTGATCGGGCTGAGCAGCAGCGCAAGACCCTGTACCGTCTGCATCGCGACCACAAGGCCGAGGATCTGGCGCGGGAGCTCCGCAGCTCCCACTTCGAAGGTGAGAGTGCTCGCTTGTTCTATGAGAATTTTGATAATGCATTTCTGAACATCTTCCCCACATTTGTCGATAAGGTAAACCTGCTGTTGCAGCCTGACGGCAAGATAGAGGTCAAACCAGGCAAGCGACTGACTACCGAAGCCCGTGTCTTGGCACTCATTCGCCTCGGCATTACCGACAACCAGAGCATCGCGGGCATCTTGCGCGCCAGCCTGACCACCATCTACACTTATCGCTCCAAGCTCAAGGCCCGAGCCATCAACAAGGATAGCTTTGAGGATGATATCAAGTCCATCGACTGCTAGCCAAGTGCGGGAGAGGCACTGTGCGCGCTGTGAATTCAGTTAGATTTTTCTATTTATGGATGGATGGTAATATGAAGATATACAGGGATTTGTGGTGCAATCAAAGTTTGATTTTCTTTAGACACTATTTTATATAGTTCGTGCGCATAGTATTTTTGCAATCGATGAATTATTACCGTAACCAACCTGGCGAACTATAACCAGATAACCAATCATATTTTTTTTTAAACTATTAATGACAATGATGAAATGTAAAACAGGATTGATGCAACGTGCACTCATGGTGTGCGCTGCACTGATGCTTGCCCTGGGCATTCAGGCGCAGCACCTGACCATCACTGGCCACATCGTGGATGAGGCTGGCGAAGATCTGATAGGTGCGAGCGTCGCCGTCAAGGGCTCGACGAACGGTAGCGTTACCGACTTTGATGGTCGTTTCACCATCGAGAACGCTCCCAGTAATGGAACCCTGGTAGTCTCATACATTGGTTTTGAGACCCAGGAAGTGGCCATCAACGGCCAGACACACTTCGAGATTACCCTCGCCGAGGAGCGTTCTCAGCTCAACGAGGTGGTGGTAGTGGGCTATGGCTCGCTTGCCAAGAAGGAGATCTCGAGCTCTGTGGTGCAAATCGACAAGAAGCAGTTTAACCAGGGTGTCGCCAGTGACCCGCTGGCACTCGTGGCTGGTAAGGTGGCTGGTCTGAACGTGAGCACCAGTGCTGCTGCTAACCCCAATTCGATGACCGACTTCCAGGTGCGTGGCGCCGGTTCGCTCACGGCCAGCAATGGCCCGCTCATCGTCATCGACGGTATCGCTGGCGGTGATTTGCGCAACATTGCCACTCAGGATGTCGAGAGCATTACCGTGCTTAAGGACGCCGGCTCGGCTGCCATCTATGGTACGCGTGGTGCCAACGGCGTTATTCTGGTAACGACCAAGAAGGGTGCTGGCGCACCGGGCGTGACCACGGTGACCTATGACAGCTACATCGCTGCCAATCTGGCCAAGCCCAAGCCCCGTATCCTCACCACCGACGAGTTCCGTCGTTCACGCCGTGGACAGGACTATGGCGGTGACACCAACTGGTGGGATGAGATTACCCGTCCCATGAGCTACAACCTGAACCAGTACCTGTCCATCGACAGCTCGACCAAGAACGGCTATTTTAGCGCTTCGGTTAACTACAAGCGCGGCAACGGTCTCGATATCGTCTCGGGCCGCGAGGAGTATGGTGCTCGTTTCGTGGGTGAGCAGCGCGTGCTCGACAATTTCCTGCAGTTCAACGCTTCGCTGTCGGGCCGCAAGGTGCACGAGAAGTGGGGCAACGATGGTCTGTTCGACACCGCATTGACCATGAATCCCACCATCCCCGTTATGAACGAGGACGGCTCCTACTATCAGCCTAACAGTCCCACCGACATCCATAATCCGGTGAACGACTTGAAGAACAACGTGAGCAACGGTGACCGCATCTATCTGCTGGGTAACGGCGACGTGAAAGTAAACCTGATCCAGACCGACAAGCATTACCTGAACACCTCGCTCAGTTATGCCTTGCAGTACAACGACTTGAAGTCTAATTTCTATACCCCCAGCACCTCGAGTGAGAGTTACTGGAACGGCTACGCTGGCCGCGCCAACATCAATTACCAGAAGTGGTGGACCAACCGCTTGGAGTGGCTCGGCAATTACACGCTCACGCTCGAAGATCACCAGCTTAAGGCCGTTGTGGGCTACTCTTGGGAGCGCACACGCTGGGAGCAGAGTGGCAATGAGAACATGGGCTTCGTCTATGACAGCATGAGCTATCACGGCATCGGCAATGGTACCTATCTGCGCGACGGCAAGGCCAATATGTGGGCCGGTTCGTCCGAGTCGACGCTGATTGGCTTCTTCGGCCGTCTGAACTACAATTTCCGCGACATGCTGTTTGCGTCGGTATCGATGCGCCGCGAGGGTAGCACCAAGTTTGGTGTTAACAAGAAGTGGGGTAGCTTCCCCTCGGCTTCACTGGCTTGGGAAATCACCCGCACTCCCTTTGCCGAGGGACTGTCGCACACGTTCCAGAGCCTGAAGCCCCGCATCTCTTATGGTGTGACGGGCCGCAGTGACTTCAACGCCTATCAGTCGCTCTCGACCTACAGTGGCTATGGCGCTTATTATATCGATGGTGAGTGGATCAATGGCTATGCCCCCTCGGTGAACGCCAATCCCGACCTGGCTTGGGAGAAGTCGACCGCCTTCAACGTGGGTGTGGACTTCGTGGCCTTCGACAGCCGCTTGCGCGGTAGCGTGGAGTACTACGACCGCCGCAGCCAGGATCTGCTCTACAACTACACAGCTCCGCAGCCCCCGTTCATCTACAACTCCATTCTCGTGAACGTGGGTACCACTAAGAATACGGGTGTCGAGGTTGTCCTCGATTATGACGTGCTGACCGCTGGCGACTTCAAGTGGACCACCGGCATCAACTGGAGTATGGGCTCGACCAAGCTGACCAAGCTCTCGAGCGACGTTTACCAGATGAGTTACCTGGACCTGTACCGCAAGCCCGGTGTGGGAACCAGCGAATACTTCTTCCGTGTTGAGGAGGGTGGAACCATCGGCCAGTACTATGGCTTTGAGCATGCCGGTATCGATGAGAACGGTCTGCTGATGGTCTATGACAACGAGGGCAACGCTATTCCCGCAGCCCAGGCCGACCCAGCCTATAAGCGCAACATCGGCAATGGCGCTCCCAAGCACTTCCTCTCGTGGACCAACTCGCTGACTTGGCGCAATTGGGATCTGAGCATGCTCATGCGTGGCGCGTTTGGCCACAAGATCTTCAACATGCGTCGTTATGGCATGGGCCTCAAGGGTTGCGGTACCGACAACGTGTTGGCCAGCGCTTATACCGACTATGCTGATGTCAACGCCGGCGGTAGCATCGTGTCGAGCTACTTCCTGGAGAAGGGCGATTACTTCAAGCTTGATAACGTTACCCTGGGCTACACCTTCATGCCTGCCAAGCGCAATCTGCTCGAGAGCCTGCGCGTGTACGTTTCGGCCAAGAACCTGTTCACCCTCACGGGCTACAAGGGCAACGATCCCTCGATTGTCACCTCGACCGGCATTACCCCGGGTATCGACAGCAATAGCGCCTATCCTCAGGCCTTCCAGTTCACCCTGGGTGTGACCGTCCGTTTCCACTAATCATCAATAAATAGACAAATGATTATGAAAGAATTCAAATATATCATTATAGCGATTGCCGTGAGCGTGATGGGTCTGACTGCATGTACCGATCTCGACGAGAAGGTCAACGACCGCATCGACGCCACCGTGTATTATCAGAACGAAGCCAGTGTCAAGGGTGCTGTGGCTGCCATCTACAACCAGACGTCCTCGACCCTTGCTGGCGAGAATTTCTTCCATCTGAGCGAGTATCCCGCCGACCAGCTCACCTGGCGTGTGTGGAACGGCGGTCAGTGGGGATGGGACGAGGCCATGAAGACCGTCCTGTCGTGGCACAACTGGAACAGTGAGTCCACCATTATCCAAAATGCCTGGTCTGGCGCTTGGACTGCCGTGGGACTGGCCAACCTGTTGCTCAGTGACCTGGAGAACCTGAATGCCGCCGACCTGGGTATGAGCCAGGACAAGCTCAACCAGTATGTGGCCGAGGTGCGCACCATTCGCGCCTGGAACTACTACTGCCTGTTCGAGATCTGGGGCGGTGCGCTGCCTCTGAATGTGAAGGCTGGTAGCGAGGTCCCCGGCACTGCCGACCCCGATTGGGACACTTCGTGCCAGAAGATCTTCCAGTTTATCGCCGATGAGCTGGACCAGACCGTAGACCAGCTGGCTAGCGAAGACGGCAGCCGCACTACCGTCAACCGCGCCAACAAGGCCATGAACCGCCTGCTCAAGGCCCGTCTGCTGCTCAATTCCGAGGTCTTCACTGGCCAGGCCCGCTACGACGAGTGCGAGGCGCTGTCCAAGCAGATTATCAATGGTGACTTCGGCACTTACCGCCTGGCCGACAACTACCGCGACCTGTACAGCATCGATAACGTGAAGTGCCCCGAGGTCATCTTCGCTCTCGCTGCCGAGGACGGACAGGGTGCCGCCAACGCCATCAGCAACGTGCGCACGATGGTGGGCATGTGGTATGGCTATGCCGACTACTTCGGTCAGTCCTATGACGGCATCGGTGCATGGAACTGCGTGTGCCTCGTGCCCAGCTATGACAACTCGGGTTCCATCCTGCCCACCGGAGGTACCGAGGGTGCCACCTGCTTCCTCGACGCCCCCTACAACGACAAGTTGGGCGCCCCCTACGAGCGATTTGACGACCGCGACATCCGCAAGCAGAACTATACTTACAATGTCACCACCCGCACTCACGGACCCGGCATGTTCCTCAAGGGACTGATGCGTGCCAACTTTGGCACCGGCGATGTCCTCAAGGCTGATGCCGACCGCGATGGTCAGGATCTGGTCTACGTGGACCAACTGGGCACCTTCCTGAACCAGGGACGCACCCTCGAGGTCGTGATGAGCCCCCGCTGGGGTGAGACCAACTCGGGCGTTCGCCTGGTGAAGTATCCCCTCTATCCCAACGACGATGCCGGTGGCTTCAAGTCGATCGACGACGTGCAGTTCCGCCTGGCCGAGGCCTACTACAACGTGGCCGAGTGCGAGATGCGCAAGGGCAACAGCGCCGAGGCCAAGAACTATGTCGACGCCGTGCGCCAGCGCTACTTCACCGCTGCCAACCGTGCCGCCGCTCTGTCGGTTCCCGGACCGGGCTTCTCGGGCTTTGACATGGACTGGATGCTCAGCGAGTGGGGCAAGGAGTATCTGGGCGAGGGCAACCGCCGCCGCACCGACCTGCGCCGCTTCGACAAGTTTACCCAGGGCACCTGGTGGTTCTGGGGCCGCGCCACCGAGCCTGGCATCGACCTGCCGGCCAAGCGCAACACCAAGTATGAGTGGTATCCGCTGCCTCAGTCAGCCTTGTCTGTCAACCCGGGTCTGATCCAGAATCCCAATTATTAATCGTTATCACACAGAATATAAAAACATGGATATGAAAACAAGGAATATATTCAGTTGCATGGTCGTGGCGCTGCTGGCTGTCATGAGCGTGATGACCAGCTGCTCTAAGGACGAGGACATCATCTTTGACCACGAGCGCCAGCAGTTCGAGACGCGTGCCGACCGCATCCTGCTCGAGTTCATCGCTCCCTATGGCACCGCCGTGGACGATGATATATACATCATGGGCGCCTTCAATGGCGACAGCGCGTCAATGGGCAAGGAGGAGTGGAAGCTCATGAAGGCCCCCGGCAGTGACGTCAAGTGGGGCATCTATCTCGACCCCGCCACGTTCGTGTCGGGTAAGACCCTGGCCGACGGTTTCCGCTTCTACAGCGCCTCACAGGGAACCGAGTTCACCGTGGGTGGCACGATGGCCAACCACACCGACAATCCCGGACTGGGCACCTTCACCAACGTGTGGGGTGAGCGCTGGGAGAGCTACTACTGGAGCGGCGAGGAACCCGAGATTGAGCACGACGGATATGTGGTCTATGTCCTCGACGAGACGGGTTGGACCAACCTCAACCTGTACATGTGGGGCGACGTCAACGACCTGAATGGCGGCTGGCCGGGCATGACGCCCACGGGCAAGCAGACCATCGGCGGCACCGAGTTCACCTACTTCGACATGGGCGCTGCCAACACGGGCCTGGCCGAGAACCTGATCTTCAACAACGGCGAGGGCACCCAGCTGGCTGACTTTGCCTTCACCATCGACCGCGACATCTATCTGCATGTCACCGCCAGCGGTGTCGAGGAGATGAGCGAGCCGGTAGCGGTGGCCCACGATGGCTTTGCCGTGTTTGTGGTCAACAAGACGGGCTGGAACGCGCTCAACCTGTACATGTGGGGCGCCGTCAACGACCTGAATGGCGGCTGGCCGGGCATGGTACCCACGGGCGAGCAGACCATCAAGGGGGTGACCTACACCTACTTCGACATGGGCGCTGCCAACACGGGCCTGGCCGAGAATCTGATCTTCAACAACGGTGAGGGCACCCAGCTGGCCGACTTTGCCTTCACCATCGACCGTGACATCTATCTTGAAGTGACGGCAACCGGTGTGACCGAGATCGACCCGGCAACCTACACCGGTGGCGGCGACACCCCCGAGCCCACGCCCGGCGAGGTGCACTACATCTACGTTGACGACCAGACGGGTTGGGACGCTATTACCCTCTATGCCTGGGGAGACAAGGAGTTCTTCGGTGGCTGGCCGGGCGCACAGCCCACGGGCACCAAGACCATCGACGGCGTGAACTACACCTATTGGGAGTTTACCAGCGCTGGCGAGACCGAGCACCTGATCTTCAACAACAATGGCGGGGGCTCGCAGACGCCCGACTATGACGTGGTTCTGGACCGCGACTATTACCTCACGGTAACGGCCAGCGGAGCCTCGCCTAAGTAAATCTGCTGTTATCTCGACAGGGCAGGGCCCAAACACCTGCTTCAACACAATAAATGTGCGTCCTGCCCTGTTAGATAAATACTAAACAAAAACACAACTATCATGAGGAGATTTTTTTTCATCGCCTGCCTGTGCCTGATGGCTGGCATGACCGCCTTCGCCTCCACCGTGCAGCTCGCTTCGCCTAGCGGGGCACTGACGGTGACCCTGGGCGTGGACCGCGGCCAGGCCTGGTATCTGGTGAACAGGGGCGGCGAACCGGTGATTGGCCGATCGGAGCTGGGCCTGGTGCTCAGCGATGGCGACCTGAAGGGCAACTTCAAGATGGGCAAGACGGTCCGCTCGACCGTCGACGAGACCTGGAGCCAGCCCTGGGGCGAGGATGCCCTGGTGCGTAACCACTACAATGAGCTGAGGACTGTCTTGCAGGAAAAAAGCGGTGCGAAGCGGCAATTGGTGGTCGTGGTGCGTGCCTACGACGACGGCGTGGCCCTGCGCTACGAGTTCCCGCGGCAGCGCGGACTGCAGGACTTCGTCATCACCGACGAGGCCACGCAGTTTGCCCTGCCGAGCGATGCCCAGGCGTGGTCGATTCCGGCTCTCACGCCCTACTACGAGGGCATCTACACCCGTGAGCCCGTCAGCCGCAAGGACAGCATCTCGGCTCCCGTGGCCCTGGAGGTGCACGACTCGCTCTACATGGCCATCATGGAGGCCAACCTCACCGATTTCTCTACCATGAACCTCGCTGCACGCGGCACCACGCTCACGGTGGCCCTGGTGCCCTGGAGCAATGGCGACAAGGTCAGGGTGGGGGATACCAGGGTATCGCCCTGGAGGGCCATCATCATCGGCCGTAAGCCCGCCGACATTCTGCTCTCACGCATGCCCCTCAACCTCAACGAACCCTGCCGCATCCAGGACACGTCATGGATCAAGCCCACCAAGTATGTGGGCATCTGGTGGGCGCTGCAGAAACAGCAGTGGACCTGGTCACAGGGCGAGCGCCACGGCGCCACCACGGCCAACACCAAGCGCTACATCGACTTCGCCGCCCGCCATGGCATGGGCGGTGTGCTGGTCGAGGGCTGGAACTATGGCTGGGACACCGACTGGACACGCCACGGCGACGGATTCAGCTTCACCCGCGCTTATCCCGACTATGACCTGGAGGGACTGTGCCGCTATGCCGCCGAGCGTGGCGTGCGCATCATTGCCCACAACGAGACGGGTGGCGCGGCCCAGAACTACGAGAATCAGCTCGAGGAAGCCTTCTCGCTCTACGAGTCGCTGGGCATCAACACCGTCAAGACGGGCTACGTCAATCCCCGATTCTACAACGGCGAGCTGCAGCACTCGCAGTGGGGCGTACAGCACTTCCGCCGCGTCATCGAGGCCGCCGCACGCCATCACCTGATGATCGTTAACCACGAGGGCGCCATGCCTAGCGGCATTCAGCGCACCTGGCCCAACCTCATTGCCACCGAGAGCATGCGCGGGCAGGAATACAACGCGTTCGACCGCCATGGCGGCAATCCGCCCTACCACGAGTGCATCCTGCCGTTCACCCGCGGACTGGGTGGACCCATGGACTTCACGCCCGGCATCTTCAACTACCGCAACGATGCCGTGCCCGGCACGCGGCCCCAGAACACCCTGGCCCACCAGCTGGCCGAGTATGTGGTGATTTACAGTCCCGGTCACATGGCTGCCGACCAGATTGAGAACTACGAGCATCAGCCAGCCTTTACCTTCATCCAGGATGTCCCCACCAACTGGGAGCGCACCCTCGTGCCCCACGCCGCCATGGGTCAGTATGTGACCTACGTGCGACAGGAGCGTGGCACCGACAACTGGTATGTGGGTAGCGTCACCGACGCCACCGCGCGTGACCTGGACCTGCCGCTCGACTTCCTGGGCGACGGCTGCCGCTATCAGGCCATCATCTACGAGGACGGCCCTGATGCCGACTACCGTGACAATCCCTATCCGATGACCATCCGCCGTCTGGACGTGGACCGCGACACCGTGCTCCACCTCCATCTGGCACCCGGTGGCGGCGCCGCCATCCAGATTCTGCTTGTGTCCTCGCGATAAGACAAGCCAAACCATAACTATCCCATAAAAGCAAGAAATTACGCTGACGATCGGTGCTATGACCCGCATCGTCAGCGTAATTTCATTTTATTCAGGCCCTGTAGGGGCTCTAACTGTTGACCTTACTTGTTAAAGGCCTGTTTGCTCGAACGCGTGGTGCCGTCGCTGTAGCGTGTCACCACGATGTTCAGGCCCTCAAACGGCTCATCGCTCATCACGCCCATCGCGTTGACATACTTCACCTGGACGGGACGCGCGTCGCTCCAGTTCTCCACAACGGCCGTGATGGTGTTGGCGCCTCCCTCCAGCGGGTAGACCACATAGCCGCCCTCGCTGGCGTCGCGTCGCGGTGCGCGCAGGGCTGCACCCTCCGTCGTGTAGCGCACGATGGCGTGGAACACGTAGGTCAGGCCCGTCTCGAAGTCGGTCGTGGCATTGCCGGGATACAGCGACCAGTCGGCGTCAAAGCTGCCTGCCAGGCCGTCGCTGTTGCTGCCCTGTTGGTTGTTGGGAACCGAGAAGTGGGCATTGCCGTCGAGCATCGCCCAGTTCACGCGGGCATACTCCTGGGCCTTGGGCTGGATAAAGAAGTAGGTGTTGCCCGATACCAGTCCAGTCTGTACCAGCGGATTCATAAAGTTGCTAGTCACGTAGTTGTTCTCGTCATAGCCCGTGAACTGCATCTGCATCGCGCTCGGCGACTGATAAGCCGTCACGCGCATTGTGGGATTAAGCTTGTCGATGAGCTCGCCCGTGAGCGTTCCGCCGCGTATCACGCCCTTGTCGTTGCCGTTGACAAACTGGCTCGCCTCCTGGGCCGTGGCAAACTCCAGCACCACCCAGTTGCTCTGGTCCCAGTCACCGCTCTGCAGGCGGGCGCGGCTCTTCACGTAGTCGATGCCCGTGCTGGTGGCGGTGGGGTAGCGGTGTTTGTTGTCGTCCTTGGCATAGACGCGCGTCGGCTCCTTGCTGGCGATGTAGATGGCCATCACGTCGTCGGCTATCGTGTACTGCTTGCCCACGGTGCCGTCGTTCACGATGTTCACCAGCGGGGTCTCCTCGGCCTTGACGATGTTGAATGTCGGGTGCTCGGCATCGGTGGCATCGATGGTGATGGTATAGGTGCCCGGGCTCTTGAAGTGGATGGGCTGCGAACCGCTCAGGTTGATGTTGCCGCCCTTCTCGTTCTGGTCCATCTCCCAGTTGCCGCTGCTCTGCGGGGTGAACAGGTAGCGCGTGTTCCAGCGCTCGTTTTCGCCCAGCGTTGCCTTCCTGATGAACGCGATATAGCTGTTGGTGTTGGTGATGGTGACGGTCGCGGTGTAGATGTTGCCGCTCTCGCTCATCTGCGGGCAGTTGCTGAAGTTCCAGCCGTCGCCATAGTCACCGGCGATATAGATGTTGGACTTGTAGGTCACCTCCACGGGGTCGGCCGTGATGACGTAGCTGCCCACGCTGACGGTGGTCGATGCCCGCAGGGCGCGTCCCTGATAGCTCATGCTCACTGTGCCCTGCACCGAGCCGCCACTGGGAGTGAAGTACCAGTACTGGCCGTTGGTGGCACTGCCCACGGTGGCCGTGAGCGTCGGCACGAAGTCGGTGTTGGTGCGCGTCACGCCCACATTGTCCGTGCCCAGGTCAGTACCCGTCACCGTGAACGTGCCCGCCTCATCGTCGTTGATGGCCAGCGTGGTGGGCATGGCCGTCAGTTTGGGCTCGGGAACCTCGATGGTATAGGTGGCGCTAGCCACCTCGCTGTCGTTATACAGGCCGGCCTTTGTGGCCTTGGCCTGGATGGTCGTGGTCTCGCTTACTGTGATGGTGCCCGAGTAGGTCTGCCAGGTGTTGCCGCCATCGGTGCTGTACACGATGGTGGCATCCTGATCGCTGCACGTGATGGTCACGTTCTGGGCTGTGCTATACGTCCCGCTGGCGGGCGCGATCTGCGGCGTGGCGGCCACGGTGGGGAAGAGGCCTTCCACCTCGAGCCAGGCCTTGTTGGCGGGCATGTTGCCGCTGGTCTTCTTGACGAAGCCCAACTTGCCGTTGCTCAGGGCGAGGACATACTTCTGCACAGTTCCTGTAGCATTAGGTGTATAGGCATCGTTATATGTCGTGTAGTGGTTGCCGTTGAACGATCCTTTATTAACGCCGCCGGTTGTATTATAATGAACTGTGCCGTCGGTATTGCAGTAGTAGGTGCCTTTCAGCAGGTTGGTGCCTGTGTAGCTTGTCCCTTCGTCGGCACTCGAAATTGACTCGACGCTGGTGCTTGGTGCAGTATATCTGGGGGCGACAGACGGGATGATGAGCTGACAGTCGGCAGGGTTGTTCGAGCCGCACTGCAGGATGACGGGCGTGCCAGCGGGCACCGTGCCCGTGATTTCTTGATACTGCAACACGCCATTGCTAACGGCAGTGATGGCGTATGCTTTCTCTACCTGTCCGCTGAGCGTGAAGGCAAAGGGGACCTTGATGGTGGTGTAGTATTTCCCGTTCAGCTCTACTTCGGGCACTACATTGAAGTGGGTCACTGGCTCGATATACCACTTGGCGTTCTGGGATGAACTCGATTCGGAGATGGTGAATTTGCCATTATCGTCTTCCTGAAAATAACGTGTGCCAAGTTCTTTGCTAGTGCCTAAAGCTGTTGCCGTAAGGGTAATGGATGCCGTATACATGTTATCACCCACGTTGGTAATGGTCATATAATAACCGGGGAAGGTGATATTCAAATACGATGAGGAACTTTGGCGATAACCGGTTGTTAGCGTTAACAAGCTGGTGCCTTGACTAATTAGGTTGTAACGGCTTGAGGTAGAAACACGTTCGGCGTAAATCACGGCTCCGGCATTGGTAATATCAACATCCTGCACAGTGTGTATGTCGTTTCCTAGATATGCGGTGGCACAACTCAGAGCATAGGGGGCGTATGTGCTAGTTTGTAAGGCAAGCTTTCGAGCACCTCCTGCAGCATCAATGATTTTAGCGAAATCCATGTAGCAGTTGGCCAGCGAGATATAGTCGCTGGTGTGTTGTGCATTGCGGATGCGGTAGTATCCAGTGCCGTTGAGCTGTGCCATGGTGGGCAGTGTGCAGAGTGTTAGCAGTCCAGCTGCCATGAATTGATGTAATGCTTTCTTCATAGAGTATTCCGGTTTAGAGTGTTATTTTTATAAAAAAGAGTTGTGGGCAACTCTCTGGGAACGCACATGACTGGGGGTCATGAATTCTCCATCAATAATTGCCCACAACTTCTTCAGTAGACTGCTTAATAGGTTACATGCAGCAGGTAGTCGATCAGGGCACTGACGTCCTTGATTGCGATCTCGCCGTTCTCGTCGAAGTCGGCTGCGATGTAGTCATACTGCGGATCGTAGGGCCTCTCGGGCAGTGTCAGCAGGATGTCGATCAGAGCGCTCACGTCACCGATCTCGATCTCACCGTTGCGGTTCACGTCACCGCGCAGGCTCAGCTTGATCTCGGTGAACTTGTCGCTCACGAGGAAGGCCTTGTTGGTGGCAACGATAGTGCTCTCGGTGAATACCATCTCGCCCTTGTCGTTCATGCCCAGGTTACGAACCTCACACTTGTTGTCAACGATGCAGTTATCGAGCACATCGTCCTCAGAGATGCCCCAGAAGTACTTGTTGTTCACCGTGCCGGCATAGCGCAGCATCAGGTGCTCGTACTGGAGCATGTAGCTGTTGTAGAAGTTCTCGCCCAGCAGGGACTTAACCATGCCGAACAGCGACGCTACGGTCTGGGCCTTGATCTTGTACTTGCCGATCAGGTAGTCCGGACCAACCAGCAGGTTGTCGTTAACGGGAGCACCAGCCTCGGTGGTGATGGTCAGCGTCTTCACGCCGGCAACGCCGGTGGTGTCCATGATCATCACGGGAGTCTGAGCGGGAACGATGCCGTCGATTTTAGCGATCTTGGCATAGCCGAGTTCGTCGACATCGGTCACCTTGTAGGCTACAACGCCCTTGGGAGTAGTGTAGGCAAAGTCGGTGTACAGCGTGGTGGCATAGCTCTTGGCACCATACTTGTTCTCAGCGGGGATGTTCACCTGGAACTCGGCGCGAGGCTCGAGCGTCCAGATGGCGCGGCCATTATTATTAATAATGTCGGTGTTGCCCTGGCTGATGAAGTCGGGCTTGTCGTCCTTCTGAGCCACGTAGTACTTGAAGTCGGGACGAATCTGCTCCAGCTTGTCCAGATACTGGCCGAACTCACCGAGCTCGGGCAGCATGTCCTGATAGGTTCTGGTGGCCTTCACCTTCTCCAGATACAGGGTAGCGGTCTGGTAAGCGAAGTCCCATACATAGTTCTTGTTGTTCAGCACCTCGCGGTAGAAAGCCATCGTCGAAGCATCGTCGGCGGGCTTGGTCAGGGTGCCGCCCATGCGCTGCCAGATGGTGTGCAGGTCAAAGTCTACAAACACACTGTCGCCATTCATGCCGGCCTGGTTGGCCTTGTTGCGCAGCTTGGCGATGGCGCTGTTGATGAAGTCAACCAGCATCGGCAGCTTGGCCTCCACGTTGGCCTTGTTCTCGCGGTAGAAGTCAACCACGGGCTGCATGCTCGGGGTCTTGCCGTACAGGCGGTAGCCCTCACCGGCAGCCTCGACATACAGGTGGTGGTCAAAGCTCTCGTTAAACTTAGCCATGATGGCATTCAGGCCGTTCTCGCCCAGGATGTTGCCACTGCCCTCGGCATGCAGCTTGTCAACGACAACCTGTACCAGTTCGGGCACATAGTTCATAGCCTTGTTGGCATAGCCCTGCAGGTCGGCGCCCTGTGAGCGCAGCGACTGCACTTGACCCTTGTTGTTGGTCTCGACGTAGATCACGGTACCGGCCTTCTGTGCGGTCTCGGTGGTGAAGTTCAGGGTCTTGCGGCCAGCCACGTTGGCATACTTGCCGTTGCCGTTGTTCTTGATGCTGTAGTAGCCCTTCAGCGGCTCGATCGTCGGCAGCTCGGCGGGAATGTCGATGATGTAGGCTGCAACGGCTACCTCGCTGTCGAGGCTGCCAGCCTTGGTGGCCTTGGCCATCACGGTAACATCCTCGGTCAGGGTCAGGGTGTTGCCCTCGGTCCAGGAGTTGCCACCGTTGGTGCTGTAGCTGATCACTGCGTCGGCAGTCTCGCAGCTGATGGTCAGTGGCTGCTGGCCAGTGTACGAACCGGCAACCAGCGAGAACGTCGGGGTTGCCACCTGCTCGGGCTCGGTGGCCATACCGCTCAGCGATACGGTAACGCTCTTGGCATCCTTGCTGCTCAGCGTAACGGTGGCCTCGTGGATGTTCTCCTCTGTGGGAGCGTAGGTCACGGTGACAGTGGCCTCGGCAGCATTGGCCTTGTCGATGGTGGTGGGATTGATTCTGAACATGCCCGTCTCGTCAGCGAGCGTCAGGGTGATGTCACCCTTCAGGTTCTCGCCCATCACGGTAAAGGTCTTCTCAACAGAAGTGCCAACAGTGGTCTCAAACTCCACCTTCTTGTCGGCAGCCAGCACAGGACGTGCCTCCACGGTGATGGTGTAGCTGGCGCTGCCAGCCAGGTACTCGTCGGTAGCGGCGCTGGTGGCCATGATGGTAGCCTTACCGGCCTTGCCCATCAGGGCAACCTCGCCAGTGGTCTCGTCGACCATGGCAACCTCCTCGTCGCTGCTGCTATAGGTAACAGTCAGGTTGTGGGGGTTAACCAGCTTGGGTGCCGTGAATTCAGCATCAGCATAAACCGTGAACTCCGTCTGAGCAAAGCTCAACTCAGCCTCAACAGGCTCCGGAGTGTTCTCATACAGCTTGTACAGGTAAGCATAGAAGTACTCAGTGTTGTTAACATTGCTGCTGGCATAGGGGCCGAACAGCTCCTGGGAATCGCGATAGATGAGCGCACGTGTACTGTTGTTGCCAGTACCGGTCACATGGCCCTCATTGTCCATGGTCCACACATAGGATGCGGTTTCGAGTTCTGAGAAGCTAGCGCCAGAAAGACCAAGATATTTATCTGTGTCAATGATCTCGAAGGCGTAGGTGCCTTCGGTCTCGCCTGCGTGGGCCTTGAGCAGCAGGGCGGTCTTGCCTGCCAGATCCACCTGATAAGGATTGGTGGTGGTGTTCAGCAGAATACCAGTCACGGCACTTCCTTTAGTGCCAGAGTTGGTGATTTTTGCAATCTCTCCCATAGCGGCGGGTGCCCCCTCGTAAACGACAACATAGGTGCCACCGTCAACGATGCTGTTCACCTTCTCATAGATGATGCCGCTGGGCTCGGGAGGAGCAACGGCCGTCACGTTGAGCGTGGCAACGTCGCTCTGGTTCAGGTCATCATCGAGGGCGATAGCCTTGATGGTGCAGTCGGCGTTGATGGTCACGACGGCAGTGTTGCCGTCGGTCATGATAGCCGTATTGCTCTCTGCGGGGTCACTGCCATCGGTAGTGTAGTTGAGCACAGTGCCCTCGGCCGAGGTAATGGTGATGGTCTCACCCTTATTTACCTCAACATCGCCCGTAACGGTCTCGCCGCCATAGCTAAAGGTAGGAACACCAACAGTTACAGGCGTCTCACCACCACCTTCCTTCTCAACGTAGAGGAGGGCCCAAAAATAAGTCGACCCATCGATATTTGACTTGCCATAGTGGCCAAACTTTGATATGTCTGTTCTATAAATGACACCACGAGCTTTAGAGTTACTAGGGCCTCCACTACGATCACTAATCATGCTATAACCACTATCATACGCAATGGGGAACCATCCAGCATTGGTGTTGGCTGTGGCAATACTGAACTTAGTGTCGCTTGCTCCATTGGGAATAAGAAATTTGCCATTGTCATAAGCAAGTGTATACGAGGTGGTTCCTGAGTATTGATCGGTTTTTTGGCCAAGAGTTAAGATGCCAACAGATTCTGCATTCGAAATGTCGATAGTTCCATCAGCATTCTGACTAACTGTGACTGGATCAATAGTACCTGCAGCAGTTACTTCAGTCATGGCATTAGTGCCATATGCAAAGATGTAGTGCTTGCCCAAAACCAATTGGTCCGTGCTTGTCACCATCTCATAGACTGTTCCGGCCCATGCGGGCGGCAGTGCCGCTGCTAGGGCGAAGAACAACAAAAGAAATTTTAGTTTGAAGTACTTCATAAAATATTAGTTATTAAATGGTTAATAAAAAAAGAATTGTTATTGACTATTGTTTGTGAATTTGCAGGCGGCGGTTATGAAACGGATGGCGTTGGCAGGAGCGGTACGGGCTCATGGGCACACACATGCGCCAGCCGCCAACGACGGCACGCCATGAGAAGAAACAGATCTGTTTTTCCTATCATCTTCATAAGGCAAGTGACCCTCTTGGGCCGATACTACCACCAGTTTATATTCGTAAAGGGCATTTGCGCCAACAAGGCAAGGCGAAATGTGCATTTACTTTAAATCGTGCAAATTTACAACAAATTACCGAATTCCACAACCCTTCTCCCCTAAAAAATTCAAAAAAAATAACTATCACTCTGATCAATCGTCTCATCATTGAGCCTCACGCCAAGTCGCAAAGACGCTATGTTGTTGATTTTTATTTATTACTGTCCGGGGAAAGCGTCGAAGACGCAAGCGGTTCGAAGAA
>CAZVMM010000013.1:0-54378 GCA_964628205.1 uncultured Muribaculaceae bacterium
TTGGATAAACTTGGCTGCACCTCAGCCATTGATAACGTGTTTTCATGGCGTTCGGTTTGCACAAGTTTTCACATCTTTTAGGATGGAAAGGTTGTGCAGGTGGAAGATTGTGTGTATCTTTGGCTTTCTTTTTGTGAAGTAAAACCGAACGAGAAAATGACTGATAAAATCACTAATAAAATCACCAAGATTGTGCTCACTGGTGGCCCCTGCGCTGGCAAGACGACAGCTATGGCCCGCATCATCGAGCACTTCAGCGGCCTGGGATTCCAGGTATTTGCTATTCCTGAGGTACCCACCATGTTCAGCAGTGCGGGTGTGAACTATCTGACGCAGAACAAGGCCCTGTTCTTTGAAGCCGAGAAATCGACACTTAATATCCAATTAGCACTGGAGGACCATTTCGCCAAAATGGCCGCCGAGTGCAGCAAGCCCGTACTCATCGTGTGTGACCGTGGCACAATGGATATCAGCGCTTATGTCTCGCCCGAAATCTGGGAGGCACTGACCGAGGAGATGGGCACCAACACCGTGAAGCTGCGCGATGCCCGCTACGAGGCCATCCTGCATATGGTAACGGCGGCCGCAGGTGCCGAGCAGTTCTACACCAACGAGAACAACAAATTTCGCAGCGAGGACGTGGAACTGGCACGTGAGCTGGACCGCAAGGTGCTGAGCGCATGGACGGGACATCCCCACTTGCGCGTGATTGGCAATCACATGGACTTTGACGACAAGCTTCGCCAAGTGCTTAACGAGATTTCCACGGTATTGGGTGTTCCCAGCCCCATCGAGCAGGAGCGCAAGTATATCGTCAAGGTAACGGGTGACATCCCTGACTACACCGAGAGCGAAATCACTCAGACCTATCTGCTGAGCGAGCCGGGCACCGAGATGCGCGTGCGCAAGCGCGGCTGGCAGGGTAGCTACGTCTACTTCCAGACCATTAAGAAGACCGTTAGCCGCGACAAGACCATCGAGACCGAACGCCGCATTACCGCCCAGCAATACGTCGACCTGCTGCAACTGGCCGACCCCAACCGCAATCCAATCAGCAAGATGCGAAAGTGCTTTGTGTGGAAGAACCACTACTTTGAGATCGACACCTACATTGAGCCTAAGCTCGGCATGCAGATTCTGGAGCTTGAGGGCATCAAGGAAGGTGACGAGGTGGAGATGCCACCGTTCATCGAGATTGTCGAGGACATTACCGGCAACGAGAAGTATTATAACTACCAGTTGTCGTTGAGGAATTAGGCTACTTTAGGCTTTAGGCTTTAGGGGGCATCCGCGTTCTGCGTCCAAACACCTAAAGCCTAAAGCCTAAGAGCTAAAAGCTAATAACTACCTGTACTTGTAGATGTCAACGAGCTTCATGTCGAACACGAGAGTGCTGTAGGGCAGCAACTTGTCGCTCTTCTTGGTGGAGCCATAGCCCTGCGGATAAGGGATGATGACAGTGCAGCTGTCGCCCACGTGCATGCGGGTCAAAGCAATCATCCAGCCCTCGACGTTGTTTCTCAGCACCGATCGGTAGACGCTGTCGGCCAGAGTGGCCGAACTCGAAGTGTAAGAAGAGTCGACGCCCGTGCCGTCATAGAGCTTGAGCTTGTACTTCACGTCGACGGTCGACGAGATGAGCGGCTTGAGGTTGTCGTGGGTGAGCATGGTGTCGTTGTGCCAGCGCATGAGCACCTGGGCCGAGGGGTCCCACGGCGCGATGATCTTGGTGTACTGGCCCGACTGAGACTGGAGGCCATACCACTCTTCGTTATTCTGTCGCCAGTCCTTGTACTCGTCATACGTGCTCTTACCCAGGCATGAGTCGAGCATGGTAATGGCCAGGATAGCCAACACGACGGTATAGAAAAAACGTTTCATACTTTTTTGTTTAAGCTTTTGGTTTTAGGCTTTAGGCTTCAGGGGGATGGGCTGCTAACGCCTAACACCTAAAGCCTAAAGCCAATTTTCACGAAACTACATCAGCTTACGCAGCACGTTGTTCAGGCTGCACTCGCGAGCCAGGATGGCAGGCAGGTCGGCGATGGCAACACGCTCCTGCTGCATGGTGTCGCGATCGCGCAGGGTGACGGTGTTGTCCTCAAGGGTCTGGCCGTCTACGGTGATGCAGTAAGGGGTACCGATGGCATCCTGGCGGCGGTAACGCTTACCCACGGTGTCCTTGTCCTCGTAGTGGCATGCGAAGTCAAACTTCAGCATATTCATGATTTCATGAGCCTTCTCGGGCATGCCGTCCTTGCGCACGAGAGGCAGTATAGCACACTTGATGGGAGCCAGGGCCTTGGGCAGATGAAGCACCACGCGGGTGTCGCCCCCCTCGAGCTGCTGCTCCTCGTAGCTGGAGCACATCACCGACAGGAACATGCGGTCGACGCCGATCGATGTCTCGATGACATAGGGGGTGTAGCTCTCATTGAGCTCGGCATCGAAGTACTGGATCTTCTTGCCCGAGAACTTGGCGTGCTGGCTCAGGTCAAAGTCGGTGCGGCTGTGGATACCCTCCACCTCCTTGAAGCCAAAGGGCATCTTGAACTCAATATCGGTTGCAGCGTTGGCATAGTGAGCCAGCTTCTCGTGGTTGTGGAAGCGGTATTTCTCATCACCCAGGCCCAGTGCTTTGTGCCAGCGCAAGCGCTGCTCGCGCCAGTAGTCAAACCACTTGAGTTCTTCACCTGGACGCACAAAGAATTGCATCTCCATCTGCTCGAACTCGCGCATGCGGAAGATGAACTGCCTGGCCACGATCTCGTTACGGAAGGCCTTACCGATCTGTGCGATGCCAAAGGGTATGCGCATGCGTCCCGTCTTCTGCACATTCAGGAAGTTGACAAAGATACCCTGCGCGGTCTCGGGACGCAGATACACGTCCATCGTCGAGTCGGCGCTGCTACCCATCTGGGTCTTGAACATCAGGTTGAACTGACGCACGTCGGTCCAGTTCTTGGTGCCGCTCACGGGGTCCACGATCTCATAGTCGACGATAATCTGCTTGAGCTCAGCGAGGTCATTGTCGTTCATCGCCTTCTCGTAGCGGGCGTGCAGTGTGTCGCGCTTCTTCTGGTTCTCGAGCACGCGGGGATTGGTCTGGCGGAACATCGCCTCGTCGAACTTGTCGCCAAATCGCTTAGCAGCCTTCTCACACTCCTTGTTTATCTTTTCCTCGATCTTGGCGATCTCGTCCTCGATGAGCACGTCAGCGCGATAGCGTTTCTTGCTGTCGCGGTTGTCGATCAGGGGGTCGTTGAACGCGTCCACGTGGCCCGAGGCCTTCCAGATCGTGGGGTGCATGAAGATGGCGCTATCGATGCCCACGATGTTCTCGTGGAGCAGCGTCATGGCCTCCCACCAGTAGCGCTTGATGTTATTCTTGAGCTCGACGCCGTTCTGGGCATAGTCATAGACCGCACCCAAGCCGTCATAGATTTCACTTGAGGGGAACACAAAGCCATATTCCTTGGCGTGCGAAACGATTTTCTTGAAAACGTCTTCCTGTTTTGCCATTGTTCTAGTCTAGTTATTATTTGATAATAGTTTCAACTTGCAAAATTAGTAAAAATTCCAGCAAGTCATGCACAGAACAAAAAAAAACGGCAGTGATAACGGGCAAATGGTTTTTTTGTGCTACTTTTGCAATATTGGTATCAGTATGCGATACAACAGATAAGCATTCGCAACAACTATGAGCATCAGGAGACACGCCAAGAGCATTTATTTCAATTTCCTCCGTCTGCCGTCGGTCATCGCAGACAGGGTTGTCATGTCAGGCTCCGACAGGGCTGCATCAACTTTTCTGAAGCGCCGCCCCCAACCCGCGCTCACCGAGGCCGACAAGCGTGAGATCGACCAGTTCTGGCGCTCTTACGGCATCCGTTTCAAGGACTACCGCTGGTTCCAGATGTACTATGGCGTGACAGGCATCCGTGACCCGAGATTCATCCCCGACCCCATTGCACGGTTCGTGCTGTTCAGGCACTACAACGACGAGCGTTCCATCCCGGGGTGGGACGACAAAAACCTGTATAACTTCTTCTTACCCGACATCAGGTTTCCCAAGACGCTGGCACACATCTATCATGGCGCCATCTACGATCCAGACTGGCAGTTCTGCCCCCAGCAAGCACTGCCCCGCCTGGCCGAATCCATCTACTGCAGTCTGGGCGACGACAAGTCTCTGGTCATCAAGGTCGCCAAGGGCTCCTATGCCGGTAAGGGCGTAAGGCTTATTCAGGCTCAGTCACCTGCCGATATCAGCACACTGCTCACGCAGAGCATGGGCGGCGAGTTTATCGTCCAGGAACGCCTGCACCAGAATGATTTCATGAGCCAATTCTGCCAAACGTCGGTCAACATCTTCAGGGTTATTACCTGGATGCACCAGAGCGAGGTCAAAGTCCTGTCGACCAGCATACGGTTTGGCACCGATGGCTACTTCACCGACGTGTGCTACATCGATGGCGAAGAGATTGTCAACGTCGTCGGAGTGGAGAAGGACGGAACCGTGAAAGAGCAGTACGGTTCATTCAGGGGGCTGACCGACATTGAGGTCAAACTGCATGAGCGGGTATCACCGCGCTTCGATGACATCATAGCCATGGCCAAGCAGGGACACAAGCGGCTGCATCCCTTCGGCATCGTCGGGTGGGACATCACCCTGGACAGCACAGGTGAACCGGTGTGCATCGAGTACAACGTGAGCACGCCAGGCACCATCCTGTACCAGTATGCCAACGGCCCGTTTGGCGGAGAACACACCGAGGATCTGCTGTCGTTCCTTCACGACAAGTCTCTCGCCGCGAAATACATTCCCAAGAAATACCGTATCTACTGACCCACAGTCAGCCAGACGTCAGCGCAGCATGTCGCGCACCTCGTCGAGCGAGCCGTCGTTGGGTGACGGCGTAACGCCCAGCAGGTGGCACAGCAGGGGGTAAATGCACACGTTGCGGAAACGATCGGGCTTCTCGTACCCCATCTTGAAGTCGGGCCCGATGGCACGGAAGCCAACCTGCATGTCGGCTGCCGTGTGGTCAAAACCATGACTACCGCGCTGCGTCTTGGATGGCTTGTCATCGAAGAGCCACCCCACGTCGGGGAGCACGATGACGTCGCCCATATTCTTGTTGGTTCCGTAATTGAGGTATGCGGGCAGTTCTCCCCTCCTCCAGGCGCGGATGTGGTCCACACCTTGCAGAGCGTTGTAGATGGAGTCGACATATTGTGGTTCCTTGGCATAGATCAGAGTGGGGTAATCGTTGCAGAATCGCTCATACCAGTGCTTGGGCAGCACGTCGTCGATGTCGACAAATCGCTTGGGGTCCACGCTGGTCATGCCGTGGTCACCCGTGACGATGAGGTTCACCTGGCTGGCAATGGGCAGGAGCTGGATGCGGGCCCACAGGTTGCTCAGCAGCAGGTCCATGTCCTCCATGGCGCGACGCGTCATGCGGTTCAGGGGGCCATAGTCGTGGCCACTGCGGTCAGGCTCCTCGAAGTAGGCCATCACCAGATGGGGACGATCCTGCTCGGGCAGTTTCAGCAACCTGATGATCTCGTCCACACGGCCGGGATAGTCGAGTTGCTGGGTCTGGTAATCACGCCAGTAGGTGGGACGGTCACCCTTAATGGCCACATCGCTGCCCACCCAGAATACGGTGGCCGTTTTCACACCCTGACGCTTGGCCGTGAGCCACACGGGGTCGCCACCATAGTATTTGCCATCGGCGCGCGTCACCTGGTTCTTGAGCGAATACTCCACGCCGCCCTCGCGGTCCCAGAAGCTGTTGGCAATGATGCCGTGATGGTCAGGTACCAGGCCGGTGGCCAGCGTGTAATGGTTGGGGAACGTCTTGCTGGGGAACGATGGCTGCATCACCGCCTTGACACCCTCGCGGGCCAGTTGCTGCATGAACGGCACGTCGTAGGTGTCCAGATAATCCCAGCGCAGACCGTCGAGCGAGATGATCACCGTGTAGGTGTCGCGTCCTGCTGCCCATGCCTGCCAAGGCAGCACGGCGAGCAACATCAGTACAAAAAATAGTTTACAAGTTTTCATTATTAATTATATTGAGCGAATAGAATTTCAGGTACAAAGGTACGCAACTCTTGCCCGCCATGCAAATATTTTGCGGCTCAACCCATTGCCTGACACGTAAAAAAAGTGGCCATGCTGAGCACGACCACTTTTTTGTTTTATCGACTATTGCCGATTACTGGGCCTTCTTGTGAGAGAAATAGATGCCGTTGGCCAGCTGAGGAGTACCGTTGTAGGTGCTCTTCACGCCGATTACCGACAGCTCATCACCGACTGCGATGCCGGCGGTCTGGAGCCAGTTCTTGCGGTTGTCACCAGTTGCGCCCCAACCGGGATAGCAGCCGTAGACGTACACGTTGTTGGTAGCATCCTCCAGGTAGAGATTACCATAGGTTGCGTTAGCCACCTCGGTGATGGTACCAGTGAGCATGTAGTAGACGTTGGCATTGTCCTCCTTGTCCAGGAACTCGTCGATGGAAACGGGGGTCACAGGGATCGAAGCCTCGAGCACGGCACCCGACATCTGAGCGTTGCCATTGTGCTCAGCACGCTTGCCCACGAGGGTAACCACGTCGCCCACCTTGAGGCCGGCAGCCTCAAAGTCGCCCTTGGTACCGATGCCGTAGACGTAGATCTCACCCGACCAGTCACGCACGTAGACGTTGCCATAGCTGGGGTTAGCCACCTTGGTGATCACGCCAGTGATGCGGTACTTGGTGTCGCCCACAGCAGCTGCCAGGAAGTCGGCTACGCTAGCGGCCACGATCGAGCCCTTCTGGTAGATGGCAGCCTGGGCGGTGTATTCCTTGCCCTTGTCGTCGGTGGTCTTGAACACCACGGTAGTGCTGCGGTCACCACCAGGGTTGGCGCCAGCGCTGAAGGTTACCACGGGCTCAGCGCCACCGGCAATCGACACGATGCCGAGCCAGCTCTTGGCGTCCTCGGGAATCTCGACCGAGATGCCGTTGTTGGTCTTGCAGCTCAGGTTCACGGCCACGTTGCCACCCTCGACGGGGATGGTAGCATCCTCGGGGTCATAACCCTCGACCTTAACCAGCGACTTCTGGATATTGATCACGGTCACGTTAACGAGCTCCACGGTTCCGTTATACACGCTCTTGGGACCCTCGACGGTGACGATGTCACCGACCTCAATGCCCAAGCTCAGGAAGTTCTTCTCGTTGCCCTTGGCATCGAGTGTACCATAGATGTAGACCACACCAGTCTCATCCTCGATATACCAGTTACCATAAGTGGTGTTGATGATACTCTTAACAGTACCAGTCACGCGATAGGTCTTGCTCTCCGGTCCCTCGAGAATCTCGGCACAGGTGGCGTTCTCTACCACGGTCAGGCCCTGGATTACGTTGATTGTCTGTGACTTGCCAGCGCAGGCCATGTGCAGCACGGCTTGGCGGCCGTCGAGCGTGGCAGGGGCGGTGAAGGTGACCTTGGTCTCACCCGGGTTACCTGTCATGGGGCTAATGGTGAGCCACTCGGGAATCTCGGCTGCATCGAGCGTCCAAGCTTCCTTGGCGTTGACGGTAATCGTGTTGGAACCACCGTTCACATCGATGCTCACATAGGAGGACGAAACCTGGATCTCATCGAGGAGCGTCATTGCGTCGTCATCGGAGCAGCTTGCCAACAGGCCGATGAGGGCAAAAAATGAAATTAAATATCTGAATTTCATAATATTCATTTTGTGTTGTTTACTGTGACTAGTGAATTAGTTGAAGATGTACTTGATACCGATAGAAGCGTTCCAGCACTGGCCGATGCTCTTGTTGAGAACAAAGGTCTTGGTGTCGCTGTAGATCGAAGCAGGAGTCGAGAAGGTAGCATAACCCTCGGCGTCAACGCCCTCGTACTTGAGGATGCGGGGATCAGAACCGATCTCGGGATTGAGGTACTTGCTCACGCCCCACTTGGAGTTGAAGAAGTTGAGCACATTCTTCACGTCGAAGCTCAGCTGCAGGGTGTGCTTAGCGCCACACACGTTGAGCGAGAAGTCATGCTTGTAGCTCAGGTCGATGCGGTGAACCCAGGGGCTGTACAGGCTATAGGGCTCTGCATACTTGCCCTGATGGTTCTTCAGGTAGCTGTTGTTGTGCACATAGTCCATGAAGCGGTTCTGGTCATCGGCGCTGACAAAGCGGAACTCGCGGTTAGCGACCTGCTCGTCGGTGGGGATGTACAGAGCGTCGTAGTTGTAACCGTCGCCGTTCATGTCGTTGGCCATCATGTAGGAGTAGTTGTAACCGCCGCGCCAGGTCTCATAGATCAGGCCATAGTGGTTACCGCTCTTGTCGTGACCGGTTGCCGACAGGACGAAACGGTCAGGAGTCACATACTGCGAGTTGTGCAGCTTGATGTTGTTGGGACCCTCGACGGTGGGGACATAGGTGAAGGCGCTCTCAGCGGCGCTACCGGGCATACCGGTTACCTCCTTGTTCACGGTGTGGGTGTAAGCAGCCATCAGGCTCAGCCAGTCGGTGGGACGGGCATTCAGGGTCACGTTGGCAATCCAACCATAACCGCGGCTGGTGTTCTCCAGGACGAAGGCCTTGGTGCCGCGACGGAATCCGGTGGGGAAGATGGGACGGTTGTCCACGCCGTTGAAGCGGGCATAACCGGCTACACTGGGCATGCTCCAGTCACTGATGCTGGCAGCATTGATGTTCTTGTTGACGATACCCTCAACAGTCACGGTGAAGGGGAAGGACACGGGCACATTGTAGTCCAGTGCAAGTGAGGTCTTCCACACCATCGGCATCTTGAACTTGGGATCCACTGCCGAAATCGAAGAGGGAACGGTACCCATGTCGGGGGTAACATTCTCGGGATAGCCCATGCTGATGAGCTTGTCGCGCAGGGCGTTGATCGAGGCATTGCCATTGGCGTCGGTCACCAGACCGCCGGCAAACTGGCTCATGTCGATGTAGCGGTTGCCCTTGTCATCGGTGGTGTAGGCACCGGTGTAGTTCTCGTAGCCACGGCTGGGGACGAAATTGCCATCCTTGTCCAGGCCACCAATCTTGGTGTTGGCGTTGAGCTGAGCCTGATACTGTACCAGACCGCCGTTGGTGGGCATGTTGGTGAAGAATACCAGGGGCAGACGGCCCGAGAACAGACCCGAACCACCACGCAGCTTGAGCACGTTGTTACCGAGCACATCCCAGCTGAAGCCCACGCGGGGTTGCACGATCAGGTTGCTGCTCGGCCACTTGCCAGTGTCGATGTGACGCACATTGCCGTCGTTGTCATAGTAGTCCAGCGCCAGGATGGCGTTGTTGGTGATCAGGTCACCGTTGTTGAAGAACAGACCGTCGAGACGCAGACCATAAGTCAGCTTGAAGTTGCGGGTCACGTTCCACTCGTCCTGAGCATACAGGCCAGCCTTGTTGAACTGCACGCGGGCAGCAGGCTTGGTCTCGCTGCCGTAGCCGTAGGTCAAGCAAACGACCTCGGGGGTAGCGCCATTGATAAAGTCATCCACACTGTTGTAGCGGTAGTAACCGGTACCGTTGCGCATATACTGGTTGTCGGCCATCTGGTGCTCAAACGACAGACCACCCATGATCTTGTGGTTACCATAGTACCAGGTGACATCGTCACGCAGGTTCCAGATGGTGTTGTGAACAGCGTTGTTCCAGGTGAACAGCTCATAACCCAGGGCCATGTAGTTGTCCTTGGTTCCATACTCATCGGTCATGGTGATGTCGATGAAGGGGAACTCGCTCGAGTTGGTGGTGCGGATATCATCCAGCTTGGAGTAGGTAGCCAGGAACTCGTTGGACAGGTTGTCGGTCAAGCGGCTATTCAAGTTGGCCGACAGGGAGTGTACCAGGTTGTCCATGCCATACATCGAGTTGGCAAAGGAGAACGAGTACATCGACACGCGGTAGTTGGGCAGGCGGGTACCACCGTCCATCGAGGTGCCGTTGGGGTTCGACCAGTAGCGGTTCTTGGTGTAGTTGTAACGCAGCGACAAGTGGTGGTTGGGGTTGATGTTCCAATCCAGGCGGGCCAGCAGCTTGTAGTTGTTCTCGTCGGCGGGGAAGTGGGTGTATGAACCCGTGTCATAACCGTACTTGTTCTTGACGAAGTCGCTCACGCGTGCCAGGTCGCTGAGCGTGGTGCGCGAGATGAAAGCGTCGGCATCGCCAACACCGTTCTCAGAAGCGCGCCAGCGGTTCACGATAGTGGGCTGCTTGGTCATCTCACCGTTGACAAAGAAGAAGATCTTGTTCTTCCAGATCGGGCCACCCAGGGTGAAGCCGTAGGTGGTCACCTGGTCCTTCTCGCGGGCTGCTGCGAGCTGTACGCGGTCAACAGCGTCGCCGCGCATGTTCTCGTTGCGGTGGAAGATGTAGGCACTGCCACGGAAGGTGTTCGTACCACTCTTGGTAATGGCGTTGACACCACCACCGATGAAGTTGGTCTGGCGAACATCGTAGGGCGAAATCACTACCTGCATCTCCTCAATGGCCTCAATGCTGATGGGGTTGCCACCGCCGGGCAGGTTATCGCTCAAGCCGAAGTTGTTGTTAAAGTTTGCACCATCGACCGTGAAGTTGGCAAGACGGCCGTCGGTACCACCAAAGCTCATGCCGTTGCCACCAAAGGGCGACAAGCGGGTCACGTCGGTCAGGCTGCGCGTAACGGTGGGCAGGTTGCTGATCTGGGAGCTGTTGATGTTAGTGGCGGCACCGGTCTTCTCGGCGCGGAACTTGGTAGCCTCGGAGGTAACGACCACCTCACCCAGGGTGTTGGCGTCAACGCTCATGTCGACGCTCAGGTCATAGGTCTCGGCCAGTTGCAGGGTAACGTCCTCGATCTGACGTGTCTGGTAACCGATGTAGCTCACTGTGACCGTGTAGGGGCCACCGGGGCGCATACCCTTGATGGTGTAACGGCCATCCATGTTGGTAACGGCGTTATACGTCGTGCCCGAGGGCGTGTGCAGGGCGGTGATCGTTGCGCCAATCATCGCCTCACGATTTTCATCGGTCACAACACCGGACAGCGCCGAGGTCGTCACCTGAGCACTCGAAGCCAATGCCACAAAGAACATTGCCACTAATGCCAAAAGCTTAACTGTTCTCAACATACTAATAATTTGTTTAAAGGTAAGAATTAATAATTATTTGTTAATAATTTAGTTTGTTTGATTATTATCTATAAAAGGATTCGCGCCACATTAGCGGTAGTTATCCCGTCTAATCTGGCGCGTGTATTGCTGTCAGTCCTCGCTTGCAGTGGGCTTTGGTATGCACCACTACAAACTATCCTGAAGGGTATGCTCAATAACTGTAAAAACACTTCAAAAAGATGTAAAATCACATTTTCGGCCACAAAATTACTCTTTTTTTTCCGCTTAGCCATCATGTTGGGGCAAGATTTTTTTAACAATCGTGCGATTTAACAAAATTAACCAAAAATCGTAGTGCTGCATTTTAGGGTTTTCGTAGCCATAAGGGCACGAGTGGAGTCACTTCTTGACGCGGTCGGGGTGCTGGGCGATGAAGGATTTCCATGATTTGGTGCCCTTGCCCTGGAAGGGCTTGTTGCGCTCATAGAAGTGACACAGGGCAGCGGCCAGCGCATCGGTGGCATCAAGCAGATGAGGCATCTGGCTCTCGGCAATGCCCAGCGTGCGCTGCAGCATCAGGGCCACCTGCTCCTTGCTGGCGGCGCCGTTGCCGGTAATGGCCATCTTGATCTTGCGGGGCTCATATTCCGTGATGGGGATCTCGCGGTTGAGGGCAGCGACCATGGCTACTCCCTGGGCACGGCCCAGCTTGAGCATGGACTGCACGTTCTTGCCATAGAATGGAGCCTCGATGGCCATCTCGTCGGGCAGATATTCCTCGATAACGCCGCTCACGCGCTCATAGATGTGGCGCAAGCGCATATAGTGGTCCTCCATGCGGCTCAGTTGCAGCACGCCCATGACGATGAGCTCTGGTTTCTTGCCATTGATGCCCAGCAGGGCATAACCCATGACATTGGTGCCCGGGTCAATGCCGATGATGATATTATTGTATTGCTTGTCCATCAGTGAGTGCAAAATTACCACATTTCCCCCACCCCAACAACAAAAAAACGCCTATCGTCGACCGATAAGCGTTTTTTTATTATTGAGGTGGCATGATTACCAGTGGCCGCTGAGAAGGTAGTCGATCAGCGCCGACACGTCCTCGATGTTGATGATGCCGCTCTGGTCGCAGTTGGCGTTCTCGACGTTGATGAGGCTGGCATTACCACCAAGCAGATAGTCGATCAGTGCCGACACGTCGCTAATACCCACCACGCCGTCATCGTCCACGTCACCGCGGATGATGGTAACAGGCTCGGTCCACTTCTCTACCACCAGGATGCCCTGGCTCAGATAGAGCGTCAGGTTATACTTGCCGGTGGGTATCTTGAAGGCATTCTGGCCTGCCACCACGCTGAGGTTGGTGCCCAGGCGTGCCTCGTTGATGAGGAAGTCGCTGCTGGTGGCTCCCATGCGGTTGCCCGAGATTTCGTCCCAGGTGCTGCCCAGAGCGGTAGTGAAGCTGAAGTAGCTGTAGCCGCCATAGGGATCAACAAACTGGATGGTCGCGGTGTACTTCTCGCCGTTGGTAGTCGTCATCTCAAAACCATTGCCAGGAGCCCAGCCAGTGGCATTGATGTTACCCAGCACATAGACCTTGTCGTAACCCGCGCTGCCCACACCGGCATACTTCTCGGTCACGTCGACATAGGTATCGGCGGGCTTGTAGGCATAAGTCTCCAGATCTGAGTTGGGATAGAGCAGGAAGATGTCGCGGGTCACGGGGATGGTCACCGTCTGATTCTCAAAGCCGCCGTCACCATTGTTGAGGATGACGTTGACCTGGTCGGCATCCACGTGGAGGCAGTACCACTCGATGTCGTTGACGGACACCTTGTCCAGGGTGCTGATGGCCTTGCCGGGCCAGTTACTGCCCGTCACGCTACCCTCGCTGGTCCAGGCCCAGATATAGGCCTTGCTCAATGAGGACCTGACATAGACGTTGATGCCCGTGGTGGGTGCATCGGTTATGGTGTAGATATAGGACTCGATGTTCTCGACCTGGTCACCATTGAGCACACCTACCTTGAGGGTAGTGTTCTCGGTAAAGGTCATCGGCGTCGATGCCGTGAGCGTTGTGCTGGTAATGGTGGGCTCGCTACCGTCGGTGGTGTAGACCAAGGTCGTGCCACTGGCGCTGGGAGCGACGTTAACAGTCACTGTGCCCACATAGTTACCCGCGGGCTTGCTCACAACGGGACAACCCAGGATGCTACCGTCCTTGGAAACGTGCTTCCAATCAATGCCATAGGTGATGTACATCGCATAGCCATCGCCCTGCTGCACCAGCTCGTAGCCGTAGGGGCACCCGTTGGCCGTGGCGCCACCCAACTGCAGGTACAGGTTGCCGCGTGTTCCCTGGGTTTCCAGGATGTAACCGCCGTCGCTCTCCTGCTGCGTGAGGATGTCGCTCTGGTTGTGGATACCGGCTGCGCGGCGAGCCTTGATGCAATTGGCAATCTCGTCGCCATAAACCAGGTAGTGCTTGTAGAAGATGCACGGCGTGCCAGGCATGGCCAGGATAAAGGCGTTGGCGGGCATGACGTTGGTCTTCAGGCAGTCGTAGTTGGTGTTTTGTCCCGTGTCGTGGTTGTCGACAAAGGTCACTGAGTAGCGTTGGTAATCCTTGTCTGCGGCCAGGCCCTTGTCGTTGAGGGCGCTCCAGTTGCCGGCGGCAAAGGCGCTCTGCATCGGGTACTTCAGGGCGAAGTCGAACACGGCGGTCTGGATGCGGTCGTCCTGCTTGGTGCTGTTCAGGTACCAGCGCAGGGTCTCGGCATTGCCGTCCCAGTACTCAGCCACCGAGAAGGCGGGCTGGCTGGCCTGGTTGTACAGGCCCACATAGTAACCGGAAAAGCCCTTGCACATGTCGTAGCGGAAACCATCATAGCCCAGCTCCTGCATAAGGAACTTCTGGTAGGTCTTGACGTTCTTCTGCACATTGGCGCTGGTGTGGTCCAGGTCACGGCTGCCGTCAAAATCCTCGCCCTCGTCGGCAGCTCCGGTAGCGGCATATCCGGCACCCACACACTCATCGGTGCGGCAGATGTCGGCGAGCGTCCACGACAGGCTGTAGGTGTCGCCCGTGACGGGTCCCGTGACAGTCTCGGCAGCCAGGTCGGTCCAGCCGCTCTTGCCACTCTTGTGGTTGATGACCATGTCCATCATCACGCTCGTGTTGTGGCTGTGGAGCGTCGAGATCATATCGCGCAGCTGGGCCTCGGTGCCGAAGCAACTGTTGTGCTTGAGCCAGTACACGGGCATGTAGCCCATGCTCTCGGCTGTGCCATAGGCATCCACGCTGCCCGAGTTGGGCACCCACACGACGTCGAACAATTGTCCCAGTTCCTGGGCCTGGTCGGTGAGGTTTGTCCAGCGTGTGGCCTTATAGCTGTCCCAATAGAATCCCTGCAACATCACGCCGCCATACATGGCGGGCCAGCCCTTGCCGGCCACCGTGCCGCCACCACTATCGCGCGTGATGACACAGGTGCTGGCGCTCACGTTAACGCTCAGTGTGTAGGTTCCCGCGGGGATGCGGAAGGCCACGTCCACGTTCTGGCCCATGGCGTTGAGCGCGATGGTCTGGCCGAGCATCGACGAGGTTACCCAGAAGTCGCCCTCGCTCTGGGGCGACAGGCGGTAGGGCTGGATGGTGGCCCAGTCATCGCTGGAGGTGCCCAGCTTGGTGGTAAACGAGAAGTAGCTCACATTGGCATCCTCCTCGGCATGCTCGCCACTGAAGGTCACCTGGCCGGTGAACAGGTTGCCATCGGTCGTGGTCAACTGCACACCCGTGTCGGCACCCCAGGCATTGCCATTGGCCTCGCCCAGCACATAAAGTTCGCCCGTAGTAGGCGTGACGGTGCCGCCCCCAGTCGTGATCTTGAAGCGCTTGCTGGTGGTGTCGAAAGTGAAGACATAGCTCGAGCCGTCGCCCGTGAAGTAGTAGGCACCGTGGTCACCAGCCTTCTGGGTCGACGTCCAGCTGCCATTGGTGGGCACTTCCTGGTCGCCAGCCGACGGTCCGTAGCGGTAACTGCTGTTGAAGGTGCTCCAGTCGTCATCCGAGGCCACCAAGCCATCGGCAAACACAAAATACACATCGCCACTGATGGTGGCCGTGTACTGATAGGTGCCATCAGCCTGGGCGTTCATAGCCACGCCATGGGCTGGTTTCCAGCCGCCAAAGGGCGCACCGCCCACGATATACATCGCGGCACTCGCCTGCAGTGACATCAGTGCCACTGCCAGCGTGAGTAATAGAGTAAACGTCTTTTTCATTTTTTCCTTTGTTTATTTAGTTATGATGTTCATTTTGGTTATTCCGATGGTTGGAGATCAGGACACGACCATCCCCAGATGCTTTCTTGTCCCCAAAGTTAGTGATTCTTATCCATTTAGCCCCACCCCACTCCACCTATCGTTCCAAAAAATTAACGCAAACGATTGCATCACCTAAGCCGATTCTGCAGGCTCACACGAAAAGAAAATATGGAAATTTATCATAAATTTTTCTTGAATATTAATTTCTTATACAAAAATTTGTCTACCTTTGCGGCCGAAAACTTGGTAACACAAGCGCCAGTTCATGGTGTGTTGCGTATTAAAAGGGAATCAGGTGAGAATCCTGAGCAGACCCGCTGCTGTAAATTCCTCCAAGTTGTCACGCAATCAATTAGCGTCACTGTCCACTCCAGGTGGATGGGAAGGCCGCATGACAATGGAATGAGCCAGAAGACCTGCCAAGTTGGACATATTATTGCTTTGACTCTCGTGGAATAGGGTCGAACAATCAACCCAACTGGCAATACCTGGCAGGCCACAAGCCTCATGGTGTTTCTGCGGGGCTGCATAGCACCAGCAGCCACCCCCATACGTTATTGTTCCCCTATCACAACACAGTCAAGGTTCTTTAACACTTTGACGGTGCAATACTGCATTGCATCAACACATATTGAGAAAAAAATTTTAGAATATATAGTAACTTTTTGGTTTTTTTCGGTCGCGCAGTCATGCCGCACGCACTTACTTTTCTGCCACAAAAGCGGCATGACTGCAACACCATAGGGAAAAAACAATAACGCAGAAGAACAATGAACATGACAAAAAGTAATCTGGTCACCCTCTACACCGGTAACGGTCAGGGCAAGACCACCGCAGCATGGGGTATGGCCGTTAAGGCCTTGAGCGAGGGTAAGTCAGTCTATATCGGCCAATTCACCAAGGGCGAGGTGGGCCTTGAAAGTCAGATCGCGCAAGAATACGACCATCTGCAGATTGAACAACTCGGATTTCCGGGATTTGACACCCGCGATCCAAACGAGAACGATCGCGCCGCGGCACAGGCCGGACTGGACCGCTGCAAGACTCTTCTCACCAGCGGCATGTATGACATGCTGATCATGGACGAACTGTGTGTCGCCATCCACAATGGCCTGATCGGTCAGGAACAAGTCCTTGACCTGCTGCAACAACGGCCCGAGGGCAGCGAGCTCGTCATAACTGGCGCCCATGCGCCACAATGGCTCATCGATGCCGCCGACAGCGTTACCGAAATGAACGAGCTGAAGCATCGTTCCGAAGATAAGGAAGCCCTGATGTGCGATGCTGTGCATTTTTGAAAAATAACGAGCCGTGGAGCGGCAACTGAAAACTTTGTAGTAAATTTGCAGTCGTAATTGAGACAACAGTCATGAAGAAGCTCGTGATATTTGACCTGGACGGCACGCTGCTCAACACCATCGAGGACCTGGGGCAGGCGGCCAACTATGCCCTGGAGCGCAACGGCTATGCCACCCACAGCATGGCCAGCTACCCCTATTTTGTGGGCAATGGCGTTCGTAGGCTGATGACCCGTGTGCTGCCCGAAGACGCCCGCGACGACGATACGGTGGAGCGTGTGCTGAGTGATTTCATCGAGTACTATGACGAGCACTGCACCGACTACACCAAGCCCTATAGCGGTATGCCCGAGTTATTGCAGGACCTCCGCGACCGCGGTGTGGACATCGCGGTGGCCAGCAACAAGTACCAAAAGGCGGTGTCCAAGATTATCCCCCACTTCTTCCCAGAAATCGACTTTGTCGCCATCGAGGGGCACCGCGAGGGCGTCAACGTCAAGCCCGATCCCAGCGTGGTGTTCTCGATCCTTGCCAGGACCCGCATGGCCAAGGCCGACTGCCTGTATGTGGGCGACAGCGGCGTGGACATGGAGACGGCTCGACGGGCCTGCATCGACTCGGTGGGTGTGACATGGGGGTTTCGCAGCAAGAAAGAACTCGTCGAGTATCATGCCAACATCATCGTGAACAACCCCGTTGATATCCTTGATGTGGTCGATAACGGCATCCGCATCTCCTAAATCAACTAAAACTGAAGACAGAATACTAACAACTGAAAACTGACATATGAACTGGCTAACTGAATTATTTATCGGCAATAGCGTAGCACACACACTAATCATTTACGCCGTGGTTATCGCCATCGGCGTCATCCTGGGCAAAGTCAAGATATTCGGCATCTCGCTCGGTGCCACATGGGTACTCTTCTGCGGCATCCTGGTGGGCCACGTGGGGGTAACCGTTGATGGTGCCACGCTGAAGTTTATCCAGGAGTTCGGTCTCATTTTATTCATCTTCTCCATCGGTTTGCAAGTGGGCCCGAGCTTCTTCTCGTCGTTCAAGCACGAGGGCATCCAACTCAACGGGCTGGCGATGCTCATCGTGGGCCTAAACGTTGCCGTGGCTCTGGCCATCTACTTCATCGCAGGCAACATCACGATTACCGACCTGGTGGGCGTGATGAGCGGTGCCGTGACCAACACGCCCGGCCTGGGTGCCGCCCAGCAAGCCCTGATCGAGACCGTGGGCAACCGCGCGAACGACCTCAACGAGTCGATGTCGCTAGGCTATGCTGCCGCCTATCCTCTGGGTGTGATTGGCATCATCCTGTCGATGATCATCGTCAAGATGCTGTTCAAGATCAACGTCGACAAGGAAATCAGCGACATCGAGCGCGAGAAAGAAGACAGCCAGCTCAAGCCCCACGTGGTCACCTATCAGGTAACCAACAAGCTCATCTATGACATCACGCTGACCCGCCTGCATAACATCATCGACCACAACTTCACCATCTCGCGCCTGAAGCGCGCCGATGGCACCGTCGAGATTCCGCAGGGCGAGACCATCATCCGCAAGGACGACGTGCTGCGCATCGTCATGAGCGCCCACGACGAGGACATCTTCGATGCCATCATCGGTCCCCACGTCGATTTTGACTGGAAGCTCGAGACCGCACCTCATGGCATCGTGAGCAAGCGCATCGTCGTTACCCGCAACGACATCATCGGCCACAAGATCGGTTCCATCCGCCTGCGCGAGGGCTACAAGGTCAACGTCACCCGCATCCACCGCGCCGGCGTGGAGCTGCTGGCCAGTCCCAACCTGTCGCTACAGGTGGGCGACCGCCTGACCGTTGTGGGCCGCGAGGAGGATGTGGACCGCCTGGGCAAGCGCCTGGGCGACAGCTACAAGCGATTGGACCATCCCAACCTTTTTACCATGTTCATCGGCATTTTCCTGGGTATCCTCGTTGGCTCCATCCCCATCATGCTGCCGGGCATGTCGGTACCCATGAAGCTCGGCCTTGCCGGAGGTCCCCTGGTAGTGGCCATCCTCATCGGCCGCTACGGCCATAAGGCCAAGCTGGTAACCTATACCAGCACGGCAGCCAGCCTGATGCTGCGCGAGCTGGGATTGTGCCTGTTCCTGGCATCGGTGGGCATTGCCGCCGGTGGCAAGTTTGTCTCGACCATTCTGAGCGCCAACGGCGCGATGTGGGTGCTCTATGGCTTCCTGATCACCATCATTCCGCTGCTGGTGGCCGTCGTGGTTGCCCGCGGCAAGTTCAAGCTCAACTACTGCACCATCATGGGTCTCGTGGCCGGAGCCACGACCGACCCTCCCGCACTGGGTTACGCAAATACTACGGCCGGCAATGACGCTCCTGCCGTGGCCTATGCCACGGTCTACCCGCTGACGATGTTTATGCGCGTGCTCATCGCCGAGATGATCATCATCTTTGCCGTTGCCTAGCGCATTAGCGACTGCTGAAAAAACAGGAAAAGCAAGGTGTGGCTAGAAGGGGTAGCCGACCGAGAAGTGGAACTCGCTGTCGCGCTTGAAACGCGGATGCAGCAAGGGCCAATGCTCCTGCTCGGCAGCGGGGTTATGGGCCTTCATACCCATGTCCACACGAACTAGGAAATACTTGAAATCCAAACGGATGCCGGCGCCATAGGATGCCGCAATCTGCTCGTAGAACTTGTTGAACTTGAACACGCCTCCCGGCTGGTCCTCATAGTCCCTGATGGTCCAGATATTGCCCGCATCCAGGAAAAGACCCAACTCAACGACCCAGAACAGCTTGGCCCTGTACTCCAGGTTAAGGTCGAAACGGATGTCACCACACTGGTAGATGAAGTTGCTCAAGTTGTTGTTACTGTTGTAGCTACCAGGGCCCAATGTGCGCACACCCCAGCCGCGCACGCTGTTGGCGCCACCGCTGTAGAAACGTTTCTCGAACGGCAACACATTGCTGTTGCCATAAGGGATTGCCACGCCAGCCCCCACGTGGAAGGCCAGGCTCTGGCGCCGGTCGAAGTAGTGGGTCATGGCATAATCGGCATCAGCCTTGACATACTGGGAATAGCGGATACCCAGCGCCTTGTAGCTGCCATCGGCATCGGCCTTCTGGCGCGAGAGGTGCGACAAGCCGTAGAGCACATTGCCCGCTGTCTCGGCGTTAGCGCGGATGGTGAACACATCGCGCTGGAACATGCCCATCTGCTGCACGCTCATCTCAGCCTTATTGGTGCGATAGAAGTTGTAGCCCATCCGCATGATCAAGTGGTCCTGATAGCTATAGCGGAGCAACGGGTTGGTGATGCTGTCAAAGAATTCCTTGTTGAACTTGGGAACGCTGATGACGCTCAGGTCGACCAGCGTAAGCGTGTGGGACAGCCGTCGTGAGCGTTCACTCCACTGGTAACGCCATCCGCCACCAGCAATGACGCGCGTGTACTCGGGGCGCGCCTGGTAATCGAAGTTGAGCGTGAAAGATGTCGAGGCCTGAATCTTGCGCTTGAACGACCGGCGCAGGAAGGGTGCCATAAACTTGGGGAAGGTGATGCCCCACTCAGTGCTGTACTCACTGTAGTTGTTATTGATCAGGCCACTCAAGTTGCCCGACAAGCTCTCATATGAGAATCTGAACTTGCCGCTGAGCACCTCGGCGCCCTTAAAGATGTTGCGGTGCTGGTAATCCACCCCCACACCAAATCCCAGGTCGCCCTCGCTATTGGTGCCCTCGAGTGAGAGTGAGATGCTCTGCGCCCTGTCGGACTGCAGCAGCACATAGGCATCGACCATGAGCACACCGTCGACCTCGCCCAGAGGACGCACATCGATGTTGATCTGCTTGATGACGTTAAGGCGTCCCAGTGCACGATAGGTGCGATTGATGGCTTCGGCGTTGTAGAGAGATCCGGGTTCGATGTAGTTGCACTCGTCGAGCACCTGCGGACGCAGATAATGGGTCGAATCCTGATAAACGCGAATGCCGCTAGGCAACACCACGGTGTCCTCGCCCCAGTAGCCGTTGCGCATCGCCACGGGATCATAACGGGTGATATAGGTCACGTTGCGCACGTAGAACGGCTCGTGCTCAGTGTAATAGGGCATGTGGTCATTGCGGTAGGGCTCACGGGTGTTGAGCGTAAGGTCCACGGCGCGGGAGTCGGCGGCGGTATCGGCGAGGAAGGTGATATATTCCTTGTTAAAGGCATAGTAGCCATGGTTGCGCAAGTTCTCGGTAATAGACTGCCGCCACTCGTCCAGACGGTTGAAGTTCAGCAGGTCACCAGTGTGCACGCTGAAGTTTGCAGAATCGCCCAGGATAATGTCGCTCAGCTCCTCGTCGGGTATCTCGTAGGCGATGGAGCGGATGAAATAGGGTTCGCCCAGGGTGATATCGTAGTCCACACGGGCCTTGCGCTTGGCGCTGTCGGCATCCACCCGATAGGTAACCACATTATTCATATATCCACGATTGCTCAGGGCTGTGCTCAACTGCTCGGCACTGGCAACGGTCAATGTGCTGTCGTAGATCACCGGAGGGGTGCCCACGCGCCTAATCCAGCGGTTGAACCACTTGGTGCTGTCGCGGCCCGACAAATTATAGAACGCCAACTGCAGCTTGATGCCGCCCAGCACACGGTGGTTGGCATTCTGGCGCAGGTAGTTGCTCAGTTGGGACGTCTCGACGTCGCGCTGGGGGTCGGCAATGTTGATCTTGACCTTGTCGAGGAGCAGTTTGCCCTGTGGCACATGCTTGGTCGACGAGCATGACATCAATAGCGCCATAAGCACCAATGCCATGGCGAATCCTGTCCATCTACCCCGAGCCAAGCGTTTCATCCCTCGATGGTGTTATCAGCTGATTAATTAAAGTTGCGCTGAGCTTTCTCGACGAGCAGGTCGAAACCAGGTTCGTTACGCAGGGCCTTCAAGCCGAGCATGGACAGCTGATCATAGTTAATCTTGTAGAGACTTCCGTAGCCGTTATCCAAGGCCTTCTGCAGATATTCGATAGCCTTGTAGTTATCTCCCCTGAGTGCCATGAAAACAGCAGCGTAGTAGTAATTCTCGCCACCGGGCACATTGCCCTTGGTGATACCGTTGAGCCACTTGAGGGCATCGTTGTCACGTCCCAGCTCACTCAGTGCCATGCCCTTAAGGTCATAGGCCTCGTCGCTGAGCAGCGTCATAGTGTTAAAGTCCTTGACTGCGGCCTTGAGATTGTCCATCTTCTTGAGCAGCAGACCGCGCGAGAGCAGCGCCTCGGCATTGGCGGGCTCGTTGGCGACAGCAGCATTGAGGTAACCGAGGGCATCCTTGTCCTTACCCTGGTAGATCAGGAGCGACGCCTTGGCCAGCAGCATGGGGACAAACTGGGGCAAGATCGCCGAGCAGCGGTTGAGCGACTCCATGGCGGCAGCCACGTTGCCACCCTCGCCAGCGTTAAACTCTGCCAGCGCTTTGACCAGATAGTACTCGCCCTGCGTGGAATCAGCGGCAATGGCACGGTCAGCGCTGGTCACCGCCTCGTCGAAGCGAGCCAACTCCAGGTTGCACTTTGCGATATAGTAGTCTACCACGGAGCTATTGTACAAGCCATTACGCTTGATGAAGTTCAGATCTCTCAGCGCCTGACCATAGTACTGATGATCCATGGCAATATTGGCGCGCAGGTAGCGGTACATGCCACTGTCGGTCGACTTGTCGGCCATCGTAGCCAGGGCATTCATCACACCGTCGTAGTTGGTGTCACTCAAGTCGAACAGACGCTGCACCGCATTGCCGCCATTGCCCACCGACATGCCCGTCAACAGATCGTCGACAGCGGCATCGATGTTGTTCTGGCGCGTATAGATGTCAGCGCGGTTGATGTAGACCTGGGGCTCGGCACGGAACAGCTCCACAGCCTTATCCACCTGCTCGATGGCGCCCTTGGCATTGCCGCGGGCCAGCTCAACCTGGGCCATGCCGTACATGGCATCATAGTTCATCGACTCAGCTCGCAGAATGGTCTTGAAAGCCTTCTCAGCGGCAGCGAGGTTGCCCGCCTTCAGGTTGGCCTTGGCAATCAAGTCGGTACAAGCCAGCGATTTGGGTTCCAGTTCCTGAGCCAAGTGCAGGTCGGCTAACTCGCCAGCGTAATCCTGACGGGCGTCGCTGATGCGAGCTCGCAGGATATACTCGTCGAAGCGCAGTTCCTTGTCGGTCTTGGGCGTAATGAGCAAGGCCTGGTTGACATCGGCTAGCGCGGCGGTATAGTCACCATTGTAGTAGTGCTGATGGGCGCGTGCAAACAACGTGTTGTAGTCGTTGGGTTCTTTAGCCAGCTGGTCGTCATAAACCTTCATCACTGCATTGGTGATCTTGTCCCTGAGCACGGCATCGCTGCTCTGGGCCATTGCAGGTATCGCCATGGCAGCGATGAACAGCGAGAGTATCAAACTTGTTATTGTCTTCTTATTCATAATAATAAAAACTTCCTTGATTGTGATATATTCTCATGATTGGGTTGTGGGCGAGGCGCTCCTGGCAGCCAGCTCGTCGATCGTGTGGATGGCCGCGACGCTCATCACGCCGGCAGTCTCGGTGCGCAGGCGGCTCTGCCCCAGCGTCACAGGCTGGAATCCGGCAACGAGGGCGGCCTGCACCTCGTCGGGACTGAAGTCACCCTCGGGGCCGACGAGCACCATGGTGTCGCGTCCAGGCTGGCAGACACCAGCCAAGGTGAGCCGCTGGTTGCGCGGCAACTGCTCGTCACAATAGGCGATGCAACGCGTGCCGTCGAAGGGCTCACGCAGCACCTGCTCCACGGGGGTCATCTCATCGAGTTGCGGCAGGGTGGCCTTGAGCGACTGCTTCATGGCCGCAACCATGATCTTCTTGAGGCGCTCGGTCTTGAGCACGGTGCGCTCGCTGTTGTGGCAGCGCAGGGGGATGATGCGGTCCACTCCCATCTCGACGCATTTCTCCACGAGCCACTCGATGCGGTCCAGATTCTTGGTGGGCGCAATGCCCAACACAATCTGGTGTCCCCAGTGCGGGGGCTGGTGGACACTATCCTTCACCTCGACTGCACATCGCTTGGGGTGGGCCATCGTGATGCGGCACGTGTACAACGTGCCGCGACCGTCGACCACCTCGATGAGGTCACCCTCGGCCATGCGCAACACCTTGACGCAGTGCTTGGAATCCTCCTCGCCCAGCGTCAGGGTTGCTGCTATGTCGGGACAATAGAATCGGTGCATCGGCTTGGTGAACTGATGGACATCACACATTGGCCAGTAACGGCCCTCGGTTGGCTTATTTCTCCTCCCTGACGTGCTTGTACTTGAAAAGGAACATGAACGACACAGCCACTACCAGCGCGAAGGCTGAGAAGATGTACCAAGCGGTGCTCCAGCTGGCTGGGGTGTTGCCCACCAGATAGCCGTCCTCGGTCCAGTGGCACAGGCTGTTGACGATGGCTCCGGCGGCCAGCGTACCGATGGTGGCACCCAGTCCGTTGGTCATGAGCATGAACAGTCCCTGGGCCGATGCCTTGACATCGGGAGCGCACTCCTTGTCGACAAAGATGCCGCCCGAGACGTTAAAGAAGTCGAATGCCACACCGTAGACCAAGCAAGAGAGGACTATCAGTATCACACCTGGGAAGGCGGGGTTGCCGGCACCAAAGAAGCCGAACCTCAGCACCCAGGCGAACATGGCGATGAGCATCACGACCTTGATGCCGTAGCGCTTCAGGAAGAACGGTATCAGCAGGATGCACAGGGCCTCGGCAATCTGTGATAGCGAGACGAGCATCGTGGCATTGTTGGCACCGAAGGTGTCGGCCATTGCGGGATCGCTCTTGAAGTGGGTCAGATAGGGGGTGGCAAAGCCGTTGGTCACCTGCAGCGACATGCCCAGCATGGCCGAGAAGATGAAGAACATCGCCATCTTCTTGGTCTTGAAGAGCTTAAAGGCACTCAGGCCCAACTGCTCGGAGAGCGACTTGGACTCCTTCTTGACAAGTTTGCACTGCGGCAGGGTCATGCAGTACAGGAACAGCAAGATGCCCAGCAGGCCCGAAACCATGAACTGCATGTAGGTGTACTGGAACTTATTGGCGTTCTCGCCCAGCGTGAAGCCGAAACTGCCGTTATCGAGCACGGCACAGTTGACAAACCACATAGTGGCGATAAAACCGATTGTGCCAAACACGCGGATGGGCGGGAAGTCCTTCTCGGTGTCCATGCCATTGTCCTTGAGGATGGTGAAGGCCACCGTATTGGACAACGCCAGCGTGGGCATGTAGAAAGCCACACTCAGTGTGTAGAGAGCGATGAACGAGGTCTTGTCGGGGGTGGGATTGGTCATGCCCATGTAGGCCAGAGCAATCATGGCCATACCAGCAATCAGGTGGCAGATGCCCAGCAGGCGCTGGGGCTGGATGTACTTGTCGGCGACAATACCCATGAGGGTGGGCATGAAAATCGACACGATGCCCTGGATGGCATAGAACCACGAGATCTCGGCACCCATGCCGGCCGATCCCAGATAGTTGCCCATGCAGGTCAGGTAAGCGCCCCACACGGCAAACTCCAGGAAATTCATCACAATGAGTCTCAACTTCAGATTTTTCATAAGTTCGCTATAGTTTTAATATAATTATTTTTTTGTGTTGCAAAGGTAGTGAAAATTGGTGGATTACTGGTCGTCTGAGGGCTGATTCAGCTTACTGGCGATGATTTTTTGCACCCGGGCTGCCTTTTCATACTCCTCCTTGTCGACGTAGCGCTGCAGCCGCTGCTCCAGCTTCTCGACGGGCAGGTCCTCGAGACGGACAGGGCGGTGAGGCTTGTAGTTGCCGTCGCGACGCCACTCGTAGCTCGTGAGGTCCATCACCTCGGGAGTGGTGTAGATGGGCGCCCCGGTACGCAGGGCGATGGCGATGGCATCGCTCGTGCGCGAATCGATGTCGACGGCCAGCGTGCCGTTGGTCAAGTGCAACATCGAGGCAAACACGCCATCCTTAAAGCTGTAGATGGTCACATGTTCCAGGGCGATGCCATAGACGTGAAACATCGACACGAACAGGTCGTGGGTCAACGGTCGCGACGGGGTCACCTGCTCCAAGTGTACAGCAATAGACTGGGCCTCGGCGGCGCCCACGACGATGGGGATGCGGCGTGCCGCTTCGGGTGTGCTGTCGGCATTCTCGAGCAACAGGGCATAGGCTCCGGGCTGCACCTCGCTGCGGGTGATTCCCAGCACCTTTAACGCTATCAAATTATCTTTTTCCATTTCTCTTATCCTCAATTATCATGTCACATAGTGATTACGCCGCTGCCATAGCACAGCTGGCCCGTGGGGTCATACACGACGGCAAACTGGCCCGGGGCGATGCCCTGAACGTCTTCCTCGCTCTCGATGACCCACTGGCGGCCGCCCTGGTGGGTGAACTTGCCGCGCATGATATGGGGCGTGTGGCGGTTCTTGAACATGATGTCCACAGGACCATCGATTCCCTGCCAGGGGTTGCCGGAGATGAAGTGCATCTCGTCCAAGCGGAGCGTACGGCCGTACTGCTTGTCGGTGCCGTAGCCGTTGGAGACGAAGATGACGTTGTCCTGTACATTCTTGCGCACGACATACCATGGCCCTCCACTCAGGCCGAGGCCCTTACGCTGGCCGATGGTGTGGAACCAGTATCCACGGTGCTCACCCAACTTGCGTCCCGTCTCGAGTTCGATGATGGGACCGGGACGCTCGCCCAGGTGGCGGCGGATGAAGTCGTTATAGTCAATCTGGCCCAGGAAACAGATGCCCTGGCTGTCACGGCGGTGGGCGTTGGGCAAATGGGCTTCCTCGGCAATGCGGCGCACCTCCTCCTTGGGCAGATGGCCGATGGGGAAGGTGACGTGCAGCAGCTGCTCATAGGTGAGCTGGGCCAGGAAGTCTGTCTGATCCTTGACGGGGTCGACCGCCGTGGCCAGATATTTCACGCCATCGATGACGCGGGTGGTAGCATAGTGGCCTGTGGCCGTCTGGTCAAAGTCCCTGCCCCACCGCTGCTCGAAGAAGCCGAACTTGATCATGCGGTTACACATCATGTCGGGGTTGGGCGTGAGGCCCGCCTTGACGGTGCGCAGGGCGTAATCCATCACGTGGTCCCAATACTCCTGGTGCAGCGAGACGACCTCGAGCGGCAAGCCATAACGACGGGCGATCAGGGTACACATCTCGATATCCTCCTCGGCGCTGCAGTCGCCCTCGTCATTGTCCATGCCGATGCGTATGTAGAACAGATGGAGGTCCTCGCCAAGCTCCTTGAGCCGGTGTACTACCACGGCGCTGTCAACGCCTCCTGATATCAATACCGCTGTAGTCATATTTAGGTTTTAGGTTTTAGGTTTTAGGCTTTAGCTTCTAACTTCCAACTCCTAACCAACTAAGCGTTGTCGATTACCTGCTCGTCGGCGGGACAATCGGTGAAGTGGGCCGCGATGATGTAGTCGAGCGAAATCTTGCCGGGGCCGGCCAGCAGCATGTAGATGAAAATGCCAATGAACATCACGGGATAGCCCGGCGCAAAGTTGAAGAGCTGGTCGGGGACGGCAGTCTGTGACGACATGATGACGTTCTCGACCACCAGCATCAGCACCAGGGGACAGATAACGGCCAGGCGGGTGAGAAAGCCCAACATGATGCACACGGCACACAACAGCTCGATGACCACGAGGGTGGTAATCGAGGCCTCGGGCGTGAGTCCCAGGAAACCGCTGAACGTGTGGACAATCTGGTCGAAGTTCAGCACTTGGCGGATGCTCAGCTGCAAGAACATGATACCCGTGAACAGGCGCAGGAACAGGCGCGAGAGGTTACCGTAGGTATGCCCCACGCTATACATGAACAGGTTCTTGAAAAATCCGGTCATAACGGCTCAAATATATATTATTTCTACAGATTGACTAACTTCGCTAGAATTGACGATGGCCCTAATACATCGGGTTGACGGCGGACATCAGCCCCTCGACTGAGAGGGCCTTGTTGACGATCGTGCGCTGCCCGTCGAGCACATAGCAGCAGGGGAACACCCTCAAGTCGAGCTTGGTGGCCAGGTCTGCACCACAGCCCACGGTCCAGTTTGCGGCATAGCCCGCAGCGGCCTGAGCCCAATCAGCGCTATACTTGCCGACTGTCAGGCACAGTAGCTTGGCTTGGCCGGAGTCGAGCAGCGCGTTGAGCGCCACGTCGGTGCTCAGGCGCAGGCGCCCGATGGTGCTATCGGTACTGTCGTCGACAAAAAGCAGGATCAAGGACTCGGCAGCGGGTAACTCGCTCAAGCGCATCTTGTTGCCGTCGAGGCTGGTAAACTCGAAGTCGAGCGTGGCGCCGACCTGCACTGAGTTGATGCGGGCCAACTGCTCGGCATAGTGGTCCCGCACGGCCTTGGGCAACCGCTTGTTGGCGGCCAGCGGTCGGGCAAAGGCGACGTAGACCTCATCGCTCCAGTACTCGGCGTCGGTGCCATACAGGGCACGCTCGGCCACCTCGCCCAGGCGCTGCAGGTTGGTCGTGTTAGACTGAGCCTTGTTGACCAGATCGCGGACCACACCCAGCACGATGTTGCGGTGGCTGTAGCGGAAGAAGTCGACAAAGTCTCTGAACGTCAACTCAAAAGCGGCCTCGTCGCTGATGGGTTTGCTGATGTCATAGTTGTCCCAGAAGTGGGTGATGATGTAGTTACAACGGCTCTCGAGCGTAGAACATGTGTCGGGGGCCATCGGATAGGCAAACAGGCGGTCGGGCTGCTGTTCGGCCAGTTGCACCTGGGCCGAGAGCACGCCGCTGGTCATCGCCAATGCAGTGAGTAATAACAATATACGTCTCATTTCTCTAGTTCACGGCCCAATGGGCCACAGTTATTAACCTGCTAAATTACTATAAAACCCGCAATCGCCATTGCTCAAGCCGCCAAAAATCGCTACGCGACAACATTTTTTCACACATGATCCCTGCGACACACCAATTCAGCCCAAACGCAAAGTCATCACACAAAAAAAAGGGCGATGATATAGATGTTGGCACAAACCCTGCGGGCTAATGCTAATTACACGAATTCAAACTAATTGAATGCGAAATATTTAATAATTTTCGTGTAATTAGCCCTATTTCTTAGCGAGATTAGCATTAAAATGCTTCAGGGCCAACTGCTATATCGTTACCCCAAAAAGACCAGGCGGCTTGGTGTGAGGGGTGATGGCAAAAAAAGAAGCCAGACGCTCCACCCCGGTGTGTCGGGTGTGAGTCCAGCTGCTTAGCATAGGTAATGACAGGGGCAAATCAGGATCAAGTTTTCAGATAATCATGTGATGAGGGTCAGTTCATTTTCGTGTTACAAAATTATAACAAGCGCTGTGCCCATTTTATGAAAATTGGAGTTTTTCTTTATAAACATTTGTGATTTTTTGCCTAAAAAGTTGTGTTTTTTTGACCACTGATGTGCGCAACACACTGGTATACTGCAATTTATTTATTCAAGTACAAAAAAAACATCTCATGGTGGCACAAATTCGGGCCGCGACTGTTGCCCATTAGGGATAAATGCCGTAAATTTGCAACCCTCTTCACTACCATTAACCGTGATGGCTAATCAATAGTCAAAGTAACACTTTTATTATTAATCATTTATTTCAATCAACATTAACATTACTACATCAATGACAAGAATCAGTAGAATCCTCATTCTTGCCACAGTGGCAAGCGTGTGCCTGTGTTCCATGGCACAGGGCATCACTCTGCGCGGCGTGTATCAGACCAGCCGCAACGATGACAACAGCGTCGGCAGCGAGTATGTCGGCTGGAACTACAACCTGATGAAGGCCATCTTCATCGTTCCCCAGGGCCTGTACAAGATGCAGTGGGATGGCACCACACTGAGCACGCCCGAGAAGGATCCCGCTGTCGACAGGGCCGACTTTTACAGCAATGGCCAGTTTACCGACAACACCAAGGCGCTGTGGGCCACCAACTTCAACATGATGCACGCCAACTCGGGCGCGGTGATCAAGGACGGCATCCTGACCACCATCATGTCGCGCACCGACATGCAGAACCCCGACGGCCAGTGGGTGACCAACGACACCAACCGTTTTGCCGTGCGCAAGTGGGACATCCAGACCGGTGACCTGCTCACCGCCGGCGACGTGTATTATCCCGCATGGCAGTGCCTGGAGTCGGCCGGCATGGCCGTGAATCCCAAGGACGGCAAGGTCTATGGCCTGTTCCACATCACCAACAAGTACCTGCCCGACTCGATTCTGAACGACCCCGACTTCTTTGCCGACGAAAACGCCGACTCGACCGACAGCGGCTATGCCATCTGCACCATCGACCTGGACAAGATGGAGATTCACCAGATCACCCCGGGCCTGTACTATGAGAACTATGTCACCTTCGCCATCAACAGCGAGGGACGCGCCTTTGCCATGACCAGTGGCGGCACCATCGCCCTGCCCGCCGAGGACGGCAAGGTCTATGACATCGACGGCAACCTCACGGGCGCCCACGTCATTGAGTTCGACCTCAGCACCGGCCTGCGCCTCGAGGACCACCGCGCCAGCACGGGCTACATGTCGCAGGTGAAGCGCCAGAGCGCCTGCTTTGACCGCAACGACCCCAACATCATGTACTGGATGGGCTACTACAACAGCGGCATGGGATATGACGAGAACGGCAACTGGAACCCGCTGAGTGACCGCAACTGGATCGCGAACGGCAAGTTTGACACCTCGCTCTACCGTGTGGACATCACCACCGGCGAGGCCACCCGCCTGGCCAACCTCGATGACCGTTACATGTTCGCCCTGATGTGGGTCGACGGCCAGCAGGAGCCCGACGTGCCCACCACCGAGCGCGGCGACGTTGACCGTGACGGCAAGGTCGGCATCGACGACCTCACCGCCCTGATCGACTACCTGCTCAGCGGCGACGCTAGCGCCATCAGCACCGACGGCGCCGACTGTGACCTCAACGGCAAGGTCAACATCGACGACCTCACCACCCTGATCGACCGCCTGCTGCGCGGCGCCTGGTAACCCCCACCCCACCTCCCATCCACATAACACACAGAGAGAGCCGGCTCCCACCACGGAACCGGCTCCCTCTTGTGATATATCTCAGTCTACACCGAATCTACTCCACGCCAAACAGGAACTTGCGCAAGCGGTATATCCTGTTGCCCACCACGCGGTGCACCATCCGTGAGAGCCATTGGACATAGGAGTGGCGTTTTTGCCAAGTGCGGGCATACCAGTGTATAGATCGGGTATTCTCTGTGATCTTCAAGCGACCCGTCAGGTCATCGAAGGGGTTGAAATAGTCCTCGGGATAAATCCACATGCCTGCAATGTGCTGCATCTCTCCTGTCTTCTGCAAGCCCTCCCGAACCAGCAGGCGAGTCGTGTGGGCCACTACAGTGCCCGTGATGATGCTGCCATCATCGCGCAGGAAATGCATCCCCGCATAGTAATCGAGCAGCTGCCGATAAAAGGGCATGTCCACTGGCGCCCCAATACCCAAGCCAGGAGCCACCATCGGATAGCCAATCAAATCCTCGGGAATGATTTTACATGGATAAACTTCCACGCCCATGAAGGGGCCGTTGGCCACGATGTCATCTATTGGCTTGATTACCTCGACATCGGTGTCAAAGTAGATGCCCCCGTAGTGATACAGGATCCAGAACCGCGCATAATCGCTCACGAAGGCATATTTGCCTACGCTGTAGGCCTCGGCCGTATAGGGGATGATGTTGACATCAAAGTTGTCCTCATTCCACTCCTTGATCTCATAATCAGGAAAGAACTTGCGCCAGCTCTCGATGCACTTCACAGCACTGTCGGGCAACGGATTGCGCCCAAACCAGCAATAATGTATCACCTTAGGTATCATAACAATTTTTCTATCAAGATGATAAAGAAAAACCAAGATGCTTTGCCATCAAGACAAGCAATCCTTTAGCACATCAAGGTATTGGCGTCCGAACTCGGCGTCGGGCTCAATATAATTGCCCTCGCCCCACTCGTTCCATGAGCGAAGGAATAAGATGCGATGCTCTGGTTGCTTATCCTTTATCATATCAACAGCCTGTTCCACATGCTGCCTGAACAACCCTGGTGTCGAGCCATAGAAGATTACAGCGTTACATGCACCGCGAGGAGAACGGTCATAGTTAGAAACTATGGTCGGATATATATTCTCCTGTCGATCAATATCAGTGTAAAAGTTTCTTATGATATCTCTATAGTGATATTTCTTCAGCAAGAATCTAGATGAATAGAACCGCTGAATCTTAGGGAACAAGTACGTTCTCATCCATGACGATTTCATCTCGGCAGAGTAGAAATTCTCCCAATTCATGGCATCAAAACCCAAATCAAGAGTCTTTCTATAACCTTTTAACGGACCGCCCTGCAGACCCACAAAATGGATACCATCCAGGCCGTTCTCAACAGCAAGTTTCCGCCACATTGACATGAAATGAGCCGCATCGGGCATGCTTAACGGTGACCATATCAGGAACAACGGCTTGCCATCGACAGTGATGTATCTATGGTCTTTAAAGGCAGGCAAGACGTTATAGAAATGAGCAACAATGTCATCGTCGCCAGGATAGGTCTGCTCTACAAGTATCTGGCTGCCATTTTGTTTGTATTTTGTCCAAGTCTTACGGCTCCATGTGTGATTCGCCCACCCCAGACAGAACGGGAAATCAGGTTTACCCGATTGCAGAACCTCATTAAAAGGACGTTCAAGCAACTGACGGCCATTGCCAAACCAATAATGCCAATATATAAACCCTTCAATACCAGCATCTCGTGCCAATTGAGCCTGACGTTCTCTTATTTCAGGATCCAACAGATTATAATAGCCCAATTCCCCAGGGACTTTAGGCTGGACATGCCCCTTAAACAACGGCACACCGCCCTTGACACTGGTCCATTCGGTAAACCCTTTTCCCCACCACTCATTATTCTCCGGTATCTCGTGAAACTGGGGAAGATAGAACGCGATAACTCTAGCCTTTCTGCTCATCTGATAATTGTTTTATAATTTTTGCGGGCACGCCAGCAACAATAGTATATGAAGGAACACTTTGAGTCACAACAGAATTCGCTGCAATAATGCAACCATCACCTATTGACACACCAGATAATATAGTACACTTATCTCCAATCCAAACATTGTTTCCAATTACAATTCCGCCCTTGGATGACAAATTCCTCTTAATTGGTGAAATATCAACATTCTCTTTGTTAAATTCACCATGGTTATTATCTGAAATAATTACAAATCGACCTGTTAATAAACCATTTCCGATAATAACACTATCAATTGTTGAAATATGATTATACTGTCCTAAATGGCAATCATCACCTATTTGTAATTTTGGCGTAAACTCTTGGTCTCCATATTGTTCCCACACACCCAAAACTGAATGTCGACCTATTGTTGTATTCTTACCGATAATTATTCTCTTACTTCCTCCTCCATCCAAAAAACAATCTCTACCAATTGACGACCCATCTCCAATTTGGCCAACTTGTGTACTAATCCAACAATTATAACAGAAATCCTTAAACGCAGTCCATTTGGTGAAGATGCGATATGAAAATAGGCTCGATAAAAGACCAATAATTGACTTGATTATACTCTTCATTTATTGAAAATACTGATTAATCTAACAATAAAACTGTCTACCCAACAAATGTTCACCAATAATCAGATAATAATCAAATACAAAACAGAAAAAAATATCAAACCCATCACAAAATGGCTTTGATTGACTATCAAAAAGGTTAATAAGGTAATTTCCTAGTTTTATTGATAAAGCTCTTAGCAAGTCTTGGCAAATTTGTAAAAATCGTAAAGATGCCATCAACATACAACATTAAAACTGGGTGAGATGATTCACATAGTTTTGTCCAACGTTGTCTATGTTTATCCAATTCGAAGGATTTACTTTTTGTTCTTAATCTTTCAAATAAGCTTCTCTTTACAGCTTTTGACCTCAACACATCTTGGCGATTATTATGATCAATTAAACAGAAGTGAGTACTTGTCCTTGAATCCTCGCCAACTGGAAGAAAATAATTAACTTCTACTTTGTGCTTCCATAAACAGTACATATAAGAGAATTGATCTCTAGACGAATGATGTAAGACCCAATTCCACCACTCTTCATCGGTTGTTTTCATCCTTTCAGTGTGAATCCTGAAAATGATATTATTTTCATTCAATCCAAAATGACGAGGGAAGCCCAATTCATGGAGCAAATGACACTGCTTTATTGCCACATAATCATGTTCAACCAACACTTGACACATGTCAAACGAGTGCTCATAAATACAATCACGCCCAGTTAAGACAAGTTTTATTCCTGCGTACTCAATATTTTGTTCATACAACTCAACAAACCTGTCATATACCCATTGGTCTTGAATCTGGATATTTGCGTCGATATAAAGAGATGCTTTATAATCTGACAACAACCTTTCAGGATGCGTCTTGGGATAGCGGGAGAGGCGCTTGTTGTCATTTTCTACCACCCTGGGTATCTCCCTGACAGACCAGACGCCTTGCTTGGTTTCTTTAAAATCATTTGAGAACAGGATATAGTCAAACCTGTCGTCAACAACCTTCGGCTGCAAGACATCATCATAGCCCCCCACAAGAACAGTATATACGACAAATTCCTTCATCTGACAGGGCAACGCTTTTTAGGCAGAACGACATAACTGCCCAACTCTTTCAGGAACGAATCGACATAACCCATTCGGCCTGCAGTACTAGTAAAGGTCATTTCCCCAAAGTAGATCTTACCGTTCACCTCATAGAGATCAACCCTAACCAAGGGGAAACCCTTTGAGAGGGTTTTCACGACTTCAATCATCTGTTCAAAATTTTGAGGTTTGGGCAAGACTCTTCCGTCAGACGTATAGTGACCATAAGATTCCAAAAACTCGGGATGGGGATTCCAGTCCAAGTCATATACCGTTTCATTCACATTTTCTTGGGTCCTGTCAAACAACACGCTGACATAATATACCCTGCCATCAAAGCACCAGAATTTATAGTCTGAAACTGAGCGGAACTGATTGTTTTCTTGTTCCAAAAACTGTTCGGCAATAACACGGGGATGGATCTTGTTGTAGTGTGGTTCACAGTTCAGATATCCATACTTCTGTTTTAGTCGCTGACGATAAAACGCGATGAGACTATCCTTATCGTAACCTTTTGACTTATCTATGATCTTGGTCGAGGCGCTGTCGTGATTGCATTTCAGGACAAACTTTTCAGGTAACGCGTCAAAATCTATATCTTCAGCTCTTTGCCATGCGCCATATAAGGGGATCAACAAGTGTTCAAAGCCACGCTCCTTCACAAAATCCCGCACACGATATTTATCAGCCAGACGCGTCCATTCACTAGTATCGGAATAGCAAATGAGCCACTGCATCATCTCATTGGCGTCACGTGGGTTCTCCCAATCAACTTTATGTCCAAACTGAGCTGGCCACTCATGGTCAATAATCATTTTGGGATAGTGGTCAATCAAGAACTTGCGGATTTGCCACTTTATCTGTTTTTTAATATTCATCGTTTTAATAATTGAATTATATACCGTAGAGATTCCGTGCGCTCGTTTCTAAACAATCCGATCAAAAAAATCATAGCGGCCCCAACTACTGTCGTTGCCAGCAACCCTCCAAAATGCTCTATGTTTGTTTGCAACGGTACAAAGTTGTATAACATAATATATCCCGTCATCAACATAATAACTAACATCGGTCGGACATAAGCCTCCTTCATAAATGTTATGATATCAAAGCTGTAAATGACACGCATCAGTGCCAATTGTGTAAAGCGGCACACTATATCTGTAATGATAAAAAGCACTAGAATAGTTGCTGGCGGAAAATCCTTCTTGAATAAATAGAAGCCTATCGGTATTGTGATAAAGTACCAAAAAGAATATGTTAGCATAAACCATTTTATCTTTCCAAGCGCATCCTTTAATCGAAGAAAACCGCCACCAGTAGCCGCTACCACAATTGTCAACATCACAATTCGGCAGAACAAAACGGTATACTCCGGAACCATACCAAGCCATAGGCCCAATACAAACTCTATTTCCACATATAACGGAAAAACAATTAGCAACGACAGCAATTGACATATCCGGCATACTTTACTTGCTATAGAAGATGCTCGATCCAAATTACCCTTCCCAACGTTTTGAGTAATCTGTGGAGCCGATGCGGTATCAAAATTCACAGTAAATGTTTCAACAAAAGCCTGAACCGTTCTTGCTATTCCGTATGCGCCATTAACGACCGTTCCAAAGAAAAAATTTATCAAGAGATTTGAGCCCTGAGAACGGCAAAGCAAAGCAACTGAAGCCAGAAGATTATAATTATTAAAGACAAGCAAATCTTTATATTCACTAAACTTCTTATAATACTTCCATCTAACTAAATCTGGCCAATATCTATAACACAGGTAATGATAAACGAAAAATGAAATCAGTGTTGTCACACTCATCATCAATGCATAAAACCGCAATGCATTACCTTTATAATACAAAAGAGCTATTACTAGTCCCAATTTCACAATGCTGTTTACGATATCAATGACAGCAATGTGAAAAAATTTCTCTTTGGCGATAAAAACGCTTTGATATGGTACATTGATTATTCCGATACATGCAATTGTAGTTGATACTTGAAAAACAAACATCGCGTCGTCGGCTTTACCCGAATCGACTTTTAGGTAGTTTAAAATATAAAAGATGCCTATCGTCTCTGCAAGCAATAAAATAATGACAGCAAAGACTATATGGGTAATTTGGCAAATATTAAACATCTTGTTGGGTTCGCCTTCAGGCTTACCCATTTCATAATTAAGGAACCTAATCGTCGTAGAAGACAACGATCCTGATATTACAGCAAAAAAAGCAATAACGCCTCCTACTACATTATACAAGCCATAGTCCGAAACGCCAAGGGCCTGCAATACATATCGTGCAGTTAACAGACCAACGACCGTTATAATAAAGAGACGCGAATAGACAACCAAAGTATTTTTGGCTATTCGCTTATTATCTGTTTTATAATCGTTGAGGTCTGGCACTTATTTGTTCTTCGTTGGATGAATTTTATCTGATACAAATATTCCCTATTATCTGTCATAGTATAGTTGGAACCAATCGACATAGCGGCGAACACCCTCTTCGACATCAATCTTGGGTGTGAAGCCGAAGTCACGTTTCATATCGCTCATGTCACTGAATGTTTCCAAGACGTCACCAGGCTGCAGTGGCAAGAAGTCTTTTATTGCCTCTCTATCAAACGCTTTTTCAAATGCGTGAATATAGTCAATCAGATCTACTGGATGGGTATTACCAATGTTATAAATCCTATATGGTGCTGATGACGTGGCACAGTCGGCCTGTTGACTATCCCATGAGCCATCGCTTTGAGGTGGACGACCGCATATCTGCAAGATACCTGCAACAATATCGTCAATATAGGTAAAATCGCGACGCATCTTACCATAATTATAAACCTTCAGAGGCTTGTTTTGACTGATTGCGTCAGCAAACAGATAAGGGGACATATCTGGCCTGCCCCAAGGGCCATAGACGGTAAAGAAACGTATTCCTGTACAAGGTATCTGGAACAGGTGGGAATAGGTGTGGGCCATCACCTCATCGGCTATCTTAGTCGCAGCATACAAGCTGACGGGGTGAGAGACACTATCGTGAGTAGAATATGGAGTCTTACTGTTCAATCCATACACACTGCTAGAACTGGCATAAACAAAGTGTTCTACAGGATAATTGCGTGCAGCCTCGAGCATGTTAATGAACCCCACCACATTACTCTGGATGTAGGTGTCTGGATTCTCAAGGGAATAACGGACACCAGCTTGAGCAGCCAAATGAACGACAAGTTCAGGCTTATGATGATCAAACAATTCAAAAATGAGAGCCTTATCGACGAGATCACCTTTATAGAACAACAATTTGGAGTATCGGCTGCTCACATTTTCGTTGCCGGATTCGATCATATTAAACCCCAATTGAGCTAGTCTATCAACCTTCAACTGTGGGCTATAATAATCATTCAGGTTATCGATGATAACGACTTCATGGTCTGATTCGGCAAGCGCACGCGCAACATGCATTCCGATGAAGCCGGCTCCTCCTGTAAGTAAAACTCTCATTATTTCACTATTAAGCCATCACTATTCCGTATAATGATTGAAATGACAATTTAACATTATTCCCATTAACAGGATGAGTGTGGTTCGACTTGAATTCAATTTTGATGAGTAAAAACATATCCTCCTATCAATAAATCGCCTCTTATTCGACTAATAACAGAGATAATAGCAAGTATAAAGGTAATTGTTTTGTCAGTTTCCACACGAGCTAGCAACTCCATACACATACGATTTTAATACATGTATTTTAAGAACCGAATTTGAGTAGACAATTTAACAATAGTATAAGAGATAATTGTAGAAAACAAGATAGTTATTAAAAACATTCCCAACCCATTATCAATATCGCATATACCTCTTAATGTGCGCATGACAATACCATGTGTCAAATATATAAGTATTGACATTTTCCTCAATATGCGAGAAGTATTACTGTTGATTGAAATGTTGTAAGAGACAAGTAAAATAACCAAAACAAAAGAAATTGGATACAAAGACCAAAATGAATCAGTTATTTCATAATAACGTTTACCAATCAATACTTCAATGAAACCCATTATAATAAAAGCAAGAAATGCATATATGAGCACGTTTTTACTTTTCGTTAATTTCTTGTGGTTTAGCGCAATATATCTTCCGATAATACAATATGGTATAGCTGCAATAAAAGAATTAGACGCACAACAAATTGATGTTAAAAATGTAAATGAATTCCACGCTATATTATCAAAGAAATTATTATATAATGCATTGGAAACACTTAAAAAAGCACAGAATACTCCTAAAACATAAAGAAGAAGTTCAGAACGTTTTGATAATAAATACACAATTAATGTTGCTTGCCATGATGCAGTAATATACCATGAAGCATAAAATGTGTTATGAATAAGCAATCCTTTAACAAATAACACTATTCCTTCATTAAACTCATAACCGACAAAGAAACGCTCATATATAAACGGTATCTCTATTACAAACCAAACAAAATACAATATCAAAAGCCTCTTAATATAACTTATAATTGGTTTGTTGCTTTTGAAATAAAAATAACTACCTACAATAAAAAAAAACGGAACAGCTATTCGACATACAGCAGTTAACCAAAAATCTGCATCATTATTAAAAAACAACGGACGAGTATGTAATGCAACGACCATTATCGCCGCAATAAACTTGAAGGCATCAACAGATGTTAAGTCTTTAATAGACATATAAAGAACAAAAATTAGTCTCTCATGAAGACATCACGGCTGTAAACTTTAAAGGCGACATCGTCCAGAACGTCGTCATAACGGTTGGCGATGATCACATGGCTTAGGGCTTTGAAATCCTCAAGGTTGTTCACAACCTTGCTGCCAAAGAAAGTTGAGCCGTTCTCTAATGTCGGCTCATAGACTATCACTTCGGCGCCCTTAGCCTTAACACGTTTCATCACACCTTGGATACTTGACTGGCGGAAATTGTCGCTGCCTGATTTCATAGTCAGTCGATAGACTCCAATAATACAACGTTTCTCGTCACTACTTGAGTATCCGCCACGCTCGGAATAATCATAATAACCAGCCTTTCTCAAAATGCGGTCGGCTATGAAGTCCTTGCGGGTGCGGTTACTCTCGACGATGGCCTCAATCAAGTTTTCGGGCACATCGGCATAGTTGGCCAGCAACTGCTTGGTGTCTTTAGGCAGGCAATAGCCACCGTAACCAAATGAAGGATTGTTGTAGTGTGAGCCGATGCGTGGATCAAGACAAACGCCATTAATGATCGAACGGGTGTCCAAGCCCTTCATCTCGGCATAGGTATCCAACTCATTGAAATAGCTGACACGCAAGGCCAAGTAAGTATTGGCGAAAAGCTTGACGGCTTCGGCCTCAGTTAACCCCATGTACAGGGTGTCAATATCTCGCTTGATAGCTCCTTGCTGGAGCAATTCGGCAAACTGATGAGCAGCCTTATCTAGACGCTCGTCACCCTCTGGTCTGCCGATAATGATACGGCTGGGATACAGGTTGTCATACAGGGCTTTAGTCTCCCTGAGGAATTCTGGGGCAAACAGGATGTTCTTTGAACCAGTCTGTTGACGCAGTTGTTGGGTATAACCAACCGGCACTGTCGACTTGATCACCATGATAGCCTGCGGATTCACCTTAATCACCAGGTTGACAACATCCTCAACAAGCCGGGTATCAAAGTGATTAGTCACTGGGTCATAATTGGTAGGTGTTGCAATGACGACAAAATCGGCATCACGATAGGCGGCTTCGGCGTCAAGCGTAGCCTTAAGATTTAGTGGCTTTTCGGCCAAATATGTCTCTAAATACTCGTCCTGTATCGGGGAAACCTTTTTGTTGATTTTCTCCACCTTCTCGGGGATGACATCAACTGCTACCACCTCGTTGTTCTGAGCCAACAACGTGGCAATGCTCAACCCCACATATCCTGTTCCAGCAACAGCAATCTTCATAAGTATCTTTGAACCGATATATCAATCGATGCAATCATCAATTTTTTCAAAGCCATAAACATTTGGTATACCACACTTGAACAATGATGAAAGGTCAGGACTATTCACGAGCAGTTTATTGTCCGAATCTATGATTTGTTCATTACGAACCTGTTGAGCCCAATGCAGTATTTCATCAATGGTTGGAGTCAAAATATCAAGCTTTTCAGCCATCCATTTAGCAATACAATTGCCATAGTAAATATCATCTAGGAAAAAACGATGATTCCTATCCACTTCCCATAGCCCTTCCTGATTTTGAACAACAGGTGTCCCGATAGAAACCAAGGTCTGAGAAGTTACAAAAGACTCCTTGACATCAGTATTTGAAGACTGATAAGAAAAACGCTCCAATGCCAGGTAATCCAACATATACCGAAAGTCTTTGTCCGGATATCGCATCTTGATTGCATTCCTGATTTTTGAATAATCCTCATCCAATTCTGCCAACAATTCAGCAGAGACATCATCATAATCACGATAAAACCATGGCACATCATCTTTATTTTGCCATGTCTTGCCATAAACTTTATAAAGTCCCAAACAACGAGACGTGTGAATGATTTGGTTATCAACTGATAGGGTCAAAGAAATAAAATTATCACTCTGTTCCACCTTCCCCTTACCAAACCATTTGAAACAAATCTGTTCCAAAAGTTCTTCATCTATCTGTTTGAAGAAATCACCCGGAGCAACTGCAGCATAATTCACAGCCTTGCAACCATAAGTGACTCCCTTGTGGCCATACTCCATTATTCGGCAAATCCATGGAATCAATCCAAAAGCGAATGCCACAACCTTATCTAGGCCAAATTCTTTTTTAATCTCATTAACCATCCAATTCCATCCGCCTTGTCCATATACGGTACCAATAAAGACTGTTTTATCCTTATTGATAAACGGGGCTATTTCATGGAGTGCAACACGATATCTATAGACTGGCATACAGAAAACTATATAGTCAGCTTCAGGGATTAATTCAGAAGGGTCGCTAGAGGCCCTTTTCAACTCTCCTGAATATGATCCAAGTACATTCCCAGAAGGATCATGCCATTCAAGTTCTATACAATGACTCCACTGTTCGGGGCGAGATGTATATATAGATACATCAAATATAGATTCTTTCAATAATGGAATCAAAGTGTGAGCACTACTACCTCCTCCACATATTACGAGTTGCTTTCTTTTCATATTATAATCTTTGTACCGTTATCGCAAACCAAGAACAGATAATGAATAATGACTCAAATATAGATGAAAATTTACTAAAAGGAAAACACAATAATTAGGGTCGCCAAATCAGCATGACTTAGCCATCAATAGAAGCGGGTAAGGCTGGGGACACTATCGCAGTAGTCATTGTCAGCGGGTTACCTGTTGGTATGGGTGCAGAGGCGCGGCTGCGCATGGGCTTTCCGCTCCACTACAAATGGCAAAGGTAGGGATTTTTTGCTTGCTGCGCAAGAGTTCCCGCGATTATTGGAGAAAAAAATGCAGCGACGGAGCCGCTGCACACAATAACCCTGAGGGTGACGGGGGGCGCTGCACACAATAACCCTGAGGATGACGGGGGCGCTGCACACAAGGACACTGAGGGTGATGGGGGCGCTGCGCACAAGGACACGGAGGGTGATGGGGGCGCTGCGTACAATGACCCTGAGGGAGAAGGGAGTTGATGTAACTGCTTGCTGCCCTCTGTATCTGGGTGCGTTACTTGAGGTAGGGGGCGAGGGCGTCTCGCCAAATGAGGTAGCCCTTGCCCATGAGGTGGAGGCCGTCGTTGGTGAGGTCGGCGCGCAGGCGGCCCTGGTCGTCGGCAAAGAGGGGGTAGAGGTTGATCCAGGTTACGCCGTGGCGGCGGGCGACTTGCTCGAGGAGCTGGTTGGCCTGTACAACGATGTGGTCGCGGCCCTTGAGCAACTTCCACTCGCGCACGTCGTTGTTGAAGGGGAGCAGGCTCTGGAGGTAAATCTTGGTGCGTGGCGAGCCCTGCTTGACGATGAGGACGAGGCGCTCCATGGCGCGGGCGATGCTGTCGGCGCTGACGTCGTGGGAGATATCGTTGACTCCGCACATGATGAAGAGTTTGCGGGGCTGTCCCTGGACGATGGGGTCGATGCGGTCGATGAGGCCCTGGATGATGTCGCCGACGATGCCGCGGTTCTTGATGTGGCGGTTGCCGAGCAGCTCGTGGAACTCGCAGCCGTCGGTGAGGCTGTTGCCGAGCATGACGATGTCCTTCTTGCCGATGGGCAACTCGTCGAATAGTGTCGCACGGCGTGCGTAATAGGGGTCCTGGTTGGCCTGGGCGGCGGCCGTGAGGCACAGGATTGCCATCACGGCCAGGATAGCTATCTTATTCATTGTTATTGGCTTATAATGGTGTAACGTATCATGCCACACAATCATGTTACTGGCCGCGGACAGCGTCGATGGCGGCCTTGACGGAACCGTGAAGCAGGAGCAGGCGCTTGGCGTCGTCGTAGGGAAGGTGGAGCTCCTCGACGAGCCAGCGGGTGCCGCGGTCGACGAGCTTCTGGTTGGTGAGCTGCATGTTGACCATCTTGTTGCCCTTGACGCGTCCCATCTGTATCATGACGCTGGTCGATATCATATTGCAGATGAGTTTCTGGCCGGTGCCGCTCTTCATGCGCGAGCTGCCAGTGACGTACTCTGGCCCAACGATCATCTCGATGGGTATCTCGGCCACCTGACTGACGGGGGCGTCGGGATTGCTGGTGATGGCGGCGGTGAGGCAACCGTTGGCCCGGGCGTCGCGCAGTGCTCCGATGACATAGGGGGTGGTACCCGACGCGGCGATGCCGATGACGGTGTCGAGTGGCGACACATGGTACTGCTGCAGGTCTTTCCATCCCTGCTCGGTGTCGTCCTCGGCGTTCTCGACGGCGTTGCGCAGGGCAACATCACCGCCAGCGATGATGCCGATGATCCACCCTGGCGACATGCCGAAGGTGGGTGGTATCTCGCTGGCGTCGAGCACGCCAAGCCGGCCGCTGGTGCCAGCTCCCATGTAGAAGATGCGTCCGCCCTTCTTCATGCGCTCGACAATGCCAATGACCAGCCGTTCGATCTGTGGTATCGCTTTCTGGACGGCGTCCGCCACCTTGTGGTCCTCCTGATTGATCTCAGTGAGGAGTTCATGGACCGACTTCCGTTCCAGGTTATCGTATAGCGAGGGTTGTTCGCTGATTTTCACAAATGCCATTATTGTATCAAATTTTTATTCAACTATAATCTGATGATGCCCGTTGGTTGTGACGAGGCTCATCAACGTATCTATCCGAAGAATGGGACAGTCTTTCCCTACCCTACTCGGCCGCGTGATACTTCACCAGTCCCTCCATGGGATCCTTGATAATGGTGCCGATGGTGATTCCCAACGCGTCGGCAGCCTCCTGAAGGACGGTGCGCTCACAGTGAGCGATTGAGCCCACGAAGTTGCATGGCAGGTCCTTGTAGCCGGGGTAGCTGGCGACGTTGCGGGTAAAGAAGTCGGTGAACGAGCGCAGGACAATGCGGTGGATCGCAGGCTCGTCGATGTTGTGCTCGAGGAATGGCGCGAACTGAGCCAGGAAGCGGTTGGCAGCAGGCTTGCGGTAGACCGAGGTGATGATGGTGGTGTAGTCCAGGTCATACTCGCGCATGAACTTCTCGCACAGGTGTTCGGGCAGCTGTTTCTTAAGCACATCGCCCACGAGCAGCTTGCCCAGCACGGCACCGCTGCCTTCGTCGCCAAGGATGTAGCCCAGCGGCGACACGTTCTGGACCACTTTCTCGCCATCGTAGTAGCACGAGTTGCTGCCCGTGCCCAGGATGCAGGCGATGCCCGGGTTGCGGCCACACACAGCGCGTGCGGCTGCCAGCAGGTCGCTGGCGACCTCGATGCGCTCGGCGCTCTTGAAGTTGGCGCGCAGGGCGTTGACTACCTGCTGCTTGATCTCGTCGGAGATGATTCCAGCGCCATAGTAGTGGATCTCGTCCACCTTGTAATTGGTCAAGTGGGGCATGAGCTCGCGCTTGATCTGTTCCTTCATCTCCTCCTCGGTGAGCAGGAGGGCGTTCATGCCAGTGGTGAATATCTGGGCAACTTTTTCTTTTCCGTTGAGCAGCGTCCAGTTGATCTTGGTGGAGCCGCAGTCAGCAATGAGTATCATATTATTTTTTAGTTTTTAATTGGTTGATGGATGTTGGTTGTTGTGGTGCAGCGACGGAGCCGCTGCACACGTTGACCCTGTTGGGTACAGGTTATATCTTGATGAAGATTCTCTTCTTGTAGAGCACGTGGCCGATGGTCCAGTTGAGCAGCACAAACGAGACGGCATAGAGAGCCGAGGCCAGTTCGTCACTGCCAAAGTTCTGGAAGAAGTGGTAAACGACGCTGTGGATGGTGATGGTGTCGCCCGCAGCATCGTGGCCCACGGGGATGGCGCCAAAGAGGATGGCCAGCACGGTGCCAATGAGGTAGAGTGCCAGCGGATTGACACCGAAGGACTCAAAGAACTTGCCCCACGCGGGTTTCTTGCCGCGGATGTCGATGAAATGGATGAGCATCGCCTGGATGCACATGGCCATGCCACAGGTGATGAGCACAAAGGTCGACGACCACATCTTCTTGCCACAAGGGATGCCATACTGCAACAGCCAGCCAGCCAGGAGCATCACCGTGCCCCACAGCAGCATGGTGGTCACACGCTCGGTGTTGTTGTGCACACTCAGGATCATGCGTCCCACCATATAGCCAATGAGCACGTGGGCAATGCACGGAAGGGTGCTCAGGATGCCCTCGGGGTCGAGAGAGATGCTCTCGCCATTGGCGCTCTCGTGATACATGTGGTCACTGCCGAGCACGCTGTTGTCGATCTGGGCGATGATGTTGTCGAGCGAGAAGTCATAGCCGTGCCCCAGCCCTAGGATCAGGGCATAGGCCAGCAGGATGATGCCAACCAGCCAGGGGATGAACCGGCGGTGAAAAAGCACCGCACACAGCGAGCCGAAGAAGTAGACCAGCGCCAGTCGCTGGAATACGCCCAAGTAACGCAGGGTGTCCAGGTTGTTGACAGCCTCGACCAGGGGGTCGCCCTTGCACAAGCCGCGCACCAGGTGGCCAAACCACTGAACGGCCCAGCCGATGAGGAAAAGAATCACCGTGCGGCGCACAATCTTGGTCATCAACGGGCCCGACAGCTTGTAATTAAATTTCTTCAGGGAAAAGGCCATAGACACGCCCATGCAGAAGACAAAGAACGGGAACACCAGGTCGGTGGGCGTGAGCCCTATCCACTCGGCATGCTGCAGCGGGCGGTAGATGTGACTCCAAGTGCCAGGATTATTGACCAGCAGCATTCCCGCGATGGTAATGCCCCGCAGGATGTCGAGTGACAGCAATCGTTTGTTCTCCTTAGCCATAATATACTTTGATAATATACGACAATACTTAATGATACAGGTAGTACTTGGCCGAACGGATGCGGAACACGTCCACGTCCTTGTTCCAGTAGTCGGCAATGTCCTCGACACGATAGCGCTTGACAAAGCGCTCGCGGATCTCGCTGGTGCCGCACACCTTGTCAAACATGTTGTAGCGCTTGGGGTTCTGCGAGAAGAGTTCCACGTGGGGGTACATCTCGTGGATGACCTGCAGGAAGTAGAACTGAGTCAGGCACAGGTTAGCGGCATCGGGGTCAGTGATATAGGTCTGCACGCCGTGCACCTCTTGCAACGTCTTGTCGACGGCCACACTCAGGGCGAAGAACGGCTTGTAGTTGATCGGTCTGAAGTGCATTCCCGGCAGGTCCAGGTCGTTCATGCGCATGGCCAGCGAGTCGGCGTTGATCCACGATGCGGCAAACGTCTGGAATGGCAGCGTGTAGCCGATGCCCGTGTTGAAGATGTAGAGCTCGCCCAAGATGCCAGACACGGGATAGAAGAAGGCGCTCTCGGGCGTGGGAATCTGGGGCGAAGGCAGCACCCAGGGCATGCCCGTGTCGCGGAACTTCATGTCGCGGGTCCATCCCTGCATCGGGATGACCGTGAGCTTGCAGCCATGTCCGGTCTTGGACTCCTGGGCGATGATGCCTTCCTCATTGAGGAAAGTAGCCAACTCGCCCGGCGTGAGGCCATACAGGTATGGGATGGCATACTTGCTCACAAACGAGAAGTAACCAGGCTCCACCAGGTTGCCCTCGATCTTGTTGCCGCCCAGCGGATTAGGGCGGTCCAGGACCATAAACTCGGTGCCATGCTTGGCACAGGCCTGCATGCACACACCCATCGTAGCATAGAACGTGTAACTGCGGCACCCCACGTCCTGGATGTCATAGACCAGCACGTCGATATCGCGGAGCATCTCGGCGGTGGGCTCGTGGGTCTTGCCGAACAGTGAGTACATCTTGATGCCCGTCAGCGGGTCGACGGCGTCACCCACCGCATCGCCGGCATGGGCATTGCCGCGCACACCGTGCTCGGGCCCAAACAGCGCCACAAGCCGCACGCCGGGTGCCTCGTTGAGGATGTCGACCGTACTCTTGAGGTTGTTGTCGATGCCGCTGGGATTGGTCACCAGCCCGACACGCTTGCCCTGTAACTGGGCAAAGCCACCGTCGTGCAGCACCTCGATGCCGGGCTTGACAACGGCACCCGCCGTCATCGCCGCCATCACGCTCACTACTATAGCTAGCAATATCTTATTCATCTCTTCTTTTTGCATTTTTAACGCGGACTAACGCGAATCAGTTGGTTTTCTTGCCGTAGTTGGGGTCGATGGTGCGATCCACAAAGTAGGTGACGATCAAGGTGGCAAAGCAGCAGGCCATGACCATCCAGAAGAAGTTCACATAGCCGATGGCCTCCTGGATGTAGCCGGCCACAAAGCCCGGCAGCATCATGCTCAGTGCCATGAAGGCCGTGCAGATGGCATAATGAGACGTCTTGAACTCACCCTCACTGAAGTACATCATGTAGAGCATGTAGGCCGTGAAACCAAAGCCGTAGCCGAATTGCTCGATGCACAGTGCGATGGTGATAATAACGACATTGGACGGCTGAGCGATAGCCAGATAGACGAACGTCAAGCACGGCAACGTCATGCAGGCCGCCATTACCCACAGCGACTTCTTGAGACCTACCCGCGAGGAGTAGATGCCGCCCAGGATGCCTCCCAGCAACAGGGCAATCACGCCAAACACACCGTAGACTGTTCCCACCATCTCGGTGCTCAGGCCCAGGCCACCCTGCTCCACCGAGTGTACCAGGAAGGGCTGACACAGCTTGATGAGGAAACCCTCAGGCAAACGATAGAGCAGCATGAAGGCGATGGCCAACAGCACGCCAGGTTTCTTGACAAAGGTCACGAATGAGTTACCCAGCTCAGCAAGGTTGCTCCTGGTAGAGCCCGCAGCCGTTCCCACATCAGCATTTCGCGGCTTGTCATCGGCCGATCGCGGCAGGGCAAAGGTGTGGTAGATCGTAATCAGGAAAAACACCACAGCCGACACGCCCAGCGTCACTTGCCATGAGAGGGGAATGTTTCCCGTCTCGCTCTCGATGAGGCCAGCGATGAACACCAATCCACCCTGTCCGAAAACCGAAGCCACACGATAGAACACACTGCGGATGCCGATAAACGCAGCTTGGCTACTGGGGCTGTGGGCCAGCATGTAGTAGCCGTCGGCGGCGATATCGTGGGTCGCACTGGCAAACGCGGCAACGATAAACAGCAGCAGCGTGAACCAGAAGATGCTGATCGGTGTGTTGCCGCCAGCTATGGTCGTGGTGTCGGGGTGCGGCAGCGTCAGCGTCAGCAGGATAAGCATCGCCGTCATGATGGCCTGCATGGCGACGATCCACCAGCGCTTGGTCTTGACCACATCGACGATGGGACTCCAGATGCCCTTAAGGAACCACGGGAAATAGAGCAGTGTCGTGAAAAACGACATGTCGCCGTTGGGGACACCCATCTTGGTGAACATCATTACCGAGATGTTATTGACCACAAAGTAAGGCACACCCTCGGCAAAATACAGGGTCGGGACCCACCACCATGGGGTCTTCTGCTTGGGTTCAATCTGAATTTCTTTCATATCTTTATCTTCGTTTTTAAATGATTAATCGTCTGTTGGCGTTAGGGTCCTTAGGAGTATTAGTATCTCTTCTCGATGCTGGCACCCACAAAGTAGTGCAACAGAATCTGTCTGTAATCAAATCCCTTGGCCCCCATCACAGCAGCACCGATCTGGCACAGGCCCACACCGTGGCCCCAGCCTGCACCTCGCAGGACAAACTTGGCAGGGTAGCCATCGTCGCCCACATCATGCTTCTCGACGACGAAGGCCGAGCTGTAGAGGCATGAGGGTGACAACGCATAGCGGATGGTCAGTTCCTTGCCGATGATACGCTCACGCTTCTCGCCGACAATGCGCAGGCGGTACAGCCTGCCACTGGTGCCACGCGCCACGGGCTGCAGGTCGCGGATACGGCCATAGTCGATGCCCGTACGCTCATGGATGAGGTGTGATATCTCGTCCTGGGTGTATTCCACTTTCCAGCGATAGAAATCCCGGGTTTCCTGGTCATAGTCGTTGAGCACTTGCGACAGGATTTCGGGGTCGCTGGTATTGCAATAGGCGCTGGGGGCCGACAGAATCCATTCAGCGGCATTGTCTTCGCGCGTCAGATCTGGGAAATTCGTCTCGTCCTTGTCATCGCGTCGAGCCTCCAAATAATCATGATGATGGGGTTCCCAGCAGTTCTCAAACTCTTCCATCACACCACCACACGACTTAGAGAAACGCGCGTCGCATAGTGCTCCACCGTGCATCAGCACCTGGCCCCACGTGGCCCGTACGGCTTGTTCGACCTTGGCGGTTGTGGCACGGGTAATGCCCTGGTAACGCTGGCAGTGGTCGTCGGCACACACGTCAAAATTCACGTGATCGTCGCGGTCCCACCACCTGACCTGCTCCTCGGGAGAGTCCATCATCTCGCCCTCACCTGCGGGGTCCCTGTCGATAGGCTTGACTGTCTCTTCAGTATGAATCTGAGCCAGCAGCCAGCTACGCGAAATGACGGCATGGGCCTTCAGCAGTTCAAGCGACGCGTTAGCACTCATTTCGCTGGAAATGACGCTCAACAGATAATCCTCGACACTTAGCACGTTGACGGGTGTCAACTTGCCGTCCTCAACGATAATGTGCAGTGCGCCTTTGAAGGTCTGATCCTCTTGCCGCTTCCAGTGGAAGCTTACGCCGATAGTCACACCGCGCAACGTGAATGACGCGTGATCGGTATCCATCGGTTCAAACAACAGTTCATCGAAGCGCTGTCCGTTCCACTCCACCTGCCCATCGGCAACTGTCACATGATGGCTACCGCTACACACCTCTGCGTTCACGCGGTAGTCGCCATTGAGCACAAAATCCAGTGTGGGCTCATTCATGATGCCCACCCTCACTTGCGGTATCTGTTTCTCGTCCATATCTTGATTAAGTATGTTATATCTTAACTTCTTTCAACAAAAACACAATCGGTAAACACAAAAATCCGCTCTGCGCCCTACAGGGGCAGGGTATTTTCCCATCGCTGACTGTAACCCTTGAGAATAGGCTCCAATTCATCGCGCGACAGGCACAGTTCGTCATACAACGCCTGCACCTGATTGGCGGTCAGGTTATTGTAGTCTTTTTCTGTCGGGATTGCCCACACGCCACCCATCTCTGCCGTAGCGGGGCTGAGCAGCAACTGGCCTTCGCGCTCGCCGTAGCACGAGGGACGATGCTTGCTTCGAGGGAACACGATGATGCGCCACACATGGTCGGTGCCGTCCCAACAGCACAGCAGGTTGACCAAGGGCTCCATGCCCGCTCCGGGGGCCGGTAGCAGGTCAAGCAGGCGCAGGGTGTAGCGCTCGGCGGCACGCACGGTATTGGTCTCGATGATGAACAGGCTACGGCACAACGAATTCACATAACCGATAAAGCCCTCGTCACTGTCGGCAAGCAGGTGGGTTGTGGCATGCAACACCTCGTCACACAAGGGCATCTCGCCCTTGCCGGCAGCCTGGAAATGGGCATGGTCGGGTACCGACGCGCCGCACTGCGGTCCGTTGTAGAGCACCACGAACCCGGGCATATCATGCGCCAGCTGCACCATGTCCCCTACCCTGCCCGACAAGCGTTGCGGCACGTGCTGCATGTCGGCAATGGTCAGGTGCCGCTTGAAGATGGGATACGGATTGACTTGTATCTTGTAGTGGTCACCCCACAGGATGGCACGCTGACGGGCAGGCTGGTTGGCAGCACACAGGAAGCACTTGCGGCTTGCCAGGGAGCGCTTGTCAACGCGGGCCGTCACGGACCGGCGACGCTCAGGATTGTGCTGCAGCACGACGGCACACCCATCCAGGCTCAACGTGCGCACGCTGACCCGACCGAGCGCCGCATAATTGCGCTCGGCCACGTCCCAGTCACGCAGTTGCCTGGCGATAAGCCTGTCGATTGCCTTGCTGTAATCCATTGCCGGTTGTCGGTTGTTGCCGTGACAGAGTCACGGCACACATTAACCCTGCTGTCCTAAAGCCTAAAGCCTGTTCATGGCGATACGCGCCTGGAGTTCCCATGTGCGGATGCGGTCCTTGTACAGGTTATTGCGGTTCATCTTCTCGACATCAAGCGAAGCATCGCTATTGTCATCCCAGCGACGGCACAGGTACACAGGCGTGTAGACGCGGCCAATCTGATAATGGCGCGAAATGTTCAGGCCCAGAGCATAGTCCTCGCCGTAGCTCGTGTTGGGAATCTTGACATCGCGCAGCACGGGAGTGTAGAAGGCACGGGGCGCTCCCAGGCCATTGATGCGCAAGGCATTATTGCGGCCGTTCTCGGGAGTCCACTCCTTGTGGTCGATGATGCCGGGAGGAATAGGATTGAGGTGAATGTCAGTCATCTGATAGGTGCCCACCACCATAGCCACATTCTGCTCGTAGAATGCGTTGACCATCGTCTGCAGGGTGTGCTCGTCCTTGTACATATCGTCGCTATCGAGCTGCACGATGAACTTGCCGGCACGCTTGCTGTGGGCAGCCAGGTTCCAATAGCCGCCGATGCCCATGTCATAGAAGTCGGCGATGATGTGGATCAGGCGCGGGTCGTTGTACTCGGCTATGGCCTCACGTGTGCCGTCGGTGGAGAAATTATCCACCACCATCAGGTTAAACTTGAAGTCGCACTCCTGATTGAGCACCGAGTCGATGGCATCGCGGATCGTGCGGATACGGTTCCTGACGGGAATCATCACCGTGGCCTCGACCTCGAAGTCGCCCTGGTCAAACTCAATGTGGCGGAAGTTAGGCACTTCCTTGCCGTCCTGGATGCGAGTAGGAGCCAGATAGCCACCGATTTCCTTGAGGTGCTCGGTGCAGGCCTGCTCCATCTCGATCTGGCGGCCGCGGTTACGCGGATCCACGTAATCAAATATCTTTTCACCGCTCTTGCGGGTATCGAGTTCCACATCGCTATACAGGTACTCGTTGATGTGGGTAATCTGGGCAAACTGCGACAACTTCAGGCGCAGGTCGTACAAGCCAGCGAACTCATAGTCGGCCTTCATGGCAGCAGCAGCCTTCTTGAAGCACTGGCCACAGAAGAACAATACAGAGCCAAAGTCGAAATCGTCTCTGAGGCTACCCATCTGATAGTCGATGACAGGAGCCTTGTCGGCGCCCTTGTCGGTAACGTTATAGTGATCGGCATAGAGCATTCCCGAACAGGTGTCATCACCCAGCTTGGCAAAGCGCTCGATGGAGAACGGCCCCATCTTCAGGGTGTCGAACTTGGTGTACAATAACACGTAGTCGGCATCGGCATGATCGGCGATAGCACGCATCGTGGCACTTGAGGTGAGCCCCTTGACGGGCAACAATTCACAACCCTCGACGGGAGCAGCTCCATCCTCGGTTGCGAGGAGGAAGATTTTGTTCACCAGTTCCTGATCACGGAGATTCTGAATGGTTTGCTCGGCCTGCTCGGCGCTAGCAAACGGGATAAAGCAATTGATTCTTCCCATGTTGTTTCTTTATTATTGATGATTGGTTATCTTTTTTCAAGGGCCTTAAGGTCTTTAGGGGTGCAGGTATTCGAGGATGCGCTGCAGCAACCGTGTGCAGTCGCTAGCGTAGGTCATGGCCTCGAGCGGGAATCCAAGCACGACGGTTCGGTAGCCGCCACGGTCGCTGGCGATGCCAGCAGGCAAGCCATTCTCCCCATAGCGCAGCCAGGTGAAGCCGCGGCTGTCACTGGCGCGGATGGCGTCGGGCGATTCCACAGCATACTGCTTATCGTTCAACTTGTTGACAAACTCCCAGACGCCTTCGGCAGCCAGAGACTTGTCAGGGCAGTCCACGGCAATGACGGTGCCGTCGAGCGACGCACGTCCGTTCAGGCCCTCGAAGCCGAGCACCTCGCGGGCAAAAGACTTGCCGATCTCGTCGGTGTTTCCCGCGGCATTGTCCCACAGATCGCTGCCGACAAAGGAACCCGACATCACCACGCTGCCACCGCTACTGGTGAACGAGCGTAAAGCACTCATCAGGCCAGGGGTATAGATTTTGAAGCGCGAAGGCTTCAAGCCACTGCCAGTGATTATCTCCTTCTGCTTGCCCAGGATGAGATCCATCAGGCGGTAGTCGCCGGTATTGTAATTGTTCTCCAGGGCCTGCTGGCTGCAAGAGACAAATGAGTAGCCGAGGCTCATCAGTGCCTGGCCGTGCACCGCCGGGTAGTCGAAGCAGTTACCGGCCACATTCATCGTCTCGCAGTCGCTGCGGCTGGCTCCGAATCCGGGCGAATCGTCATCCTTCCATTCGATACTGCGTCGGAACTCATATTGTGACCCCAGATAGTTAATCTGCTGGATATAGGGCACGCCATGGTCCTTGTTGTCATCAAAACCGGCGCGCACGCTATCCTCAAACCAGTCGGGTCCGCTCACGCGGGTGAATCCGTTCACCACCAGCACCTCACCCTTACTAGATGCGGCCTCGCCTAGGCTCAGCGTCTCGCTGGGGAAACTGCGGCCACCATCGTTCATGGCGATAATGCGGTAGGAATGCAACTTGTTGTCATTGATGCTCACACTGTATTGCGGTCCCTTCACGGTCGCCACTTCCCTGAAGCCACCATCCAGACCCACGCGCTCACAGACGATGAAGCTTGTGGCATCGGCACCCTCGCTCTGCTCGTCGTGGGTGGGTTGCCAGGTGAGCAGGTAACGGCCATGAGCTGTCTTGCTGATGGCAAAGCTGTTGACCGGCAGAGGCTGGATGACGTAGCTGCGGTGGTCGCGCTGGGCAATGAACTTGAGCATACCCTTGTAGATGGCACGGCTCACGTCGAAGCGGAACATCGGGTCGAGGCCGTACTTCATGTCGGCAAAGTTCTGGTGCGAGAGCAACTCCATAAGCACAGCGGGGACCTCGGGCACGCGAGCCTCGTAGTAGCTGCGGTCCCACATGCCGCGACGTGTCCAGTTGGGTTCCCAACGGGCGCGTACGTCCTTGACAATCTCGGTCGAGAGCAGGTTGGCCAAGCGGCGCGAGAGCTCACGCGGCGTGCCGTTGGCATACTTACCGAACTGCTTGCCTCCGCTGCGGGTGCAATAGATAAGCAGCGTGCCCACCGTCTCGTCGTCGGGCGTGGCACCGGCATCGGTGTGCAGGCAGAATGACAGGTCAATGGGCACCCGCAGGCCGCCACGGTCGGGCAGCACGTCACTGCCGCCGGCCAAGTAGTTGACCCACTCG